>CAVZNK010000042.1:0-44598 GCA_963776555.1 uncultured Gaiellaceae bacterium | reverse complement strand
GCCCAGTACCGCCCACTCTCGCACAGACGCGCCATGGGCGGTTTTGCGGACGCAGCGGGGTGCGAGCGGACCTACGAAGTCGTGAGTTCGCGCCCGGCCTCGCCCAAGAAAGCAAATTCGATACGCGCGACGATGGCCCGTCGCTGGTTCGCCGTTGCGCGGCGTGAGAGCGCCTTGCGCAGGATCGCAACGTCGCAACGATGGGCCTTGAACTCGAGGAACTGGAGGCGCGCGAGCACTAAGTGGGTGTCGGAGTCTGATGGGAACGGGGCCAGGAACGACACCGCAGCACGGGAGAAGACTTGCGCCTCGCGCCGGCACTGTGCCGGCGTTCCCGAGGTGACGGGGATGGTGATCGCGGGATACCCGTTGTACGCGGGAACCGTTATCTGCTTCTCCGCATTGCCGTTGGCGGACGACGACCCACCGCATCCTGCGAGCAGGAGGGCAAAAAGAAGCCAGGCTGCGCAAAATCTGCCCACCGGTGGGGAGGGTAACGCGGGGAGATGCCGCTGACGACGCCCTGGTCGGCTGTCTCGGCGATCAGGCGGCGCCCGCTCGCGGCACGGAACCAACAGAACGCGAAGCAGATCGCCGCGGCGGTCATCGTCAGTCCGTGGGTGATCGCCGCCGAACGCACGCCGTCGCCGCGGAAATGCATCGGCCAAGGCCTCCAAGTTCCACCGCGATCCGGCTAGTTCTGCCCGTACCCGCCGCCAGCTCGCGCTCCTCGATCCTGAGCTTCGCTGCGATCCGGGCCATGGCAGGATGCGCTGCGATGGACGACACCGTCCCTGCGGAGCGCCCCCCGGAGCAGCGGAGACCTCGCGAGCACGTTCTGACTCCCCGCCGCATCGCTGCCGTCATCGCGGTGGTGCTTCTCGCTGTCACCCTCAAACGGCAACTCCGATTCGCGCGCGACGTCTTCAGGCACAGGCGCCGGCTGAAGCTCGCCTTCACCGTCTTGGTGCTTCTGCGCCAGCTGCGCAAGTCTTGAGTCCCGGTTGCTTCAGTTCAGCGCGCGCGGCTCGAACCGCACCCAGCCGTGCGCTACGCGGCGGCGGCCTGCTCGACGACCACGGGCTTCGCGGTGAACGTCGCGCCACGCCAGACGACGGCGTTCGGCCCCAGCGTCACGATCTCGTTGCTCCTGCAGCCCATCGTGGTGAGGTACTCGACCACGGCCTCGGCTCCGGTCCACGCCTTGCGAACCCCGACCGACCGTCTGCCCGAGTAGACGGAGTAGCTGTGCCTTCCGTCGGACGCCATTTCCGTGCCTCCGTTGTGGGTGATTCGTACTGCCGCAGTCCCACCTGAAGCCGGGACGAAACTGACTGTATGCACGAGCGCCGGCAAGTCATGCTCACCCAGGGTGGAGCCGCGCCCCTCGTTCGAGGGAGGGGGCGCAGGCGCTTCCCAGCACACCGGCCGCGATAATCGCGCCTCGTCGATGCCGTCGAGAGGAGCCGCATGAAGATTCGCGCCGCCGTGCTCGAGGAGTTCGGGCAGCCGCTCGTCGTCCAGGAGCTCGACCTCGCCGAGCCGAAGGAGGGCGAGGCGCTCGTCCGGCTCGGCGCCTGCGGGGTCTGTCACACCGACCTGTACACGGCGTCGGGTGCGGATCCGACGGGGTACGCGCCGTGTGTGCTCGGGCACGAAGGCGCGGGCGTCGTCGAGCGCGTCGGGCCGGGCGTGACGCTCGTCGCGCCGGGCGACCGCGTGATCACGCTCTTCGCGCCGGAGTGCGGCGAGGTGCGTTCACTGTCTCAGCGGGCGGACGAATCGCTGCACCGCGATCCGGGACCAGCAGGGGCTCGGCTTCCTCCCGGACGGTACGACCCGCCTGTCGCGCGACGGCGAGCCGATGCGTCACTTCATGGGCACGTCCACCTTCGCCGAGTACACGGTGATGCCGGAGATCGCGCTTGCGAAGGTGTCGCCCGAGGCGTCGCTCGAGGGCTGTGCGCCGTTCGCCTGTGGCCTTGCGACGGGGATCGGCGCGGCGCTCTACACCGCCGACGTGCAACCGGGCTCCACGTGTGTCGTCTTCGGGTGCGGGCTCGTCGGGCTCGGCGCGGTCATCGGCTGCAGGCTCGCAGGAGCCGAGCGGATCGTCGCGATCGACCTGTCGGAGGAACGGCTCGCGAGCGCACGGCACCACGGGGCGACCGACACGCGCCCGGCTGGAGAGGACGTCCTCGAGTGGATCCGCGGCGAGACCGCAGGGTTCGGCGCCGACTACACGTTCGAGGCGACGGGGAACGTGCAGGTCATGCGCCAGGCGGTCGAGGCCGCTCGCGAGGCGTGGGGCCTCGCGACGATGATCGGCGTGGCCGGCAAGGGTGAGATCCTCGAGATCGTCCCTCGGCTCCTCATCACGGGGCGACGGGTGACGGGGTCCTCGTTCGGGGGCGTGAAGGGGCGGTCACAGGTCCCGCAGCTCGTCGACCGCTGGCTCGCGGGAGAGATCGACGTCGAGTCGCTGCTGAGCCACCGGCTCACGCTCGACGAGGTGAACCGCGGCTTCGAGCTGATGGAAGCGCAGGACGGGATCCGCAGCGTCATCGCCTTCGGCTCGTAGTTGCGCGCCGCGCGAGCGGCAACTACCCTGCCGCTCACGTGCGGCCGCTGACACGCCCATGGCTCGTTCTCGCGATCGCGGTCGCCGTGGTTGCGCTTCCCGCTGCGGCCTCCGGCGCGCTCTCCGGGCCGGCTGCGCCTGCGGCCGGCGAGCCGACGACGTACCAGGACTCGGTCGGCGAGGACCCGGCGGCGCCGGACATCACGACGATCGTCGCCTCGAACGACGACGCCGGCACGATCACGTTCAGGATCAACGTCCCGAACAGGGCGCAGCTTTCGCAAGATCTCGTGGCCGTCATGGACATCGACAGCGACGCGAACCAGGCGACGGGCGATCCAGACAACTTCGGGGCAGACTTCATCCTCCAGTACTGCTCGGGGGAGGCAATCCTGTTCAAGTGGGATGGCTCCGACTACACGCTGAGCGCGACACAGGCGTCGCTGACCAGCTCGTGGTCGAGCGGCCCGACGTTCAAGATCAACGCGTCGGACTTGAACAACACGCGTCGTCTTGCCTTCGATGCGCTCGTCGTGTCCGGTGTGGTGTTCGACCAGACCACGGGGGCGATCGATTGCACCAACTGCAAGCGTGACCTCGCGCCGCTGATCGGTCTGTATCCGTACCAGCTCCAGCTCACGAAGCCGACGCTCGTCGTAAAGAGCCTGAAGCCGACGCCTGCACGGCCGATCGCGGGGCGCTCGTTCACGCTGCGCCTCGTCGCGGCGCGCTCCGACACGGGAGCGGTGGTGCAGAACGGGCGTGCGACCTGCGTAGGACGGGTAGGCAGTGCGCGGCTGACAGGCGACGGTTCAGCGTGTGCAGGGCGGGGCGGCGACCTGCACGTGGAACCTCCCGGCGACCGCGAAGGGCAAGACCTTCCGAGGGTCGGTGAGCGTGGCCTTCGAGGGCCTGAAGGCGTCGCAGAGCTACACCGGGAAGGTCCGCTAGCTCCGCCGCCGGTGCGCCGCCTAGCGCTCCTCGCCTCACTCGTCGCCGTCGTCATGTCCACCGGGACGGCGGCCGGCTCCGTCGATCGCACGCCACGCAGCGTCGTCGAGCAGGCGCTGCTGAAGGTGCGCCCCGCGCCCGACCTCTCGGCGTTCGAGCGCGATCGCAGGCAACCGGGTGCGGGTGATCATGACGCTCGGCGGACCCGCCGCTCGCCGCCGCGACCTACGCGCGCGGGTTTGCCGGCCTCGGCGTCAAGCGCAAGCTGAACGTGCACACCGCGTTCTCGCGCTCGTACGTGAGCACGCTCGAGGCCGAGCAGACGAGGGCGATCGCGCGCGTCCACGACCTCGATCCCGTCGGCGCGTCGTCTCGCGCCGCTATCAGATCCTCGTCAACGGCTTCGCCGTCAGCGTCCCGTACAGCCGGCTCCCCGAGCTCCTGGGCAGCGGGATCGCCGACGCGTGTCTATCCCGAGCCTCTCGTACCACCTCGATCTCAACCGTGGGCCGTCGGTGGTCGGCGCGCCGCAGTTCTCCGCGCTCACGGGCGCGCGCGGCGACGGGCGTGAAGGTCGCGGTCGTCGACGACGGCGTCGACCACGAGCATCCGTTCCTCGATCCGACGGGATTCTCGTACCCGCCGGGCTTCCCGAAGGGAACGTCCGGTGTCGACGACGCCGAAGGTGATCGTCGCGCGCGGCTTCGCGGGGCCGGGCGCGAACAGCTCTCCGCTCGACCGCGACCAGTCGTTCCATGGGACCTTCGTGGCGGGCGTGATCGCCGGTGTGAAGACCGACGTCGAAGCGGGGCAGACCGGCTTCTGCAGCGAGGCGAACGGCGGCTGTCACCCGGCCGTCAAGGGAATCGAGGGAGTCGCGCCGCGCGCGTACATCGGCAACTACCGCGTCTTCAACGTTCCCGCGCCGGCGCCGCTCGGTGGCTGCTGCTCGGCGAACAGCCCCGAGATCGTCGCTGCGTTCGAGGCCGCGGTGCGCGACGGGATGGACGTCATCAACTTCTCGGGCGGCGGCCCGCAGGCCGATCCCCGCACGGACATCCTCATCCCGGCGGTCACGAACGTCGTCCGCGCCGGCGTCGTCCCTGTGATCTCGGCCGGCAACGACCGCGACTTCTTCGGCCTCGGGACGGCTGGATCGCCCGCGACGGCGCCGGACGCGATCAGCGTCGGCGCGGTCGCGAACGCGCACGTCTTCGGCCCGTCGCTGCAGGTCGTCTCGCCGAGCGGGCTCCCGCGCATGCCGTTCGCGCCCACCGACACCATCCCGCCCGTCGTGGATCTCCGCGAACCAGCGGCTCGTCGACGTCGGCTCGATCGCCGGGGTGAACCGCGCAGCTCTGCGATGCGGCGCCTGGAGGTTCGCTGAGCGGGGCGATCGCGCTCGTCAGTCGCGGCGGCTGCCCGTACAGCGTGAAGGCAGCGCGCGCACGTGCGGCCGGCGCGATCGGCATCGTCATCGCCGAGAACCGTCCGGGCGACCCGACGTTCGCGTTCGTCACCGCGCTCTCCGGGCGGCACGATCTCGGATCTCGACGGCTCGCGGATCCGCGCCGCGGCGGCAGGCTCCGGCGGCGCCGTGACCGGTCCGCTTCACGCGCGACATCACCGAGGTGCCGACGACGTGGGCCGGCGTGCCGACGAGCTTCACGTCGTCGGGTCTCACTCCCTTCGGGCACGCGCTGAAGCCGGACGTCACCGCGCCCGGTGCGCAGGTCCTGTCGTCGACGCTTCCGGAGTTCGCGGGTGACCAGTACGCGGTCCTCGACGGCACGAGCTTCTCCGCGCCCCACGTCTCCGGCGTCGCGGCTCTCCTCACGCAGCGCCATCCCTCGTGGACCCCGCAGCAGATGAAGTCGGCGCTCATGTCGACCGCCGGTCCTGCCTGGGCGACCACGTCCCTGACGGAAGAAGCGTCGGTGCTGGTCGAGGGAGCAGGGCTCGTGAACGTCGGCTCCGCGGACAAGCCGCTCGTATTCACCGATCCGCAGTCGCTCTCGTTCGGCTACCTCGTCGCCGGCGCGGGCGCGAACTCGCGGTCGATCTCCGTCGCGATGTCCGACGCCGGCGACGGCGCCGGAACGTGGGTCGCGGAGGTGCATCCGCAGGTCGCGTCGGCCGGGGCGACGGTCGAAGCGGCGCCCGTCTCGCTCGCCCCCGGTGGAACCGCCGTCATGCAGGTCACGGCCCACGCGTCTGCAGGGGCGGTGCAGGGGGACAACTTCGGCTTCGTCGTCCTCCGGCGAGGCAGCGACGCGCGACGAATCCCGTACGCGTTCTCCGTATCGCGCTCGTCGCTCACCGCCGCGCCGGTCACGCCGCTGAAGACGCTGCAGTCGGGAGACACGCGCACCGGCGACGACCGGGCGCAGGCGTATCGCTGGCCGACCTCGCCGTTCTCGATCCTCGGGATCTTCGGCGTCGACCCGTCCGTGAACGACGACGGCAAGGAGAAGATCTACTCGCTGACGATCACGAAGCAGGCGGTCAACGCAGGCGTCGTCGTCGTGAAGCCCGAGCCGAAGCTCGACGCGTCGATCACGGCGCTTCTGAGCTCGAACCAGCCCATCCATCCGTGGTTCATGGGCTCGCTCGACGAGAACGACGTGCTCGGCTACGCGGGGATTCCCGTCAACGTCAACGGCTCGCTGCCGGACTTCCTGTACTCGATCGGCGCCGCGGGGGGTGTGTTCCTTCCGCCTGGGAAGTACTACGTCTCGGTCGACTCGGGTCGTGACCTCGTTCACCGGCCGTTCGCTCGCCGGGAAGTACACCCTGCGCTCGTGGGTCAACGACGTCAAGCCGCCGACCGTTCGGGTCCTCACGACAGACGACTCTCGAGCGGCCGCCCGACCATCGTCGCGAAAGTCACCGACGCGAAGTCGGGGGTCGATCCGCACTCCATGCAGCTCGTGTTCGGGCCGTCGAACGCGGCAGTCGACGGTCAGGGCGACGCTCTACGACCCGGCCACCGGAATCGCGGCGTTCGCGATCCCGAGGGAAGCGCTGCCGCTCGACGCCGGGCACCGCAGTTCATGCAAGTCGTCGTCTCCGACTACCAGGAGGCGAAGAACATCAACACGGAGTCCGAGCAGCCCGTTCCCGAACACGCGGTTCGCAGGGCTTCCGCGCCGAGGCGGTGCCGCGGCCGACGGTCACGTGGGTCACGCCGGAGAAGGCACGCTGCGTCGCGGCGCGGCAGAAGCTCCTCGTCGTCGCGAACGACAACGTCCAGATCTCCTCGGTCGGCTTCTTCGACGGCCAGCGGCAGATCGGACGCGTGCAGAAGAACACCGCCGGCCTGTACGAGATGACCTGGCGAACGAGCAGCAAGCGCAAGGGCGCGCACGTGCTCACTGCGGTCGCCTCCGACGTCCGCGGGCGAGAGGGCCAGGCTGCGCAGACGATCCGCGTCTGCAAATGATCGGCGCCACCCGCTTCGGCAAGCCCCTTCCCGAGGGCGGGACGATCGGCGTCGCCGCTGCCGCCAGCCCGTACGACAGCCGCTCGGACGTCCTCCGCGGCGTCGAGTGGTGGAAGGCGCGCGGTTACCGCGTCAAGCTCGCGCCCGGCGTCTGGGATCGCGACGACTACGTCGCCGGCGCGGCGAGCCGCCGCGGGGCGGACCTGAACGCGCTCTTCGCGGATCCGGAGGTCGACGTCGTGCAGGCACTGCAGGGTGGGTTCGGCTCGGCACAGACGATCCCGTACCTCGACTTCGACCTCATCGCCGCCAACCCGAAACCCCTCGTCGGCTACTCGGATCTGACGGCGCTCCACGTAGCGATCAGACAACGCGCCGGCGTAGCGACTGTCTACGGATACGGCCTGATGGGCGTCGGTGCGACCGAGAGCACCGCGTTCTCGAAGGAGCGTCTCCTCGACGTTCTCCGGACGGGTGGGGCGGGTGAGGTGCCTCGGGACCCGGACGATCCGTGGGTGCGCACGATCCATAGCGGGCGCGCGACCGCACCGCTCGTCGGCGGGTGCCTGTGGCTGCTCATGCAGACGATGGGGACTCCGTGGGAGATCGAGCTCGACGGCGCGATCCTGTTCTTCGAGGACACGCACACGCCGCCGTACTACCTCGACGGCCACCTCGTGCAGCTCGCGCATGCGGGCAAGCTGCAGCAGGTCGCGGGCGTCGTCGTCGGGCAGATGGAGAAGTCGGACTACGGCGACCTGCGCCCCGTCTCGGACTGGGCCCGCTCGCGCACGATCGAGGACGTCCTCGAGGAGCGACTCGAGCCGCTCGGCGTCCCTGTGGTCTACGGCTACCCGCTCGGGCACACGAAGCACCTCGCTGCCCTTCCGCTCGGCGTCACCTGCACGCTCGACGCGGACGCGAGGACGCTTACGGTCGACGAGCCGGCTCTTCGGTAGGTGCTCTGGGCGCTCCCTCTTCGTGGTGCACGAAGAGGGAGCGGACGGCACCCCACAGCTGCTTGCGAATGGGAGGGCCGGGCGGGCCGGCCGGCTGTGACCATGCGTACGCGAACTCCGCTCCGAGCAGCAGGATCCAGGCGATGACGTAGACGAAGAACAGAAACGTCATCACCCCGGCGAGCGACCCGTAGATGACGTTGTAGCGCGAGAAGTCGCCGAAGATCACTCCGAGGACCTTCGTGGTGCCCCAGATGCCGACGGCGGTGAGGATCGCGCCCGCGAGCGCGCCTCTCCGGCGTAGACGTCTCGCCGGAACGAAGCGGTAGAGCAACAGAACCGTGACCGCGATCGCGACGAGCTGGATCACGTCGCGCAGCAGCGAGCCGGACGGCGCCTCGACGCCCGCCCAGGCGGCGACGCGATCGGCGACCTTGCTGAAGAACGCGCCGAACGCGGACAGTCCCACGATCCCGAGGACGAGAACGCCCGAAGCCGCCACGAGGATGAAGTCCACGAGCTTTGCGCGAGCGGCGGGCCGGCCACGGTCGACCTTCATCGCGGCCTCCAGCCCGAGCCGGATCGACGCCATCATCCCGGATGCGCCCCAGATCAGCGCGACGAGCGAGATGAGGCCGATCGCGGAGAGCGGCGTCGCGATCTCCTCGATCGAGTGCTGGATGTCGGCCTGACCCGTCGGGTCGACCGGGAGGTAGTCGATGAGCTCGCTGATGACGCTCTGCCGCAGCTCGTCGTCCTGGAGCACGAGCCCGAAGATCGAGACGAGCGCGATCGTCAGCGGGAAGAGCGAGAACAGCACGCGGTAGGCGATGGCCGCGGCGTACTGCGTGCAGCGGTCGGCGAACATGTCCTCCACGGCGCGCGGGAGCGCGCGCAGCACGCCCCGCACGACGCCGTTCATCTGCTCGAGCGGTCGCCTCGCGAGCCGCTGGACGCGTCCCGCTGGCTCGGCGGCGCCGCTCATTCGTCTGAGTGTACGGAGGGTTCCCGCTCATCTCGGTCTCGCTCGAGGCCGAGGAGGACGTACGACCGCACGGGCTCGCTCTTGCCCTTCATCGTCATCGGCGGAACGGGCTCCACGATCGCGCGCGGGCCGAGCGCGCGGAACGTCTCCTCGCCGATGAGCACCGACCCGACCGGGGCCGCCGCCTGGAGCCGGGCTGCGAGGTTCACGACGTCGCCGACGACGCCGTGCTTGCGGTGGCCGCGCGTCGCGCCGACCAGACCCGCGTGCACCTCGCCGCTCGACACGCCGACGCGGAACCCGGGCCAGTCCGGGTGGTCCGCGGCCGTGCGCTTCGCGACGTTCTGGAGCGCGAGCGCGGCATGGGCTGCGAGGAAGGCGTGCTCCGACACCGTGTCGTCCTTGCCGAAGAGGACCATCAGCTCGTCGCCGACTATCTGGTGCACCTCGCCGCCGGCCCGCTCCATCAGCGGGACGATCTGGCCGTAGTACTCGTTCAGCATCGCGGCGACCTCCTCGGAGGCGCGCTGCTCCGTGAACGACGTGTAGCCCGCCAGGTCGGCGAAGACCACGCTCACCTCGCGGGCGCCGGCAAGCGTCTCGTCGAGGTAGAGCGCGCTGAACCGCTCCTCGTGCCATTCGGCCCGCGCGAGCAACGCGATCAGCACGAATGACGTGAACATGAGGATGTGCCACTCCCACCACGAGACCTGCCAGTTCCGGGCCCACGCGATCACGACCATCGCCTCCGCGAGGAGGACGAAAGAAAGGGCGAACGCGAGGACGAACCGCTCCTGCCGCCGTCGATGCAGGCGCAGGAACCCGAACGCGGCGATGCCGTACAGGGCCACGCCGAGAGCCGCCAGGATCAGCTGCCAGCCGTCGAGCCGCTCTGCGGCCAGCGGGTCGTCTAGAGGCGGAAGCTCTGCGAGCGAGACGACCGCCCAGGCCGCGCTCACCGCCGCGACGACGACCAGGAGCCCCGGCGTCCAGCGCAGGACGGCCGCCGCCTGCGCCGGGCGCAGCTCGAGCGACGCGGCGGCAGCGAAGATCGCCGCGAACAGCAGGCCGAAGGGCGTCGCGAGCTCGAACCCCGCGTTCGAGCCGAGGAGCACGCCGGGTGTGGCGAGCGCGTGGAGACCGAGGAACGCGGCGCTGACGACGAACGCGAGCGAGATCAGCACGAGCCTCGCGTCTCTGCGCCGGCGTGCGGCCGTCGTCACGCTGAACCCGACCGCTGTGGCGGCGATGGCCGCGCCGAGGACGAGCCAGAAATGAGCGGGATGGTTCTCCCACGACTCGTCGATCGTCGGCCGCGCGAGGAGGACGACGAGGAGCAGAAGCGGCGCGGCGGCGGCGGCCGCCCATGTGCGGGTATGCATCCCGCCCCGAAGTATCCAGGTCTATCCTCAGCCCTCCATGAGGATCGTCCTTCCCGACTCGTCCGAGCTCGAGCTGCCCGACGGCGCGACCGGTCTCGACGCCGCGCGCGCGATCGGGCCGAAGCTGGGCGAGCAGGCGGTCTTGGCGCGTGTGAACGGGTCGACGCGGGACCTGAGGCTGCCGCTCGCCGACGGCGAGAGTGTCCAGTTCCTGACGACACGCGACACCGAGGACCCCGACGCCCTCTACGTCCTGCGCCACTCGACGGCGCACCTGCTCGCCGAGGCCGTCATGCGCCTGCATCCGGGGGTCAAGATCGCGATCGGGCCGCCGATCGCCGACGGCTTCTACTACGACTTCGAATTCCCCGAGCAGATCTCCGAGTCCGATCTCCACGCCATCGAGGAGGAGATCAGGCGGGAGATCGCCGAAGGGCGCGTGTGGACCCGTGAGGAGCTCTCCCGCGAGGAGGCGATCGGACGGTTCGAGGCGGAGTCGCAGCCGTACAAGGTCGAGCTCGCGCGCGACGCGGAGGGAGCGATCTCGCTCTACACGCAGGGCGACTTCACCGATCTCTGCCGGGGGCCGCATCTGCAGAACGCCGAGCCGATCAAGGCCGTGAAGCTGACGAGCCTCGCGGGGGCCTACTGGCGCGGGGACGAGCGCAACACGCAGCTGACCCGGATCTACGGAACGGCGTTCTACTCGCAGGCCGATCTCGACGCCTATCTGGAGCGCCTCGAGCAGGCGCGAGCTCGCGACCACCGCAAGCTCGGACGCGACCTCGACCTCTTCCATCTCTCCGACCACTCGCCGGGCTCGCCCTTCTGGCATCCCCGGGGGATGGTGCTCTGGAACGCGCTCGAGGACCTCCGCCGTCGGGAGAACGCGCGACGCGGCTACGTCGAGGTGAAGACGCCGCTTCTGTACGACATCGACACCTACGTCACGTCGGGTCACTACGAGAACTACAAGGAGAACATGTTCTTCGTCCAGCCCCACGAGGGCGAGGAGCCGCTTGCGCTGAAGCCGATGAACTGCCCGGGGCACATGTTGCTCTTCGGCTCGCAGCTTCGGTCGTACCGCGATCTTCCGATCCGGTACGCGGAGTCCTCGACGCTGCATCGGGACGAGCGCGGCGGGACGCTCCACGGGCTGCTGCGCGTGAAGCACATCACGCAGGACGACGCGCACGTCTTCGTGACAGAGGGCCAGATCCAGGACGAGATCGACGGGATGATCGAATTCGCGAGCGACCTCTACGCCCGCTTCGGCGTCACTCCGCGCGCCGAGCTCTCGACGCGGCCGGAGAAGCGGCTGGGCACGGATGCGCAGTGGGATCACGCGGAAGGGGCGCTCGAGGCCGCGCTCCGCCGACACGAGCTGGAGTACGTCGTGTCGCCCGGCGAGGGGACGTTCTACGGCCCCAAGATCGACCTCCACATGACCGACGTCCTGGGCCGCAGCTGGCAGATGGGGACGATCCAGCTCGACTACCAGATGCCGGTCAAGTTCGGCCTGACGTACATGGGGCCGGACAATCGCGAGCACTCGCCCGTCGTCATCCATCGCGCGTTGCTCGGCTCGCTCGAGCGGTTCATCGGGATCCTCGTCGAGCACTACGGAGGCGAGTTCCCGTTCTGGCTCGCGCCGGTGCAGGCACGCGTGCTCCCGGTCGGCGAAGGGCACCGAGAAGCAGCCGAGAGCCTGCACGCGAGAATCTCCGGTGAGGGGTACCGCGTCGAGGTCGACGATCGCGACGACACGCTCGGCAAGCGGATCCGCGACGCCGAGCTCGAGAAGGTGCCGTACGTCGTCGTCTACGGCGACCGCGAGTCGGACGAGTCGCTCGCCGTTCGCGAGCGCAGGGGAGAGCAGTCCACACTCTCTCTCGACGAGCTCCTCGAGCGCTTCCGCGGTCTCGCCGCCGAGGCCGACCCCGAGCGGCGTTGAGTCCACGCCGACACCGCCGCCGCGAAGCGGACGCCTTCGGGGTTTGTGGCGTACCTGCGGATTCCGATCGTGCGGAGAGCACTGCTGCTAGCATCCTCCGTCTGCAAGTAGGAGCTCATCGCTTCCTCACCTCCCGGGTATGACTCGCGGAGGTTCAACCGAGCCGGTTGGACGAGGTGACGGGCCGCTGCTTGCAGCGGTTTTTGTCGTTTACAAGGAGGAAGCTGAGAGCTTGATGAAGGGCCTTTGAGACCTCGCCGCCGTAGGCCGGATCTCGACCGTCAGGTACCGCGCAAGCGGGACGAGCGAATCAACGAGGAGATCCGCGCGCAGAGCGTCCGTCTCGTCGACGAAGAGGGCGGACAAGTCGGGATCCTCCCGACGAAGGAAGCGCTCGAGTTCGCATACGGCAAGGGCCTCGATCTCGTGGAGGTCGCGGCCGGAGCGGATCCGCCCGTCGCGCGGGTCATGGACTACTCGAAGTACCGCTACGAGCAGGACCAGCGCGCCAAGCAGGCCCGCAAGCACCAGACGCAGATCCAAATCAAGGAGATCAAGCTCAGACCGAAGATCGGGATCCACGACTACGAGACCAAGAAGGGCCACGTGGTGCGCTTTCTCGGCCAGCGCGCCAAGGTCAAGGTCACGATCATGTTCCGGGGCCGCGAGACGCTGCACCCGGACCGCGGTCGGGACCTGCTGATGCGGCTCGCCGAGGACGTGAAGGAGCTCGGCGGGATCGAGCAGCAGCCTCTTCTCGACGGTCGCAACATGGTCATGGTGCTCGCCCCGAACAAGAACGTAGGAGTGAAGACGGATGCCAAAGATGAAGACAGGGAAGGGCGCGAAGAAGCGCTTCAAGGTGACGGGGACGGGGAAGCTCCTGCGCCGGCACGGGATGAGGAGCCACAACCTCGAGAAGAAGTCGTCGAAGCGTAGGCGCGGGTTCCGGAAGATGTACGACGTCGCCGGGAGCGACGTCAAGAGTGTCAAGAAGCTCCTGCGGGGAGGCTGAGCGATGCCCAGGGTCAAGCGTGCCGTCCACGCGCGCAAGAAGCGCGCCAAGGTCCTCGAGCAGGCGAAGGGCTACTACGGCAGGAAGAAGTCGAGCTATCGCTTCGCGAAGGAGCAGGTCGAGCACTCGCTCGTCTACGCGTATCGCGACCGCAAGGTCAAGAAGCGGACCTTCCGCTCGCTCTGGATCATCCGCATCAACGCGGCTGCCCGCGAGCACGGCCTCTCCTACAACCGGTTCATGGAAGGCGTTCGCAAGGCGGGCATCGAGCTCGACCGCAAGTCGCTCGCCGACATCGCCGTGAGCGATCCGCAGGCGTTCGCCGCCGTCGCCGAGCGCGCGAAAGCAGCGCTCGAGTCGGCCGAAGCAGCGGCCTGATCGAGTCGCGCCAGAACGAGAAGCTCCGGCTCGTCCGGAAGCTTCTCTCTGGGCGCAAGCACCGCCTCGAGACAGGGCTCTTCGCCGTCGAGAGCGAGGACCTCGTCGAGGCGGCGGTCGCCGCGGGCGTCGAGCCGCTCGATCTCCTCGTCGCGGGCGAGAACGTGGTGCCCGAGCTCCTGGGCGAGGTCTCGACGCTCGGCCACCCGCCGCGGGTGATCGGCGTCTATCGGAGCGCGGACCTGCCGAAAGAGACGCGCGATGTCGTGCTCGCGCTCTGGCGCGTGTCCGACCCGGGGAACGTCGGCACGCTCCTGCGGACCGCCGACGCCTTCGGCGCCGGAGTCGCGCTCTCGGCGGAATGCGCGGATCCGCTGGGGCCGCGCGCGTTGCGCGCGTCCGCCGGCGCGATCTTCCGGGTGCCGCTGATCGCGTGGGGCGACATGCCCGAACCACATGTGGCCCTCGTCGCGCACGACGGCGAGCCGGCTCGCCGATGCCACGCTCGAGGCGCCGCTCACGTTCCTGCTCGGCTCGGAGCGCGAGGGGCTCTCGGATGAGGTCGTCGCGCAGGCGAGGCGTGTCTCGATTCCGACGCCCGGCGACGCCGAGTCGCTGAACGTCGCCGCCGCCGGTGCGATCGCCCTCTACGAGCTCTCGCGACGCCGCTAGCTCCCTTCGAACCAGCCTCCGCCGAGACCGGCGAACATGCCGGCGAGCGCCGTCAACGAGACGACGACGTAGCGTGCATTGGCCCTGGTGAACATGGCGCGAGTCCTTTCGTGAGACCTCCGAGGTCGGCCCGGGGCGTGCTTCGGATGCCCCTGAGCGGGGCGATCCACCCGGTAGGACGGCGCCGTCGCCGTCCTGCGATCAGGAAGGCGAAGCGCCTATGCGAGCGCGGTGACGCAGGCGAGAGCGCAGCGCTTCGCTCCGTCTGCGTCGATCGAGCTCATGACGGGAGCGTGCCACGACTCGCTGCTCGGCACCAGATGGCTTCGGGGGACCGGTCCGGTTCAGCCGAAGCCGCCGCCGCCTCCGCCTCCGCCGCCACCTCCACCGCCCGAGAAGCCGCCGCCGAAGCCGCCCGAGCCCGAGTTCGGCGGCGCGAGCGCGTCTCCGAAACCCGAGGCGAGATCCCCGACGGACAGGCTGGTCGCGCCGGAGCCCAGGTCGCCCCAGGACGAGATCCAGTAGATCGAGCTCGCCTCGTGCACCGCCTCGGGCATGTGCAGCTGCGCGCCCTGGAGCACGCGCTCCGCGATCCCGAACGCAATCCCGTAGACGAGATAGCGCTCCCAGAGCTCGAGCGTCGCAGGCGGTGCCTCCTGCAGACGCGGGAAGTCCGAGAGGTAGCGCCGAAACGCCGTCCCAGCGCTCGGCCTCTTCCTGGCCCGAGCGACTGCGGCGACGCCACGCGCGGCGGTTGAACAGGAGCGTTCCGAGGCAGAGCACGGCGTTCGCGACCAGGCACACGCCGAGGCCGACGAGGAGGACGTCCGAGTAGCGCGGATACACGGGACGCCAGTGGTGCACCGCGAGGAAGATCGACACTCCGCCGGCGAGGGCGAACGCGACGACGGCGATGCCCAGCGGGACCGCACCCGTCGAGCGGAACCAGGCGAGCCTGTCGGCCTCGGCGGCGACGTCGGTCTTGAACGCTTCGAAGCGGCGGCTCATCGACTCGCGCTCCGCCTGGATGCGCTCGCGGAATCGTGAGAGCCGTTCGCTCCCGCCGTCGAGCACGCTGTCGACGACGTCTGCCACCGCTCGCTCCCAGGAGCGGAGTTCTCGGCTCTCGCCCGCGGTGAGCTCGAGGTCGGAGACCGTCTCGTTACGCAGACCTCCCCAGATCGGCCGCTCGGTCGTCACGTGCTCCGCCTTGTAGACGCCACGGCGGATCAGGTCGAACAGCGTCGCGGTGAACTCGTACGAGCCGGCATCGCCGCCCTGCCGCAGAAGCGTGGGAACGAGCGCGGGCTCGGTGTCCGTGGGCGGCTCCTGCTCGTACTCGCGGTCGTAGCCCGTGCGGTGCTCGCGCCCCATGAACCAGAAGACGAGGGCGATGACGAGGAGCGCTGGGATGATCGCCAGGCCGAGCACGACGAGGCCGGTACGCAGCGGGTGAGCCTCGAGCGCGTCGATCCGGTCGTGGTCGCGCTGGAAGCGCTTCGCGTCGGCGAGCTCCTCGTCGACGATCCGCTGGAAGGCCGGTCCGCGTGCGACCTTCATCCCCGCGGTCGACGCGAATGCCGAGCGCGCGATCAGGGTCCGGAGCTCGACGAACTGGTGCGCTGGAACGGCGACGGCTCGCAAGGTCGCCCGCGTGCCGACGAGCTCGACGTCACCGCGCACCCAGACCGGCTTGCCCCACCCCCGCAGGATCTTCCCGGGGGCGGTCTCGACCCCGACGAGGCGGTCGAGCGGCTCGTTCCACTGGTCGCCCCACACCTTGAGGTTGACGTCGACGACGTCGTCGTAGGCCACGGCGACGCCGCGGAGCGTGTACGAGATCGTGAACGCGCGCGTCTGGTCGCTGGCCGTGAAGTACCAGACGATCCGCACGGAGTCCCCGCGCCGGACGACCCCGAACGTGCCGGGAGTCCCCGGCTCGAGCGCCGTGTCGTTTCCGCGGGTGAAAGCGAGGCCGCGCTCGACGACCGACGGGTTGACGAGCGACTCGCCCTTGCGGAGCGGAATGTCGCGGTAGCCGAAGTGGAAGTCGCCCGAGAACGCCGCCTCGATGCGCTCGCTCACGCCGAGCGAGCCGTCGTCCTGGACGTCGACCGCGACGTCGGCCGAGAGCAGCGAGAAGTCGTCAGCCGCGGCGGCGGCCGGAAGTGCGAGAACCGCGCACGCGGCGAGGGCCGCGAGCGCTAGAAGTCGACGACCGGAGCGGCGCGTTGTGCCTCGTCCTCGACCTCGAAGAACTCGCGCTTCGTGAAGCCGAACGGCCCAGCCAGGAGCGTGCCGGGGAACGTCTGGATCGCGTTGTGGTACGTGAGCACCGTGTCGTTGTAGACCTGCCGGCTGACGGCGACCTTGTCCTCGGTCTCCGAGAGCTGCGCCTGGAGCTCCTGGAAGTTCTGCGTCGCCTTGAGGTCGGGGTAGGCCTCGGCGACGGCGAAGAGGCGCCCGAGCGCCTGGCTCAGGATTCCCTCGGCCTGCGCCGACTCGGCGGGGGACTGCGCCAGCTGCGCCCGCGTCCGCGCCTCGGTCACCGCTTCGAACACGCCGCGCTCGTGGGCCGCGTAGCCCTTCACCGTCTCGACGAGGTTCGGGATCAGGTCCCAGCGCCGCTTCAGCTGCACCTCGACCTGGGCCCACGCGTTGTCGACTCGGTTGCGATCGCGGACGAGCCGGTTGTAGAGCCCGACGACGATGAGCGCCAGGACGACGAGGATGACCACGAGGACGATGACCCAGATCACGAGCCCTCGACTCTAGACGATCGCCGTGTGACGAAGACCATGTCCTCCTCGCCGTCGTATGGCCGCCCGTCGAACCAGCCGTAGAGCTCCTCGACCTCGAGCTCCGCCTCGTCGAGCAGTCGCAGCCATTCCGGTGCAGAGAGCCAGTGCAGCCCAAAGGTCGTGGCCGCTCCCTCGGACGAGCGCACCGACAACGAGAGCGTCCGCGACTCCTCGTCCCAGTCGGCGCGTTCGAAGATCCCCGGCTCGCGCTCGAGCCAGCGGCCGTTCGTCTGCTCGATGTCCTCGCGGCTCGGAGCGAAGACGTCGAAGACGAAGCGGCCGTCCGGCTCGAGGAGGCCGCGCGCTGCCCGCAGCGCTCGCAGCTTCTCGGCCTCCGTCTCCATGTGGAGCAGCGAGCGGAAGGGGCAGACGACGAGTGGCACCCGCTCGGCCACGGGCGGCTCGCGAAGATCGCCCACGCGGAGGTCGAGCTGCTCGGCGACTCCCGCCTCCTCCGCGGCTGCACGCGCCACGGCGAGCATCGCCGGCGACGAGTCGACGCCGATGACGCGGATGCCCGCGCGCGCGACGGGAATCGCGATCCGCCCGGTGCCGACTGCGAGCTCGACAACGGGGCCGCCCGCCGCGAGCGCTTGCTCGACGTAGAAGTCGACGTCCTCCGTGACCGAGCGGCTCCAGGGGTCGTAGATCCCCGCGATCTCGTCGTAGAGCGTCATCCGAGCGATTCAAGCAGGCTCGAACACGTTGGTAACCTCGGCGCTCCCGTGGACGCCCAGGCACTCGAGAACGCCGCGCTCGCCGCTACCGAGACGGCAACGACGGTCGACGAGATCGAGCAGGTACGGGTCGACTTCCTCGGGCGCAAGAGCGAGCTCAAGCTCGCGCTCCGCGAGGTTCGCGACCGTGAGACCGGCATGGCGCTGAACGCTCTGCGCGAGCGGCTCGAGAGCGCGATCGCCGCGCGCCAGCACGAGCTCGAGCGCGCCGAGCTCGATCGCAAGCTCAGAGAGGAGCGGGTCGACGTCACCATGCCCGGCACCCCGGTCCGGCGCGGGCCACCTCCACCTGATCACGCAGATCCGCCGCGAGTTCGAGGACATCTTCCTCGGGCTCGGTTACTCGATCGTCGACGGGCGCGAGGTCGAGACCACGACGCTACAACTTCGACGCCCTCAACTTCCCACCAGGACATCCCACCCGGTCGCCGCTGCAGACGCTCTACCTCGGAGACGAGACGGTGCTGCGCACGGAGACGTCGCCGGCGCAGATCCGGACGATGGAGTCGCAGCAGCCGCCCGTGTACGTCGTCTGCCCGGGCCGCGTCTACCGTCGCGACACCCCGGACGCGACCCACGTGCCCACGTTCCATCAGGTGGAAGGCCTTGCCGTCGACGAGGGGATCACGCTCGGCGACCTTCGTCGGGACGCTCGACTACCTGTGCAAGGCGCTGTTCGGTGCTACCCGAGAGACGCGATTCGTCACGCATCACTTCCCGTTCACCGAGCCCTCGGTCGAGGCACTCGTCTCGTGTCACATCTGCAACGGCTCGGGCTGCCCCGTGTGCAGGCACTCGGGCTGGATCGAGGTCGGCGGCTCGGGGATGGTCGACCCGAACCTCTTCGATTTCGTCGGCTACGACGCCGAGCGATACACGGGGTTCGCTTTCGGCTGGGGGCTCGAGCGGATCGCGGTGCTGCGACACGGGATCCCCGACCTGCGCGAGCTCTGGCGCAACGACCCGCGACTGCTGGGGCAGTTCTAGACATGCGCGCGCCTCTCTCCTGGCTGCGCGAGTACGTCACGGTCGACGCGTCGACCGCCGAGATCGCGCACCGCCTTGCGATCTCCGCGCTCGAGGTGGAGCGCGTGATCGACGTCGGCGTGCCGGAAGTCGACGGCAACCTCGGCCACTTCCTCGTCGGGCGCGTCCTCGAGGTCGTCCCGCATCCGAACGCGGATCGCCTGCGGCTCTGCCAGGTCGACGTGGGCGAGGGCGACGCGCGTCAGATCGTCTGCGGCGCGTGGAACTTCGAGGCCGGTGCGACGGTCGCCGTCGCGCTGCCCGGCGCGTACCTGCCGATCTTCGACCAGCCTCTCGACGAGCGCGAGCTGCGTGGCCAGGCGTCGCGGGGGATGATCCTCGCCGAGGACGAGGTCGGCCTCGGCGAGGATCACCTCGGGATCATGCTGCTCCCCGACGGGCCCGAGCCGGGGACGCCGCTCGTCGACGTGCTGCCGATCCGTGACCAGGTACTCGACGTCACGCCGACGGTCAACCGCGTCGACCTGCTCTCGATGGTCGGTCTCGCGCGCGAGGTCGCCGCGCTCCTCGGCGGCGAGCTGCATCCGCCGCAGCCCGAGGACCCCGCCGTCGTCGACGCCGAAGTCGTCGACGTGACCGTCGACGACTTCGCCGCCTGCCCGCGCTACATCGGGCGCGTGTTCCGCGACGTCGCGATCGGGGCGTCGCCGCAGTGGCTGCGCTCGCGCCTCTTCCTCGCCGAGATGCGCTCGATCTCGAACGTCGTCGACGTCACGAACTACGTCATGCACGTGTGGGGGAGCCCGCTGCACGCCTTCGACCGCACGAAGCTCGCGAACGGTCGCATCTCCGTCCGGCATGCACGCGCGGGCGAGGAGGTGCGGACGCTCGACGGCACGCTTCGCCGCCTCGAGACGGACGACCTGCTCATCACCGACGGCGAGCGCGCGGTCGCACTTGCGGCGATCATGGGCGGCGAGGACAGCGAGGTCACGGAGTCGACGACCGAGCTGCTCCTCGAGGCCGCGAACTTCGAGCCGCTCGGGATCCTCCGCTCGTCCGAGCGCCTGGCGCTGCGCACTGCTGGATCGAATCGCTGGGAGAAGGGCGTCGACCCGTACCTCGCCGAGCCGGCCGCCGTGCTCGCGAGCCGGATGCTCGTCGACCTCGCGGGCGCGCGCATGACCGGGCAGGCGGACGTCCACGCGGCGCTGCCCGAACAGCCCGTCGTGCGCCTGCGCCCCGAGCGGGCGTCGAAGGTGATCGGGCTCGAGGTCCCGCCCGACGAGCAGCGCTCGACGCTCCTCGGCTTCGGGTTCGAGGTCTCCGACGACTGGGACGTGACGGTGCCGACCTGGCGGGCGAGGGACGTGACGCGTGAGATCGACCTGGTCGAGGAGATCGCCCGGCCGCTGCTCGACCGGATTCCGCACACGATGCCGCTCCGGCGTCACGTGCAGGGGCGGCTCACCAAGGAGCAGCGAGTCCGTCGTCACGTCGAGGACGTCCTCGTCGGCGCCGGCCTGTCCGAGGCGTACACGTGGAGCCTTGTCCCGTGGGATCCGCACCCGGAGGCGATCCGTCTTCCGAGCCCGATGACCTCCGACCAGGCGATCCTGCGCACCACGGTCATTCCGGGGCTCATCGAGGCGGCGAAGACGGCGCTCGACGCCGGTGCGCACGACGTCGGCCTCTTCGAGATCGCTCGTGTCTACTACCCGTCGGGCGAGCAACTGCCGAACGAGAGTTGGCACGTCGGAGGCGTCGTTCAGGGCGGGTTCGAGACCGCGAAGGGCGTCGTCGAGACGCTGTACGGCTCGTTACACGTCGAGCTGCGCGTCCGACGCGGGTCGAACACCCTGCTCCATCCCGGCAAGGCTGCGGAGACCGACGCAGGCTGGCTCGGCGAGCTGCATCCGACACTGCTCGAGGGGCGCTGGGCGGCGTTCGAGATCGATCTCGGCGCGCTTGCGGCCGCGATTCCCGAGCGCATCGTCTACGAGGACGTCCTCACCTATCCGGCGACGCTCCAGGACATCGCGATCGTCGTGGACGAGGACGTCGAGGTCGGGGCGCTCGTCGACGCCGCACACGAGGCCGCCGGCGAGCTCCTGCGCCATGCGCGCGTGTTCGACGTCTACCGTGGCGGACAGGCAGGGCCTGGCCGCAAGTCCGTCGCGATGCACCTTGCGTTCCAGTCGCCGGAGCGGACGCTCACGGAGGAGGACGCGACCGAGGTGCGAGACCGCATCGTCTCTGCGCTGGCCGAGCGTTTCGCGGCCGAGCTGCGCTCGTGAGACCCCACTGACGCAACCGGCCGCCCTCGGGCGGCCGGTTGCAAGACGACCCTGCAAGAGGGGCGGCTACGGATAGGGCGGGTACGGGGTGGTCGTCGTCGTGGTGTCGGTGGTGGTCGTGGTGGTCGGAGGGGCGACCGGCCTGTCCGCCCTTCCGGGCCTGTCCCCTGATCTCACCTGCCGGGTTCTTTGGTGTGTGCACGTTGACGTACGCACGCCCTCCCAGGAGCGCGGCCATCGTGCGCGCGTTGACCTTCGCGTCGCCGCGTTGTCCCGAACGGCACGGGCCGCACAGCGGGACTGCGATCGGTCCGGCCTTGCCGGGCGCTCCGATGTGGACGTGGGCCGCGATCGCCCTTCCCGTCAGCCCGTGGAAGGTGAGGCGCCAGGCGAGCGTGCCCCCGGTTGCCTTTCTCGTCAGCCCAGCCGAGAAGCGGCCTCCGGCGCCTGCTTTCGCCCCGACCGGTTTCGGGACCTCCTTGCCCGGAGTGAGGGCCGCCGTCAACGCGATTGCCTCGGTATCCGTACCGAGCCAGCGAGCGCTGCCGATTCCCGACCACACGCCGGCCACGAGCAGCGCGACGACAACCGCTCCGACTCCCAGTCTTCGTTTGCTCATGCGGCCTCCCGATCTGTTGACCTGATCGACTCTTCGCGATCGGACGCAGATCGGATTGCCGATGAGTTTGGAGGGCGGAATGTCGTCGAGCTAGACAGAGCGGCCGGCCAGTCGCCAGACCGGGCCCTGCGTCGCGACGTTCTCCGTCTCCGAGAGCCCGTAGACGACCCGGATCGAGCCGGTGATCCCCTCGGCGTCCATGCGCTCGAAGCAGCGACGTGCCATCTGCGGCGCCACGCCGTAGCCCTGCTTCCCCGACGCACGGAATTGCAGGGCGGTCTCGTCGGGTACCCGCGAGGGATTCATGGGAGCGCCGAGGAGCGCGGCGCGAGGAAGGTGGTCGCTCGAGTCGAGCTCGAGCACGCAGAGGATGTCGCTCCAGTCGGGTGGGAGCTCCTGGAGCGTCTCGTCCCACGCTGCCGCGAGCGAGATCGTGGGCGAGGGCGTTTTCGCGGCGGCTGCGCTGGGAACGACGTCCTCGATGGCGCCGATCAGCTCCAGCGTGCCCCAGATCCGCCCCGCGTCGAGTCGCCGGAAGATGTTGCGCGCCCGCTCGACGCCTCCGTCGGCACGCGTGATGTGAAGCCTGAGACCGTCCCCGACGCGTCCAGGCTGGAGCGGGCCGAGCACCGCGGCCGCGTCAGCGACCGAGCCTTCCGCGACGAACGTGAGCTGCGCCTCCGACCAGTCGGGAGAGAGGCCCTCCTCGATCTGCGTCCACTGTTCGACGGTCCGCATCGGCGGATCAGCATAATGGCCGGTCGATGACGACCGTAGAAGAGCCCGTCGAGTCAGGAGGCAGAGGCGTCTCCCGGGAAGCCCTTCGCGGCTTCTTCCACGAGATGCTGCTCATCCGCCGGTTCGAGGAGAAGGTCGAGGACCGTTTCCGCGCCGGCGAGCTGCCCGGGTTCCTGCACGTCGCGATCGGCCAGGAGGCCACCGCGACCGGCGTCTGCGCTGCTCTCAGGCGCGAGGACGTGATCGCGTCGACGCACCGCGCGCACGGCCATGCGATCGCTAAGGGAACGCCGGTGGAGCGGATCATGGCCGAGCTCTACGGCAAGGTCGAAGGTTGCAGCGGCGGCTATGGCGGCTCGATGCACCTGTACGACGTCGAGGTCGGCAACCTGGGTGCGAATGCAGTCGTCGGAGGCGGGCTCCCCGGGATAGTCGGCGCGGCGCTCGCCTTCCAGATGCGCGGCGAGAAGCGCGTCGCGGTTGCGTTCTTCGGCGACGGCGCGACGAACACCGGCACGTTCCACGAGTCGATGAACCTCGCGCAGCTGTGGAAGGTGCCCGCGATCTTCGTGCTCGAGAACAACGGCTGGGCCGAGTCGACGCCGGCGAGCCAGCAGCTTCCGCTGCCCGTGGACGAGCTCGGCAAGCGCGCGGTCGCCTTCGGCATGAAGCTCATCGAGGCCGACGGCCAGGACGTCGAGGCTGTCTACCTCGCGACGCTCGCCGCACGCGAGCATGCTCTCTCGGGCAAGGGCCCGGTCCTCCTGCACCTGCGCACGCACCGGCTGACCGGCCACTTCGTCGGTGATCCCCAGGTCTATCGGGACAAGGACGCGCTCCGGGAGGAGCGCGAGACGAAGGACCCGATCCGCCTGCTCGCCGCACGGCTCGAGCTCTCGGACGAGGACTTCGAGGCGATCGACTCCGAGGTGACCGCCCAGGTCGACGCGGCCGTCGAGTTCGCCAAGGCCGGCACCGACCCGGCTCCCGAAGACGCGCTCAAGTACGTCTATGCCTGAGCTGACCTACCGGGAGGCCGTCCGCGACGCGCTCGGCAAGGCGCTGCGGGAGGACGAGCGCGTCTTCATCATGGGCGAGGACATCGCGGAGATGGGCGGGTCGATGGCGGTGACCCAGGGCCTGCTCGAGGAGTTCGGCCCGGGTCGCGTGCGCAACACGCCGATCTCGGAGATGGCGATCGTCGGCAGCGGCATCGGCGCGGCCGTCCAGGGGATGCGCCCGATCGTCGAGATCATGTACGAGGACTTCCTCACGATCTCGATGGAGCAGCTCGTGAACCAGGCGGCCAAGCATCGGACGATGTCGGGCGGCCAGGTGAAGGTGCCGCTCACCATTCGCACGCAGGGCGGCGCCGGGTGGTCGCCGGGCGCGCAGCACGCACAGCAGCTCGAGGCGTGGTTCGTGCACGTCCCCGGTCTCAAGGTCGTGTTCGCGTCCACGCCCGAGGACGTCCGCGGCCTCCTGTGGTCGGCCATCTACGACGACAACCCGGTCGTCTTCTTCGAGCACCGCACGCTGTACCCGATCAAGGGCGAGGTACCCGAGGAGCTCGAGCCGATCCCGCTCGGCAAGGCGCGCATCCATCGCGAAGGCGAGGACGTGACGGTCGTCGCGACCGGCCGCCTCGTCCACGAGGCACTCAAGGCGGCGGAGGACGCGGAGAAGGAGGGCATCTCGGTCGAGGTGGTCGACCCCCGCACGCTGCTCCCGCTCGACGAGGAGACGATCGTCGAGTCGGTGAGGAAGACCACACGCTGCGTCACCGCGCACGAGGCGGTCACGCGCGGCGGTTTCGGGGCGGAGCTCGCGGCCGTCATCCAGCACGGCGCCTTCGACTGGCTCGACGCACCGATCGAGCGTGTCGGGGCGGCGTTCGCGCCGCTCGCGTTCTCACCCGGGATGGAGCAGTGGGCCGTCCCGCACGCAGACGACGTGCTCGCCGCGATCCAGCGGACGGTGGCGCGCAGCTAGCGATGGCGACGGAGGTCAAGCTCCCGAGGCTGGGTCAGGGCATGGAGTCGGGCACGATCGTCCGCTGGCTCAAGACCGAGGGTGAGGCGGTCGCGAAGGGCGAGCCGCTCTACGAGCTCGACACGGACAAGGTCACGCAGGAGGTCGAAGCCGAGTCCGAGGGCGTCCTACTGAAGATCGTCGTCGCCGACGGCGAGGTGGACGTGGGGACGACCGTCGGCATCATCGGCGCCCAGGATGAGGACGTCTCCGCCCTGCTGGCGGATGCGCAGAGCGGAAATGGCGGAGCCCCGCCCGCTCCGGCGCCTGCTCCATCTGCGGCACCCCAGGCGCCGACCGAGACCGAGGACCAGCCGGCGCCAGAGCTCGAGGCGGATGTTGCGTCGGCGCAGGCTCCGACCAGGGCTCCGGGTGAGCACGTGAAGGCGAGCCCGCTCGCGCGCCGGATAGCTCGAGAGCGCGGGATCGACCTCGCTGGGGTCGTGGGCACGGGCCCCGAGGGACGCGTGATCGCGGAAGACGTCGAGCAGGCTGCGTTCCGCCCGGCCGCCCCGGCGCCGATAGGTCCAGCGCAGCCCGAGGTGGACGTCGTCGAGCTCACGTCCACGCGGAAGACGATCGCACGTCGCCTCACGGAGGCGTGGGCAGCGCCGGTGTTCCAGCTCACCGTGAGCGCGGACGCCACGGAGCTCGTCGCGACCCGCGAGCGCATGGTCGAGCTACTCCGGGAGGGTGAGACGAAGCCGACCGTCTCCGACGTGCTCACGCGCCTCGTCGCCTCGGCGCTCGTCCGTCACCGCCCGGTGAACGCGAACTTCGTCGAGGGGAAGATCCACCGCTTCCGGGCAGCGAACGTCGGGCTCGCAGTGGCCGCGCCGAGCGGTCTCGTCGTCCCCGTCATCCGCGACGCCGATCGCAAATCGGTGCTGGAGATCGCGCGGGATCGCGCGGACGTCGTCTCCCGAGCGCGCGCGGGCAAGCTCCAGCTCCCGGACCTCGAGGGCGGGACGTTCACCATCTCGAATCTCGGGATGTACGGCATCGAGCAGTTCGTGGCCGTCCTCAACCCGCCGCAGGTCGCGATCCTCGCGGTGGGCTCGATCGAGGATCGCGTCGCCGCGGTCGACGGCGAGCTTGCGATCGTCCCGACGATGACGATGACGCTCACGTGCGACCACCGCGCGATCGACGGCTCGGAGGGCGCCGAGTTCCTCCGCGACGTCAAGGCGTTCGTCGAGACGCCCGCCCTCGCTCTCTAGCGCGGCCGCTTCGCGGCGGCGGTGCCCGTGTTGACACAGCCTCTAGGCTCTCCGCATGGTCATCCGGCGGGGCGGTCGGCAGGACGTCAGGTTCCTCCGCGACATGCTCCACCACGCGTACTACTGGCGCGAGCGGAGCCCCGGCGACGGCCCGGGGCCGCCTGCCAGGTACGTGAAGGGGTGGGGGCGGCCGGGCGACACCGTCCTCATCGCCGTCGACGAGGCCTTCCCGGTCGGCGCGGCCTGGTACCGGCTCTTCCGCAGGGATCAGCCCGGGTACGGGTTCGTCGACGAGGAGACTCCCGAGCTGGCGATCGCGGTCGTGCCGAGCCGTCGCGGACATGGGGTGGGGGAGGCGCTGCTCGAGGCTCTGTGCGAGCGGGCTCGCGCCGACGGCTACGGCGCCCTCAGCCTCAGCGTCGCTCGTGACAATGCGCCGCTCGTTGCCTTCTACGAGCATCACGGCTTCCACGTCGTCGGCAGCGGCGACGAGCAGAGCGTGACGATGAGCCGGGATCTGACCGGGTCGGCGTGACCGACCCGGTCAGCGCATCCGGTGCGACTCGGCCGGCGCCTCGGAGCGACCGACCCTGAAGACGGAGAGTGGGCGCAGGCCGTCGTCGACACCGAGCCGCGCGGAGAGCTCGCGCTCGGTCGCCGGGCAGTCGATGATCTGACTCAGCGGATGCGTGTACAGGCCGCGCCGCGTCAGTGCGAGCCACACTCGGTGAAGCGCTCGCCCGTGTCCGACGATCTGCTCGGGTGCGTCGGCCGGTCCGACCTGAGCCGACTCGCAAGCGAACGCGTGGCAGCGTCGCATCGCGGCCGCCGGGTGCTGGCGGGTCAGTAGGATCGATGCCATGGACTTCGACGTCGCCGTCCTCGGTGGCGGCCCTGCCGGGTACACCGCGGCGATCAGGGCGGCCCAGCTGGGCGCTCGCGTCGGGTGCGTCGAGCGCGAGTCGGAACTCGGCGGAACGTGTCTCCGCGTCGGCTGTATCCCGACGAAGGCATGGGTCTCGACCGCGCACGCGCTCCACGCCGCGCGCGAGATCGACCCGAAGCTGGGCGTCGTCACCGGCGAGCCGTCGCTCGACTTCGCGCAGGCGAACGAGTGGAAGGCCGCGGTGGTGAAGCAGATGACGGGGGGCGTGGCCTCGCTCTTCAAGGCGAACAACGTCACCTGGCTCGAGGGGAGCGGCCGCTTCGAGGACGCCCGCTCGATCACGTTCGACAGGGGCGAGCTTGGCATCAGCTTCACGAGCGCGATCGTCGCGACGGGCTCGTACCCGGTCCGGCCGCCGATTCCCGGCATCGATTCCGCGCGCTGCGTGGACTCGACCGGCCTGCTCGCGCAGACGGAGGTGCCCGGACGCCTCGTCGTACTCGGGGGCGGGATCATCGGCTGCGAGTTCGCCTCGATCCTCGAGCGCTTCGGGACCGAGGTGACGATGATCGAGATGCTCGAGTCGCTCATTCCGCAGGAGGACGCGGACGCGACGAGCGAGCTGCGGAAGGCGTTCGCGCGGCGCGGGATCGTCGTGCATCTCGGCAAGCAGTGCACGCAGGTCGAGGACACCGGCTCGGGTCTCGTCGTGCATTTCGGCGAGGGCGAGACGGTCGAGTGTGACCTCATGCTCGTCTCCGTCGGTCGTGCGCCGCTCGTCGAGGGGATCGGGCTGGAGGCAGCCGGCATCACGTTCGATCCGAAGGCCGGGATCGGAACCGACGACCACCGACGGACGTCGGTGCCGCACATCTACGCGGCGGGCGACGTCGCCGGCTACTGGCAGCTGGCCCACACGTCCTTCCGCGAGGGCGAGGTCGCGGCGGAGAATGCGACCGGCCACGAGGCGGTCGTGGGGGACGCGGCGGTGCCGCGCCCGATCTACACCGACCCCGAGATCGCCGGTGTCGGCCTGACCGAGGCACAGGCGATCGAGCGCTACGGCGCCGAGAACGTCGTCACGGGACGGTTCCCGTGGGTGGCGAACGCGCGGGCCGTCATGTCTGGCGAGGCGGCCGGGTGGGTCAAGACGATTCACGAGGCGACGTACGGCGAGCTCGTCGGCGTGGTCATCGTCGGCGCGCACGCGACCGACCTGATCGAAGCCGCGGTCGTCGCGCTCGACGCGGAGTCCACGATCGAGACGATCGCCGACGGGATGGCCGCGCATCCGACACTTGGCGAGGGGCTCAAGATCGCCGGGCAGGTGGCACTCGGGCGCGCAATCGACCTCCCGCCTCGCCGCAGGTAGGAACGTCGTCCGTTACCCTGGGACGATGAAGATCTACACGAGGAGGAACGCGCTCGTCGGCTACCTCGTGCTCGGGGCGAGGAAGCGCAAGATTCAGAGGAAGGTGCGCCGTCGCCGGAGCGGCTTCAAAGTCGCCGCGTACATCGGCCTCGGTCTCGTCTCGGCCGGGATCCTCGCGGCGGTGCTTGCGGTCGCCATCAGGCGTCGCTCGCTCGAGGCTGCTGCGCTCGACGCCGGGTCCGACGACGAGCTCGAGATCGTCGGCGAGTACGTGACCGCGCCGGATCCAGTTCCTGCCACGTGAGCTCCGCCCACGGCGGCGACGCTCACGTGATCAGGGCTGCGCTCGACGGGCTCGTCCCGTACGAGCCGGGCCGGCCGGTCGAGGACGTGCAGCGCGAGCTGGGGCTGGAGCGGGTCGTCAAGCTGGCGTCGAACGAAGGCCCGTACGGGCCGTTCCCCGCCGCACGGGAAGCGATCGCGCGTGCGGCGCTCGAGCTCAACCGCTACCCCGACGGAGGTGCCTGGCGACTGCGGACCGCTCTCGCCGAGCGTCACGGCGTCGCGTTCGAGCAGGTGACCGTCTGCGCCGGCGCGGACGCCGTCGTCGGCTTCGTCTGCATGGCGTGCGTCGATCCCGGAGACGAGGTCGTCACGGCCTGGCCCTCGTTCCCGAGCTACGTCCTCGACCCACTCAAGCTCGGCGGCAATCCCGTCCGCGTGCCGCTCGAGGGCGAACGCGTCGATCTCGACGCGCTGCTCGAGGCGATCACGCCCCGTACGAAGCTCGTATTCGTCGCAGCGCCGAACAACCCGACCGGCACGACCAACAGCCGCGCCGAGCTCGACGGGTACTTCGAGCGGGTCCCCCCGCACGTGCTGACCGTCCTCGACCAGGCCTACTTCGAGTACATCGAGGCTCCCGACTATCCAGAGGCCATCGGCGAGTACCTCGTGAGGGGACACCGCGTGCTCGTTCTCCGCACCTTCTCGAAGATCTTCGGGCTGGCCGGTCTGCGGGTCGGCTACGGGATCGGGCCGGCGGACGTGATCACTGCGATCGGAAAGGTCCGACGTGCGTTCGACGTGACGTCTGCCGGGCAGGAAGCGGCGCTCGCGAGCCTCGACGACGAGGCCGAGATCGCCCGGCGTCGCACCGTGAACCGCGAGTCGATGGCGCTCCTGCACGAGGTCCTCCACGGCTACGGGATCGAGCCCGCCGGCCCCGCGTTTGCAAACTTCCTGTTCGTCCGCGTCGGGGACGCCGATGCCCTGAACGAGGCGCTTCTCCACCGCGGCGTGATCGTGCGGCCGTTGCGCGCGTTCGGCGCGCCGGATGCGCTGCGCATCACGGCCGGGACGCCAGAGGAGGTCGCCTTTCTCGGCGACGCGCTCGCCACGCTCGACGCGCCGATCGGCGCGACAGCGAGCTGAGGCTCGCGTTACGTCTTCGCAGCGCTTCGTAGGGATCCGGGCGGCGAACGCCGAAGCATGGCCTGTCGCTGAGCTATCCTCCGCCGGCGGGCGCCCGTCGAGGCGCTCGTCGTCGTAAACCGGACTCTTCATGCGGACCACCCTGAAACGAGGACTGGGGCGCGGAGCCGCTCCGAACGGAAACGGGAAGGCGGTACTGCCACCAGGCGCCGTCTCGCCCGTCACCCGCTACCGCCAGCCGGAGCGCTCGCCGCGCTCCCGCGCCCGTCTCGTCGGCCAGCTCGCGATGTGGTGCGGGATCGCCTTTCTCGTCATGGCGACCGGCACCGCCGGCGGCGCGTACCTCTACTTCCACCAGTCGGTTGCAGCCGTCGCCGCGAAGACTCCCGAAGTCAAGCGCGCGGCTCGTCAGCTCAGTGTCGCGCTCCCGGGCCAGCCGGCCGTCGCCCTCGTCATCGGCTACGACCACCGCAAGGCGGACGGGCCCAACGCGTCGGGCCGCTCTGACACGCTGATGCTCCTGCGCGCCGATCCGTCGACCGACTCGATCTCGCTCCTCTCGTTCCCGCGCGACATGCGCGTCGAGATCCGCTGCCCGGGCCGCACGCCCTTCTTCGACAAGATCAACGCGGCGTACTCGTACTGCGGCCCGCAGGGCTCGCTGCAGACGGTTCGAGCCCTGACCGGGGTCGACATCAACTACCTCATGACGGTCAACTTCCGCGGGTTCCGACAGATCGTCGACCGCCTCGGCGGGGCGTGGATCGACGTCGACCGCCGCTACTTCAACGACCGCGGCGGCCCGTCCGGCTACGCGAAGATCAACCTGCAGCCTGGCTACCAGCAGCTCACGGGTCGGCAGACGCTCGACTACGTGCGCTTCCGTCACACCGACTCCGACCTCTACCGGGTCGCGCGACAGCAGCAGTTCGTCAAGGCCCTCAAGGGCCAGATCCAGCAGAGCTTCGCGCCGACAGCACTGCCGAAGGTCGTCAACGCGATCACGCACAACGTCGAGGTCGCCCAGGGTGGCGGGTCCGACGTCAGCGGCCGGACCGTTCTCTCGTACGCGCTCTTCGCCTACGGGCTCCCGAAGGGGCGTGTCTTCCAGACCCGCATCGAGGGGCTGGAGGGCTTCGCCGAGCTGACGACGGACTCGGAGAACATCACGAAGGCAGTTACGACGTTCACCCATCCCGACGTCGAGTCCTCCGAGAAGGCGACGGCGGTCGCGCTCGGGGAGAAGGTCAAGGCGCGTACTCCGGCGCCGGGGGCGACGACGATCACGGTGCTGAACGGCAACGGCGTCTCGGGTTCCGCGACGACCGCGGGATACCAGCTCGGACAGCGCTCGTACCAGGTGGTGACGCCGCCCAACGGCCTTCCTGCGAACGCGCCCAGCTTCGACTACTTCCGCACGAAGGTGTACTTCGACAAGTCGCGACGGGGCGCGCGGGAGGCGGGCCAGAAGGTCGCGAACCTGTTCGCCTCGGCCGAGCTCGAGGCCCTTCCCCGCAAGCTCTCGCAGCTGTCGAACGGGTCGATGCTGACGGTCGTCGTGGGCCAGACGTTCCACGGCACCCTCGCCTCGGCGCCGATCGACCAGACGCCGAAGCGCGAGAGGCCGAACATCACGTACGGGCCGAACGCCTCGATCGACGACCTGCGCGAGCGGCGCAAGCGCGTGCCCTTCCCGCTGATGGTGCCGACCGTCATCGAGCGGAGCTCGTGGACGGACTCGGAGCTGCCGGCCCGGATGTACTGGATCGACCCGTCGGAGAAGCACAAGGCGCTGCGGCTCGTCTACCGCATGGGGTCGAACGAGTACTGGGGCGTGGAGATGACGGACTGGGAGGATGCGCCCGTGCTCGCCGACAAGAGCCTCACGCGTCACATCGGCGGACGTACCTACGACCTCTACTACAACGGCCCGAAGCTGCACATGGTCGTCCTCCGCACGCCGAAGGCGAGCTACTGGGTGGTCAACACCCTCCTCGATCGGCTCTCGAACGAGACGATGCTCGCCATCGCGAAGGGTCTCAAGCCGCTCGGCTCGGTGAAGAGGTCGTAGTCGGTGCGAGTCGCCGTCTTCGGCGCGGGGTACGTGGGCCTCGTCACGGGCGCGTGCTTCGCGGAACTCGGTCACGACGTCGTCGTCCGCGACGTCGTCGCGGAGAAGATCGAGGCCCTGCGCGCCGGCCGCGTGCCCATCCACGAGGCGGGTCTCGACGGCATGCTCGAGCGCAACCGCGAGCGGCTCGCGTTCACGATGGACGTCGCGGAGGCAGTCGAGGGCGCCGACGTCGTGTACATCGCCGTCGGAACGCCGCCGACCTACTCCGGTGACGCCGACCTCTCCGCCGTGTGGACGGTGGTCGACGAGCTTCCCGACGTCGATCACCGGATCGTCGTCGCGATGAAGAGCACCGTGCCGGTCGGGACGGGCCGCGCCGTGCGCCACCGGCTCGACGACCGCGGCCTCTCCAACGTCGGGTACGTCTCCAATCCGGAGTTCACCGCCGAGGGGACGGCGGTCCGTGACTTCATGGACCCCGACCGGATCGTCATCGGAGCATTCGACGTCGCCGACAGCGACGTGGTCGCGAAGCTGCACGAGGGGATCGACGCCCCGATCGTCCGCTGCGACGTGCCGTCGGCCGAGATGGTCAAGCTCGCGGCGAACGCCGCCCTCGTCACGCGGATCTCGTTCATCAACGAGATCGCGAACGTCTGCGAGGCGACAGGGGCCGACGTGACGACGGTGGCGGAAGGCATCGGCCTCGATCGTCGGATCGGGCCGTCCTTCCTCCGCGCGGGGATCGGGTACGGCGGCTCGTGCTTCCCCAAGGACTCGCTCGCGCTGAAGCAGCTCGCCGCGAACTCGGGCTACAACTTCCAGCTCCTGAACGCCGTGATCGAGGTCAACGAGCTGCAGAAGCGGCGCGTCGTCGGGAAGCTCGAGCGGCGTCTCGGCCCGCTTCGCGGCAAGCGGATCGCACTCCTCGGGCTCGCGTTCAAGCCCGGGACGGACGACATGCGCGAGGCTCCGAGCCTCGTCCTCGCCGGGCGCCTGCTCTCCGAGGGCGCCGACGTGACCGCGTGGGACCCGGTCGCGGACGGTGCTGCACATCTGCACGGCGTCGAGATCGCCGCGAGCGCGCTCGAGGCACTCGACGGAGCCGACGCGGCCGTCGTGGTCACCGAGTGGCCGGAGGTCCGCGAGCTCGACTGGGCCGAGGCCGCCACGAGGATGCGCGGCAATGTCATCGTCGACGGTCGGAACCTCCTCGACCCCGGCGAGCTTCGCGCGCTCGGCTTCGCGTACGAAGGCGTCGGACGTCCGGTCGAATGACAACGCTCGCCGTTCGGCTCGCGTTCGCCAGGAAAGGGGTGAACGGAAACCGTGTTTCCTCCCGCGAAGCCCCCTTCTTGCTGAGAGCGTGGGGAACCTCCCGGTTCCCCACACCCCTCCCCGCTCACGAGCGAGGAACGTGCTCGTGAGCCTCCCCGCGGTGATCCTGGTCGGAGGGCAGGGCACCAGGCTTCGACCGCTCACCGACCGCACGCGCAAGGACATGCTGCCGCTCGTCGACCGGCCGCTCCTCTCGTACACGTTCGAGCACCTCGCACGGCACGGCGTCGAGCGCGCGATCGTCTCGTGCGGCTATCTCCCAGACCAGATCGAGAGCGCGTTCGGCAACGGGCACGGCGACATGTCGCTCGCGTACGCGGTCGAGGACGAGCCGCTCGGAACCGGGGGCGCGATCGGCTTCGCAGGCCGCGAGCTCGCGAGCAGCTTCTTCGCGCTGAACGGCGATTCGCTCCGCGAGGCGGACCTGGGCGAGCTCGTCGCGTTCCACCGGTCTACCGGCGCGAAGGCGACGATCCTGCTCACTCCAGTCGCCGACCCGAGTCGCTACGGGCTCGTACGCACGGCCGCGGACGGCCGCGTCGAGACGTTCCTCGAGAAGCCGCGGCCCGAGGAGATCGACACCGACCTCATCAACGCCGGGCTGTACGTGCTCGAGCCCGAGGTGCTCGACCTCGTGCCGCCGGGACGCGTGGTGTCGATCGAGCGCGAGGTGTTCCCGCGCCTCGCGGCCGAGGGTTCGGTCTTCGGCATCGCGCTCCCCGGCTACTGGCTCGACGTCGGGACGCCCGAGTCCTACCTCCAGGCCCATCGCGACGTGCTCGAGCGAGTCTTCGAGACCGCCGTCGGCGACGCGCTCGGCGCCGACTTCACGCTCGTCCACGAGACCGCGGACGTCCATTCCGATGCGAAGCTCGTGCCCCCCGTCTACGTCGGCCCCGGCGCGGTCGTGGAGAGGGGCTCGCGCCTGGGCAGCCTCGCCGTCCTCGGAGCAGGCGCGCGGCTCGAGGAGGGCGGCATCGTCGAGAACGCCATCGTCGGCGCACGCACGCGAGTCGGTGCGGGCTCGAGGGTCGTCGGATCGATCGTCGGCGACGACGCGGAGCTGGGGCCCGAGTCGGAGCTGCACAACCTCGCGGTCGTCGGGCCGGGGGCCAGCGTGGGCGGCGGGAACGTGCTCGACCACGGGCTCCGCGTCGGCGCCGGTCAGCGCATCCCGGACGAGGCGCTGCGCTTCTCGTGAACCCGTACGCCGTGGCGCCGCGCAGAGTCGAGAAGCCCTGGGGCTGGGAGCTCGTCTGGGCCGAGGCCGAGGAGTACGTGGGCAAGCTCCTCTTCGTGCGCGCGGGCGAGTCGCTGAGCCTCCAGTACCACGAGGTGAAGGACGAGTCGTGGCTCGTCCGGGAGGGGCGCGCACGGCTGGAGGTGGGCGAGGTGGGTGGCGCCCTCGAGACCTTCGAGATCGCGCCCGGCGACGCGTACCGCTTTCGCCCCCGGACCGTGCATCGCGTCACCGCTGTAGAGGACACGCTCGTGATCGAGGTCTCGACGAACCAGCTCGCGGACGTCGTCCGGCTCGAGGACAAGTACGGTCGCGAGGGGACGAGCACGCCCTGAAAGTGCGCGCGAAGATCCCTGAAGGCGGCCGCTTCGCGGCCGCATCGCTGCCCACCCGCGCAGCTCGGTTTAGCTGCCCGGCTCGCGGTGCGCGGCGACTGCCGCGATCACGAGCACGACGGCGAAGACCTCGAGCGGCGTCGGAACCTGCCCGAGCACGACGATCCCGATCGCAGTCGCCGTCGCCGGAAGAAGCGACACCATCAGCGAGTAGGTCGCACGGCCGAGTTGCGCCATGGCCAGCTGATCGAGGACATAGGGGATGACGGACGACGTGACGCCGACGGCGATCCCGCGACCGGGTCGAGCAGCGCCGGCGCCGCGCTCCAGCCCGCGCCGATGCTGACGAGGAGGGCTGCGAGCAGCATCGCTCCGGCCAGCCCGTCCAGGCGGCCGATGCCCGGACCGCGGGCCAGCCGGTGCGCCAGCACGATGTAGCTCGCGAAGAGAGCTGCGTTCGCGAACGCGAATCCGACGCCGACAGGATCGCCTGCCAGCTCGACGTTCGAGAGCAACGCGACGCCCACGATCGCGAGACCGAGCGCGAGTGCTTTCGAGCCGTTCGAGCCCCCGCCGCCGCGAGCGCGATCACCGGCAGGAACTCGATCGCCGCGACCGTCCCGAGAACGCCGGAGATTGCGGAATGCCAACGGATCACCGGCGAGGACTGCTACCTCCTGCGGCTGTACCTGCGGTCGATCGACGATCTCGAGGAGATCCTGGATCGGTTCACTCCACACGGGCTCACGACGACCTCGATCGTCCACTCGACGCCGGTCCCGCGCCGGGGGCCGCCGCTCGCGAAGCCTTGACACAAGTCTGGTAAGGTTACGCCGCATGGAGCCGTGGATGACGATCGGGGAGGCGAGCCGGCGCACCGGCTGGTCTCCGCGCATGCTCCGCTACCTCGAGCAGGAGGGGCTCGTGGTCCCGGCACGCAGCGAGGCCGGCTATCGGCGCTACGGGATCCGCGAGCTGAACCAGCTCAGCACGCTGGCGGAGCTGCGGACACGCTTCGGCGTCGAGCTCGTCGAGCTCGAGTTCGCACTCCGGCTCCGCCGCGAGCCGTCGCTCCAGGCGGCGGTCGAGACCTGGCTCGCGGGGACGAGCGTCCCGGAGCCCGAGCAGACCTTCCCCGCGTGGGTCGACTGGGAGCAACGCAAGCACGAGCGTCTGCTCGCCACCGACGCGGCCTGAGACCTGACACCCGACGACGAGATCGAAGAGAGGATTCATGGCGACGACACAGCGATACGACGTAAAGGATCTGGCGCTCGCCCCGGAGGGCGTGCGCAGGATCGCGTGGGCGGACCGGCAGATGCCGGTGCTCGCAGCGATCCGTGAGCGCTTCGAGCGGGAGCAGCCGCTCGCCGGGCACCGCATCTCCGCGTGCCTGCACGTGACCACCGAGACGGCGAACCTCGCACGCACCCTGAGCGCTGGCGGGGCGGACGTGGTCCTGTGCGCCTCCAATCCGCTCTCGACGCAGGACGACGTCGCGGCCGCACTCGTCGAGGAGTACGGCGTCGGCGTCTTCGCGATCAAGGGCGAGGACAACGACACGTACTACCGCCACATCGAGGCGGCGGTCGATCACCGTCCGCACCTGACGATGGACGACGGCGCCGACGTCATCGGCGTCCTCCACTCGGCCCGCCGCGAGCAACTCGGCGACGTGATCGCGGGCACCGAGGAGACGACGACCGGCGTCATCCGCCTGAAGGCGCTCGAGCGCGACGGGAAGCTCGGCTTCCCGGTGATCGCTGTGAACGAGGCGCGCACGAAGCACCTCTTCGACAACCGCTACGGCACCGGCCAGTCGACGATCGACGGGATCATCCGGGCCACGAACGTCCTTCTCGCCGGGAAGCGCTTCGTCGTCGCCGGCTACGGCTGGACCGGGCGCGGCGTCGCGATGCGGGCGCGCGGTATGGGCTCGCATGTCATCGTCACCGAGGTCGATCCGCTCCGCGCGCTCGAGGCGGCGATGGACGGCTACGAGGTCCTGCCGATGGAGGTCGCGGCGGCCGTCGGCGACATCTTCTGCACCGCCACGGGCGACAAGAACGTCATCATCCGCGCGCACATGGAGCGAATGAAGGACGGTGCGATCCTCGCCAACACCGGCCACTTCAACGTCGAGATCGAGATCGGCGCGCTCCGCGACCTCGCGGTCGAGACGCGAGAGGCTCGCGCTCTCGTCGACGAGTACACGCTCGCCGACGGGCGTCGCCTGTACCTCATCGGCGAGGGGCGCCTCGTGAACCTCGCGGCGGCCGAGGGGCATCCCGCACTCGTGATGGACATGTCGTTCGCGAACCAGGCGCTCGCGGCCGAGTGGGTCATTCAGAACGCGGCGACGCTCGAGCGCAAGGTCTACGACGTGCCGAAGGACATCGACGACGAGATCGCCCGGCTGAAGCTCGAGACGATGGGCATCTCCATCGACCAGCTGACGGAGGAGCAGGCGAAGTACCTCGCGAGCTGGGACGAGGGGACCTAGGCTCCTCGCGCGCTCGCAGCCGACGACCGCGTTCATGACAGCGACCTGCCGACGCCCATCCGCGCGCGCTCGCACGTGGGCGTCGGGTCCTGGTCGCTGTCGTGTGCGGGCTCTCGGTGCTGATGCCCTTTGCTGCGGGTGGCTCCATCGTCAAGGCTTGGTTTCTCGCGGGGCGTAGGCTGGGCGCGTGGCCTCGCGCGACCTGACGCCCGAGCGCATCGTCCGGCTCGAGGACGACGCCGTCGTCGTTCTCGACCAGCGGCGCCTGCCCGAGGAGGAAGTCGAGCTGCGCTGTGCGTCGGCTGCGGAGGTCGCCGCCGCGATCAGCACGCTCGCCGTGCGGGGCGCGCCCGCGATCGGAGTGGCGGCCGCGTACGGCCTCGCGCTCGCCGCCGGCACATGGCGAGGATCTCGACGAGGCGTTCGATCTCCTCGCGTCGTCGCGTCCGACGGCGGTGAACCTGCGCTGGGCGCTCGAGGGCATGCGGGACGATCCAAGCCCCGAACGAGCGAAGGCACTTCACGCCGAGGAGGTCGAGCGCTGCCGGCGGATGGCCGAGCACGCGGTCCCGCTTGTCCCCTCCGGTGCCCGGCTCCTCACGCACTGCAACACGGGCGGGCTCGCGACCGGAGGCTACGGCACCGCGCTCGGCGCGGTGCGCGCGGCCTGGGAGGCGGGGCTCGTCGACCACGTCTGGGTCGACGAGACGCGTCCGCTGCTCCAGGGAGCCCGTCTGACGGCGTGGGAGCTCGAGGCGCTCGGCATCCCGTTCTCGGTGATCGTGGACGGGGCGGCGGCGTCGCTGATGGCCGCCGGCGAGGTGGACGCGGTGCTGACCGGCGCCGACCGGATCGCGGCGAACGGCGACGTCGCGAACAAGGTCGGCACGTACTCGCTCGCCGTGGCCGCGGCGCACCACCGGCTGCCGCTCTACGTCGTGGCGCCGACCTCGACCCTCGACGCGGGCGCGCCGACGGGCGCCGACATCCCGATCGAGGAGCGCGACCCCTTCGAGGTGACGTCGCGCTTCCCGGCGCGCAACCCGGCCTTCGACGTCACCCCCTGGGATCTCGTGGCCGCGATCGTGACCGAGGTCGGCGTCCATCGTGCGCCGTACGCGTCGTCGCTTCCGATGCACGCGCGGAGCGCATCGTGATCGACGTCGACCGAGAGACGCGGGCGATCCTCGACCGGTTCGGGTTCGACGAGCAGCTCTTCGAGTCGCTCCGGGCTCGCGTCGCCTCCGGAGAGCTGTCGCCGGAGGCGAACCTCGTTCGCGGCGTGATCGAGCCGCCCGCTCCCGAGGACGTCACGCACCTCCCCGCGCCCGGAGAGCCGGGCTACGAGGCTGCGCGCGAAGCAGGGCTCGGCGCTCTCGCCCGGGACGAGGTCGCGCAGGTGATCCTCGCCGGAGGCATGGCGACACGGTTCGGCGGTGTCGTCAAGGCGGTTCTCGACGCCGTCGACGGGAAGAGCTTCCTCGAGGCGAAGCTCGCCCAGACGGTCTCGCTCGAGCAACGGCTCGGCTCACGGATCCCGGTGGCGCTGATGACGAGCTTCGCGACCGACGAGGCGATCCGCGCGCACGTCGCCGAGCAGGGACTGGGCGACCCGCTCATCTTCAACCAGTTCGTCTCTCTCCGTCTCGAGCCCGACGGCGACCTCTTCCGCGACGCCGAGGGCCGGGTCTCGCTGTACGCGCCCGGGCACGGCGACCTCTTCCAGGGGCTGCGGCGCTCGGGAACGCTCGCCGCGCTGCGCGAGCGGGGCGTTCGCACGGTCACGATCTCGAACGTCGACAACCTCGGCGCGCGCGTGGATCCCGTCGTCGTCGGCTCGCATCTCCTCGCCGGGAAGCCGCTCACGTGTGAGGTCGCCCGCAAGGAGGGAGACATGGGCGGTGCGCCCGTGCGGGTCGACGGCAAGGTGCAGCTCGTCGAAGGGCCGCGCTTCCCGCCCTCCTTCGACCAGGCTCTCGCGCCCGTCTTCAACACGAACACCGCCCTCTTCGGCATCGACGCGCTCGACGTCGACTACGACCTCACCTGGCTGTACGTGGAGAAGACGGTCGAGGGGCGCAGCGCCGTTCAGCTGGAGCGTCTGTATCACGAAGCGTCCGCACTGGTGTCGACCCAGTACCTCGAGGTGCCTCGACGTGGTCCGAGCGGCCGCTTCTCGCCCATCAAGACGCCGGCCGACCTCGAGCGCGCGCAGGACGACCTGCGCGAGCTCGTCTCCGCGGATCCGCTTGGCGATCGGTAGAAAGCCGCGCGCCGCCCCGCCGTTTCACCGACGCTTCGGGCTGCGCGCTGGTCCAAGCTGTAGCCGTGCGGAAGTGGATCATGTGGATCGCGATCGGCGGCGTCGTCCTCTTCGGCCTCATTCAGCTCATCCCGTACGGGCGAGATCACAACAATCCACCCGTCACGCAGGAGGTCAAGTGGGACTCCGCGCGCACGCGGGAGCTCGCGGTCGGCGCCTGCTACGACTGCCACAGCAACCTCACGACATGGCCCTGGTACAGCAACATCGCTCCGGTCTCGTGGCTCGTCTATGCCGACGTGAAGGGCGGGCGCGAGACGCTGAACTTCTCGGAGTGGAACAAGCCGCAGGGCGAGGGCGCGGGGGATGCCGTCGAGTCCGTGCGCAACGGCTCGATGCCGCCCATCCAGTACAAGCCGCTCCATCCGGCGGGGCGCCTGACGTCCGCCGAGCGCGAGGAGCTCGCGCGCGGGCTCGAGAAGACGCTCGCTGCCGATCCGCCGATCCCTGGCGGCGGCGGCGATTAGCGACGGAGTACCGTCACCGACTCGGCACGAACGTGTGACCGCGGCGCGCCTACCTTCGCCACGTGCGCGTGCTCGACCTCGTGCTGCCGGAGCGCTGCGCAGTCTGCGACGTGCCCGGCGACGCGCTCTGCCCTTCGTGTCGTGCTGCGCTGACCCGGCTCGTTCCTCCCGTCTGTGAGCGGTGCGGCTCGCCGGGGCCCTGGCCCGTCCGGCGTTGCGCCGAATGCGCCGGACGGCGGCTCGGCTTCGTCGCTGCGCGGTCGGCGATCGTCTACGACGCGAGAGCGCGTGCGCTCGTCCGGGCGTGGAAAGAGCGGGGGCGGCGACGACTCGCGCGCGAGGCGGCGACGCTCGTCGCCGAAGTGATTCCGGCGCCGGGGGTCGAGTGCCTCGTCCCCGTTCCCGGCGATCCCGAACGGGCCTGGCGCCGTGGCGATGTTCCTGCGAGCACGCTCGCCGCCGAGCTCGCGCGCGTCTGGGACGTGCCGGTCCACGACGTGCTCGAGCGAAGCCGGCCGCTTCCCCGCCAGCGCGGGCTGTCGCTGGACGCTCGGCGTAGGAACGTTCGAGGCAGCGTCGAGGCCCGCTCTGGCGATGCCTGTGGAGGTCTGCGTCGTGGACGACGTCTACACCTCCGGGGCGACGGTCGACGCCTGCGCGACGCGCGTGTCGACGCGCCGGAGCGCGTCGCGTTCACGTCGTGACCTTCGCGCGGGCAGTTCGTTAGATTGGGAGTGATTCCATCGCCAGGATCTCGAAAGGAGCGCCCGCTATGCAGCTCCAGGTCAAGGCACAGAACGAATCCGTCCCGGACTCGGTGCATTCGTATACGGAAAAGCGGCTCTCCAAGCTCTCGCGACGTCTGTACGAGGGCACGGTCGTCGAGGTGACGTTCTCGCGCGAGCACAACCCGGCGATCTCCGACGATCACGTCGTGGAGGGCGTCGTGTACACGAAGGGGCCGAACCTCGTCGCCCGCGAGGCGGCCACGACGTACGAGGCGGCGGTCGATCAGCTCGTCGACAAGCTCGAGCGTCAGATCGAGCGCTACCGCGACAAGCGCGTGCTCGAGCCCAGGCGGGTCGCCCGGAAATCGAAGGGCGAGGCGGCGGGCGAGGAAGCTGCGTAGCGGATGACTGAGATTCGGAGTCGCCGCGGCCGCGCAGCGGCCGCCTTCAGGGACTTCTACGCGACCGGGATCCGCGTGAGCGGATCGCGGTCTTGCGAGCTCTAGACAGTGCCGCTCGATCCGGGCCGTGAGTGGCTCGCCGCCGGCATCACGGGACTCCAGAGGCAGCGCGAGTGGGATGCGGTCGCGACGGCCGAGGTCGACGGCATCGCGGGTGACGAGGTCGCGTTCGTCGCGCTCGCCGACGGGACGTTCGTGCTCGAGTCCGAGAGCGCTTCCGACCCGACGCCGTTCGCGGATGCGCTCGGCGACGACATCGAGCGTCCCTATCGCGCGCTCGCCGTGCGACGGTCCGCGGTGTGGGCAGTTGGAGCGCGTCTCGATCGAGGTCGACCGGCTCGACCCGGATCCGCGCGGCACCGAGCTCGAGCTGACCTGGAACGGGTCCGAGCTCGTGCTCACGGTCGACGACCTGCAGGCCGACCCGGGTCGCGCAGAGGCGCTCGAGCGCATCGCGAGGGCGCGCGTCGCTGGCCCGTACGCCGCGCACGCGCATCGCCTGCGCGGCGACGTCTGGGAGCTCTCAGTCCTCGCGCTCTAGGCGGGTCCGGCGCGGCGGTTCCGAGGCGCTCGCTGATGGTCGCGCGGAGCACGGCCGCGACGTCCGGAAGCTCGCGCTCGAGGCGCCACATGTCGCGATTGAGGACGGTGACGAGGGTCATGGGGCTCGTCGCGACGACGGTGGCGGTGCGCCGCCCTCCCGACAGTACGGCGATCTCGCCGAACACGTCGCCGGGGCCGAGCGTGCGGACGACGTCCCCGTCGTGCACGACGTCGGCGGTCCCCGAGGTGATCGCGAATGCGGCGAACCCGAAGTCCCCTTCCTTCACGAGCGTCGCTCCCTCCTCGACCTCGAGCTCGGCGCACACGCTCGCGATCGAGGCTCGCTGGTCGAGTGTGAGGCCCGCGAAGAGCGGGATTCCGTCGAGCTGCGCCTCGTCCATCGACGCGACGCTATCCGGGCCGCGGTGACGTCACGGTGAACGGGCGGTAACGGTCCGGTGCACTTCCTGCGCGGTGTCTGTCGCCCAGGCGAGCCGGTACCCTAGACCCGTGTCCACCACCTCGTTCGGTAAGTTCGAGCGCGTCCTCCGCATGGGCGAGGGGCGCCGGCTCAAGCGTCTCAAGGAGCAGGCCGAGTACATCGGCACGCTCGAGCCCGACTTCGAGAAGCTGACGGACGACGAGCTCCGCTGGAAGACGGCGGAGTTCAAGCAGCGACTCGAGAACGGCGAGTCGCTCGAGGACCTCCTCTTCGAGGCGTACGCGGCGGTGCGCGAGGCGTTCAGGCGCACGATCGGCGTACGTCTCTTCGACGTCCAGCTGATGGGCGGGATCGTGCTCCACGAGGGCGACATCGCCGAGATGAAGACCGGCGAGGGAAAGACCTTCGTCGCGGTCCAGCCGCTGTACCTGAACGGCCTCGCAGGTCGCGGCGTCCACCTCGTCACCGTCAACGACTACCTGGCCAAGCGCGACGCCGACTGGACGAAGCCGGTGTACGAGATGCTCGGCAGCTCGGTCGGCTCCATCCAGAACCTCATGCCGTTCGCCGAGCGCCGCGAGGCGTACGCGTGCGACGTCACCTACGGGACGAACTCGGAGTTCGGGTTCGACTACCTGCGCGACAACATGGCCGTCTCGCTCGACGGCGTCGTCCAGCGCAGCCACGCGTACGCGATCGTGGACGAGGTCGACTCGATCCTCGTCGACGAGGCGCGGACGCCGCTCATCATCTCCGGGGAGCCCGAGACCGCCGCCGCGACCTACTACCAGTTCGCGCGGGTCGCCAGAGATCTCGACGGCGCGCCCGCGACGCGCAAGACGGCGAAGGGCCTCGACGAGACCGAGCTCTCGGGCGCGGACTACCTCTACGACGAGAAGTTCAAGACCGTCTCGCCGGCGCAGTCGACGATCGAGAAGGTCGAGCGCGCGCTCGGGATCGACAATCTCTACGACCCGCACAACGTCATCCTCGTCAACCACCTCATGCAGGCGCTGAAGGCGGAGTCGCTGTACAAGCGCGACGTCGACTACGTCGTGCAGGAGGGCGAGGTCAAGATCGTCGACGAGTTCACCGGCCGCATCATGGAGGGCCGCCGCTGGAGCGAGGGCCTCCACCAGGCGATCGAGGCGAAGGAGGGCGTCTCGATCCGCGAGGAGAACGTCACGCTCGCGTCGATCACGCTCCAGAACTACTTCCGTCTCTACGAGAAGCTCGCGGGCATGACCGGAACCGCGAAGACGGAGGAGAAGGAGTTCGTCGAGATCTACAACCTGGACGTCGTCGAGATCCCGACGAACCAGCCCGTCGCGCGCCTCGACGAGAACGACTACATCTTCAAGACGCCCGAGGCGAAGTTCGCGGCAGCGCTCGAGGACATCGTCGAGCGTCACGAGTCGGGGCAGCCGGTCCTCGTCGGCACGATCGCGGTCGAGACGTCCGAGTACCTCTCGGAGCTCCTGAAGCGCAAGGGCATCCCGCACAACGTGCTGAACGCGAAGGAGCACGAGCGCGAGGGCGAGATCATCAAGGACGCAGGGCAGCCCGGCGCGGTCACCATCGCGACGAACATGGCCGGCCGCGGCGTCGACATCAAGCTCGGCGAAGGCGTCCTCGAGCTGGGCGGCCTCTACGTGCTCGGCACCGAGCGCCACGAGGCCCGCCGCATCGACAACCAGCTCCGCGGCCGTTCGGGCCGTCAGGGCGACCCCGGCGAGACGCGCTTCTACCTCTCGGGCCAGGACGACCTCGTCCGCCTGTTCGCCGGCGACCGGATCTACAACATCATGAACCGCTTCAAGATCCCGGACGACCAGCCCATGGAGGCAGCGATCCTCTCGAAGCAGATCGAGGGCGCGCAGAAGAAGGTCGAGGAGCAGAACTTCGTCGCGCGCAAGAACGTCCTCAAGTACGACGACGTCATGAACACGCAGCGCATGGTCATCTACGAGCAGCGCCGCCGCGTGCTCGAGGGCGAGGACCTCTCGGACGAGGTGCGCGAGTGGATCCGCGACACGGTCGAGACGACGGTGTCGCAGTTCACGGACTCCGAGTTCACGGAGGACTGGGATCTCGAGGGGCTCGTGACGGCGATGCAGTCGCTCTACGCCACGGACATCACCGCCGACGAGCTGCGCGAGGAGATCAACGTCACCGATCGCGACGCGTTGACCGAGGAGTTCGTCGAGGACGCGCTCGAGACCTACGACGAGCGCGAGCAGGCGCTCGGGCCGGAGCTCGCGCGCGAGGTCGAGCGCTACATCATCCTCCAGACCGTCGACCTGCGCTGGCGCGAGCACCTCGAGGCGATGGACTACCTCCGCGAGGGCGTCCACCTCCGCGCGTTCGCGCAGAAGGATCCGCTCGTCGAGTACCGCGGCGAGGGTCACGTGCTGTTCGAGGAGCTCAGCCAGACCATCCGCCCGGAGGTCGTCTTCACGCTCTTCCATGTCACGGTCGAGGTCGAGCAGCCGGCGCTGGAGCCGATGCAGGCCCGGGAGGTCCGCGCTCCTACGAGCACGAGACGTCGCCCGGTGCGGACGTCATCGCCGCAGCCGGCGGCGCCTCACCGCGCTTGCCGCCCCGCCGTCCTCGGCGTCCTTCGCACAGGCGCCTGTCGTCAACGAGCACAAGGACCTCGGCCGCAACGATCCCTGCTGGTGCGGGAGCGGCAAGAAGTACAAA
>CAVZNK010000041.1:0-41246 GCA_963776555.1 uncultured Gaiellaceae bacterium | reverse complement strand
GGCCCGCCTGGACTCGAACCAGGGACCAACCGATTATGAGTCGGCTGCTCTAACCAGCTGAGCTACGGGCCCGCCGCGCTGAGCGTAACCAACTGTTCGCCCGAGCCGAGCACGCGCGCTGCTGACAGAATGTGGGAGCCGTGAAGACGTTCCAGGCCGAGCACCAGCTCCGGACGGCAGGCGGGCTGACCGTCACCGACATCACCCACGACGTTCAGGACGCCGTCCGGCAGAGCGGGATCCTCGACGGGGTCTGCTCGGTCTACTCGCCACACACGACGTGCTCGGTGCGCGTCAACGAATGGGAGCGCGGCTTCCTCGAGGATTTCGCAGTGCTCCTCAAGCGCCTCGTCCCGACGGAGCACTACTACGCGCACGACGACTGGGATCGCCGGACGGAGAACGTCTGTGAGGAGGACATGGAGGTCGGCAACGGCCACTCGCACTGCATGTCCATGCTCCTCGGCCCGGCCGGCGAGTCGATCCCGGTGCGGGATGGCGACCTCTGCCTCGGCCAGTGGCAGCGCGTGCTCTTCCTGGAGCTCGACCGCGAGCGCGATCGGCGCTGGCTGGTTCAAGTCGTAGGCGTCTAATTACTCGGGCGTGACGTAAGCGGCGGTGATGCCACCGTCGACGACGAACGCCGATGCGTTGACGAACGACGACTCGTCGCTGGCAAGGAAGAGTGCGGCGTCGACGATCTCCCTTGGCCTCCCGAGACGGCCGGTGGGCCAGTGCACCTGCCTGCGGGCGAACGCCGCCGGGTCGTCGCCGTAGATCCCGAGCAGGAGCGGCGTCTCGACCGGCCCGGGGCAGAGCGCGTTGACGCGGATCCCCTGTCGCGCGAACTGCACGCCGAGCTCCTTCGACATCGCGAGCACGGCGCCCTTGGACGCCGTGTACGAGATCTGCGACGTGGCCGCACCGAGGATGGCGACGAACGACGCGACGTTGATCACGGACCCTCCACCCCGCTCGAGCAGGTACGGGATCCCGTGCTTGCAGCAGAGGAAGACGCCCTTCGCGTTGACGTCCTGCACGCGCTGCCAGGCCTCGACGGACGTGTCGAGGACGGACGCGTCGTCACCGGGCGAGATGCCTGCGTTGTTGTAGAGGACGTCGATGCCTCCGAAGCGGTCGGCGGTCGTGGCGAACAGCGCGCGGACGCCGTCCTCGTCGGCGACGTTCACGCCGAACGCGAATGCCTGGCCCGCGCACAACCCGACTGTCTCCTCCGCGAGCGCGACGTCGAGGTCGGCGACGCAGACCCTCGCACCCTCCCCCGTGAACACGATCGCGGCCTCCCGCCCCATCCCGCCGCCCGCACCCGTGATCACGCAGACCTTTCCGTCCAATCTGCCGCCCATTCGCTCAGCCCTCCGTCGAGATGAAGACGCTCTTGACCTCGGAGTAGCCGTCGAGCGCGTGCATGCCGAGCTCGCGGCCGAACCCCGACTGCTTGAAGCCGCCGAACGGCGTCTGCACGCGAACCGACGTGTTCGCGTTGACCGAGAGCACCCCCGCGTCCGTCGCCCTCGCGACGCGCAGCGCCCGCGCGCCGTCGCGCGTCCAGATCGATCCGGAGAGCCCGTACGGCGTGTCGTTCGAGAGGCGAACCGCCTCGGCCTCGTCCTCGAACGGGATGACGGCTGCGACCGGCCCGAAGACCTCCTCGCGGGCGACGTGATCGTCGTTCGTCGCCTCGACGATCGTGCACGGGTACCAGAACCCCTTATCGCCTTTCGGGGCTTCGCCCCGAAAGGCGGGAGTAAGTCCTTCGAGATACCCCGCAACTGTCGAGCGGTGCTCTGCGCTGATGAGCGGTCCCATTTCCGTCGACTCGTCTGCCGGGTCGCCGACCTTCACACCTGCGGTGGCCTTCACCAGCATCTCCAGAAATCTGTCGTAGACAGACTTCTGGACCAAGATGCGCGAGCGCGCGCAGCAGTCCTGGCCGGCGTTGTCGAAGACGGCGTACGGGGCTGACGCGGCAGCCTTCTCGAGGTCGGCGTCCTCGAAGATCACGTTCGCCGACTTCCCGCCGAGCTCGAGCGTCACCCGCTTGATCGTCCCCGAGGCGCCCTGCATGACGAGCCGTCCGACCTCCGTGGAGCCGGTGAAGGCGATCTTCGCGACGTCCGGATGCTCGATGAGGCGCTGGCCGACGACCGAGCCCTTCCCGACGAGGACGTTGACGACCCCCTCCGGAATCCCGGCCTCGAGGCAGAGCTCACCGAGCCTCATGGCCGAAAGCGGCGTCAGCTCGGCGGGCTTGAGGACGACGGTGTTGCCGCAGGCGAGCGCCGGCCCCAGCTTCCAGCTCGCGATGTTCGCCGGGAAGTTCCACGGGACGATGAGACCGACGACGCCGAGCGGCTCGCGGAACGTCGCCGCGACGCCACCCGCGACGGGGATCGTCTCGCCCCCGTGCTTGTCGACGGCACCGGCGTAGAAGTGAAAGACCTGGGCGACCATGCCGATCTCGCCGCGAGCGCCCGAGATCGGCTTGCCCACGTTCTCCGACTCGATCCGCGCAAGCTCCTCGCCGTTCTCCTCGACGAGGGTCGCGACCCGCCGGAGGAGCTTCGCCCGGTCGGCTGGCGAGACCGCGTGCCAGGCGGGGAACGCCGCCTGCGCACGTGCGACCGCCTCGTCGGCCTCCTCGACGCCGGCCTGCTCGAGCTCGGCGATCGGCTCCTCGGTCGCCGGGTTGAGGACCGTGAGCGTCACGGACGGGATTCAAACACGCTCTACAGGCCGCGGCTCCGCCGCATCCGCCAGATGCCGTAGACGATCCAGGCGAACACGGGCACGACCAGCAGCGCGAGGATCCAGAGCGCCTTCCCGACCCCGGACAGCGCGGAGGACGGCTGCCGGAGCACATCCGCGATGAAGACGATGGACAGCACGACGTAGATGGCAGCGAAGGCGAAGTACACGCGTTCCTCCTGTCTCGACGGGAGGTCGAGCCTACTGTGTGCGCCCCGCGCGATACTCGCGAGCCTGCTCGACCAGCGCCTCGAAGAGCGCCGCGTCCTCGCCGACCTCCGGGTGCCACTGCACGCCGACGACGAAGCGCTGCGACGGATCCTCGACGCCCTCGAGCGTCCCGTCGGCCGCCCACGCGGATTCGACGAGGCCCTCGCCCACACTGCCCAGCGCCTGATGGTGGTGCGAGGTCACGCGAGGCGTCGACCCGACGATGGCGCCGAGCCGCGAACCCTCCTTCACCTCCACCGGGTGCACCGCGAACTCCCCTGGCACCTGCTTGTGGACGTCGTGCCCGACCTCCTCCGGAAGGTGCTGGATGAGGTCTCCGCCACGCGCGACGTTCAGGAGCTGGAATCCGCGGCAGATCGCGAGCGTGGGCATGTCACGCTCGAGGGCTGCGTGCAGGAGCGCCATCTCGCCGGCATCCCGTCGCGCCTGGGGAGTGTCGGTCTCGGGATGCCGGTCGGCCCCGTAGCGCGCGGGGTCGACGTCCGCGCCGCCCGAGAACACGATCGCGTCGAGCGCATCCAGCGTCTCCTCGACGTCCTCCTCGGCAGGCGGAATCACGACGGCACGCCCGCCTGCTTGCTCGATCGCGTCCACGTAGGCGAGCGGGATCAGCGCGGCCGGAAGTCGCCAGACGCCCCAACTGGCCTCCTGCGCATACGAGGTGATCCCTATGACCGGCCTCATGCCGCTTCCGTCTCCACGATCCAGATTGTGCCGTCGCCGGTTTCCCGCTGCTGCCCGGCGCCGGGCTCGAGGCTCGTCCGAAGGACGCGCACCGTCTTCCCGCCGAGCTCGGTCAGCGCTCCGCGATCGCCGTCCGTGGCCGACGCGAAGCGCCACGCCTGCACCTGTCGGAAGATCTCCGCAGCTGGACGGCTCCAGTCGATCCACACGTACTCGGGGCCGAAGAACGAGAAGTACGTCCCCTCGCCCTCCTGCGGATCGCCTGGATCTCCTGCCTCGATCCGCGCCAGCGCTGTCGGCAGCAGTTCGAGGATGAGCTCGACGAGCTTCGGCTCGAGCTCTTCCCATGAGTGCTCGTCGCCGAGCTCGAACGTCCCCTGCGCGAGGATGGCGCCGGTGTCGAGCTCCGGGTCCATGCGATGGAAGGTCCAGCCGAGCTCACGCTCCCCGTTTCTGATGGCCCAGGAAACCGGGCTCGGGCCGCGGTAGCCGGGGAGCAGCGACGGGTGGCCGTTCATCGCTCCGAATCGCGGCACCCCGAGCGCATCCGGTGGAATCTTCCACGGAAACCCGTTGCAGACCACGAGATCGGGCTCGTAGCGGCGGAGCAGCGGCGCGATCCGCTCGCGCGACGACGGGATGACGATGTCGAGCTCGGCCGGCGCGTCGCGGACGAGTGAATCGAACTGGTTTCCGTAGCGGCCCGCATGGGCGCGCGAGCAGAGAAGCGCTACGGGCTCGTGCCCGAGCGCGCGCAGAAACTCGTTCATGCCGTGCACGGCCTGTGGCACCTGTGAAACGAGGACGACCCTCATCCTGCGAGAAGCTACCCGCGTTCGAAGTACCGAGTGCGCTCCCAGTCGGTGACGACCTTGTCGAAGAGCGCCTGCTCCGTGTGCGCGTAGTTGAGGTAGTGGTCGACGACCTGGTCGCCGAACGCGCCGCGCGCGACGGTCCCCAGCTCGAGCGCGAGGATCGCTTCGCGGAGCGACGACGGGAAGCGCTCGGCGTCGGATTCGTAGGCGTTCCCCGCGAGTGCCGGCGGAAGCTCGAGACCTGCCTCGATGCCGCGCAGGCCGGCCGCGATCATCGCCGCGAACGCGAGGTACGGGTTCACGTCGCCTCCCGGGATCCGCGTCTCGACGCGGCGAGCTGCCCCGTGGCCCACGACGCGGAACCCGCACGTCCGGTTGTCGTGGCCCCAGGCGAGCGTCGTCGGCGCCCAGCTCCCCGCCGCGTAGCGCTTGTACGAGTTGATCGTGGGTGCGAGGAAGATCGCGAGCTCCTTGAATGAGGAGATCATCCCCGCGAGGAAGCGGTCGAAGAGCTGCTGGTCGTCGCGGAAGGCGGGCTCGCCGTCACGGAAGAGCGACGCATGGATGTGGCACGAGTTCCCGATCCACGATTCGAACGGCTTCGCCATGAACGTGATCGAGCAGCCGTTGAGGTTGGCGATCTCCTTCGCGCCGTTCTTGTAGACGACGTGGTTGTCGGCCATCGTCAGCGCGTCGGAGAAGCGGAAGTTGATCTCGTGCTGGCCGGGCCACGCCTCGCCCTTCGAGGTCTCCACCTTGATCCCGGCCGCGTGCATCCCGTTGCGGATCTGGCGGATGAGGCCCTCGTCGTAGGTCGTGGCCAGGATGTGGTAGTCGAGGATGTACGGCACGGACGGCGTCAGGTCCTCGTAGCGCTGCGCCCACGCCTCCCCGTAGGTCTCGCGCAGGAGATAGAACTCGAGCTCGGAGCCCGTCATCGGCGTGAACCCGAGGGCGGCTGCCCGCTCCATCTGCGCTCTGAGCACCTGCCGCGGCGACGGCTGCACGGGCTTTCCGTCGTGCCAGAGGACGTCGCAGAGGACGAGCGCGGTCGCCTCGAGCCAGGGGATCCGGCGCAGCGTCCCGAGATCCGGCCTCATCGCGAAGTCCCCGTATCCCCGCTCCCAGCTCGCGATCTCGTACCCGGGGATCGGGTCCATCTCCATGTCGAGCGCGAGCAGGTAGTTGCAGCCCTCGACCGGATGCTCGTCGGCCATCTCCTCGCAGAAGAACTCCGCATGGAGCCGCTTCCCCATGAGCCGGCCCTGCATGTCGGTGAAGGCGACGACGACCGTGTCGATCGCGCCGGTCTCCACCTCCTCCTTGAGCCGCTCCAACGAGAGCACGCGGCGATCCTAGTGCGTAGACCGAATGGTTGACATGTCAACGCCGGGATGCACGTAATACCCGCCTGAATCCGGCAGGCAACCCCTGGGAGGGCACATGAGCACAGGTCCGGCGCCCGGCTACCACACCTCGGAGGACGAGAAGACCCTCCACAAGCTCGGCTACGCGCAGGAGCTCTTCCGCGCGATGGGAGGGTTCCAGAACTTCGCCATCAGCTTCACGATCATCTCGATCCTCGCGGGATGCCTCACCTCCTACGTGATCGCCTACGGCCAGGGCGGCCCGGTCGCCGTGACCTGGGGGTGGCTCATCGTCGGCCTCATGAGCACGCTCGTCGCGCTCGCGATGGCCGAGATCGCCTCGTCCTTCCCGACCGCCGGCGGCCTCTACTACTGGGCGTCGAAGCTCGGCAGCCCAGGCTGGGGCTGGTTCACGGGCTGGTTCAACCTCGTCGGCCAGATCGCCGTGACCGCGTCCATCGGCTACGGGCTCGCGATCTTCTCGACGGCGCTCCTCAACTACTGGTTCGACTACCCGAACTCGAAGGAGTACGTCTACCTCGATCCGTACGCGGTCGTGCTGCTCGCGGCGCTCGTCCTGAACCTCATGAAGATCACGGTCACGGCGATGCTGAACACGATCTCCGCCTACTGGCACATGATCGGCGTCGGCGTCATCGTCTTCGTCCTGCTGCTCGTGCCGGACGAGCACCTCGCTCGTTCACGTCGATCTTCACGGACACGGTCAACGCCACCGGCTGGGGTGGCAGCCCGGCTCCGGACACGTTCGGGCAGCATCGTGTTCTGGTACGTCTTCCTGACCGGCCTCTTGATGGCCCAGTACACGATCACCGGCTTCGACGCCTCGGCGCACACGGCCGAGGAGACGCACAAGGCGTCGCGAGCAGCCGCGGTCGGCATGTACATGTCCGTCGTCGCGTCGGTGTTCTTCGGCTTCATCCTCCTCGTCGCGGTCACGCTCGCGCTCCCGGCCGAGCCGACCATCGACCTCTACATCATCCCGACGAGCTGGGTCGTCGTCGATGGGTCAGAGCTGGGGCGACGTTCCTCCTCTTCATCTGCTGCATCGCCCAGTTCTTCTGCCTGACGGCGTCGGTGACCTCCGCCTCGAGGATGCTGTTCGCGTTCTCGCGCGACCGAGCGGTACCGGGCCACCAGCTCTGGCGCCGCGTCGCGCGCAATCGCATTCCGCACATGTCGGTCATCGCGATCGTCGTCGCCTCCGGCGGCCATCATGCTCCCGACGCTCTACAACTTCTTCGTCGGCTACTACGTCGGGACGGGCATCGCCGTGATCGGCCTGTACATCGCGTTCATCCTCCCGGTCATCCTTCGCTACCGGATGAAGGACAGCTTCGAGCACGGCGCGTGGTCACTCGGCAAGCACTACAAGTGGATCGACCCGATCGCGATCGTGTGGGTCTTCTTCATCTCGATCGTGTTCCTCATGCCGCCCTACTCGATCAGCGCGCCGTGGGAGGACGGCTTCACCTGGGAGGCCGTGAACTACGCGCCGATCCTCGTCGGCGGCGCCCTGCTCCTCTTCGGAGGCTGGTGGGTCCTGTCCGCCAACAAGTGGTTCAAGGGCCCGGTGCGGATGGGCACGGAGGAAGAGCTCGAGCGCATCGAGGAGGAGCAGCTCGGTCAGTTCGAGTTGCCCACCGAAGCGGGCGCCTAGCGCCCGAGTAATCGTACGAGGGGGCGCCGAAAGGCGCCCCCTCGCTCATCCGAGCGCCGCTACGAACGCCGGCGACTCCGCCGTCCGACGGAGCCGCTCGAAGTGCTCCGACGCGTAGGCGTCGAAGTCGAAGTCGAGCTCGGAGACCGCCGACTGGACGACCCCCCACATGGCCTCGCGGAAGTCGGACATGAAGCGCATGAGCTCGAGCGTCTCGCCGTCCGCCTCGCGCAGCTCACCGAAGTACGCCTCGAGAAACGCGCGGCTCGCCTCGTCGTCGAGCTCGTGGTTGATGGCGAAGTTCGCCAGGTCGAAGAAGCGATCTCCCATACCTGCGTATTCCCAGTCGACGATCCAGAGTCGCTCACCGTCCTCCAGGAAGTTCGCGTTCAGGAGATCGTTGTGGCAGGGGACGTGCGCGTCCGTCGAGCGCCGCACCTCGATCCTCGCGGCGATCGCGTGCGCCCACTCGTAGGCCTCGGGGACGCTCCCGCCGCGATCGAGGGCCGTCTGCCGGTACGTCTCGACGACGCGGAAGGAGTCGAACGACCCCGGGATGCCGGGGCCGCCGTGGAACGCGCGCAGCGCTCTCGCGACGCGCTGCAGCTTGCCGGGCTCGCGCATCCGCTCCAGCGGCGGGACCGCGCCCTCGACGAACCGCGTCACGAGCCACCCCTCGGGCTCCACGAACGCGACGACCTCCGGTCCGAGGCCGAGCGCCGCCGCCGCCCGCGTCGCCGCGAGCTCGACGAGCCGGTCGATGCCGAGCAGGCCCGTGCCCTTCCCGGCTACACGAAGCACGAACGACTCGCCGTCGACCACGACCTTCAGGTTGTGGTTCGTGATCCCGCCGCCGAGCACCTCGGCGCGCGCACCGCGCCCGGGCCAGACCCGTTCGACCGCTGCCGCGACGTCGGTCACGCGCGGATTCGCTCGCCTTTCGGGTCGAAGAGAGGCTCGTCCGCGACGATGCCCGGCACCCACTCCCCGAAGATCTCGACGGCGACCTCGGTACCCACGCCGTGCTCCGGCGGCAGGTACGCGTAGGCGATCGACCTCTCGACCGTGTAGCCGTACCCGCCGCTCGTCACCCGACCCACCGGCTCGTCGCCGACGCGAACGGGCTCCGACCCCAGCGCGATCGCGCGCGGGTCGTCGAGGGTCACGCAGCGCAGGAGCCGCGCCGGCTCCGGCGCCGCGAGCAGGGCGTCGCGGCCGAGGAAGTCGCCCTTGTCGAGCTTCACGGCGAACCCGAGACCGGCTTCGAAGGGCGTGTCCTCGGGTGTGATGTCAGTGCCCCACGCCCGGTAGCCCTTCTCGAGGCGGAGCGAGTCGATGGCCCTGTACCCACCCGCGGCCAGGCCGTGGCTCCGCCCGGCCTCCCACAGCGTGTCCCAGAGCGCGAGGCCGAACTCCGAACGGCAGTAGAGCTCCCAGCCCAGCTCGCCGACGTAGGTGACCCGCAATGCGAGGCAGGGCACGCGCCCGATCGCGAGCTCTCGCGCGCGCATGTACGGAAACGCCTCGTTCGCCAGGTTCGCGCTCGTGAGCGGCTGCAGGATCTCGCGTGCCTTCGGACCCCAGAGCCCGAAGCAGGAGTACGCCGAGGTCTCGTCCTCGACCTGGACGGAGCCGTCGTCCGGAACGCGCTGACGGATCCACGCGAGATCGTGCTGGCCGAACGCCGTCCCCGTGACGATGCGGAAGCGGTCCTCTGCGAGCCGCGTGACGGTGAAGTCGCACTCGATCCCGCCTCTCGGATTGAGCATCTGCGTGTAGGTCACGTGACCGACCTCGCGCGCGACGCGGTTCCCGCAGAGCCCCTCGAGAAGCAGTGCTGCCCCCTCGCCGGAGACGAGGATCTTCGCGAACGAGCTCTCGTCGAAGAGCGCGGCCGTCTCCCGGCACGCGACGTGCTCCGCGCCGATCGCCGGCGACCACAGCTTCCCGGCCCACCCGCGCGGCCGAAGCGACTCGTCCCCACGGGCCGCATTCGGCTCGAACCAGTTCGGGCGCTCCCACCCGGACTTCTCGCCGAACTCCGCGCCGAGCTCCTGCAGGCGCCCGTAGGCGGACGAGACGCGCAGCGGCCGCCCGGCCGAGCGCTCGTGACCGGGGTACTTGACGTCGTAGTACGTCTCGTAGATCTCCTTCGTCCGCGAGAGCGTGTACTCAGGACTGCGGTACGCGAGCCCGAATCGGCGCGAGTCCATGTGCCATACGTCGAGTGACGGCGTGCCTTCGACGATCCACTCGGCGACGAGCTTCCCCATGCCGCCCGCGCCGGCCAGGCCGTGTGCGCAGAAGCCGGCGGCGACCCAGAAGCCGCGCACGTCGGACGGTCCGAGGATGAACTCGCCGTCCGGCGTGAACGCCTCCGGGCCGTTGATGAGCTTCACGACCTCCATCTCCGCGAGCGACGGCACGCGGACGACCGCGTTCTCCATGAGCTCCTCGAAGCGCGGCCAGTCCTCCTCGAGGAGGCGGGAGTTGAAGTCGCCGGGGATGCCGTCGAGACCCCAGGGCGCGCAGTGACGCTCGTAGCCGCCCGTGATCAGCCCGCCCGACTCGGGCCTGAAGTAGACGAGGAGCGAGGGGTCGCGCATCGTCGGCATCTCGAGCGGCAGCCCGGTCGGCTTCGTGATGAGGTACTCGTGGGCCATCGGCACGATCGGCACCCCGACACCGGCCAGCGCGCCGATCTCCTTCGCGTACATCCCGCCCGCGTTCACGACGACGTCGCACTCGATCGCTCCGCTGTCGGTCTCGACACCGGCAACCTTGCCGCGCCGGACGACGACGCCCGTGACGCGCGTGCCGGTCGCGATCTCGGCTCCTCGCCGCCGCGCGCCCTCCGCGAGCGCGAACGTGAGCTGGCTCGGGTCGATGTAGCCGTCCGTCGGCAGGAACGCCGCACCGAGGACGCCGTCGGTCGTCATCGGCGGGAAGAGCGTCTGTGCCTCGGCGGCCGAGATCAGCTCGAGCGGAAGGCCGAAGGTCTTCGCCCACCCGGCCTGGCGCGAGATCTCCTCCATCCGCTCGTGCGACGACGCAAGCCGGAGCGATCCGACTTCGCGCCAGCCCGTCTCGAGCCCGACCTCGTCCTCGAGCGAGCGGTACAGGTCGACGCTCTCCATCATCATCTTCGTGAGCGAGAGCGTGCTTCGGAGCTGGCCGACGAGACCGGCGGAGTGGAACGTCGACCCGCTCGTGAGTTCGGCGCGCTCGACGAGGACGACGTCGTCCCAGCCGAGGCGCGTCAGCCAGTAGAGAACGGAGCAGCCGCCGACTCCCCCGCCGATCACCACCGCCCGGGCTCGGCTGCGCATGGCGAGGAGCCTAAACTCCGTCCCGTGCGGCTCGTGGTGCAACCACCGGCGCGCGACTACATCGACGAGCACGGTGGCGCCGTCTACATCTGGGCGGAGCGCAGGGGATGCTGCCGTGGGCGCACGTTCGTGCTCGAGAGCGCGACCGAGCGTCCCGATCGCGAGTTCGAGCTCGTGCACGCGGCTGACGGGTTCCGCGTCTACGCGACGCCGGGGCTCGTCCAGCCCGACGAGCTCCACCTCGAGCTCTCGCGGCGCGGCAGGCTCTCCGCGTACTGGAACGGCCAGAGCTGGATCGGCTGACACCGGCCGGATTCGTCCGCAAAGAGCGACAGAATTCTTCGCCGAAACCCCTTGATCGGACACGTCCGTTGCCGTAGGTTTCTGCCTGCGCCGAGCACGGGGCGTCGGTAGGACGAAGCCCCCCGAGGAGCACTACGCGGAAGCGGAAGGTTCGTCGGGAAGGTGGACGAAAGCGTTCCCGGCTCGGCGAACTCTTGACGGCCGGGCCTGCGTGCCCGGCCCTTTTCTTTCCATCGCGCGGTTAGAGCACACGCCGCGTAGCGCAGTTCAACCCTGTGCGAAAGGAAAACATCGCAATTTGCGACAAGTTCACCTCGCGGCTCCTTGACGGGCACATTCGCACCCCCCTAGTGTCCGGCTTGCACCGAGTACGGAGCGCCCGAGGTTGATGGCTCTCCGATCGGCACCCGCTTCGGCGGAGGTCAATCGGGAAGCCGGACGAAGGCGTCACCGGCTCGGTGCATTTCGTCGTGGACCATGACGGCCACGATGGCCCTCCAGTTCGAGGCGCCGGTGGAAGTGCCGCTCTCGTCGAGAGCACGTCGGGACCAACCAAGTGATCGAGCCTTCCGCGCGTCACGTCCGTCTCCACCTCGGAGCCCGGGCCGCACGTAAGACGCGCCGAGGATGGCGTCCGCAAATTGCGCCGAATTCCGTCGATGTGGTGCTTGACCGATGGCCATCCGGTCCATAGAGTCCCCGATGCACCGAGAACGGAGTGCCCAAGGTTGATGGCTCTCCGAGTGGTTGTCGCTTCGGCGGTGGTCAGTCGGAAGGTCGGACGAGGGCGCAACCGGCTCGGTGCATTTTCTTTGGCCGCGTACGCTTGAGCGATGCGCCGGCTGCTCCTCCTCGTCAGCGCGATCATCTTCGTCGACGCGCTCTTGTTCACGGCGCTGACGCCGCTCGTCCCCAAGTACGCCGACGAGTTCGACCTGTCGAAGACGGGCGCCGGGCTGCTCGTTGGCGCGTACGGCGCCGGCGCTCTCTTCGGCGGTATTCCCGGCGGTCTCGCCGCTGCGAGATGGGGCCCGAAGCGTGCCGTCGTCGGGGGCCTGCTCCTCCTCGCGTTTGCGAGCTTCGCGTTCGCGTTGGCCGGGACCGCGGGCACCCTCGGCCTCGCGCGCTTCGTCCAGGGGATCGCGAGCACGGCGACGTGGGCAGGCGCGCTCAGCTGGATCTCGATGGAGGCGCCTCGGGAGCGCCGAGGCGAGGCGATCGGTGCGACGTTCGGCGTCGCCGTCTTCGGGGCAGTGATCGGCCCTGTGTTCGGCGGCGTCGCCGACCTCGCCGGAATCGAGCTCTCGTTCGCCGTCGTCGGCCTCGTCGTCCTCGCGCTTGCCGGGCTCGCGGCGCTCGGCGGATCCTCGCGGAGCGAGCCGATCAGGTTCGACGGGCTCACGCGCGCACTCGGCGACAGCCGCTTCGTCGGCGGGCTCTGGCTCAACATGCTTCCGGCAATCCTCTTCGGCGTGCTCCTCGTGCTCGCTCCGCTGGCGCTCGACGACGCGGGCTGGGGCGTCTTCGCGATCGCCCTCGTGTTCTTCGGCGCCGGCCTCGTCGAGGTCGTGCTCAACCCGTTCCTCGGCCGGCTCAGCGACCGCGTCGGCCGTCTCGTCCCGATTCGAGCGTCACTCGTTGCCTCGGCCTTCGTCGCCGCGGCCCTCGCCGCCGCGTCCGGCGCGGTCGCGATCGGACTGCTCGTCTCCTGCGCGTCGATCGCATTCGGGAGCCTGTATACGCCGAGCATGTCGCTCGCGTCGCACCGTGCCGAGGCTGCAGGACTCGCACAGGGGCTCGCGTTCGGCGTCGTGAACACCGCATGGGCGTCAGGCGAGCTGATCGGTCCCACGCTGGGCGGGGCGCTCGCGGAGGCGGCCGGCGATCCCGCCCCCTACCTCGTCGGCGCCTGCCTCTGCGCACTGACCCTCGGAGCGACCTACCGTGTCGCGGGGAGAATGAGGCCGAATGAAGCGTGAGGACTGGGATCGACGCTACGCGGCAGTGGAGAACCTCTGGGCGCTCAAGCCGAACCGGTTCCTCGTGGCAGAGGTGGCGGACCTTCCACCCGGCCGGGCGCTCGACCTCGCGTGCGGCGAGGGTCAGAACGCGATCTGGCTCGCGACGCTCGGTTGGGAGGTGACCGGCGTCGACTACTCCGAGGTCGCGGTCGCGAAGGCTCGGGCACGCGCGGAGCGTGACGGCGTCGACGTGACGTTCACGTGCGCAGACCTCGTGGCGTTCGAGCCAGAGCGCGCCGCGTACGACCTCGTCCTCGTCCTCTACCTGCACATCCCGTCGACCGAGCGCGTCTCGGTCCATGCGAAGGCCGCCGGAGCAGTCGCGCCTGGAGGCACCTTTCTCCTGCTCGGACACGATCTCTCGAACCTGACCCAGGGCGTCGGTGGGCCGAGCGACCCGGACATCCTCTACACGGCGGACGAGATCCGGGCGGAGCTTCCGGGGCTCACGATCCAGAAGGCGACGACGGTGCTCCGGGACGTCGACGGCGAGGACCGCGACGCGATCGACACGATCGTCAGGGCACGGAGACCGGAACCGAGCTGAGGTCGGCCGGGAAGCGCTCGAGCACCCAGCCGGCGTCGAACGGCTCGAGCCGGTAGTCACGCCCGTTCACGAGCGCGAAGTCGCCTCTCCGCGGGTCCATCGGCAACCGGGACTCGACCGGGTACCAACGGTTGTGCCGCTCGACGAGGTCGTTCAGTGCGTCGAACGACCATGCCTCGGCGGCCGCGGTCCACGCGCCGCGGAAGCGGTCGGCATCGCCCTCGCAGTCGCGGGCGAGCGTCTCCCATTCCTCGCGCACCGATTCCTCCACGCCGGCAGTGCGCTGCTCGATCTCGCGGAGGCGGAGCATGTACGGAAGCGGCCCTCGCGTGGCCACGAGGTAGGCCTCGGCGCTCGGGCGGAAGTGGCGTGCCCGAACGGGGAGCGGCTTCCCGGTCAGCTCGATCGTCTCGAGGTCCTCCGCGAGCGCTGCGAGCTCGCGGCGCTGGCGCGGTGTCTCGGGGAGGACGACGCCCTGGCGCAGGATCGCATCGCGCTCCGCCCTGTTCATGCCCGGATTAGACCTGCCGCGACGCGGTTCAGGTCGAGAGCATGCGCGCAAGCCAGGATCGACGCGGCTCACTGGGCTCGGGCTCCGGCTGTGGCGGCTCTTCTGGAGCCTCTTCCGGGGTCTCGGGCTCGCTCACGTGCATGAGCTCCTGCTCGCCACGCCGCGCCGCGAGGCGCTCGAAGTCGCCGCGAATGGCGTTGCGCATATCGTCGAGGTGGCTCTCCTCGCGCACGGGCCGGTCCTTCCCGGCTCGGGGTTCGACTCCTGCCCGGTCTATCGACGCGAGCCGAACGTCGCCGTCCAGACGACGGCATCGGCGCCGTCGAGGAGGCCGTGCGCACGAACGGGAGCGGCGCCGAGGTCCCTGAAGCTCGCGCCCAGGACGTTCGCGCGATGCTCGGGCGACTGGAGCCAGGCAGTCACGACGTCGCGGGCCGAGATCTGTCCCCAGGTACCGGCGAACAGGTTCTCGCCGAATGTCGAATAGCGGTAGCCGGCCGCCCGCACCGCCGCTGTCACGGCCGTGCCGCAGGGCGTGTGCGAGAACTGGCCGCACGACGCGACGCGCTCGCCCTTGAGCGTGGCCGCGCGTTGCAGAGCCTGTCGTCGTACGAGCCGCTTGCGGCTGTCGTGCGCGCGGGCCCAGTTCACGAGGCAGGTCACGGCACGCGCCTGCACGTCGGCAGCAGCAGCAGGATCGTCGGCCGAGCGGCATGCGCCCTCGGGGGCGAGGTAGACGCTCCAGGACGTGCCCGCGCCGTCAGCACGCCCGACGATGAGCGATGCAGCAAGGAGAGCCGCCAGACCCGCCGTCACGAGGACGCGGGCCCATGGTGCCGCAGTCACAGGAGCCACGGTTCCCACCGTGGACCAATGCCTAACGGCATCCTTCCCCTGACCGGGGCATAAGCCCTCCCCCGAGTCAGTGATCCTGCCCCTCGTCAGGGATCACTCGGCGACTCTATCGACTCCCCCGGGTGGTGCGTGCGCCAAGTGGCGGCAGCGAGCAGTCCGAGCGCCAGCGTGGGCAGCACCGTGAGCGCGCGATACAGCAGCGTGGCAGCCACCGCTTCGGCATTCGGCGCGCCGAATGCGACGAGCGCACCGGTCAAGCCGACCTCCACGATCCCGACGCCTGCAGGCGTGAGCGGGAGTACGCCGAGGATCCGGACGAGGGCCCAGGCGGCGAACGCCTCGATCGTCGTGACCTCCGAGCCCGAGACGCCGGTTACGCGGAGGCAGACGAGGAGGAGGACGAACACGGTGAGGTGCCCGGCGAGCGTCGCGAGCGTGATGACGTGCCAGCGGCGACGCAACAGTCCGAGAGCCTGAGTCCGGAAGCGCGCGAACGAGTCGCCGGCCCAGCCGACCGGCCCTCGGCGGACAAGACCGAGCGCGCGATTCGCGAGCCGCGCAGCGACGTCCCCGATGCGCCGAGCCCGTTCCGCACGCGACAGCACGAGCGCGAAGCTGGTGATCGCGATCGCCAGGACGACGACGCCGACGAGCGCGGCCGTGGTCAGGGCCGGGTGGTCCTCGTCGGCGGCCAGGGTCAGGAGCGCGAGCGCAACGACGGGAAACGCGAGATTCGCGAGCTGGTTCCAGAGCCCCGCGATCGCGACCGCCAGCGTGACTGCGCTCGCCTCGAACTTCCACGACCGCAGCATCGAGTACGAGGCACCCATGCCGACGGCCGCGCCCGCCGGCGATACGATCGAAAGCGCCGTAGACGCCTGTGTCAGCGCCATTGCGTCGCGATAGCCGAGCCCGGGCAGCGCGGCCATCCACGGCGGTGGGAAGGTCGAGAGGTTGAGCACGACCGCCCCGGCGAGGAGAGCCCAGTCCTGCCAGTCGAGGTCGCGGACCACGTCCAGGACCGACCTGTAGTCGGCGATCTTCGGGAGGACGAACGCGAAAACCAGGACGACGACGACGATCGACCCGGTCGCGCCGAGTATTCGCTTGTGGGTCTTCGTCAGCCCTCGGCGGCGCGTCGCGGTGCCGTCCGACATCCGGGAGAACCTATCGTGCGACCCTCGTCGAAGCCGGAAGGAGCACCTCATGGAACGCAGCCGTCGACCTTCGATCACGCCCGGCACCGCAATTGCACTGATCGCCCTCTTCTTCGCGCTCGGCGGCTCCGCCTACGCGGTCGGCGAGCGCATCCAGAGCCCGGCCGTCGCACAGCCACGCTGTGCGCAACGGCGCGGTCCGTGGCATCGCCGTCGTCACCGGTATCGCGAGCCAGGGCATGGCAAACTTCCCCGACAGCTTCACGTCGGCGGGCAGTCTCTTCGGCCGCAGGTTCAACTGCACGGGCAGGGCCGTCCAGGCGCGTCGCGTCCAGGCGGGCACCTTCGAGGTGCGCTTCGTAGGAATCTCCGGAGGAAGCGCGGTCGCGAGCGCGACCAACGATGCCGTATGCGACGGTCCAGGCCGGTCCGAACGGCGTCTTCTCCGTGGTCATACACCCGGCGGGCCGCGACGACCGCGCCGACCTGCCGTTCACGATCGTCGTCGTGTGAGCTTCTAGGGGAGGCGCGGCGAGACGAAGGTCCCGACCGCCGTCGCGACCAGGAGCAGCACGCCCGCGATCGCGAGGAAGAGCCAGGTGATCTCGCTCTCGCCCGACTCGCGACCGAGCCGCGAGCCGAGGTTCTGGTAGGTCCGCTTCGCGGTGTCCGCGCTCCGCGCATCGGTGAACTCGCCACCCGTCATCCGCGCGATGGCACGGAGCGTTTCCGGGTCGGGAGGCACTTGGATCGTTACCGTCCTGCGGGTTTCCGGGAATGCCGCCGAACGGCCCGCGCTCGATCACGCCGTTAGGCGTACCGAGCGCGACCGTGTAGACGGGGAAGCACGCGTCCCGCGCGAGCTTCGCGCCCTCGAGCGGCTGCAGCAGCCCCCGCGTCTGGGCGCCATCCGACAGGAAGAGGATCGAAACCGGGCTCTTCTCGTCGCCGCACTTGGCTGCCTGTGCGAGCGTGCGCGTCGAGTGGTCGCTCGCCGGCAGCGTGACGCTCCCCTGGTCGGTCGGAGCGAGATCGGTCACCTGCCGGCCGAGCAGCACCGCCGTCTGCAGCGCGTCCCCGATCGCGGTCCCCCCGTACACGAGGAACTGGTCGACTTCGTCGAGCGCCGTCTCCACGAGCTGGTGATCCTTCGTCGGGGGCGTCGCGACCTGTGCCTCACCGGCGAACACGATGAAGCCGACGCGCAGGTCTGCGGGGGCTGCGGTCGAGGAACGTCCGGATCGCTTCCTGCGCCGCGCCGAGCCGCGTCGGCGCGACGTCTCGCGCCTGCATCGAGCGTGAGGTGTCGAGCACGAGGATCACCGTCGCACGATCTCGCAGCAGCGTGCGATTGATCTCGGGACGCGCCATGCCCACGAGCAGCACGGCGAGGCCGAGCGCAACCAGAGCAGACGGGACGTACCGCAGCCACGAGCGCCCCGCGACCACGGTCGCGAGAACGTCGAGGTTTGTGTATCTAACCGTGTAACGCGCCCGACGCCGCTCCGCGAGGAACCAGAGCCCGATCGCGGCCGCGAGGACGAGCAGGCCGAGCAGCAGCCAGGGGCTCTTGAAGCTCAGGCCCATCACGCCGACCTCGAGCAGAGCGCGTGCACCTGGACGAAGACGCGGACGCCCGCGAGCTCCGCGTCGCCGCGAACGCGCACCGACACGCTCCGGTCAGCAAGCGACTGCGAGCCCGACACGCTCGATACGAGACTCGGGCTCGGCGGCGTGCGGGTGGCGAAGCCGAACGCGTACGAGCCGCCCACGACCCTTTCTCCCGACGCGCACCGCTGGACGACGGTGGTCGAGCCCGGCCGAACACGGATCGTACTCACACGCCTCGTCACGGGCTGTCCGGGCTGGAAGGCTTCGGCGGAGCCGACCGAGGTGGGGACGCGCGAGCCTCCGCCCGCGAGCGGCATGCAGCCGATGAACGGCTTGAACGTCGGTGCACGGTCGGATCGTCCGACGTAGGTCCCGACGAAGACGGCGGAGCGCGTCGTCGAGATCCCGGGATTGACGGGGCTGCCGAGCTTTCCGACGAACGACACCTCGATCGGACGGACGCTGAGCCGGGCGTCAAGACCTCCCACGACGTAACCCTTCGGGCAGTCGAGCTGGTATTCGACTCGCTGTCGCGACGATCCCGTCGCAGAGGGCACCAGCTACCCACGGCCCCGGAACGGACACGCAGATCTGCAGGCCGTCGCATTCGTTCGCGGCCCCGGCTGGAGTCGCGACGGCGATCGCGGCCACTGCGACCGCGGACGCCCAGAGGACGCGTACGGCCCTCACGCGACACCCCGTAGCAGGAACGCGGAGGTGAGGCCGCTGACGAGCAGGAGGCCCGCGGCGAGTGCGCCGAAGAGGTCGGTGATCTCGCGGTCCTCGTTTCGCGTGCCGAGCCTCGAGCCGAGATCCTCGTAGACCTTGCTGAGCTGCGTTGAGTCGGGCGCCGTGAAGAACTGCCCTCCCGAGTCGCTCGCCACCTGCTGCAGGGTCTCCGGGCTGGGCGGCACGTGGATGATCCGGCGGAGGCCCCCGGGCAGCTGCTCCTCGACGACGCCGTCCGGCGTGCCCACGAGCACCGTGTAGACGGGGACGCCCTGGCGCTTCGCCTGCTGCGCGGCGTCCGTGGGCTTGATCCGTCCTCCGTCCTGCGCGCCGTCGGAGATGAGCACGACCGCCCGGGGCGGAACCTGGATGTTCTTGCCCTGAGGCTGTCCGACGCGCAACGACAGCGCGACCGCGTCGCCGATCGCTGTCCCCTCGCCCGGCTTCAGCGTGTCGAGCGCGGTCGTGACGAGGTCGCGGTCCGTCGTCGGGGCGACCCCGACGGCTGCGCGTGTGGCGAACTGGACGACGCCGACCTGGAACTTGTCGGGCACCTGGTCGAGAAAGGTCTTCGCGGCGACGCGAGCCGCGTCGAGCCGCGTCGGCTGGACGTCGGTCGCCTTCATCGAGCGCGAGACGTCCATCGCGAGGATGATCGTCGCTTCCTCGCGCTTGACGTTGACGGTGGCGTGCGGCCGTGCGACTCCGACGATCAGGAAGACGAGCGCCACGAGGAGCGTGATCGGAGGCAGATACCGCAGGCGACCCGGGCTCCGATCGACGACGTTGGGCAGCAGGTCCGGGTTGCCGAACGAGGCCTGGGACGCCACGCGTCGCCGGTCGCGGTCCACGTACAGGGCGACGAGCACCGGCAGCACCGCCAGCGCGACGAGCGCGAGCGGCCAATCGAACCTCACGCCCGGCTCCTGCGCAGGAAGGTGACGAGCGGGCGGAGCCAGTCACCCGAGGTCGAGAGGACGACATGCCGTACCCCGGCCGAGGCGAGCATCCGGGCCAGCTCGGCGCGCTCGGCGGCCGCGGCGACGGCGAACCGCTCGCGCAGACGTCGGCTCCGCGTGTCGACCCGCAGCTGCCGTCCCGTCTCGGGATCAACGAGGTAGAGGAGACCGAAGTCCGACAGCTCCTGCTCGCGTGGATCGCGAACCTCGACGGCGACGACGTCGTGGTGCCCCGCAAGCTCGAGGAGCGGGCGGCGCCAGTCGCGGTCGCCTCGGAAGTCGGACACGACGACGACGAGCGAGCGCTGACGTGCGAGCGCTCCGGTTCTCCGGAGCGCGGCGCCGAGCGTCGTCGACCCTGGCCCATCTGGCGGCGGCTCGCCGTGGAGCGCAGTGAGCAGGCCGATGAGGCCCACCCGCCCCTGCCGCGGCGGCAGGGTCCTCGACTCGGCTCCGCCGAACGACACGACGCCGAGGCGGTTGCCTCGCCGCGTCGCGAGATGTCCGATCGCAACGGCCACGCCTTCTGAGACGTCGGCTTTGCGCCGATCGGCGGTGCCGAACTGCATCGAGACGGATCCGTCGAGGACGAGCCACGTCACGAGGACGCGCTCGGCGAGGTCGACGCGGACGTGCGGCTCGCCCGTGCGAGCCGTCACCGCCCAGTCCATGCGCCGGACGTCGTCACCGGCGACATATGGCCGCACCATCGCCAGTTCGGTACCCGCTCCCAGCAGCTTCGAACGGAAGTCGCCGGCGAGCAGGCCCTCCACGCGCCGCCCGATCGAGATGTCGAGGGCACGCAGGAGCCCTTCGGCCAGCGGGCCGGGACCCGGACGCTCCGGGGTGGGACGCGCGAGGAGCGCCCCGGCGTTCCTCACGTGCTCCTCATGCCGCGCTGGCGCGTGCGAGGTCGATTTGCGGAGTCGGAACGGCCGCGAGCACCTGGTCGAGGATCGAGTCCGGGGTCACCTCCTCCGCGAGCGCCTGGTACGAGAGCACCAGCCGGTGGCGCAACGCGTCGCGTGCGAGCGCTTGCAGATCGTCGACGACCGCGTACTCCCGCCCGCGGATCAACGCCAGCGCGCGAGCGCCCTGCACGAGGCTGATCGGGCCGCGTGGGCTGGCGCCGTACGAGATGTACTGCGCGAGCTCGGGCAATCCGTGCGCGGCCGGCTCGCGCGTCGCGGTCGCGACGTCGACGGCGTAGCTCACGAGCGATGGGTCGACGTAGATGTCGAACACGGCGCGCTGGAGCGCCGCGAGATCCTCGAGCGAGAGGACCTCCTTCAACTCGGGGTGGTCGACGAGCTGGCGCTGGACGACCGTGAGCTCCTCGTCGTGCTGCGGATAGCCGATGAGGACCTTGAGCAGGAAGCGGTCGATCTGCGCCTCGGGCAGCGGGTACGTCCCTTCGGACTCGATCGGGTTCTGCGTCGCCATCACGAGGAACGGCGACGGCACGGGGTGCGTATCGTGGCCGATGGTCACCTGCCGCTCTTGCATGACCTCGAGCAGCGCGGACTGCACCTTCGCCGGGGCGCGGTTGATCTCGTCTGCGAGCAGGAAGTTGCAGAAGACCGGGCCGAGCTCGGTGTCGAACGTCCCCTCCTGCGGGCGGTAGATGCGCGTGCCGACGAGGTCCGAGGGAACGAGGTCGGGCGTGAACTGCACGCGAGCGAACGACCCGCCGAGGACCCCGGCAGTGGTCTTGATCGTCAGCGTCTTCGCCAACCCGGGCACGCCTTCGATGAGGAGGTGCCCCTGCGCCAGGAGGCATACGATCACGCGCTCGAGCATCGCGTCCTGCCCGGCGATGATCCGACGAATCTCGAACAGGGCCTGCTCGATCTGCTCCTGCGCCTGCTCCGGCGTGGGCAGAGGCGGATCTGCGGTCTCGGTCATGCGACGTCCCTTCTCTCGCGGCTCAGAGGTTCATACGTAAGCACGTGCGCCAGCGGTTGTGGTTAGCGCGTGGTGAAGCGGGCTGACGGCGAGACGCTACGACCGCTGGACTCCCATCGCGATCGAGCCGATGTACGCCGACCCGCTCCGGGCGACCTTCAGCGTCGAGCGCTTGCCGCCGTTCCGGTAGATGCTGTCGTCCGAGTTTCGCGTGCTCCGGCTCGGCCGCTGGTTGTACGGGTTGCGCCTGTACACCGCGTCGGTGACGGCGTCGGAGAAGTACAGCTGTCCCGTGTGCACGACGTTCCCTCCCAGGTGCACCTTCGTGTGGATGTGCACGGTCCGTCCCTGGTACCAGCCGGGGTAGATCGTCCTGAAGAGGGCGAGACCCTTCGCGTCCGTTCGCTGCACGCCGCGGAGGAACATCCCGGAGTCTCCCTGCACGCCCGAGTACGCGCCACCGGCGTCGCAGTGCCAGATCTCGACGGCTGCGCCCTTGATCGGCCGGCAGCTCGCGACGTTGACCACGGTCAGCCTGAGCGTGAGCGGAACACCGGGCTTCCCTTCGGTCACGTTCCGGCGGACGGCCGCGTCCTCGACGTAGTACGGCCCCTCGGTCTGCTCCGGAGCGAGCACGCAGCTGACGAGCCCCGACGAGACGGCAGCAGGGCCGTTTCCGGCAGCGTCCGCCTCCTCGGCGTCGAGGAGCTCCCGCGTCCCGAGCGCGGTCCCGCTGAGCGCGACGACCGCAAAGCCGCCGAGCTTGGCCAGCGCGCCGCGCCGGCTCAGCACCACGTCGTGGTCGTGGTCGTGATCGTGCTCGCTCATGCCGGCAAGGGTACGGACCCGGCCTAAGAGCGTGGTGAGAGCACCCTCGCCGTTGCCTAAGAGTCGCTCAGTACGATCGCGGCATGTCGGCTTCCCCGGCGATCGAGATGGTCGGGCTGACGAAGACGTACCAGGCCACGGTCCGGGCGCTGGTCGACCTCGATCTCACGGTCGACCGCGGGGAGGTGTTCGGCTACCTCGGCCCGAACGGCGCGGGCAAGTCGACGACGATTCGCCTCCTTCTCGGTTTGATCCGGCCGACGGCAGGACGCGCCTCCATCTTCGGCTGCGACGCCCACGCGGACGGTGTCGCTGCACGCCGCGAGGTCGGCTACCTTCCCGGCGACCTGCGACTCGCCGACCGCCTGACCGGGCGCGAGCAGCTCGACTCGCTCGCGCGGCTGCGAGGAAGCGTCGACATCGAATTGCGGGACGCGCTCTGTGAGCGTCTCCAGGTCGACCTCGAGCGGCCGATCCGCCAGCTCTCGAAAGGAAACCGCCAGAAGATCGGCGTCGTCCAGGCCTTCATGCACCGTCCCGATCTCGTCGTGCTCGACGAGCCGACGTCCGGCCTCGACCCGCTCCTGCAGACGGAGGTCCGGGCGCTCCTGCGCGAGACCGCCTCCGAAGGGAGGAGCGTCTTCATCTCCTCCCACTCGCTGGACGAGGTGCAGCACGTCGCCGATCGCGTCGGGATCATCAGGCGCGGCCGCCTCATCGGCGTCGACGCCGTCGACAACCTGCGCGAGAGGTCCCTGCGCCACGTGACCGTCACCTTCCCGAGCGCTCCGGACCCGAGCGCGTTCGTCGGCATCGACGGCGTGCGCGTCGTCGAGGCCGATGGTCTGGCGCTCAAGCTGTCGTGTCCGGAGTCCGCAATGAGCGCGCTCGTCAAGCGCATCGCAGAGCACGACATCGTCGACCTCGTCTCCCAGCCCGCCGACCTCGAGGAGATCTTCCTCGAGCTGTACCGCCAGGACGACGATGGCAGCTGAGCTCTTCCGCCGCGGCCTCAGCGATCACCGGCGAGCGCTCGCAGGCTGGTGCGTGGGGATCGCGGCCTACGTCGCGCTCGTCTCGTCGATCTTCTCGTCGATCCAGGGCTCGCCCGAGCTCAACGACCTCGTGGCGAACTACCCCGAGGTCCTGAAGTCGCTCTTCGGGATCACGGGCGGCGGCAACATCACGACCGGCGCCGGCTACCTGGACGTCGAGCTGTTCAGCTTCATGCTGCCGCTGCTCATCCTCGTGCTCGCGATCAGCTCCGGCGCGCGGACGCTGGCGGGCGAGGAGGACGCGGGCCGACTCGAGCTCGTCCTCGCCTACCCGGTCCGGCGACGTGGCGCCGTTCTCGCGAAGGGGCTCGCGATGGCGGTCGAGGTGCTGCTCGCCTGCGTCGCGTCGGTCGCGGCGATCCTCGTCTTCGACGCCATCGTCGGCCTCGACCTCTCACTCGGGCACGTCGCCGGGGCATTCGTCTCACTCGTTGCGCTCGGGCTCTTCTACGGCTGGCTCTCGCTCGCGGTCGGCGCCGCCTATCCCAGCCGGGCCCTCGCGCTCGGGATCGCCGCCGGAGCGGCCGCGGTGGGCTACCTCGTCGGGGGCCTCCACGAGCTCGCCGGCTGGCTCGATCCGTTCCGCTTCGTGTCGCCGTTCTGGCTCGTCGGGCAGTCGCCCCTTCAGGGAGGTACGGATGCGGTGGGCGTGGTCGTCGTACTCGTCGCCGCGTTGGTCGTCCTCGCGGTCGGCGCCGTCCTCGTCGAGCGCCGCGATCTCGAGGTGCCTTAGCCGGCTAGAGCGGGTCGACGCGCGCGACCGCCTTCACGACGTCACCGACCACGAAGGCGACCCCGTAGCGACCGTCGTGGACGCTCTCCGCGAGCTCGACCTTCTCCCCGAGGTCGATCGGGTGCCGATAGTCGAGCCGCGCGCGCAGCGGCCGCTGCGGGTCGAGACCGACGTCGAGCAGGCGCTGCTCGACCGCCGCCCAGTACGCCGCGTTGTTGACGTGCCCCATCCGGTCGACGTCCGTGGACCGGAGAGGCCAGACGCGGCGCTCGCCGTCGGTCGCCGGCGGTGCGAGGGTGAGCTTCGTCGACGCGACCCGTCCCTGTGCAGCCGCCGCGTAGTCGTCGAAGCCATCGCCGATGCGCGCTGGCCGAGCGTCAGCTCCGAGGTGAATCCAGGTGCTGTCCACCTCGACCGACCCGCCCGTGTCGCCCGTGAGCGACCACCGGCGGCCGGCCGCGAGCGCCGAGAAGCTGCTCCCCCACGTCACGATTTCGACGACCTCGTCGGCGAGGAACGGCTCGAGCACGTCGATGCGCACGGACCTCAGCACCCACAGGTGCTCGGGCGCGCCCCAGCCGGTCTCCCCGACGTCGTCGATCGCCGCGTCCTGGAGGAAGCGCGCGACCGAGTCCAGCCGCAGCCGTCCGGTCGTGTCGGCGTCGGACAGCCTGACCTTGTAGGAGACGGCATACGTCCTCCCCGTCGTCGGCCGCGGCACGAGCGAATCCACGCGCGAGACCCTACGAGGTCTCAGGCCAGGTCGAGGACCATCCTCCCGTCCTCGTCGTCGGGCGCGAGGTCGACGTATCCGAGCCTGGCGTAGAGGCGCTTGGCCGGGTTCTCGGGATCGACGCTGAGCGAGATCCGGGCGACGCCCGTGCTGGCGGGCGCGCTCGTGGATCGCGAGCATGAGCGCGCCTCCGATGCCGCGCCCGCGCATGCCGTCTACGACCGCGATCGCGACCTCGGGCGTCGCCGGGTCGACGAAGCCTTCGCCGTGCTCCTCCTCCGTGAAGAAGCGGTACCACGCGAGCCCGCACAGGATGCCGTCCTCCTCGGCCACGAGGCCGGTGTCGCCGTCTCTTCCCCACTCGGCGTGGAACGGCGCGACCTGCGCGTGCGCGAGCACCCACTCGCGCGGCGGCAGCTCGACGTCGGGCCGCCAGTCGAGGGCCGTGTACAGCATGTCCTGGAGGAACGGCAGTTCGTCGGGACGCAGGTCACGGATCTCCACCCTGTCAGGCCCGATTGCGGCGAAGAGCGCGCCCGAGAGCGCTCTCGGCAACGGCGACTCGGAGCCGCCACCACCTCGTGTTCAGGACCTGATCGAGTTCTTGCTCCAGTCCCACCGCCACGAGCTTGAGCCTCTCGGCCGCCGCGCGTGCTGCCAACGCAGTGAGACGATCGAGCTCGGCCGCCAGGTCGGGATCGCCGAGGCGGCGCTCCCACCGGGCGAGCTCGGCGACCCGCTCCGCGACACTCATGTCGCCCCGAACGGAGCTCGGGAAGTTCAACGTGGTGAGGCGGTCGCTCATCGCACCCCGGAAGCCCGGCATCGTGGCGAGCTGGTGGTACATGTACATGTCGGATGGCGTGCCCTGCGGAGCGGGGCGCCAGCCGAACGGGAGTCTGTCGTAGAACGCGCGGGTGTGCGCCATTCCGGTCAAGCCGCCTCCGCCCGCGCCGGCGACGAGCTGCTCGACGAACTCGGGACGCCCGAGATTGAACCCGTGGTAACGAAGCTCTCCGCTCGGCCAGACGTTCACGGGCAGGTCCTGGGCGACGTCCGCTCCGGCGAGCAGATCACGCATCGTCTCGACGTGCCAGGGAAGGAGGAGGTCGTCGTCGCTGAGGTAGCAGACGATGTCGCCCGACGCCTCCTGCAGCGCCTCGTGGCGGAGGAGCTCGCCGTTGCGCTCGCCTTTCGGGCGGTCGAAGAACCGGACGCGGGAATCGGATAGGTACGGCTCGAGCGCGGCCCGCGTGTCGTCCTCGACCCCGTCGCCGACGATGAAGAGCTCGAACGAGGCGCCGACTTGCGCAATGGCACTTCGTACCGCGAACGGGACGAGCTGGGCATGCCGGTAGGTCGGGATGAGGATGGTGGCGTCCGGCACCGTTCGGACTCCGGTCGGCCGAGTCGGATTACAGCCGGTAGGGAATGACGTCGTTCTCCCGCGGCAGGCGGTACTTGTCCGGATCGTCGTGCCAGTATGGCTCGGACGGGAGGTTCACGAAAGCCGCCTCGTCCGCCCCGACGTTCTGCACGGCGTGGTACACACCGGCCGGAATACTGATCAGTGACGGGTCGTGCCGGCCGACATGAAGTACGTTGATCCGCCCGTACGTCGACGAGTCGACACGACCGTCGTACAGAACGATCTTGAGTACACCTGCGTACGCGAACAGCCTGTCGTTCTGGACCCGGTGGACGACCCACCCTCGGAGCTGGCCCGGACGAATCGTGACGTGGTAGACGTACACGATCGGGTCGTCGGTGAAGCTCCAGCGGTCGTCGATGATCTCGGTGAGCGAGCCGCGCTCGTCCGCATGCGTGACGGCACGGCGGACGGAGACGCCGTCGATCGGATCCCGTAGGCGCTCCCCGTCAGCGCGTACGCTCGCCGAATCTCTTTGCGCGATCTCGAGGCCTGCGATCTCCCCCGCGACGGACGCCACGGGACGACCCTAGCCGACGGCTCGGCGGGGTGCTCGACCAGCGTCACGGTTGCTCGTGCGCTGCTCGCGTACGCGTGAGCCGGCATGAGAGACTGGTGAGGCGTGTCAGCATTCGACCAGCTCGACGACATGGGTCCGATCGGCATCTGGGACGGCGTCCTTGCTCGCACCGTCGACGGGGACAACTGCTCGATCGGCATCGTCGAGCTCGATCCCGACACTCATGTGCCCGAGCACAGCCATCCCAACGAGCAGCTCGGCCTCGTCGTCCGCGGGTCGGTGAGATTCCGCGTCGGGAACGAGGAACGCGAGCTCGGCCCGGGCGGCACGTGGAACATCCGGCCGAACGTCCCGCACGAAGTGCACACAGGGCCTGACGGAGCGGTCGTGATCGACGTGTTCTCCCCGCCACGGGAGGACTGGCGGGCGCTCGACCGCATGAGCCCTCAGCCGCACCGGCTGTAGCACCGGCTGCGAGCGACGTCAGCGGTCGAACCAGCGAGCGCGCCGGGTCGCGCCGAACTGACGCTTCTCCTCGACGAGCTGGAGCGACGGCTCCGAGAACGTACCCGTGGGCTTCGGCCCCGACAGGAAGTCCACGTCGACGCGCCCGACGAGACCCGCTCCGAACTCCACGTAGCACGCACCTCGTCCGTCGAAGCCGTCGGGCGCTGCGCCGCTCGTCCGGCGGGCGATGATCTCCGCAGCCACGACTCGCGCCGCACCCTCGGAGAAGACGCCCGCTTTCGGGACGCCGACGGTGGCCACGTCTCCCAGCGCGTACACGCCGGGGAAGCGAGTCTCGAGCGTCCGCGAGTCCACCGGGATGTAGCCGTCCTCCGCCATCCCGCTCTCGAGCACCACGTCTGGCGCGCGGTGCTGCGGCACGCCGAGGAAGAGCTCGTACGGGATCTCGGTCCCGTCCACGAGCACGGCGACCTTGCGTTCCGGGTCGAGCGACGCGACCTTGCGGCCTGCGACGAACTCGATGTCGCGCTCCGCGAACGCGGCGAGCAGCGCAGCCGAGGTGTCGGGCGACGGCGGCACGGGGGTCTGGAACGGCATGACGAGGGAGATCCGGCAGTCGTCGCGCACACCCTCGCTCGGTGAGGTACTCGTGCAGGAGGAGCGCTGCCTCACTCGGCGCGGGCGGACACTTGAACGGGGCCCCGCAGACGCCGATGACGGCGTGCCCGCGCGAGAACGTTGGAAGCAGGTCGCGTATCCGCTCCGCCCCCGCGACCGAGTAGAACTCGTTTCCGCCCTCGGTGAGCCCCGGCGTCGCAGCGAAGGCGTAGTCGGCGCCGAGCGCGACGACGAGCACATCGGCCTCGTGCTCACCCGCATCCGTCGTGACGCGACGTGTTTCGGGATCGATGGCCGTGACGGTCTCGCTGAGAAAGCGCACGCCCGGCTTCGCCACCGCCGAGTAGGGAAGCCGCACCGCTTCCGGCTCGGCGTGGCCGAACATGACGTCGAGCTTCGAATAGCCGAACACGAAAGCGTCCCCGCGCTCGACGAGCGTCACGCCCGCGTCCGCCCCGAACGCCTCGGAGAGACAGGTCGCGACCTCGAGGCCGCCGAAGCCGGCGCCGAGGACGAGGACGCGCTCGCTCATGCAGCGAGCCTAGCCGCGTGTCAGATCGTGACGACGATCTTGCCCTGCGGGTGGCCGTTGCCCATGTGCTCGAGCGCGTCCGCGAGCCGGTCGAGCGGATAGACGCTGTCGATGACCGATGTCAGCTTCCGCGCCTCGAGTAGCTCACGCAGCGTCTCCATGTCGGCCTTCCCGAGCTTCGCGAGGAAGAACGCTGCCTTCTGGCTCGAGAACGTGGCTGACGCCCTGCTGCCTACCACGTGCACGAGCGGTCCGAGTAGGCGGTTCGCGCGCTTTCCCCCGACGAGAACGACGGTCGCGTCGGGTGCCAGCACACGCCGCAGCTGCCGGAATGTTCGGGTGCCGGCCACGTCGATGGCGAGATCGAAGCGACGCTCGCCTCGTGTGACGTCCTCCTTCGTGTAGTCGACGACGACGTCGGCACCGAGCGAGCGCGCGATGTCGACTCCCCGCGGGCCGCAGACGGCCGTCACCTCGCCGCCGAGTGCATTCGCGATCTGCACCGCGTACGTACCGACGCCGCCGGACGCGCCGTGAACGAGGACGCGCTGCCCTGGCTCGAGCTTGCCCTGGTCGCGAATCGCCTGCAGCGCGGTCGTCGCCGCGACGCCCACCGCGGCCGCTTCCTCGAACGTCACGTTCTCGGGCTTCGTCACGATGGCGCGATCCGCCTTCGCGACGACGTACTCCGCGCACGCTCCGGTCCTGCCTCCGAACACCTCGTCGCCTGGCCGGAACTGGCCGACAGCGCTACCGACCGCCTCGACGACGCCCGCGTAGTCGACGCCGATACGCGTCTCCTTCGGCGCCCCTTCTGCGACCCCCGCGACCTGCTCGTAGCCCATCCCGGCGGAGATCCTCGCGAGCGGCCAGGCCTCCCGGATCGCCATGAAGTCCGCATACGCCCCGGTTCGCAGCGCGAGGTACGGCAGGGCCCCGAATACGCGGTCACCGACCTGGAATTCCGTGACCGCCGCGCCGATCTCGACGACCTCTCCCGCGAGCTCGTGCCCGAGAATCTGCCTCTTCGGGCGCCGCAGACCCGACTGCAGGCGCGCGACGAAGGGGGTCCCCGCCCGCAGGTGCGCGTCCGCCCGGGTGACCGACGTGGCGCGGATCGCGACGAGAACCTCGTCGTCCTTCGGGCTCGGGCGCTCGACCTCGTCGATGCGCAGCACCTCGGGCGGGCCGTAGCGCTCGTGCACGACCGCTCTCACGACAGCACCGCTCCGAGAGTGAGGACGACATTGCCCGTCTTCTGGCCGGTCTCGACGTACTTCGTCGCCTCGACGACCTCTTCGAGCGGATACCGGCGGTCGATGACTGCGCGGTACTCCCCCGCCTCGACGAGTTCCTTCAGGAAGACGACGTCTTCCTTGCGGTACTTCGCGATGCCCATCTTCACGTGCTTGCTGAGGAGCGCGAGCAGCGGCGCGTGCCACATGAAGCCGAGGTCGGTCTCGACGAAGAGACCGCCCGGTGCGAGCGAGTTCCGGCAGCGCCGGAACGAGTGCTTGCCGACGGCGTCGAAGACGACGTCGTACGTCTTACCGTTCTTCGTGAAGTCCTCCTGCAGGTAGTCGATGACCTCGTCAGCGCCCAGCGAGCGCACGAGCTCGACGTTCTTCGTGTTGCAGACCGCAGTCACGTGGGCGCCCCAGTGGCGAGCGACCTGGACGGCCGCCGTCCCCACGGACCCGGAGGCGCCGTACACGACGATGCTCCGCCCTTCGCGGAGGCCTGCGTCCTTGAGGCAAGAGAGCGCGATACACGCTCCGTCGGATACCGCCGCCGCCTCGTCGAAAGTCATCGCGGACGGCATGTGCGCCACCGCCGCGCTCTCGCGCACGCATGCGTACTCCGCGTTCGCGCCGTACGCCCTGACTCCGAAAACGCTGTCGCCGACCCGGAACTCCGTGACCGCGGCGCCGACCTCCACGACCTCGCCGGCGAGTTCCATGCCAAGCGTCCTCCACTTCGGGCGGCGGATGCCCGTGAAGTAGCGGGCGAAGAACGGCTTCCCGCTGCGCCAGCCGCAGTCCGTGCGGTTGACCGTCGTTGCATGGATCCTGACGAGGATCTGGTCGTCGCTCGGGACGGGGCGCTCGACCTCCTCGACCCGGAGCACGTCGGGCGCTCCGTAGCGGTCGTGAACGACGGCTCTCACTTCTTGTCCTTTCTCCTGTCGCCCGCCTGCGGGAACCTGATCGGCCCGCCCTGTCCCCACATGCCTCCCGCCGGTAGAGCTCTGCGGGCTTGCCGCCGCTCGCGCCGGGCCGGGCGCGGCGTCCGGTCGGGATCACCCAGCCCTCCTCGGCAACGACGCTGCGCCGGAAGTTCGCACCGTCCAGGTGGACACCCCAGACCGCTTCGTACACGGCGCGGAGCTCCGCGAGCGTGAAGGTGTTTCCGACGAAGGCGGTCGCGATCCCGGTGTTCTCGAGCTCGACCTGGACGCGGGCGATCGCGTCGCGAACGATTCGCTCGTGGTCGAAGGCGAGGTCGATCGTCCCGTCGAGGACGTCCGACGCCGGCGCGAGCGCGGCATGGGCCGCGTCCGTTCCGGCCGCGAGATCTCGCACCTCGCGCAGCACCGCCAGGTACGCGACCGTCACGACGTTCATGCGCGGATCCCGTCCTGGGTCGCCGTACGCCCCGAACTGGTTCAGGAGCGTCGCCCCGTCGAGGCCCGTTTCCTCGGCGAGCTCGCGCGTTGCGGCCTCGTCGAGCGTCTCGTCCGGCCGCTTGAAGCCGCCGGGTATCGCCCACATCCCTTCGTACGGCGCCACGCCGCGACGCACGAGCAGCACGTGCAGTCCGCCGTCCTCCATCGTGAGGATGACCACGTCGACCGTGACGGCGAAAGCCGGGAACTGCGACGGGTCGTAGTTCTCCGGGACGCCGGTGTCGGCGCGTCGGCTCACGCCCACTCCAGCGAGAGGTGCCACGAGGTCGCGTAGGTCGTTGTGCCGCTACCGGGTCTTGCCACGCCGCACCCGGATCCCGTCGGCAGGCCTCGGCGAGCGCCGGATGCGTCCGCCAGGGCCAAGGTACTGGAAGTATTCGTACGGAACCGCGCCGAGTTGCATGAGAGCCTCCTGTCGGCTGTTACGGAGCCGTCCAGCTCGACCGAGCCTTCCGCCTCCGTGCTGCAAGTTTTTGTCGCCATGACCCTTACCGTATCAGGAGGTTCTGGTCATGTCAACCAAAACTTTCAGAATTCGGTTCGGGCTCGGGGGCAGGCGGCTCGCCGCCGAGTCGCGGCTCCTCCACGTGCCGGAAGAGCGCGTACAGCCCAATGTCGTACACGCTCTTCACGGCGCCCGCGATGACGAACGGGGCGCCGACCGCGACCGACAGGAGCGGACCCGAGAGAAGCGCCCCGATCGGCCTCACCACGTACCGGGCGGTGTTCGTGTACGCCGCGGCCGCGACGCGCTCGTCGGCCGGAACGACCGCGACGACGTACGCCTGCCGGGTCGGGACGTCCATCTGCGAGAGCGCGAAACGGGCGAAGACGAGCGCGATGGCCGCGCGCTGGCTGGGCGCGAAGGGGATGAGCGCGAGCAGCAGATTGGAGGGAAGGTGCGTGAACACCATCGTGTTGAGCAGTCCGATGCGGCCGGCGAGGCGCGTGGCGACCTGGAACGAGCCCGCCTGGAGGAAGCCGATGGCGAAGAAGACGACGCCGAGTGTCGCCGTCGACGTGCCCCACTTCTCGGTGAACCAGTACGCGAGGAATGCCTGCGTGACGAAGCCGCCACCGAACGAGTCGAGCGCGAAGAGCCCGCTCAGACGAGTCACGATTCCCCGCGACCTCTCGAGCGGCCGCCGCGGGACGGCGGGCTGCTCCACAGGTCGCGCCTCGACGCGTGCCGTGAGGCCGGCAGCGACACCGACGGCGGCCACCGCCGCGACGGGGTAGACGAGAAGGAACCGCTGCGCCTCGACATCGACTGCGCGCGTGCAGATCGCTGCGAGCGCGCCGAGCGAGCCAGCGAGGGTCGCGATCGTGTTGTACGTGCCGAAGAGACGCGTGGGATCGTGTCCCTCGGCGGCGCTCGGCAGCATCGCCTGCTCGAGCGAGGTGAACGGGCCGGACTCGACGACCTCGGTCGACACCGTGCCCGTCAGCGCAGCGAGGACGAGGAGCCACACCGATCCCGTCAGGGCGAACACGGTTCCGGCCAGTCCCATGACCACGAGAAGGCCGACGTACCAGCGGCGCCGCCCGATCCGCTCCCCGTAGCGGCCGAGCACGAGCGATACGAGCGCAGCGCCGGCGATGAGCGCGCCGAGCACGAGCCCGACCTGGACGCCCGAGAGACCGAGGTCGGCGAGCGTCACGCCGATGAGGACGCTCCCGAGCCCGTATGCGAACGCCCGCAGCGCCTGCACGAGCAGGATGCGCCGTGCGTCGCCGCCGGTCAGTGTCGACTGACCCAGCACCGCGCTCACGCGCGTCCTCCACGAACCTCGTTCCGGCACCAGGCGTAGAGCGCGTCGTAGACCGGCAGTGACAGCTCGAGCTGCCGGTGGTCGTCGAGCTCGAGAAGGTGGAATCCCTCCGCCACCGCCAGGAGCCCGCGCGACTGCGGTGTCACGTCCCGGTCGTCGCTGACGTCCGCACCGTGCACGATGCGCGCGAGCAAGTGCACGGCCGGATCCTCGATCGCGTACTCCTCGACGAGAACCTCGAACGAGCAGAGCCCGTCGCGATGCGTGTACTCGGCTCCGGGTGCGTCGTACGAGTGCGCCCCCTCGCGCTCGGCGACCGCGAGGACGTCCTCGGCCGGCACGTACAGGAACTCGGCGTCCGGATCGATGAACGCGCGGATCAGCCAGGGGCATGCGATCCGGTCGGTCTTCGGTCGCTCACGTGTGACCCACTTCATGGGGCTCCTTTCGCCGAAGCGCGAGCCGGACGTGCGCCGCTCGGGCTGCACAGGTGTGTCTAGCATGGCGCCGTGCGCGAGGTGCAGGCAGGCGTCCGGCACTGGAATGCCTGACGTGGTTCCCGAGGCGACGCTCGAGCAGACGGAGCACGGGCTCAGTCCCGCGGGGCCAGGCTGGTACGTCCTCAACATGCGCGAGGCCGAGTGGCGGCACGCCGAGGGGCGCGGCGCGGTCTGCGTCGTCGGGGACGACTTCGAGGGCTGGCGGCGCGAGTCCGACCAGCTCGGCTTCAACCCGTTCGTGCTGCGGCCAGGCGAGCCGATGGCCATGTACCACTGGGAGGCGGATCAGGAGGCATACCTCGTGATCTCGGGTGAGGCGACGCTGATCGTCGAGGGCGCGGAGCGGCCGCTCCGCGCGTGGGACTTCGTGCACTGCCCGCCGAGGACGAAGCACGTGATCGTCGGAGCCGGCGAAGGGCCGTGCCTGGTGATCGCCGTGGGCTCCCGTGCGCACGACGGACAGCCGGACTCGATCGGATTCCCTGTCGACGAGCTCGCGGCGAGGCACGGCGCGAGCGTCGAGGAGGAGACGACGGACGGCGGGGTCGCGTACAGCACGGTGCCGGGCCGCGTTCCGACGTCCTTCCGGGACGGCTGGCTGCCCGCGTAGGAGGTCTGCGCCGATGACCGAGCCGACGATCGTCCCGGCGAACGAGGCGAGCTGGAGGACCTGCAGACGGTGTTCGGGACCCGCGGCGACCCGACCAGATGCCAGTGCCAGCGGTTCAAGATGAGCCGCGGGGAGTCGTGGAGCTCCGTCGGACATGAAGAGCTGGCTTTCCGGTTCCGCGCCCAGACGGACTGCGACCGCCCGGGAGCGCGCCCGACGAGCGGTCTCGTCGCGTACCTGGACGCAGAGCCCGTCGGCTGGTGCGCCGTCGAGCCGCGCAGCTCCTATCCGCGCCTGCTGCTGAAGACCCGCGTCCCCTGGGTCGGCCGCGCGGAGGACAAAGTCGACGACACCGTGTGGGCGGTGACGTGCTTCGTCACGCGCACCGGATACCGGCGCCGCGGCGTGATGCACGCGCTCGCCCGCGCGTCGGTCGACTTCGCCCGGGAGCGCGGCGCTCGCGGGCTCGAGGGCTACCCGATGCTCACGAAGCCAGGAGAGGACATCGCCTGGGGCGAGCTGCACGTCGGGAGCCGCAGCGTCTTCGAGGCAGCAGGGTTCCGTGAGGTGAGCCACCCCACACCTCGCCGGGTCGTCATGCGCATCGACTTCTGAGCTACGACCGCTCCGGATCATGCGGGAAACCCGTGCCGGCATCGGGGACGGCGCCGATGCCGCGGCCCTCCTACTCCGCACGATCGGTGTGTCACCGACGACTGGAGGGAACCATGTCAGCAACGCTTCAGGAACACACCGCCGCCCGCACGGTCACGACGATGAAGGCGGCGGTCGTCCACGAGTTCGGCGACCCGCTCGTCGTCGAGGACGTGCCGAAGCCGGCACCGGGAGTCGGCCAGGTCGTGGTCAAGGTGGAGGCTTCCGGCCTCTGCCACACGGACATCCACGCAGCGCACGGCGACTGGCCCGTGAAGCCCTCGCCGCCCTTTACCCCCGGGCACGAAGGAGTCGGGATCGTGGAGGCTGGGAGAGGGCGTCACCGAGGTCGCGGTCGGCGACCGCGTCGCGATGCCCTGGCTCGGCTATGCATGCGGCGTCTGCGACTACTGCGTCTCGGGCTGGGAGACCCTGTGTCTCGAGCAGAAGAACATCGGGTACTCGATCGACGGAGGGTTCGCCGAGTACGCCCTCGCATACGGGAAGTACGTCGTGAAGGTGCCCCAGGGCATCGATCCCTTCGATGCGGCCCCTCTGACGTGCGCGGGCGTCACCACGTACAAGGCCGTCAAGGTCGCGGGGACGCGGCCGAGCGACCTCGTCGCCGTCTTCGGGATCGGCCGACTCGGGCATCTCGCCGTCCAGTACGCGGCGATCGCGGGCGGCCGCGTCGTCGCCGTCGACGTCGTCGACGAGAAGCTCGAGCTCGCAAAGGAGCTCGGCGCCGAGTACACGGTCAATGCCGCGCGCGAGGATCCCGCCGCCGCCATCCAGCGGCTCGGCGGCGCCGATCAGGCGATCGCCCTCGCGGTCTCGCCGAACGCGTTCGAACAGGCGTACGGCTCGCTCCGCCGCGGCGGAACGCTCGTCTTCGTGGGTCTGCCCGCCGAGAACACGATCGAGCTGCCGATCTTCGAGACGGTCCTGAACGGCATCACCGTGGTCGGGTCGATCGTGGGAACGCGCGTGGACCTGCGCGAGGTCTTCGAGCTCCATGCCGCCGGCAAGACGCGGATCATCCGCGAGATCCGGCCGCTCGAGGACGTCAACGACGCGATCGAAGAGGTCGAGTCCGGGCGCGTCCCCGCGCGGATCGTGTTCAGTCTCTGACCGCCCAGCGACGGGCGGTGGATGACCACCACCCACCGCCCGTCGCTGGGCGAGAGGCTCCTTCAAACCCCTGGCCAAGGCGAGCGAGGCACCAGACTGCTCCCTTATGCGACCTCTTTCGTTACGCGACTCCTGCCACTCGCGGGTGCGCCGATCGGGTCACGACCGTACGGCGTCGCCTCGATTCGTGCGCGGCTGACGCGCGCGCGCGTCTCGTTGCGACGACGCCGTTCGCAACACGGGGCGCAGCGGAGCTCCACGTTTGCAATGCGGCGCGAACCGCCCCTCGAAAATGGGACGATCTGGTCGTATTCGAGGCTCTCGTTCCCCCGACAGTCGACGCAGCGACCACGGTCCCTGCACCAGACCGCGAAGCGGATGATCGGCGAGAGGGTCCAATCACGCTCCGCTGCGGGCTCCTCTCCGAGGATGGCCGCACGAGCGCGAGCGAGCCCCGCAGCTTGCTCCCTCGTCCCCAGGTCTGCGTCGAGCACGAGTGCCTCGACCTCGCGCGCGGATAGGCCCTCGTCGTCCCACCAGAAGCGGTCGAGGTACCACCACCAGCGACGGCCGTCACGTCTCATGACGAGAACGGGCACCTCGAGCTGCGACGTCGCAAGACGCGCGAAGCGTTGCTCGGAGCAGTCGAGGTGATGCTGCGCCGAGTGAACGCGATACATCCTCGCGCTGCGACCGACGCCGTCGAAGTCGACCATTTCGTGCCGTCGCCGGCGGAGGCGTTCGTGCTTCTCCTGAAGCTCTTCTCGCTTAGACCTTAGATGACTGCGAACCGTCCAGATCTCGCGCTCCAGCGCTCTCACGCGTGGGCGATGGGTGAGCAGGAGACCGGCTGTCGTCGTCGCCCGATCCCGGCTCGCTGCGAGCTCGTTCGCCATTCTCCGAAGCCCTTCGCCGGCAAGTCGCACCTCGGCCTCGAGCCGCATGACGTCGAGTTCGGCTCGCGCGAGGCGCCGCCGCCTCTTCGCCTCATGCCTATCTGGCCGTCGGACCTCGACCTGCTCGACAAAAGCAGTCCTGTCCTCGACCATCATCGCCGTGACAAGCGTACGAAGGTCGCAGGACGGCGCAGGTGATGCGTGTCAACGAGGTGGTGGGGCTCATGCCGCCGAACGCAGTACCCGCGAATCGACCGAGATTTGTCTCGCTTTGGCTGCAACGCTGCGTATGGAACGAACAGCAGCCAAGATCGAGGGGAGGAACGCACACAATCGAGGGGAGGAACCACACATGAAAACTCGTTCTCACTCGATCACAGAATTTCCCGGGTGATCCCCGTTGTCTCGGTCGCAGCGGCACTTCTGGTCATCTGTTGCAGCAGCGCCTCGACCGCCGCTCCGATGCCCTCCTCTTCGAAGCAGTCGACGCCGGAGCTTGCCGGCACCTGGTCAGGACGGTACAGCGGCGCTGTATCGGGCACCTTCACGCTTCGCTGGACGCAATCGGGCTCGACCTTGCGCGGATCGATCAAGCTTTCGAACCCGCCCGGGAGGTACCCGATTACGGGCACCGTGCACAGCGGCAAGATTTCGTTTGGGGCCGTCGGTGTCGGCGCGACCTATACGGGGACGGTCTCGGGCAGATCGATGTCTGGCCACTGGAAGAGCGCCAACCGTGGCGGCACCTCGCAAGACCTCCTGACGATCGCTTGCGCGGGCCCCGATGAAGGGGCCCGCGCATCGTCTCGGATGTGACCTCTACGGGACGAGAGCGCCGTCCACGAAGAGCTGAACAGCACCGGGGGCCAATCCGCCGGACTCCACGGTGTCCGCCCCTGCGAGGGTGTTGATCTCGAGTCGGTCGCTCGCGCCTTCGGAGTGAAGGACCCCGACCGTCGCCGCGAGGCCGCTCGCCTTCACGCCACCCGCGTCGCCGGTAACGGTGATTGCGTCGCTGCCGTTGGTCGCGTTGACGATGACGCGATCGGCACTCCCGTCTCCTGCGCCGCCGCCGATGGTGCCGGCGAGGTCGACATTCACGCTGGTCACGTCGGTTCCGGTCAGGTCGTTGACGGTGACGGTGTCGGCGCCCCCGAGAGCATTGAAGTCCACCCGCTCCACACCGCGCGTGTCCATCGTGACAGTGCCCTGGGTCCGGAAGAACCGGAGACGGCTTCCGTTCGCCGACAGGTCGACCTGCTCAGGGCCGCCTGCGCCGTTGAAGAGCATCGTGTCGGCGCCGTCCTGGCCCTCGACGACGTCGCTCCCGTCGCCTGGATCCCAGACGAAGGTGTCGTCGCCGCCGCCCATGAACGCCACGTCGTTGCCACGGTTGCCGTCGATCGAGTCGTTCCCTTCGCCGCCGAGCAGCAGCTCCGCCCCTGAGCCTCCTGCGAGGCTGTCGGCTCCGGCTCCGCCGTCGATCGTCGTCGGGATGTCACTGAACGCCCCGTTGCTTTCGTCGATGCGGACGACGGTCGTCGCCATCACCGGCATGGACCTCGATTCGTGCGACGTCCTGGCGGGCGAAGTCGTAGTCAGCCGAGCCGTCGTCGCCGACATCGAGCTGGAGAACGCCGGGGTCGCCGGCCTCCAGGCGAAGCGTGAGCCTGTCACTCCGCTTCGTGCCCTCGATCGTGAGCAGTCCCTCCTTGAGCTTCGGATGCCTGATGGGCATCACCTCGGGAGCCGCAGCATCGGCCTGCCCGGCCACAACCCCGGCCGCGGCGGCGAGAGCGGCCGTCATAGCCACTGCCGCAAGCCCCAGCCGGCGGACCTTCACCGATCGTACGTCCCTGCGAATCATGTTCTTCATGGCTCTTCCTTTCCGATGAGTTGACCTCTTGTGGGCTAAGACACCGGCCGCCGGCGTCTATTCCCTCGAGTGCTACGCCGCCTTCGAAAACGACTCGCCGGCACGGGACGTCGGGAGCGCGAAGCGCGCCCTTGCGCGCGACCCGAGCTCCGCGATCTGACTCGAGCGACCGGGCTGGGCGGCGATCAGGATCTCGTCGGCCGGGAACGTCGACAGCGCATCCGCAATTGCAAGCAGAGGATCGCCGTCGCCCGCACGACCCTCGGCGTGAACTCCGCTCTGTTCCAGGCGGTCGGCGATTGCGGCGGCGCGCTCTTCCGCTCGGCGGCGCGCGCCGTCTTCGTCCGACAGCCACCGCCGGAGCCAGGAGTTCAGCGCCGGCGCCACGACGAGCACCTTGGTGCCCGACACGAGCGTCGGAATCACGGCGTCGAGGGCGACGACGAGCACGTTCAGCTCCGCGAGCTCCGTCGCCAGGACGCCGATCGGTCTCCTCGCCTTGCGTGTCATCGCTCAGCGCGTTCATTTGGTGTCCCCTTTCCGTGGAGATGACCTCTCGCCACTGGAGACACCGACAACCCAGGTTCTATTCCTGACGCGGACGCGTTGGACTGCGCGTGTGAAAATCGCGTCGCAGGCGGGAATAGCCCCGCCTGAATGGGGTCATTCACACTGTGAGAGCCATGAGACGTCGTCGAGAAGACGAGAACGGTGCGCAGGAGGTCGTCGAGCTGGCGGCGCTTGCGGACGGAACGCTCGCGCCGGAGCGTCGCGCGGCACTCGAGGCACGAGTGGCGGCGTCTTCGGAGCTCACCGACCAACTCGCCGAGCAACAGCGGGCGGTCACGCTCATGCGGAGTGCGGCGGAAGAGGTGGAGGCACCGGCGGCTCTGCGGGCGCGCATCGAGACTCAGCGACGCGGGCGCCGCGTGGAAGTGCCGCGTCGTCTGCTCGTGATCGGAGCCTCTGCGACCGCTGTACTGGCGGTCGCCATCGGACTGAGCGTGTTCCGCTCCGACACGTCCCCCGAGCAATTCCGCGCTGCCCTCGCTCCGACTGCGCTCCTTCCCGACGCCAGCGGCGACGCGACACTCACGAAGACGTCGTCGGGTTGGAGGATCGAGCTCGACGCAACCGGACTCCCCCGCCTCGAGAACGGGCGCTACTACCAGGCATGGCTGCGCAACACCGCCGGCGTCCTCGTTCCGATCGGGACGTTCAACGAGGGCCGGAAGGTCACCCTCTGGGCCGGCGTCCCGCCGACTGACTTCACGACCCTCAGCGTCACGCGCGAGCAGGCCGACGGCGATCAGTCGTCGTCGGGCGAGAAAGTGCTCGTCGGAACGGTCGACACCGGCGACTCAGGCTGAGCCGCCCTCGAGTCGGCGCACCACCTGCTGCCGAGCTCGGTACAGGCGGCTCATGACTGTGCCCTCGCGGATGCGCAGCGCGCGTGCGGCCTCCTTGTAGGAAAGGCCGGTCACGTCGACCGCCACGAGGACGTCGCGGAAGTCATCTGGAAGCGCGGCGATCGCCGCGTAGAGCTCGCGGGCGTCGAGCGCGGCCTCCGGGCCCCGCGCGTGCGGGTCCGCGACGAGGTCGAGCTGGTCGGGCAACGGGTCGGGCCGGAGCCGGCGGCCTTCGGTACGCTTCTGGTTCAGGAAGGTGTTGCGCAGCGCGCGTAGGAGGTAGCCGAGGTCGTCCTCGTTGCGGAGCAGGCGCGGACGCCCGAGGACGCGCGCGTAGGTCTCCTGGACGAGATCCTCGGCGTCCTCGCGAGAGCCCGAGAGCGCCCAGGCGGCCCGGTAGAGCCGGTCCAGATGATCTCCAAGCCGGGCGGGGTCGAGGATGCGCTCCATCGGGATGAGCTGGTCGCAGCCGCTGCGTCCGAGCGAGCATAGAGCCGACGACAGCCACAGCGAACGGGGACATTTGCGACGCCGCCGCTCCGCTCGGTCGAAGGCGCCGGTGGGCTTGACCGCCGTGAGTGATCTCAGGACGGTGCGGTCTCGCAGGACGGTCGGAAATTGCCTGGAGCGGGCACGTTGCACCCAAGCAACCACAGCGACCTTGACGCTTCGTCGACAGCAGGCGTAGCGTTGGTGTCGTGCCCTGCAGCGTCGTCTGCATCTCGCGGCCCGACGGGGCGGGAGGCGCCTCGATTGGGCGTGTCGTGGCTGACCGACTCGGCTTCGACTACGTCGACGAGGCAATCGTCTCCGGTGCGGCGGCGAAGGGAGGCATCTCAGCAAGCGACGTCGCCGACGCGGAACAGCGCAAGTCGGTGTTGGGCCGGCTCGTCCGAGAGATGGGCAGGACGGCCGTTCCCGACCGCTATGGCTTTGCCGGAATGTCCAGCCCGGATCTAGAGGGAGTTACGTCGGAAGCCGTTCGGAGCCTGATTCGCGAGACGATCGAGGAGACCGCCAACCAGGGCAACGTGGTGATCGTTTCGCACGCTGCCTCACTCGCACTGTCGGATCGGCTCGACGTGCTTCGCGTGCTCGTAACCGCGTCCCCCGAGACGCGAGCTCGTCGGTTGTCAGAAGCGCGCACGCTCGATCTCGAGGAAGCTCGGAAGGTCATCAAGGATGCCGACTCGGCACGGGCGGATTACCTGCGCCGTTTCTACGGCGTCGAGGCCGAGCTGCCGACGCACTACGACCTCGTCGTGAACACGGACACATTGAGCGTGGAGCAAGCTGCCGACCTTGTCGCGCAGGCCGCAAGCTGA
>CAVZNK010000040.1:0-8688 GCA_963776555.1 uncultured Gaiellaceae bacterium | reverse complement strand
CGCCGCTTCCGACGTGATCGATCGTCCCGCCGCCCTCGAGGAGCGATCCCTTCCAGGTGACGCTCGCGGTGCTTTCGGCCATCAGCTGCCTCCCTCCAGAGTCGCTTCGTAGGTGACGCTCGCGCTCGCCCGGATCAGAGCGGAGAACGGGCACCCCTCGTCCGCGGCCTGTGCGGCGGCGGCGAACGTCTCCGCGTCCGCTCCGGGCACGACCGCTCGGGCGGAGACGTGCGAGGCGACGATGCGGTGCCCCGAGCCTTCCACCTCGTCCATCGTGATCGTGCAGTGGACGTGCATACGCTCCGGTGGAGTACCCACTCGGGCGAGCTCGCTACCGAGCGAGGTGACGAAGCACGTGGCGTGCGCCGCCGCGAGCAGCTCCTCGGGGCTCGTCTTTCCCTGGATGAGATCGACCCGCGAGGCGATCGTCGTCGGAAGCTCGAACGAGCCGGTGCTCGCCGCTCGTACGACACCGGAGCCCCGCGCCGTCGTCCCCTCCCACTCGATCTCCGCCTCGCGGACGATGCGAGGCATCAGGCCATGACCTCCACACGGGACTCGAGCCTCCGCTCCTCCGGCGTCTCCGCGGCCTCCTTCTCCATGACGCGCTGCAGCGCCTGGATCGAGACCTCGACCTGGTCGTCCGTCGGCTCCCGGGTCGTCAGCCGCTGGAGCCAGAGCCCCGGCGCGAGCAGCGTCATGAGGACGCGGTTGTCCTGGTGCTTGCCCGCGTAGCGGATGAGCTCGTACGCGAGGCCGGCGATGACCGGCAGGAGCAGGATCCGGCTCGCGACGAGCCACGGCAACGACGGGCGCCCCACGAATGCGAAGACGAAGATCGCGATGACCATCACCCAGAGCAAAAACGCTGTTCCGCAACGCGGGTGGATCAGGCTGAACTTCTGCACGTTGGCTGGCGTCAGCTCGGCGCCGCTCTCGAGCGCGTTGATCGCCTTGTGCTCGGCGCCGTGGTACTGGAAGACGCGTTTGAGGTCGGGAAGGAGCGAGATGGCGAGGATGTAGACGATGAAGACGCTGACCCTGATGACCCCCTCGACGATGACGAAGAGCTCCGTCTGCTCGACCGGAAGCCAGCTCGTCACGAGCGCCGGGCCGACCTTGAAGAGCATCAGCGCGAACCCGATGGCGATGACGAACGAGAAGATGATCTGCCCGCGGCCGATCTGGGTCTGGATCTCGCCGTTCTCGTCGCGCTCCTGCGAGGCGACGTTCGCGGAGATCGCGAGCGCGCGGAACCCGATCGCGAGCGACTCGCCGAGCGCGACGACACCGCGGATCACCGGGAGCCGCCACAGCCGCCGCCGCTGCATCGGCGACGAGATGTCCTGGACCACCTCGGTGATCTCTCCCTCGGGTGTCCGAATCGCGACCGCCCACGAGGACGGGCTACGCATCATCACGCCTTCGAGAACGGCCTGCCCGCCGTAGCTGACGGCCATGTGGCGGCTACTCGTCGGAACCGCGGCGCGCGCCGGCCTTCTCGAGGCGGCGCTGGAAGCGCTCCACCCGACCGCCGGTGTCGACGAGCTTCTGCTTCCCCGTGTAGAACGGATGGCACTCGGCGCAGATCTCGACGTGGAGCTCTTCCTTCGTCGAGCGCGTCCAGAACTCGTTCCCGCACGAGCAGGTCACGTGCGCGAGGACGTAATCGGGATGGATGTCCGCTTTCATCGGCGGGCCAGGATAGCAGCGGCGGTTGGCGCAGCGACGTTCCCGCCCGAGACGATGCAGACGGTTCGGCCCCCCTCGACCTTCCCGGCGAGCACAGCGCCGACGGCCGCCGCGCCGGCCGGCTCGCAGGCGAGCTTGGCGCGTTCGTAGAGGAAGCGGAACCCTTCCTCGATCTCCTCCTCGGACACGAGGACGACCTCCTCGACGTGCTCTCGGGCGATGGTCAGCGCGGCCCGCCCGGCGTGCGGCGCGTTGAGGCCGTCCGCGATCGACGTCGGCGTCACCTCGACCCGCTCACCCGCGGCGAGGGCAGAGTGCAGCGCGGTCGAGAGCTCCGGCTCGACGCCGATGACGCGGGCGCGGCCTGCGGCGGCGAGCGCCACGCCCGAGATGAGCCCGCCGCCGCCGATCGGGACGACGATCGTCTCGACGCCCGGACAGTCCTCGAGGATCTCGAGCCCGACCGTTCCCTGGCCGGCGATCGTGAATGGGTCGTCGAACGGGTGCACGAGGGTACGCCCGGTCTCCTCGAGCAGCACCTCGAGCCGCTCGAACGCTCCGCGTGGGTCGGCCGCCTCCAGGTCGACGGCGGCCCCGTAGCCACGCGTGGCCGCGACCTTCGCCTCGCTCGCCCCACGCCACATGACGACGAGCGCGTCGAGACCCTCCCGGGCGGCTCCCCAGGCCACCGCCTGGGCATGGTTTCCCGCGGAGATCGCGATGATCCCGCGCGCCTTCTCCTCGGCGCTCAACGACGCGAGCTTCGTGAGGACGCCGCGCGGCTTGAACGAGCCCGTCTTCTGGAGCAGCTCGGCCTTGAGGAACGCGTCCGGAGCGAGCGACGAGCAGCTGAGCAGCGGCGTGCGATGGAGCCGGCCCGCGATCACGTCGCGTGCGCGCTCGACGTCGTCACGGTCGATCGGCACCGCACGATCCTAGTGGTGCATCAGAATGCGGCCGTGGAGAGCATCGCGCAGCGGCCGATCCGGCTCGTCGTGCGCGATGACGACCTGGAGCGAAGCCGGCTCACCGTCGTCTTTCGGTCTGCTCCTCGCGATCCCGCTCGTCGTCTGGGTGGTGCTCCGGGGGATCGCGGCGTTCGTCGTCGGCTTCGTGAACTGGCTCGCGGTGCTCATCCAGGGTGAGGTGCCGGAGAGCCTGCACGACTTCGTCGCGTCGTACGTCCGCTACTCGACGCAGGTGAGCGCGTACGTGTTCCTCGCCGCGGACCCGTACCCGTGGTTCCGCTGCCAGGAGGGCTATCCGGTCGACCTGGAGGTCGATCCTCCCGTCAGGCAGGGACGCTGGGGAGGCTTCTTCCGTCTCCTCCTCGCGGTGCCCGCGCTGCTGCTGGCGACCGCGCTCGGCGGGGGCTTCACGACCGGCTCGTCCGGGCAGACGTCGTGGTCGTTCTCGACCGGCTCCGAGGACGCGGTCTGGTGGAACGTCTCGTCGCGTCGGCGGCGCGGCGGCCGCGGCCGCCGTCCTCGTATGGTTCTTCGCCGTCGTCAAGGGAAGCGCTCCGCGCGGTCTGCGTGACCTCGTCGCGTTCGCGCTCGGGTACGGCGCGCAGGCGGGCGGCTACCTGCTCCTCCTGACGCCGCGCTACCCGAGCTCGGACCCCGTCCTCGCGGAGCCGTACGCGCGCCTGCCGGAGCATCCGGTGCGCGCGGTCGTCACGGACGACCTCGCGCGACCGCGTCTCACCGTCCTCTTTCGCCTCTTCCTCGCCATCCCCCACTTCGTCTGGATCGTGCTCTGGACGCTCGCGGTGTTCGTCGTCGGGTTCTTCGCCTGGCTCATCGCGCTCGTGCTCGGGCGGCTGCCCGCTCCGCTGCATCGCTTCTTCGCCGCGTACGTGCGCTACGCGACGCACCTGTTCGCATTCGTCTACCTGATCGGGCGCCGGTTCCCGGGCTTCACGGGACGCGAGGGCTCGTACGAGATCGACATCGCAATCGCTCCGCCGGAGCGCCAGAAGCGGCTGACGATCGGCTTCCGGTTCTTCCTCGCGATCCCCGCCTTCATCGTCGCGGGTGCGCTCGGCGGCGTGGCGGCCGCGATCGCGCTGCTCTCGTGGTGGTACGCGCTCGTCACGGCCCGGATGCCCGAAGGCATGCGGAATCTCGGAGTCGTGTGCCTGCGCTACTCGGCGCAGACGTATTCCTACGCGTTTCTGCTCACGAGCCGTTACCCGTACGCCGCACCGCTGCTGCACGAGCGTGAGCCGGAGCCCGCGGACCTCGGCGACTTCCCTTCTGCCGCTGCCCGGAGACACCTTCTGAGAGCCGCCTTCTGGGTGCTCGCGGTGGCGGGGCTCGTCCTTGCCGCGTTCACCCTCTACCCCACCGCCGTCCCGGACGACCTCTCGCTCGGGAGGGTCGACGTCGACTCCCTCTTTGGCGCCCACCTCGTCGAACGCGCGCGCCACTACGAGCGCTTCTTCTACGTCGACTGGGTGCTCGCTGAGGTCGCGCTCCTGGTCACTCTCTGGATCTATGCGAAGCGCGGAGCCGGATTCGCCCGCGAATCGTCGGCGGGGCCGATCGGCACGGGGATGCTCCTCGGGATGCTCGGCCTCGCGATCGCGTGGCTCGTGCACGTTCCATTCGCGCTCGCCGAGCACTGGTGGCAGCGCCGCTGGGATCAGAACGACCTCAGCTACCTCGACTGGCTCTTCCAGGACTGGGCGGTGCTCGCGGCCCAGTTCCTCTCCATCTGCGTCGCGCTGCTCATCGTCATGGGGCTCGCGCGAAAGCTCGGCGACCGCTGGTGGCTGCCAGGCGCGGCCGTGTTCGTGGGCATTGCCGCCCTCTTCTCCTTCGTCGCCCCGTACCTCGACTTCACGACGACGCCGCTCGAGAGCAAGGCGCTGCTCGCGGCCGCGCGCGAGGACGAGGCGAAGCTCGGTCTAGGCCACATCCCGCTGCGCGTCGAGAAGGTCAGTCCCGACACGGACGAGGCGAACGCGTACGCCTTCGGGCTCGGCCCGTCCCGCCGCGTCGTCTTCTGGGACACGATTCTGCGCAAGCCGTTCACCGAGGAGGAGCAGAAGGTCGTCCTCGCGCACGAGCTCGCACACCACTCCCAGGAGCACCTGCCCAAGGGGCTCGGCTGGTTCGCGCTCTTCGCGATCCCCGGCGCGTGGATCCTCATGCGCACGACGCGGAGCCGAGGCGGTATGGGAGCTCCGGCGGCCGTTCCGCTCGCCCTGTTCGTCGTCGCCGCGTTCCAGCTCGCGACGACGCCGCTCCAGAACCATCTCTCGAGCCGTGCGGAAGCCGAGGCCGACTGGAAGGCGCTCGAGGTCACGCGCGACCCTGCCGGGCTCGAGGATCTCATGGTCGAGTTCGGGAAGACCGGGCTCGGCGATCCCGACCCGCCCCGCCTCGCCCAGCTCGTCTTCGGCACGCATCCGACGCTCGCGCAGCGGGTCGCGATGGCGCGCGCGTGGGCCGCGAGGAACCCAGGCACAGGCACGCCCTAGGAGATGGCAAGTCGCAAGTTGTCACTCAGCGTCTTCGCGCGCCGAGCACCGGACGAACGTCCGTCAGGTGAGGGTGTACTCGGGTCCGGAGCCACCCTCGGGCGGGGTGAGACGGCCGCCCTTCGCCGTGATCGCGCCGCACTGCACGCAGTTGGACGGCGTGATCTCGACCGTGACCATGCCGTCGCCCAGGTCGCGGCCGACCTCGTACACGTGGGCGGGGCACATCCACTGCCACGCCTCGGCGACCGGGCGCCGCACCGTCGTCCGCACCTTGAGGTGGCTGGGCTGGTCGTCCCGCGTGCGGTTCCCGGAGGCGAAGACGGACGAGAGCTTGTCGAAGACGTACTTCCCGTCCGGGGTCGGATAGCGAGCTGCCCGGCCGGTCTTCTTCAGAGGCGCGGCAGCGTTCGGATGCGTCGGGAGGCGGCCGTTCGGGGCACGTCCCTTCGTCACGGTCATCGCGCTCGCGAGGGCGCCGCCGGTGAAGAAGCCCTTGTCGAACGCCTGCCGCATGTTCCGCACCTCGTACAGCTCCTTCCAGTACGGGCTCGCGCGGAGCGACTCGTCGTACGAGTCGAGTGCGCCCGGCCGGCTCGCGACCTCGCCGCGCTGGAGCGCGCGGAACGCCGCCTCCGCGGCGAGCCGCCCCGACTCGATCGCGTAATGCACGCCCTTGAGGCGCGGCACGTTGACGAGGCCGGCCCCCTCGCCCACGAGGAGGAGCCCCGGCGCGTTGAACTGCCGCGGTAGCGAGTAGTAGCCGCCCTCCGTGATCGTCTTCGCGCCCCAGGCGACCCGCTCGCCGCCGCGGAGGATCTTCCAGACGAGCCGGTGCGTCTTGAACTCCTGCAAGACGTCGTGCACCGAGAATTCGACGTCTCGCGACTCCAGCCCGGCGACGAAGCCGACCGTCACGAGGTCGTCGCCCATCGGATAGATGAAGGAGCCGCCGAACTCGCCGAAACTGGGAGACGTGCGGAGCGGCCAGCCCATCGTGTGGACGATCTTGCGCAGCGGCTTCGGCACGCGCCAGACCTCTTTCACGCCGAGCGCCCAGATCTGCGGGTTCTCGCCGTGGAGGCCGAACTGGTCGACGGCGGCGGCGGTCAGGAAGCCCTGCGTGCCCTCGGCCAGCACCGTCAGGCCTGCGACGACGTCGTTCCCGGGCTCGAATGTCGGAAGCGGCTCGCCCCCCCGCCCACGCCCACGATCGCCGGTTCGGATGCCGACGACGCGGCCGTGCTCGACGAGCAGCTTCGTCGCGGACGTCTCCGGGAGGACGGCCACGCCGACTGCCTCGGCCTGCTCTCCCAGGAACCTGCCCAGCTCCGACAGCGACACGATCAGGTTGCCGTGGTTGCGCATCGTCGGCGGCGGCGGGATCCGGAACGCGCCACGGCGCGTGAGCACGTACACCGCCTCGCCGGGCACCTCGCCGTACGTCGGGAAGTCGGCCGTCTTCAGTCGCCCCCGGAAGAGCTCGCGCAAGGGCGACGGATGCATGACGGCGCCGGACAGGAGATGTGAGCCCGCCTGCTTGCCCTTCTCGAGCACCGCGATCGGCACCTCGCCCAGCCGCTCGCGCACGTCCGGATGCTCCTCGAGCAGCTGGCCGAGCCGGATCGCGCAGGCCAGCCCTCCCGGGCCGGCGCCGACGATCGCGACCCCGACCTCGATCCGCTCGTCGCGCGGGTCGGTCGGCGCCCCGACGGCGTCGATTGCTCCGAACGGTGGGGTGAAGTCGATCGGCCTGGCCACGATTCGAACCTACCCGCGCGCGCGCACGAGCTCCGTGAGCTTCGGGACGATCTGGTGGAGGTCGCCGACCACGCCGATGTCGCAGAAGTCGAAGATCGGGGCGTTCGGGTCCTTGTTGATCGCGACGATCGTCCCCGAGCCCTGCATGCCGACCTTGTGCTGGATCGCGCCCGAGATCCCGCACGCGATGTAGAGCTTCGGCGCGACGGACTTTCCGGTCTGGCCGACCTGGGTCGAGTACGGGTACCACCCCGCGTCGACGACCGCCCGCGTCGCGCCCACGGCCCCGCCCAGCGCGGCGGCGAGCTCCTCGAGCATCGTGAAGCCCTCCGGCGAGCCGAGACCCCGGCCGCCCGCGACGATGATGTCCGCGTCCTCGATCGACGGGCCGCTCGACTCCTCCTGCGTCTGCTCGACGAGCGTCGCGAGCGTGGAGAAGTCGGAGAAGGTCGTCTCGAACGTCTCGACCTCCGCCGTTCCGCCCGACTCGACGGGATCGAACGCGCCGGCGCGAACGAGGGCGAGCCGCGGCCCGCCTTTCCAGCCGACGTCGACGAGCACGGTGTCGCCGAGCGCGGCGCGCTTGCCGACGAGCTCGTCGCCGTCGACGGAGAGATCGGTCAGGTCCCAGTTGAGGCCGGCGTCGAGGCGAGAGGCGAGCCCCGCGGCGACGTCCGACGCGAGCACCGAGGCCGCGAACAGCACCGCGTCCGCGCCCGTCTGCTCGACGAGCGTCGCGAGCGCGTCGACGCGCGGCTGCGGGAGCGGCGAAGCGAGCTCGGGCGCCTCCGACGCGTATGCCTTCGACGCGCCGTACGCCCCCGCTCCGGCAGCCAGCGCGGCGGCTCCCTCGCCGAGCACGACGCCGTACGCCTCGCCGAGCGACGCGGCCTTCCCGAGCACGCCGAGCGCGCCCTTCTCGAGCGCGCCCCCGTGGTGCTCGAGGAAGACGAGGAACTTCACAGGAGCTTCCTCTCGACGACCAGGTCGAGGATCTTCTGCGCCGCCGAGCCGTCGTCCTCGATCTTGACTGGTTCGCCGCGGGACGGCGGCGGCCCGAGTTCCAGCACCGTCGTCCTGGCGCCGGCTTCGCCCGCGGCCCGCGGCCACACCCACGTCCTGAGCGACAGCGTCTCCTGCGGCTTCGTCTTCGCGCCCATGATCCCCTTGAGCGACGGGTAGCGCGGCTCGTTGATCGCGTCCGAGACCGCGACCACCGCGGGCAGCGGCGCGCTGATGACGTCGTAGCCGTGCTCGGTCTGGCGCTTGCCCGTCACCGAGCCGGGCTCGACCGTGAGCGCGGCGACCTGCGAGACGACCGGCCGACGAAGCCTGTCCGCCACCGCCGCCCAGAGCACGGCGCCGTCGCCGTCGCCCGAGGACTGTCCGAAGAGGACGAGGTCGGCCGACTCGCGCTCGAGCGCACCCGCGAGCGCCCGTGCCGTCCCGAGCAGATCCGAGCCGGCGGCTCCCTCGTCCGAGACGAGCACCGCGCGATCGGCCCCCATCGCCAGCGCCTTTCGCAGCGAGTCGACCGCCCTCTCGGGGCCGAGCGAGACGAGGACGACCTCGCCGCCCTGCGCCTCCTTGATCCGAAGCGCCTCCTCGACGGCGTTCAGGTCGGTGGGATTGAGAGCCGCCTCGCCGGAGCGGTCGAGCCGTTTCGTCGACGGGTCGATCCGCTTGTGCACGGTCGCGTCCGGCACCTGCTTCACGCAGACGGCGATCTTCATCGGCGCGGACTCTAT
>CAVZNK010000039.1:0-18560 GCA_963776555.1 uncultured Gaiellaceae bacterium | reverse complement strand
GTAAGCCTGCCGCCCTGATTGGACGCTCGAAGTACCCGCAAGTTGCGACTCTTCACATGTGCGTAAAGAGACGTAACCGAGGCGCAGACTAGCGCTTTCGGGCGGATCAGACCGTGTGAAGGTCCGTCTCGGACACGAGCACGCGGCGAGGCTTGGAGCCCTCGTAGCCGGAGATGATCCCGCGCCGCTCGAGCATGTCGACGAGGCGTCCCGCCCGTGTGTAGCCGACGCGCAGTCGGCGCTGCAGCAGCGAGACCGACGCGGTCTGCGTCTGCACCACGATCTCGATCGCCTTGTCGAGCAGTGGATCCTCGTCGGGGTCGAATTCCCCGTCGTCTTCCGCCTCCTCGTACGCAGCTTCGGGCGCCTCGAGCAGCGACTCGTCGAGGTCCTGGCCGCGCTGCGAACGGCACTGCTCGACGACGAGCGCGACCTCCTCCTCGGTCACGTACGCGCCCTGCAGGCGCTGGAGCCGCGACGTCCCGAGCGGCTTGAAGAGCATGTCGCCCTGCCCCAGCAGGCTCTCTGCGCCCGCTCCGTCGAGGATGACGCGGGAGTCCGTCTGGCTCGACACCGCAAACGCGATCCGCGACGGCACGTTGGCCTTGATCATCCCGGTGATGACGTCCACGGACGGACGCTGCGTCGCGAGGACGAGGTGGATGCCGACTGCGCGCGACTTCTGGGCGAGGCGGATCACGCAGTCCTCGACTGCCTGCGGCGAGACCATCATCAGGTCGGCGAGCTCGTCGATGACCACGAGCAGGTACGGCAGCGGGGCCTCTCCCCTCGCGCGGAGCGCCCGGTTGGCCTCCGGCAGGCTGCGGGCGCGCACGAAGGACAGTCGCTCGTAGCGCCGCTCCATCTCGGCGACGACGTTCATGAGGACGACGGCGGCCTCCTTCGGGCTCGAGACGACCGGCGTCAGCAGATGCGGAATCGACTCGTAGTAGCCGAGCTCGATGCGCTTCGGGTCGATGAGGATCATCCGCACCTCGTCCGGCGTGGAACGGAGGAGCGTCGAGGTGAGGATCGTGTTGATGCAGCCCGACTTTCCCGAGCCGGTGGTTCCCGCGATGAGCAGGTGCGGCATCCGCGCGAGGTCGGTCCAGACCGCGTTGCCCGAGATGTCCTTGCCGAGCCAGACGGCGAGCGGGCTCGCGCTCGCGGGCAGATCTCCGAAGATGTCGCCGAGCGTGACGAGCTTCGGCGAGAGGTTCGGCACCTCGACGCCGACTGCCTGCTTTCCCGGGATCGGCGCGAGGATGCGGATTTCCGTCGTCGCGAGCGCATACGAGAGGTCGTCCTTGAGCCCCGCGACCTTGGACACCTTGGTTCCCGGAGCGAGCTGCAGCTCGTAGCGGGTGACGCGCGGCCCGGAGATCTGGCCGCTGACCGTCGCCTCGACGCCGAACTCGGAGAGCGTTCGGACGAGGAGGTCTGCCGTCTTCGTGCTCGTGTCGCTCTTCGCGGCGGCGCTTGCGGGCGAGGCGCGCAGCAGTGCCCTGTCGGGGAGCCGGTACTCGGAGTGCTCGGACGACGTCTCGAAGCCGGACTCCGCACTCATCGCGTCCGTCGTCAGGCTCGTCCTCGACGAGGAGAGCAGCCTCCTGGGACTCCGCGGTCGCGCCGACGACGTCCGGATACGCCTCCTCCCCGTCGAGGAGGCGGTGCTGGGACGCCGAGGCCGTTGTGGCGACGTGCTCCAGGCTCTCCACGTCCTCGGCCGTGGCCGATTCGCTCGACGGCCACTCGAACGCCCTGCGTGCGCCCGAGCCGGCGCGCTTCACTGCGTGGCCGGTGCGACGAAGGATCGCGCCCGTGGACGCGCCCGTGACGAGGAGCAGGCCCGCGACGAGGAGCGCACCGCCGATGATCGCCGCCCCGGTCTGCCCGATGAGCGCCGCGAGGGTGCCGCCGATCGCGAGCCCGAGGAAGCCGCCGGAGTCTTTGCCGAGGAGCGTCATGAGCCCGAGGAAGCTCACGCCGACGCCGAGCCGGAACGGGCGGACGTCGAGGAGATCGCTCCGCGCGAGCAGGAGCAGGCCGAGCGCGACGAACCCGACCGGGAGGACATATGCGCCTTGGCCGACGACGTCCGTGAGCACCCCGGCGAGCCACGAGCCGACGGCCCCGCCGTCGAGACCGAGGTAGAGGATCGCTGCGAGCACGAGCCCGAGCGCGAGCAGTGCGAGACCGAGCAGCTCGTTCTCGTGCTGTGAACGTGAACGCGTCCGCTTCGTCCGCTTCTTGACGCGCGAGGGGATGCGTGGCCGAAGCGGCCGCTTCTTCCTTCGAGCAGCCATGACCCGCTGGTTCTGCAAGCGGGCGTGCTCTCCTTCGAGCACGCGCCGGCATCGCGGTTGGACCTAGCTCACGGGTCGCGCGGCTCGAAGGCGGCGCAGAGCATTCCGAAGTACGTCGGACACTCGTAGCTCAGGAGCTCGGCGTCGAAGCCGTCCGCGAGCGCGCCGTGGAGGAGCACGAGCTGCCAGAGGCTGTCGGCGCTCGCGGCGTCGACGATCGGCTCGAGGTCGACGACCTGTGCGAGGCGGTTCTCGCGGACGAGGTCGACGACCCGCGCGTCGTACTCGGCGGCCGCAGGGTCGAACCCGAACGGCCCTTCGGGATCGTGCGCGTGTCCGTGATCCGCGCTCGCAATCGATCGCCGCCCGCCTCCCCGAGCACGCGGCCGTGACCGCAGCGCCGGCGCGAACGTGGTCCGCGAGCGCAAGATCGCGAGCGGGCGAGACGACGACGACCGGCCTCGGCTCGTCATTTCGGCCGCCGAGGAACCAGAGCGGGATCAGCGTCCCCCAGTCCATCGGCATGACGGCCAGCGATTCGTCGTTCGAGCCGTAGCTGATGCCGACCGCGGGAAGTCCGGCCTCGCGCAGCGAGGCGAGCACGCTCGCAGCGAGCTCCCGGTCGACCGCGCACTCGAGCTCCACGGGAAGCTCGTCCAGCGAGCCGGCGAGAGTCGCCGCCGTGACGACCGCGAACGCGCCCTCGACGTGGACGTTGTGCGGCGTGAAGACGACCGTGACGTCCGGCTCGGCGCGCTCGAGCCGTCACGCCGAGCTCCTCGAAGGCGACGCGCGTCGTCGAGCCCTCGACGAACGCAGGGTCACCGTGCGGCGCGATGGCGCCGAAGACGACCGTCACGGTCCGGCGCGTGCCCGCGCGTCCGCGATGATCGTCTCCGCTTCGGCGCGGTTGCCGTACCCGCGCGTCTCGACCTTGACCTCCTCGAGGTCCTTGTAGACCTGGAAGAAGTGCTCGATCTCGTTGCGGAGCTCGGCCGGGATGTCATGCACATCGGATATGCGCATCCATGCCGGATCCTTGAGCGGGACGCAGATGATCTTCTCGTCGGGGCCCTTCTCGTCCGCCATGTGGAACACACCGACCACGCGTCCGCGGATGCGGCAGCCGGGGAACGTCGGTTCGCCGACGAGCACGAGCGCGTCGAGCGGGTCCCCGTCCTCCCCGAGCGTTCCCTCGATGAACCCGTAGTCCGCCGGGTACGCCATCGAGGTGAAGAGACGCCGGTCGAGGACGATCGCGCCGAGGTCCTCGTCGAGCTCGTACTTGTTCCGGGAGCCGGAGGGAACCTCGACGAAGACGACGACGACGGGCTCGGGCACGGCCTGAGGCTAACCGAGCGAGCCGATGGCGTCGTCGTGGCCCGGATCGCAGGCGAGCTCGGTCGGAGTCGGCACGCGGCGGAGTATCGTCACCGGCCGTGGCGGGTGTCCGGGACAAGGTGCTCGCGTTCGCGCTCTCGCTCCCGGGTGCGGTGAAGGACCAGCCGTGGGGCGAGGACGTCGTGAAGGTGCGCGGCAAGATCTTCGTGTTCGTCGGCCCGCCGGGAGGCCGGCGGATGACCGTGAAGCTCGCCGAGTCCCACGCGCACGCGCTTGCGATCGAGGGCGCGGAGCCGACCGGCTACGGCCTCGGCAAGGCTGGTTGGGTCACCGTTCCCCTGCGAGCGCCCGGCGTCTCGGTCGGGGTCCTACGCGACTGGGTCGAGGAGAGCTACCGGATCGTGGCGCCGAAGCGCCTCGTCGCGGAGCTGGACGCCGTCAGCTGAGGATCGCGTAGACCTCGTCCGCCGTGGGCCAACCCGAGGTGTGGCGTCAGGCGGCGAGCGCGCGGAGGTCGTCGACCGTCGACCCGAGAAGCGTGTCGCGGAGGTCGAACAGCCCTGCCCAGAGCGACGACCGATCCGGAGCCGCGTCCATCTGCGCGGCCGCCGTGAGCCCTTCGAGCGCGCGGACGAGGACGGCCAGCTCGAGGTACACGGCCGCCACGCGGTTCGGGCAGGCACGCACGCCTGCACGGTCGAGCACCGGCCGCCACTCGACCAGCTCGGCGGCTCCCGGCCCCGCGTACCACGATCTCCCCTCGGCCCGCTCGGGCTCGAGCTCGAGCAGGTACTGCGACAGCGGCCGCTCGAGGCCCGCAACCGCGGTCTCGACGCGGTCGGCAGCTCGCCGTAGAGCCGCCTCTCGCGCGCCGGGGGTCGCGGGGACCGCGTCTCCTCTCCCCCAGCGCTCGAGGAGGCGGCAGAACGCGAGCGACGCGACCTCGCATGCGCGCAGCTGGGACACGAGGCGCCGCGCGGTGAGATCGCTCGCCGCGTTGCCCTCGATCACGGACTGCCAGGTCATACCTCGATCACCACTGGAAGCACCATCGGTCGACGTCGCGTGCGGTCGTAGACGATCTGACCGACGGCGTCGTGGATGTGCTCCTGCAGGAGCTTGATCTCCGTCACATGCTCGGTTGCGAGCTCCCTGACGACGCGGTTCGCCTCGACCCGGAGCTCGGCCATGAGGTCGTCCGACTCGGCAAACCCACGCGAGATGAGCTCCGGCGGCGCGATCTCGCCGCCGTCCGAGGAGGCGAGCGTCGTGACGACGATGAGGACGCCGTCGTCCGCGAGGCGGCGCCGGTCCCGGAGCGCGACGTCCTTGACGTCCCCGACCCGGAGACCGTCCACGAACGTCACTCCGGCGTCGACCTTGTCCACGAGCCTCGCACCTCCACGGGCGAGCTCCACGACCGAACCGTTCTCGGCGATCAGGATGCGCTCCTCCGGTACGCCGGCATCGCGGGCGAGCTTCGCGTGCGCGGCGAGCATTCGGTATTCCCCGTGGATCGGCATCATGTGACGTGGACGGAGGAGCGAGAGCATCGTCCGCAGCTCCTCCTGGCACGCGTGGCCCGAGACGTGCACCGGCGCGATCTCCTCGTGCAGCACCTCTGCGCCCGCGCGCGCAAGCTGATTGATCGAGTCGTGAACGCGCAGCTCGTTCCCGGGGACGGGCTTCGCGGAGATCACGACCGTGTCGCCCGGCTCCACGGAGACGGCGCTGTGGTCGCCGTACGCGATGCGCGTGAGCGCCGACATCGGCTCGCCCTGGCTGCCCGTGCACAGCACGAGCAACCGCTCGCCGGGCAGTTGCGCGGCCTCGTCGGGATTGACGATCGCATCCTCCGGGAACGAGACGTAGCCGAGGTTGCGCGCGATGTTGATGTTCTTCCGCATCGAGCGCCCGACGACGACGACCTTCCGCCCGCACTCGACGGCCACGTCGGCCGCCTGCTGCATGCGGTGAATGTTCGATGCGAAGGAGGCGACGAGGATCTTCCCTCTGCGCAGCGGGAAGATCGAGCGGAACGCGTCACCGACGAGCCGCTCCGAGCCGGTGTTTCCGGGCCGCTCGGCGTTCGTCGAGTCGCCCAGCATGAGGTCGACGCCGCGGTTGCCGATCTCCGCGAGCTTCCCGACGTCTGTCTTGAGGCCGTCGACGGGCGTATGGTCGAGCTTCCAGTCACCGGTGTGGACGACGCGGCCTGCAGGCGTCTCCACGACGAGCGCCGCCGAGTCCGGGATCGAGTGCGCCACGCGGACGAGCTCGATGCGGAACGGGCCGAGCTGGAGCGGCTCGTCCCCCGGCGACGCGGGAATCAGCTCCGCCTTCTGGCCGAGGCCGTGCTCGTCGAGCTTCGACTTCACGAGCGCGAGCGTCAGCGGCGTCGCGTAGACCGCGTCGACGTCGACCTCGCGCAGGAGGTACGGCAGGCCCCCGACGTGATCCTCGTGCCCGTGCGTCAGCACGACAGCGAGCACTCGCCGCCCCTCGAGGTACGAGATGTCCGGGAGAAGGAGGTCGACCCCGAGGTGCTCGTCGCGCGGGAACGCCAGACCGGCGTCGACGACGATGATCTCGTCGCCGAACTCGTAGACGGTCATGTTCTTCCCGACCTCGCCGAGCCCGCCGAGCGGGATGATCCGGAGCGCTTCTGCCATCACCGACTGAGTCTACGGAGGTTCTGACCGCGAGCCGCTCGGGCTACAGCGGAAAGACGTCCACGGCGAACGTGTCGCCGTCCACGCGCTCGGCATGGATCGCGACCGACCCGTGCTCCTCAGCCAGCGCGTCGAGCGCCGGGAGTGCGCGCTCGTCCTGGTCGTCTCCGATCGTGAGCGTTCGCTCGCCGTCCACGACGGTCAGCTCGAGCTCGTTCGCCGAAACCTCCGCGATCTCGACGATCAGGACCTTCTCCGCGACCGCAGTCCAGACGTCGCCCTCGCCGCGTGCCGCTGCTGCACGGTACGGAGGAGACACCATCTCCTCGATCTGGTCGGCGACGGGCGTGAGCGAACCATCCGGCACGTCCTCGTTGACGACGAGCGTGCCGTCCTCGAGCGCGACGAAGGTGACGCTGTCGCCCGTGAGCGACGGGGCGTGGGTCGCGACGACGGCGTCCCACGTCCGCCCTGGTCCAACTCCCATGACCCCCGGAATCGCCGCACCGGCGCCCAGTGCCTCGAGCATGTCCCCGAACGGAGCCATCTATGCAGCGACCGGCGAGAGCAGTCCGAGTCGCTCGAGGCAGGCCCGCACCGACTCGCGTTCCGCAGCGGTCGCCTCCACGAGCGGCAGCCGAAGCCCGCCGACGTCGTGGCCGAGGAGGCTCAGCGCGCACTTGATGGCGATCGGGTTCACCGCGACGCGCAGAAGCTCGATCGAAGGCGCGAGCTCGCGGTCGAGAGCACGGGCGCCGTCGACGTCGCCATCGCGATACCGGCGCACCATCTCCTTCACCTGCGGGCCGACGACGTGCGTGTGCACGCAGACGCCGCCGCGTCCGCCGACCTCGAGGAACGGGAAGACCAGGTCGTCGTCGCCGGCGTACAGGTCGAGGCCGAGGTCGACGATCGCGCGCGCCTGCTCTCGATCGGGGTTCGCTTGCTTCACCGCTCGCACGCTCGGGATCTCCGCGAGCTGCGCGATTGCGTCCGTCTCGAGGTTGAGCACGACCCGGCTCGGGATGTTGTAGGCGACGATCGGACGGTCGCTGACCGATGCGATCGCCTTGAAGTGCTCGACGATCCCGCGGACGGGAGGCTTGTTGTAGTACGGCGTCACGACCAGGAAGCCGTGCACGCCGAGCTCGTGTGCGCGCTCCGTCAGATGGACCGAATGCGACGTCGAGTACGTGCCCGTGCCCGCGATGACGGTCGCGTGCTCACCCACCTCGTCGACCGCCGCCTCGTAGAGCGCGAAGCGCTCGTCGTCCGTGAGCGTCGGCGACTCGCCGGTCGTCCCGGTGACGACGAGGCCGTCCGACCCGTTCTCGACGAGGTGCGCCGCGAGCGCACGGAACGCCTGGAGATCGATCCCGCCGTCGCGTTTGAACGGTGTGACGATCGCGGTAAGGACCTCACCCAGCACGTCAGGATCCTAACCCCAGGGAGGGCGCGCACATGATCAAGGAGTTCCGGGACTTCCTCATGCGGGGCAACCTCCTCGAGCTCGCTGTCGCGTTCGTCATGGGGCTCGCCTTCGCTGCGCTGATCACGTCGTTCGTCAACGACCTCGATCATGCCGATCGTCGCGATGATCATCGGCAAGCCGGACTTCAGCGGCCTGACGTTCACGATCAACGACGCGGTGTTCCGGTACGGCGCGTTCCTCACCGCGGCCATCACGTTCGTTTCGACGGCAGCCGCCATCTTCTTCTTCGTCGTGAAGCCCGTCGGCGCGATCACGGCGCGGACGAGGAAGCCTGAGGAGGAAGCGGTCTCCGACGAGGAGCGCCGCCACCAGGAACTGCTGACGGCGCTCCGCGGGCTCGCTAGCTAGCGAGCGGTCACAGAGGGTCGCGCAGCACCTCGACGTCGAACGTCCGCGTGTCGATCCGCGCCAGGACGCCGACGCCCGGCTGCGACAGGACGAGCACACCGTCCTGGCCCACCGCCATGCGGACCCGCTCGAGCCCGTTCTGCCCATCGCCACGCCAGGGCAGGTCGATGCAACGGGCGCTGCGGTTCGTCGTGTCGAGCGCGTGCACGAACGCGTGGGACTCGAGGCCGTTGTAGAGCGTGTAGGCGGAGCCGCCGTCGCGGCTCCATGCGCGCGCCATCGGCATGCCGGTCATCTGCTCGCCCGGCTCTGTCTTGTCGACGATCGCACCTGGCTCGAGCCGGCCCGTCGCCAGGCTCAGCGAGCGCACGACGTAGCGAATCGGGCCGTTCACGCCGTTCGGGAACTGGGTCACATAGAGGCGCTTTCCGTCAGGCGAGAGCGCATCGAAGGCGAACGCGCCTGGAAGCACGATCGTACGGAGCGTCGCCAGCGTTCGCGTGTCGAGCACGACGAACTTCGTGGATGCCTGAGCTGTCGTACATCGACGTGGACAGCAGGAGCCGGCGCCCCTTCGCCCACGTGCCCTCGACGATCCCCGAGAACGTGATCTGCGGGACGCCGAGCTTCCCGGGAAGAACCCGCGCCCGCAGTACCACGCGGTCACGGTCGCGGATCAGCTGGACACGCGTCTTCGCGGCCACCGGGGTCGCAACAACATGCGCCTTTCCCGCAACCGCGATCCCTGGTCGCCCCTCGAGTACCCCCGGCACGGGGCCGGCGGCACCGGCCGAGGACGCGATCACACCGAGAGTGACCGCGGTTGCGAGGGCTGCGACGCCAGCGACGTCGTCTCATCGCGACCTCCTCTGGTTCGCCGAGTGTGCCTCCGATACACCGTCCGCGCTCCGAGCGGTTCCCCGCTTTGAGCGGCGAGTCAGGAGCGTCTACTCGACGCTCGCGAACACTCCGCGAAGGCTCTCCTCGAGGAAGACGAACCGGATCTCGTCGAACCGCTCTTCGAGCTCCCGCACGGCAGCCAGGGCGACGGGCGCGGCGAGCTCGGCGGGATACCCGTAGATGCCGGTCGAGAGCGCTGGGAAGGCGACCGTGCGGCAGTCGAGGCCCTCTGCGACCTCGAGCGCGCGGCGGTAGGCCGACGCGAGCAGCTCCGCCTCGCCGTGCTCTCCCCCACGCCAGATCGGGCCGACGGCGTGAACGACGTACCGCGCGGGCAGGCGCCCGGCCCCCGTGGCCTTCGCGTCGCCGGTCGCACACCCCCCGAGGTGCGCACACTCCTCGAAGATCTCGTCCCCACCCGCACGCCGGATCGCCCCGCAGACACCGGCGCAGCGACGAGCGCCTCGTTCGCGGCATTGACGATCGCGTCGACTCGCTGCTCCGTGAGGTCGCCGACGACGAACGAGATCACAAGAGGGCGTCGAGCCCCACGGTGAGCCCGTGCGGGAGGTCGCGCACCCTCTCGAGCGCCAGCAGGACGCCGGGAACGAACGCCTCCCGGGAGATCGTGTCGTGCCGGATCGTGAGTGTCTCCCCGAGGCCTCCGAACACGACCTCCTGGTGTGCGACGAGGCCCGGGAGGCGCACGGAGTGGATCGGTGGGTCGGTGCCCATCCGCGCCGCGGTCGCCTTCGAGGTGCCCGACGGCGCGTCGCGCTTCTCCTCGGAGTGGAGCTCGACGATCGCGGCACGCGGGAACACCTTGGCCGCCTCTTCCGCGAACCGCATCATCAGCATGGCGCCCCTTCGCGAAGTTCGGAGCATGGAAGCACGGCACTCCTGCGTTCCGTGCCGCGAGGTCGGTCGCGTACAGGTCGAAGCCGCTCGTCCCGATGACGACCGGCACGCCGGCCTCGAGGCACAGAGCGACGTTCGTGGCCGACCGCGTCCGGGCTCGTGAAGTCGACCGCTGCATCGCAGCCCGCGGGCCGGCCTCGCGCGCGTCGATGACCTCGTGGCCTGCCTCGACGAGCGCCGGCCCGAGGATCGTGCCGACCTTCCCCGCCGCGCCGTACAGCGCGACCCTCATCAGGCGGCCTTCTCGAGCGAGCGCGGGATTCACGCGCTCGACGGCCTCCGCGAACCGGCCTCGTCCGGGCCGATGCCGGCGACCGAGAGCCGTTCGGCTGTGAGCAGGGCATCCGCGAGCTCCGCGACCTCGTCCGCCGTCACCGTTTCGAGCCTCTTCACGACCTGCTCGGGCGTGAGGAGCGGCGTCGTCCGTGACCGTGGACTTGCCGAGCCTCGTCATCCGCGCGGAGGTGGACTCGAGCGAGAGCAGGATCCGCCCTTTGAGGTTCTCCTTCGCGCGCGCAAGCTCGTCGGCGTGCACGTTGCCCGCGGCGATGTCGGAGAGCTCCGCGACCGCGATCTCGAGGCACTCGGCCACGTTGTCCTCCCGCGTGCCGACGTACACGCCGACCTGGCCCGAGTCGGCGTACTGCGACGAGTAGCTGTACACGGAGTACGCCATCCCTCGCTTCTCGCGGATCTCCTGGAAGAGCCGCGACGACGCGGATCCGCCGATGATCGCGTCCATGAGCGACGCGGCGAACCGACGCTCGTCGGTGCGTGAGATGCCCGGAGCGCTCAGGCAGACGTGGTACTGCTCCGTGTCCTTGCGCTGGAAGCGGATCCCGGGTTTCGCGCTCCTGCGAATCGGCTTTCGTGCCGCGAGTCCCGGGCCTGGATCCGCTCCGTTCCGTCGCTCGCGAACCATCGCACGCAGCTCGTCGTGGCGCACGTTGCCCGCGGCCGCGAGGACGATCTTGTCGGCCTGGTACGCGCGCCGGTGGTAGGACGCGAGAGCGCGGCGCGAGACGCTCGAGATGATGTCGGCGCTTCCGATCACGGGCCGCCCGAGCGGATGCGCGCCGAACACGGCCTCGGACGCGATGTCGTGCACGAGGTCGTTCGGCGTGTCCTCGACCATGGCGATCTCCTCGAGCACCACCTCCCGCTCGGAGTCGACGTCCACGAACGCGGGTCGGAAGACCATGTCCGCCATCACGTCGAGCGCCCGCTCGAGGCGGTTGTCCGGAACCGCGCGTAGACGACGGTGCGTCTCGCGCGACGTCGCCGCGTTCAGGTCACCGCCGAGCTCGTCGAAGATCTCCGCGATCTCCTGCGCCGAGTAGCGCGACGAGCCCTTGAACAGGAGGTGCTCGATGAAGTGCGAGACGCCTGCGCGCGAGTCGGGCTCGTCCCGCGACCCGGCGCCGATCCAGAAGCCGAGCGCGACCGAGCGCACGCCGGGAACGCGCTCCGAGATGACGCGCTCGCCCGTCTCGAGCTCGGTCAGCTGGTGCTTCGACACGTCGCCGGATGGTATCCCTCGTGCGAGTCCCTCAGACGGTCCGTTTCGGATTCGCGGAAAGTGGGGACGTCGGGGACAGATCCGAACAGTTCTCTAACAGCTGGGCGGAAATGGGCTGTAGCGTGCCGCGCCGTGTTCCGCCTCAGGGGAGCGGAATCACCCTCAAGGGGGGTGCCGACTGTCGGTAACAGCCGATGGTCAGCCTAGAAACGGGCGTGACGAACGCGCCCGCCGACGAAGGAGTCGCCCTAATGAGAAAACCAGCCGCAGTCCTGTTCGTTTTGAGCCTCGCTGTCCTCGCTCTCGCTCTCGTTCCTGCCGCCGGCCTCGCCGCGAAGGGCGGCAACGCCGGTGCTCACGGTGGCGGTGGCGGTGGCGGTAAGCCCGTTGGCGGAGGATCGACGGGCGGCGGCACCATCAGCCTCGCGCAACCTCTTGTCTACGACGCGAATGGGAATGGCCTGCCGAACGTCGGCGACGTCGTGATGTTCGACGTCTCGACCACCGCGACCGACCAGCCCTTCGTGAACCTGAAGTGCTTCCAGAACGGCGTCTTGGTCGCCAACGCTGGAAAGGCTATTTCGACGGATCTCTCGACAGGACCTGGGGCTTCGGGCTCGGTTCCGGGGCGTGGTTGGGCGGGGCCGCCGAATGCACCGCGTGGGCTGGACATGTACACGAGGCAGGGCTGGAAGCAACTCGCCGCTCACGAGCTTCCACGTCGACGCGTAGAGACCGAGCCTCGAAAACGAACAACGAGAGGCCCCGGCTTTCGCCGGGGCCTCTCTCGTCAGTTGAACAGCGATCGGTCTTTCTTCGATCAGTCAGTGATCGTGAGCGTCGACGTCTCGCACCGATCGGTTGGGTCGGTGAGGGCATTGTCGTCGTAGTGCACGAGCCAGAAGTAGGTTCCGGCAGCGCCTCCGGCAGTACCGTCAGGCTTTGTCCCCGACGTAGAACGTCGTGTTCGGTGCCGTCGCCGGATCGGTGTTGCTGGTGTTGTACGACGCACCGGCCTTGGCGCCGTCCGTGACGGTGATGGAGTACGACTGGCCAGGAACCGCCGTGGCCGTACCCGCCGTGCAGTTGGCTGCCGTACCCGAGAAGGTACCCGAGTAGAGGGTCACCGTCAGAGTGCCGTTCAGATTGCTGTCGCCCGTCAGGGTCACCCTGTCGTTTGGCAGCCACCGCTGCTTCGAGGAGCTACCTGACGTGCCGCTGACCGTGAAGCACTCGACGGCCGCATCCGCTGCGGTCAGGTCGGCGGTCTGACCCGCGTAGTTCGTGTCTGAAGCCGCCGCCACGAAGTGAGCACGGAAGCAGTACTTCCCGGCCACCGTGATTAGTGACCGCACATTCCCTGATGTCGCGGTCGACGAGCTCCCACTGCCAGGCGTCAGCTGTACCGGTTCCGTCGGGGGCGCGGGCGCCTGGGTGCCGTTGCTGCCCGAACAGATCCCGGTGTTCGCAGGCGTGAGCTGGCTCGGGGTGCAGATGAAGAACTCCACGGTCCCGGTCGGAGCCGGAGCAGCGCCCCCGGAGCCGGAATGACCGGTGACGGTCGCCGTATCGGTAACGGCGGTCGTGGCGGCCAATGTCGTCGAGGTTGTCGACGGGGTGGTCGTCATTGTCACACTGCACTCCCCGAGGGTGCCGCGCGCGTAGTCGAACAGCGTTGCGCCCGTCTCCTTGGAGGAGCGGGTGTCGCCAACGAAGGTGTTGAAGCATGACGGAACTGTGGTGTTTGACTCCCTCGAAGATCTGCGTGATGTTGATTCCGCCCTCGAAGAAGTCTGGCGGCACAACGGTGTTGCCAACGTCAGATCCGTTCGCCGTGACCCACTTCGTCGTAACGTTTTCGTTCCACTGATGCGAGGCGGGGCTGTTGGGATCGGTGCTGAAGGCGTTCGTGGTGGCACACAGATTGTCGCCCCCCGTCGTGGTCTTGCAGTCGCCGCCCTGCCCCAGCGGGACGAGCGGTTTTACCGCCTACCCACTTGTACGCGGTCACGTTGCTGACGCCGCCGCCGTTCGAGAACTCGGACACGACCAAGACGTCGCCCAGCGAGTGGTTCCCGGTCCAGGCGGTGCCGCCGCCGGGCTTCCCGGCGCAGTTGGCGTTGCCCTGGAGGAACCAGAAACCGACGTCGTTGACGCCGTTGTCAGTGTTCTTCTCCATCCCGAAGTAGATGATGTGGTCGCCTGCGGCCGACGTGTATGAGGCCGCATAGGCGTTCATGATGTCGATCTTGTTGGTCACGTTGTTGTCCACGTTGCACTGCCACCCTGGCGTGATGTCCAGGGTGTCCTTGCTGCCCGTCGCGTAGGTCGTCGTGTCGCTGGTGCAGAGGTCTTTCGCCGTGTTCGTTGACGTGAAGCTGCAGTCGCTTGTTACCGGGATCCTTCACGCCGAAGTCTCGCTGAAGTCCGCGTGCGTGAAGCCCGGATTGTTGGCGGGATTCACCACCGACGTGTTGTCCCCGCCCGCGGTGAAGATGTCGTTCCAGTCGGTCGGTCTGGCGACGAGTTGAGTGGCGGGCTGTAGGCCGTACTGGTGGTCTCGCCGTCGAGCTGGAAGGCGAGATCGTGGACGGCTTGCGCGCTCCCGATGAAGAACAGCGCGAACAATGTTGTGGCAAGAACCGGTAGGAAAAGGAAGCGCTTCCGCCTCTTGCTCCCCTTCTCGCCGAGAACTCGTTCTGTCATTCCATTCCTCCCACCTCGTTGGGCGGTAAGAGGAGACTCCCCCTCCTCCTGGCCGGCGCCGACTCCCCCCTCGGGGGCCGCCGCAGGCCCACCGCATGTACACTACAGTAGCTTGTGCGGGCTCTGGCCGATCGCCTAGCGGCGGATGCCGTAATCGTCCTGCGGCGACGGCCCTAGGGCGAAGGCTTGATTTCCGGCGAGTTCCGGCGCATGATCCGCAGCGGGAGAAAGTAGGAGGACTGGGGATGAAGGACTGCGGCACGATCTTGGTCGTCGACCCGACGACGCTTCAGCCTGACGGCGGTCCAGGTCGCCGTCCGGCTCGGCTACGAGGCACGCCCGCGCCGACGGGCGACGAGCTGCTCGAGCGGCTCGGACGCGACCGCCCGGCCCTCGCGATCGTCGAGGTCGAGCTCCCGGGGCCCGTGAACGGGCTCGAGGTCATGCGCCAGCTCCACGAGAGTTCGGCGACGATCTCCCCGTCATCCTCGTCTCGGCGCGAGCGGACGGACGCGTTCGACCGCGCCGCCGGGTTCATGCTTGGAGCCGACGACTACCTCTCGAAGCCGCTCGACGGCGGCGAGCTCCTCGCCCGTGTCAAGCGCTCGCTTCGGCGCTCGGCGCCGTTCGCGAACGGGAACGGCACACGGACATCGGACGAGTCGAACCTCAGTCCGCGCGAGCGCGAGATCCTCGCGCTCCTCGCCGAGGGGCGAACGCAGGGCCAGATCGCGACGGTGCTCGTCATCAGCTCGAAGACGGTCGCGACACACATTCAGCACATCCTTTCGAAGCTCGGCGTCAACACGAGGGCGCAGGCCGTCGCGATGGCCTTCCAGCGAGGCCTCGTCGAGCCCGACGTTCGCGCGCATCTCCTCGCCGAGCTCGAACCGGTCTAGCCAGCCGTTCGGGCGCGGGGATCGGCAACGGTCCGTCGGCACGGCCGGCCGAGCACGCCCGAGAACCGCGAGTATGCGGACGACCGGTAGCGACGGTGTGAGGAGGACGAGATGAGCGAAAGCAGCGTCTATCGCGTCACCGAGGTCATCGGCGCGAGCTCGGACTCGTGGGAATCGGCAGCGCGGAACGCGGTCGAGACCGCAGCGCGGACGATCCGCGACCTGCGCATCGCGGAGGCGACCAGGTTCGACGTTACGATCAAGGACGGGAAGGTCGCGGAGTACCGCGTCCGTCTCGACATCTCCTTCAAGTACGAGTCGCGACGACTGACATCCTCGTGATAAGAGAGGGGCGGCGTCAGCGCCGCCCCTCTCTCGCTGCCTTCGTGTCTCGGTCGGCTACGCCCGCTCGCGTGAGCGGCCGCGGTCTCGACCGCCGCCGCGAGGGCGCTCCTCGCGCGGCGGGCGCGGAGGTGCGTCCTTCGCCCGCTCGACGAGCTCCTCGGGCGTGACGAGCCCGCCGTTCTCGTGCTTCGCGACGAGCTTCAGCCCGATGCGGCCGCGGTCCTTGTCGACCTCCTGGACGAGGACGTCGACGACGTCGCCACGGCTCATCACGTCCTCGATGTGGGCCACGCGGCCGGGGCCGACGTTCGAGACGTGCAGCAGACCGTCCGTTCCCTTCTTCAGCTCGACGAACGCACCGAACTCGGTCGTCTTCACGACCTTGCCCGTGTACGTGTCCCCGACCTCCGGGGACTTCGTGAGCGCGTGGATGGCGGAGACCGCCGCCTCGCCCTTCTCGCCCTCGGTCGAGTAGACGAGGATCGTGCCGTCCTCCTCGATGTCGATCTGGACGTCGTAGTCGGCCTCGAGCCCGCGAATCGTCTCGCCGCCCTTGCCGATGACCATCCCGATGAACTCGGGGTCGATCTTGATGGTGGAGATTCGCGGTGCATGATCGGGCATCTCCGCGCGCGGCTCGGGGATCGCCTCGAGCATCGTCTCGAGGATCGAGACGCGCGCCCGCTTCGCCTGCTCGAGCGCCGAGCGCATGATCTCCTGCGTCACGCCGGTGATCTTGATGTCCATCTGCAGGGCGGTGATCCCGTCCCGCGTGCCGGCCACCTTGAAGTCCATGTCGCCGAGGTGATCCTCGGCTCCCTGGATGTCGGTCAGGATGACGTAGTCGTCGCCCTCCTTGACGAGGCCCATCGCGATGCCCGAGACGGGCGCCGCGATCGGGACGCCGGCGTCCATGAGCGCCAGCGTCGACCCACACACCGAGCCCATCGACGACGAGCCGTTCGACTCGAGCGTCTCCGAGACGAGGCGAACCGTGTACGGGAAGTCCTCGACCGGCGGGATGACCGCCTCGAGCGCCCGCTGCGCGAGCGCCCCGTGGCCGATGTCACGCCGCTTCGGGCCGCGCATGAACCCCGTCTCCCCGACCGAGAAGGGCGGGAAGTTGTAGTGGTGCATGTACCGGCGGTTCTGCTCGAGGGAGAGATCGTCGATCCGCTGCCCCTCCTTCATCGTCCCGAGCGTGAGCAGCGTCATGATCTGCGTCTGCCCGCGGGTGAAGAGCGCGGAGCCGTGGGTGCGCGGGCTGACCTGCACCTCGGCCGAGACCGGACGGATCTCCTCCTCGGAGCGTCCGTCGGGACGCCGCTTCTCGACGGCGATCTTCTTCCGGACGAGGTCCTTGTAGACGGTGTCGAACGCCCGCTTGACGAACTGCTTCGTCTGCGAGTCCTTCACCGCCGGCTCGCCCTCGGCAGGCTCGGCGCCGACCGGGAACGGGAGCTGGAGCTCCTCGAGGATCCGATTCAGGAGGAGCTCGCGCTTCGCCGACTTGAGCTCCTTCGAGTCCTGCTCGGCGTCCGTGAGCTCGCGCAGGCCGTCGAGGAACTGCTCGCGGAGCGGCCCCTCGACCGCGGAGAGCCGGGCCTTCTCGAGGATGGCTGCGAAGCTCGAGCGAGTCTGCGCGCGCTTCGTCATGTCGTCCTCGGTGGAGGACATGGACACGGACGGCGAGAGGCTCTCGACGAGCTGCTCGACGACGACCCCCGCCTCCTTGATGCCGTGCTCGGCGATCGCCGCGCGAACGTGGTCGCCATGTGCGGCGTCGAGCTCGGCCGTGAGGTCGACATCGACCCACTTCGCCTTGCCGACCTCCTCGCGAAGGCTCTCCAGCGCCGCGCAGATCTTGCGGATCTCGGCGTGCGCCAGCTCGAGCGCCTCGAGGATCGTGTCCTCCGGCACCTGGTCGGCGCCCGCCTCCACCATCGTGAGCGCCTCGCTCGTGCCGACGACGATGAGGTCGAGCGACGACTCCTGGAGCTGCTCGAGCGTCGGGTTGAGGACGAACTCGTCCTCGATGCGGCCGACGCGGACCGCGCCGATCGGGCCGAGGAACGGCAGCGGCGAGATCATGAGCGCCGCCGACGCCCCGTTGATGCAGAGGATGTCGTGCGGCGTGACCAGGTCTGCCGAGAGGACGGTGCAGATGACCTGCACCTCGTTGCGGAAGCCCTTCGGCCAGAGCGGCCGGATCGGGCGGTCGATCATCCGCGCGGTGAGCGTGGCGCGCTCGGTCGCGCGGCCTTCCCGCTTGAAGAAGCCGCCCGGGATCTTCCCGGCGGCGTACATCTTCTCCTCGACGTCGACCGTGAGCGGGAAGAAGTCGGCGTCCGGCCGCGCGTCGGGCCTGCCGACGGCGGTCGCGAGGATCATGGTCTCGCCCGAGCGGACGACGACGGCGCCGTCGGCCTGCTTGGCGAGCTTGCCCGTCTCGAAGACGATCTCCTGACCGCCCACGTCGACGGAAACCGAGGCGAGTTGCCCGGCTGTTTGCGTACTCATGTGAGGTATCCCTTCACCTTTCGCTTGTATCCGGAAGGTGGAGGTTTGAGTCAGTCCCGCTCTGCCCCGCTCTACTGGGCCGGGACTGGCTCAAACTTCCACCTTCCCTGTCGTCGTAATCCTTGTGCGGAGGCTTACCGGCGCAGGCCGAGCTCCTTGATGAGGGCGCGGTAGCCCTCGATGTCCTTTCTCTGGAGGTAGTTGAGGAACCGCCGCCGCTGCCCGACGAGCTTCAGGAGCCCGCGGCGCGAGTAATGGTCCTTCGGGTGCGTCCGCAGATGCTCGGTCAGGTCGTTGATTCGTCGAGTGAGAAGGGCTACTTGCACTTCTGCCGAACCAGTGTCGGCAGGTCCCCGACCGTGTTTCTCGACGATTTCCAGCTTGACTTCCTTGGTGAGGCTCATGCATCTCCTCCTAGTCGAAATCCCCGCAATCCCCGCCCCGCGTGAAGGAAGAAGCACGCCGGGGCCGCGACAGCGGCTCGCGGAAGGGTAGCAGCCGTGCTCCGCTGGCTCATTCGCGCAGCCGCGATCCTGGTGATCGTCGTTGCCGTGTTCGTCGTTCTCGACTTCGCCGAGCTCCTCGTGCCCGTGG
>CAVZNK010000038.1:0-62423 GCA_963776555.1 uncultured Gaiellaceae bacterium | reverse complement strand
GGCCATTCCGACCTCAACAGCCATGCGGGTTTGGCTTAGGTAACCCGCTCAAGGCCCCCCTCAGCGCCCCCTCGCATCCCGGCCGAAGCGGACCTGCCCCGCCGCCCGATGGCTAACACCGTGGCCTCCCCGCGGAACGGACGTGCGGCCTGTCACGACGTGGCGGCCGGGACGACCGCGCTCATCACGCAGTTGCCCTTGCCCTTGGAGCGCTCGTAGCTGAACCCGAGCCGCTCGTACATGGTCCGGGTGGCGTTGTAGAGGAACGATGCCGAGGTCTTCTTGCCCTCGGGCAGGTCGTGCGGGTACGCCTCGACGAGGCCGCCTCCCGCCGCGGCGATCAGCGCCAGCGCACCCCGCACTGCGACCGCGGCCATTCCCGCGCGCCGGTATCCGCGGTCCACGAACAGGCACGTGATCCGGTAGTCCGGCATCCGGGCGACGCCCTGCTCCCACTCCTTGCGGTGGTGGATGTTCGGTAGCTCTGGGACCGTCCCGAACTGGGCCCAGGCGACCGCGACATCACCGTCGAATACCAGCGCGGCGTGCGCACGGCCGGCCTCGACGAGACGCCGCTTGAACTCGCGATGGCCGAGCGCCCTGCGCTCCTCCTTGGGATCCGGGTGGAGGTGGAAGTACGTGCACCAGCAACCGCCCCACACACCGTTGTGCCGCTCGGCCAGATCCGCGAACGCATCCCACGTCCGCATGCTCAGGGGTTCGATCCGGTAGCCGTCCACCGTCAGGGTGCCCATGCGCAGACGGTATCGGCGGTTCCGGACGATGCCGCGTGCAAAAGGCCGCCGGCAATGACCTCGTGGCGAGCGCCGAGCAGCGCGGTCAGCCCGCGTCGCTTGAACGAACGCGTCGCGTACGTCGGCGATAGTCACGCATCATCAGCACTCCGCGTTTCGTAGAGGGTTTGGCTTCCGCCAAAATGAAAGCGGCTTCCATAAGTCGCGACACGTCGTCCTCGCTCCATCTCAGGTTCCCGCTGGTGTCGGAGCGCGGTCGAGCGACGCGGCCGAGCTCCGTGAGGAGCGCATGTCGAAGCTTTGGCCGGAGCAGCCACCCAAGCGGCTCTGCCTTTTCGGGATACGCCTCGAAATAGTGCTCGAGCACGGCAACCGCGAACATGCGGTACACAAGGTCCTGGGCGCCGCGTCGGGTTCCTATCCGTCGCGCATACGAGTACCCGGTAGCTCGACGAAGAGCCTCCTCCGAGAACACGGGCGGACGGCCTCGCGGACTCGAATGGGGTTCGGCCGACATGGAAGAGGAATCGGCTTCCGAAAGGTCGAGTTTGACCCTCGGATGGGTGTGGCCTTAGCGCTCGACGCTTCCTCACCTGGGGCGACGGTAGTCGCCTGCAAGTCTCGGCTCGCAGACCTAGCGCCTCCACGACACGACCGGCGACGGGTTCGGCCTGATGAGCGCCCCGCCCCGAACGTCGAGCCGGGAGATCTCTCGATCGTGCGCGAACGGCTACCCCTTCGCCGTGGTGTCGGCGGCCTCTGACCTTCGGTCCGTGTCGCCCGAGTCCACCGCTTTCGCGGGGGGTGGTGGATCAACGTTTCGTGCAGGTTCTGCGAGGCGCTCGCTCAGCGCCTTTGCACCCTTGACATCCATTCCTTGACCTCCTGGTCCTCGCTCCGTTCGAGGAGCGTCGCGTGACTACTGAAGGCTGTGCGAGAGACTCCGCCGAGTCTCTCGCACAGTGCCGGCGAGCCCGCGCAGGCCCCACCTGCTTACAGGGGTGCGCCGTTCGCCGCAGACCGCCCGGCTCCGAGCGCCGCAACACCCCCGACAACGAAGACGTTCGCCGTTAGCTTTTCGGCGACGTTTGCCCGCTCCGCGAGCGGGATCATCACCGAGACGAACCGGGTCACCTTGGCCGGCGATCAGAACCCCTGGACCCCCTTTGACGTGTGGCTTCAGTTCCGACCGAAGACGAACCCGACGGGCGGCGTCGTACCCAACCCGACCTGTGAACCCGACCGGTCTCGTCAAGACGCTCACCTATGTCGGAGGAACCGATCCCGAGATCACGGGAAGCGCGACTTCCGGCTACTTCCTCCCCGGCGTGACGTACAACGTCTGCGTCTATTTCGTGCATCCGTCAGCGCTCACGCTCACCGGGAACGGCAACGCGACGAGCACCACGATCCCGACGGCAGGGACCGTTCTCTACGCGGGCAAGTACAGCAATGCCCTGCCGAACGCAACTGTGGGCCTGAACGTCTTCCACGGCTACGACTGCGGGACGGGCCAGGACTTCTACACCGACCCGAGCTACACCACCACTGACGCGAGCGGCAACTACTCGAAGATGAGTGGCACCACGCCAGCGATGGTCTCTACTCGGCGCGGACGAACGTCGGGAGCAACGTCTCCAACTGCATCAACATCAACCTCGGTGTGGACGGGTTCGCGCTGACACTGGCGATCACCCCGAACACGATCCCTTCGGGCACGTCTAACCCGGTGACCTTCTCCGGCACCCTCACGAACCTCGGGCCGACCTCCGTTGTCGGAGACGTGGTGACGATCACCCCCTACGGCACCGACAGCAGCTGCACGACCCAGGAGGTGTGGGGTCCCTGGACGGCGACGACCGACGCGATTGGTCATTACGTGTCCGATCCCATCCCGACCGGTGCCCCGAACGGCGACTACTACTACACGGCGTCGAGCATGGGTGTCGTCAGCGGCTGCGAGCACTTCACGATCGCCTAGAGCCCTAGGACGCACCACGCATGAGCTGAAAGAGGGGGCCGGGTAACCGGCCCCCTCTCTGTATGAACGTCATAGACGCTCGGCGAAAGGCTGAGACGCCGGACGCGTTCGCACGCCAAGGAATTCACCCAATTGCGTCCTAGCGGGCGGGATAAGGCAAGAGCACGCTGGAAGGAAGGCGGATTCGTCGTGTTGTTGGAAGGGCGGGAAAGCGACCCTCCTAGTCTTCGAGCAGCGAACGGCATCGGCGACGTCCACGTGAGCCGTCGATCGGCGACACTTCGGGTGATGGCCTCTGGCCTGGCAGTCGGCGGCGACGTCGAGAAGGCTCTGGAGAGCGTCGGCGTCCCGAGCTACGTTCTCGACACAACAGGAGTCGTCCGCTGGATCAATCCGGCCGCCGAGCGGCTTCTCGGCGACGTTCGCGGTCGCCACTTCACCTCCGTTGTCGCGGCCGAGGACAGCCGTCGCGCCCGCGAGCTCTTCTCCAGGAAAGTGCTCGGCACTTCCCCGGCCACAGAGGCGACCGGCGTCCTGGTTTCGACCGTCGGAACGCGCGTGGCCGTGGAGCTCAGCGCGGTGCCGCTCATGAACGGTGAACGGGTGGTCGGCGTCTTCGGACTGATCGAGGAACGCCCCGACGACAGCCCCACAGCGCCGCCGCCGCATCTCACCCCTCGCCAGGTCGAGGTACTCCGTCTTCTGGAGCAGGGCCGCTCGACGAAGCAGATCGCCGCCGAGCTGCACCTCAGCACCGAAACCGTCAGAAACCACATCCGCCGTCTCTTTCGGGCCCTCGGCGTCAATTCCCGACTGGAAGCCGTCGCCGCCGCTCGGGCCGCTTTGCCGTAGAAGCGTTACGCGCTGGGCGTCGCCGCACTTTGCGTGCTGGCCGCGCAGAGCCGCGTGATTTTTGGACACGCGCCGCGTCGGGAGCCTGGCGCTCCGCTCCGTTCCGGCTGCGTGCCGACCTCTATGGTGCCGGCGTGTCGCGCGTCGACGGTCGCACGCAGAAGGAGCGCATGGAGGCGGGCGAGCTCTACCTCGCCGACGACCCCGTTCTGCAGGAAGAGCTCGCTCGCGCCGCCAGGCTCACGAAGGCGTTCAACGACTCGTCACCCGACGATCCGGAGGCGCGGCGCCGGATCCTCGCGGAGCTCCTCGGGTCGCTCGGCGACGGCGCCGAGATCAGGCCGCCGCTGTACTGCGACTACGGCCACCGGCTCCATGTCGGCGCGCGGACGTTCGTCAACTTCGGCCTCTTCGCGCTCGACGTCGCGACGATCGCGATCGGCGCGGACGTGCAGATCGGGCCCTCCGTGCAGCTCCTCACCGCGACGCATCCGCTCGAGCCCGAGCCTCGTCGCGCCAAGTGGGAGTCCGCACACCCGATCGAGATCGGTGACAACGCCTGGCTCGGAGGCGGCGTGATCGTGTGCCCCGGCGTTACGGTCGGCGCCGACACGGTCGTCGGCGCCGGTTCCGTGGTCACGCGTGACTTACCTGCTGGCGTGCTGGTGGTCGGGTCGCCCGCGCGTGTGCTGCGCGAGCTCGGGTGATCGTGCTCAGGGCTTCCCGCCGTACCTCCTCGCCCGCCGGGTCTCGCGGGCCCGGGCGCGCCAGCGGCTCTTGAGCTCGCGCTGGATCCGGTGGGAGCTCCGCGCCTCGATGGCGCGCAGCTCGCGCTGGAGCTTCACGTAGTTCCGCCAGCGGCCCTCGTCGAGCTCGCCCGTTTCGAGCGCCTCGCGAACCGCGCAGTCGGGCTCGCTCGAGTGGGCGCAGTCGTTGAAGCGGCACTGGGCGGCGAGCTCCGCGATGTCCGCGAAGGCACTGTCGAGATCGCCCTCCCAGACCTGCAGCTCCCGCAGGCCCGGCGTGTCGATCAGGATCGCGCCCCCGGGCATGACCAGGAGCTGCCGGTGTCGAGTCGTGTGACGGCCCCGGCCGTCGTTGCGGAGGTCGCCCGTCTCCATCACCTGTCGGCCGGCGAGCCTGTTGACCAGGGTCGACTTCCCCGTTCCCGAGGAGCCGAGGAGGACGAACGTCCTGGCGGGACGCAGCAGCGCTCGCACCTCGTCGAGGCCTTCACCCGTGACGTTGCTCACTGCGAGAACGGGAACTCCGACCGCTACCGCCTCCGCCTCCATGGGCTTTGCCGGGTCGTCGCACACGTCGAGCTTGGTGAGGACGATGACGGGATCCGCCCCACTGTCCCAGGCGGCGGTGAGGTAGCGCTCGAGTCGGCGCGGGTTGAAGTCCGCGTCGAGGCCGGTCACGAGCAGGACGGTGTCGACGTTCGCGACGAGGATGTGCTCCTCGGACTTCAACCAGGGCGTCTTGCGGGAGACCTTCGTGCGGCGGGGAAGCAACGCCTCGATCGCGAACCGGTCGCCGGGCGCGTCGCAGACCGCGACCCAGTCGCCGACCGCGGGCATCCCGCCCCAGATCTCGTCGTCGCGTAGACGGCCGCGAGCATGCGCGAGCCGGTCGCCCAGCTCGGAGCGGACGTAGTAGCCGCCGCGGTGCTCCGCGACGACGCGAGCGGGGCGAAAGCCGCGCTCGTCATAGCTTGTGAAGGCCGCCTCGAGCTCGTCGGTCCAGCCGAGAGCGGCCAGGGTGCCATCGGACAACGGAAAGCTCCTTCACTCGGATGGTGAACCGGGCCGCGGCCCGGCGCCACGAGGAAGAGCTAGATCGAGGCGACGCCGAGCCGAACGGAGATGAGGCGGGTGACTTTCACGGTCACTTCTCCTTTCGCTCGACGACGGGAACCGGGGAAGCGTAGGGTCCGCACGCCCGGACGTCAACGACAGGGGCCAGGGTGTCTGTCGACAAGCCGGAGATCACCGAGGTCGTGAACGCGCAGATGCCGCTCGGCGCGACGCTCGGCATCCGCATGTTCGGAGGTCCCGACGAGGTGGACGCGACCCTCGAGTGGTCTCCCGGGCTCTGCACCGCAGCGGGCGTCCTGCACGGAGGCGTGCTCATGGCGCTCGCCGACTCCGCAGGCGGCGTCTGCGCGTTCCTGAACCTGCCGCCCGGTGCGACGACGGCAACGATCGAGTCGAAGACGAACTTCCTCGGCGCGATCCGCGAGGGGACAGTCCTGGCCCAGGCGCGGCCGCTCCACATCGGCAAGAGCACGATCGTGATCGAGACCGACCTCTTCGACGCCTCGGGCCGCCGCGTGGCACGGACGATGCAGACGCAAGCCGTCCTCGCCGACTGAGGGACGGCGGACGGCCGGCGGTATCCTGTCCCGTCCGTGGTGGCGGTAGCTCAGTTGGTAGAGCCCCGGGTTGTGGTCCCGGTGGTCGCGGGTTCGAGTCCCGTCCGCCACCCCTGTAGCTGAGCCGTTTTCGGGCACTCCCCGCTCGGACGCTGCTGAAATGGCAACGCTCCAGCGACGACTCACGATCCCCTGGTCGAGAAGACGGGCGTGTGTCGACGCGCCGCGACGGGTATTAAGGAGGAATGAGCGCGTCTCCTGATGACCGGCAGGGCACGGATCTGCTGGCTCAGGAGATCAGGGAAGAGGCGGGTCGACTCGTCCACCATCCGGTCGCCGAGATGAAGCGTCTCGAAGGCGTCGTCGAGGAAGGTGAGAGCGCGGCAACGCCACTGATTCTCTTCGTGGGCGTCGCGATAATTCTCGCTGTCATCGTCGCGGTCGTGATGACCGTCGTGTTCGTTGCCTACTACGAAGGCTGAAGCGGAACCTTCGATCACATGACGAGCAGGATTGCGGGTTCCCGCTGGTCGCGGGTTCGAATCCCGTCCGCCACCCCTGATGCTCCGCGTCTAGGCTTCGGCGCCGATGAGCCGCGACGGACTCGCAGCGGCGACGAAGTTTCTCGTGCTCGCGCTGAGCGCGCTCTACGTGCTCGCCGCCGTGGCGGGTCTGGCGCTCGTGGACTTCGGCTCGACGCGGGATCTCCTGCTCTGGACGCTGCTCCTCCTCGGGGGAGCGGCGCTCCTCGCGGCCGGCCAGCTCCTGCTTCCCAACGGCGCCGCGTCGGCCGCGCTCGTCTCGATCGGCGCAGTGCTCGGCGGGCTGCCGCTGTTCTGGACGCTGCTCGTCCCGATCGCGGTCGCCGCCGTCATCGCCTGCAGCGTCAAGCTCGCGCGACGGCATCCGACGCCCGCCTGATGCGCCACACACGCACGGGTTGGTGGCTCGAGGAGGCGGGCGAGGTGACGCCGACGGCTCCGCTCGACGGCGACGCTCGGGCGGACGTCGCCATCGTCGGCGGCGGCTACCTCGGCCTCTGGACGGCCTGGCAGCTGAAAGAGCTCGAGCCGGAGCTCGACGTGCTCGTGCTCGAAGCCGCCGTGTGCGGGCACGGGCCGAGCGGGCGAAACGGCGGGTTCTGCGAGACGCTCTGGGGCGACGCGTCCACGCTCCGCGAGCATGCCGGCGACGCGCCGGCGCTCGCGGTCTGCCGTGCCTCGGAGGAGGCCGTGCGCGGCATCGGCGCCTGGTGCGAGGCGAACGAGGTCGATGCCTGGTTTCGCGAGGCGCCGATGCTCCGGGTCGCGACGACCGAGTCCCAGGTCGGCTCCTGGGACGGCACCGTGCGTGCAGCGGCCGAGCTCGGAGCGCCGGATGAGGTGGTCTCCGTCCCGGCCGACGAGGTCCGCGCTCGCTGCGCGTCGCCGCTGTTCCTCGGCGGCGCCCTCTACCGGCTGAACGCGACCGTCCACCCGGCGCGCCTGGCGCTCGGGCTGCGGGCGAAGCTGCTCGAGCGCGGCGTGCGGATCCACGAGCGCACCGAGGTGACCCGCATCGAGCGCGGCGGCGGCGTCGAGACACGAGCCGGCCGCGTCCGCGCCGGAGGAGTCGTCCTCGCCGTCAACACCGCAACGGGGCGCTTCCCCGGCTACCGGCTCGCGCTCGGCGTGGCGTCGAGCCACATCGTCCTGACCGAGCCGATCCCAGAGGTCCTCGAGGAGCTCGGGTGGACCGGCGGCGAGGCCATCGTCGACAGCCGGACGCTCGTCCACTACACGCGCACCACGCGCGACGGCCGTATCGCCTTCGGTTGGGGCGGCGGTGCGATGGGCATCGGCGGTCGCGCCTCCGGCCGGCTCGAGCTCGACCGCAACGTGGTCTCGGCGACGCGCGATGCGCTCGGCCGCTTCTTCCCGCAGACGCGCGGCCGCGAGGTGACGCACGCGTGGGGCGGGCCGATCGACGTGTCCCCCACCCACCTGCCGATCTTCGGAAGCCGCGGGCGCGTGCACCACGGCTTCGGCTTCACGGGGAACGGCGTCGGGCCGTCGTACCTCGGCGGCGAGATCCTCGCGCGGCTCGCGCTCGACCGCCGCGACGAGCGGACGCGACTGGCGCTCGTCGACCCGCCACGCAAGCTCTTCCCGCCGGAGCCGTTCCGCTACGCCGGGGGAGCGTTGATCCGGCGCGCGCTCGTGGCCAAGGACGCGGCCGAGGACGAGGGCCGTGAGCCGAACGCGCCGACCCGGTTCGTAGCGTCGCTCCCGCAACGCCTCGGGTTGCACCTTCCCAGGTAGCCCTAGGCGTCGAGCACCGGGGCGACCACGACCCCGTAGCCCTGACGCTCGAGCAGGCTCGCGGCCTGCGCTGCGTCGGCCTCGCCGGTCACGAGCACCGTCAACGTGCCGCCGCGCTCGGGCGAGAGGTGCTCGAGCTCGAAGTCCGACACGTTGATCCGCTCGGCGCCGAGCGCCTGGAAGATGCCGGCGAGCACTCCCGGACGGTCCGGGACGTGGACGCGCAGCCGGTGGAGCGCCCCGACATCGTCGTACGCGGTCTCGAGCATGCGTCGCCTGTTGCCGCTCGCCTCGCCGATCCAGCGGGCGAGGAAGCCTGCGTCGCCCGTGCCGAGCGCGGACTCGAGCTGCTCGACGCGGCGGCGGTGCTCGCCGAGCGCCGTGCGGAGCTCGTCACGGTTCTCGAGGAAGATGTCCACCCAGATCCTCGGGTTCGCGCCCGCGATGCGCGTCATGTCGCGCAGCGAGCCGCCGGCCGCCGTCAGCGGGTCGTGGCCCTCGACGCGCGCGGAGCCGGCCTGGTTCAAGAGGACGTTCGCGAGGGCGTGCGGGAGGTGGCTCGTGACCGCCACGAGCCGGTCGTGCGCCGCCGGGTCGATCGCAACCGGGCGTGCCCCGAGCGCGACCGCGAACGCGTGCGCGTCGCGATAGCGGGACGGCTCCGTCGCCGTCAGCGGCGTCAGGAACCAGGTCGCCCCCTCGAACAGGTCCGCGCTCGCGCTCCCGGGGCCGCGCGCCTCGGCGCCGCAGATGGGGTGCCCGCCGACGAAGCGCGGGTCGTCGCCGACCGCGTCGCACACCGAGCCCTTCGTCGAGCCCACGTCGGTGACGGTGCAGTCCGCCGGCGCGGCGTCGAGGACGCTCCTGACGACGCTCGGCAGCTCGGCGACGGGCACGGCGACGAGGGCGAGGTCTGCGCCCTCGAGGGCCTCGGCGACCGACGCAGCGGGCTCGACCGCGTCGCGCTCGACCGCGAGGTCGAGCACCTCGGGATCCTCGTCCCACCCGACCACGGCCTCGGCCGTGCCGGAGCGCCGGGCGGCGAGCGCCGCCGAGGCCCCGATCAGGCCCGTTCCGACGACCGCTAGCCGCATGACCGGGGGGTCACGCCGAGCGCATGAGCTCGGCGACGCGGAACGCGAGGTCGAGGGACTGGCGACCGTTCAGGCGCGGATCGCAGAGCGTCTCGTAGCGGTGGTCGAGCTGCTCCTCGCGGACGTCCTCCGAGCCGCCGACGCACTCCGTCACGTCTTCTCCCGTGAACTCGATGTGGATGCCGCCGGGCCACGTGCCGACCGAGCGGTGCGCTGCGAAGAAGCCCTCGAGCTCGGTCATGATCGCCTCGAAATGCCGCGTCTTCGTACCCGACGGTGTGCGGACCATGTTGGCGTGCATCGGGTCGCTCACCCAGGCGACCGGGACCTCCGTCCGGCGCACCGCCTCGAGTAGCGGCGGCAGCAGCTCTCGTACGCGCTCGGCACCCATCCGGACGATGAAGGTGAGCCGTCCCGGGACGCGATCTGCGTTGAGCGTCTCGGCGAGCCGCACGGCGTCGTCGGGCGTCGCCGTGGGCCCGAGCTTGACCCCGATCGGGTTGTGGACGCCCGAGAAGAACTCGACGTGAGCGCCCTCCGCATCGCGCGTGCGGTCGCCGATCCAGAGCATGTGCGCCGAGCAGTCGTACGGCAGCCCGGTCAGCGAGTCGTTACGGGTGAGGGGCTCCTCGTAGTCGAGGAGCAGTCCTTCGTGGCTCGTCCACACGTCCACCTCGTGGATCGTCCGCTCGCTCTGCAGGTCGAAGCCGATCGCCTGCATGAACCGGAGCGCACGCTCGATCTCGTCCGCGAGGGCCTCGTAGCGCTGGCCGGAGGGTGACGAGGCGACGAACTCGCGATTCCAGTTGTGGACGTGGGTGAGGTCGGCGAAGCCTCCCTTGGTGAAGGCGCGCAGCAGGTTGAGCGTGGAGACGGACTGGTAGTAGCCCTGGACGAGCCGCTCGGGATCGGGAACGCGCGCCTCGGCCGTCGGCTCGTCCGAGTGGACGATGTGCCCGCGAAACGACGGGATCTCGACGCCGTTCACGACCTCGGTCGGCGACGTGCGGGGCTTCGCGAACTGGCCGGCGATGCGGCCGACCCTGACCACCGGCAGCGTCGCCGCATACGTGAGCACGGCCGACATCTGCAGCAGCACCTTGAGCCGCTCGCGAATCGCCGGGGCGGAGACGTCGTGGAACGACTCGACGCAGTCGCCGGCCTGCAGCAGGAAGGCGCGCCCCTCGCAGACCTCGCCGAGCGCCGAGAGCAGCGCGCGCGCCTCGCCCGCGAAGACGAGCGGCGGCAGGCCGCGCAGCCGCTCGCGTACGGCCGCGAGCGCGTCAGCGTCGGGCCAGTCCGGCTGCTGCGCGACCGCGCGACCTCGCCAGGAGGACGGCGTCCAGGTCGAGTCGGTGAGGCTCATCGGAGAGTGAGTGTAGAGACGCGTCTGCGCCACTCCGGGCGCGGATCGCGCTACGCGGCGCCTTCCGTCACGAGCTCCTCGTCCAGCTCGAGCTCGGCGGCCTCGAGCCTCGGCGCGACGTGCACGATGGAGGCCGCGTCGGACTCCCATGCAGTCAGGAGCTCGATCGCGCGCCGGGAACCCGTGTAGCGCGCGTGCCGCTCGACCAGGACTCGAATGATCTCGAGCCAGGCGATGCTCGGTTCCTGCGCGGCGACGAGGTCGGGATTGAGACGCTCGGCGAGCCGTCCAAGCGGGTCGAGCACGAACGCGTCTCCACCGGTCATGCCGGCGCCGAAGTTCAGGCCGACGTCCCCGAGCACGACGACGGTTCCTGCCGTCATGTACTCGCAGCCGTGGTCGCCGACGCCCTCGATCACGGCTACCGCTCCCGAGTTGCGCACGGCGAAGCGCTCGCCCGCGGAGCCGGCGCAGAACAGCTTGCCGCCCGTCGCCCCGTACAGCGCGGTGTTGCCGACGAGGCACGGTTCGCCCGCGTCGTCCGGAGGCGGCGCGATCACGATGCGGCCGCCGCTCATCGCCTTGCCCACATAGTCGTTGGCCTCCCCCACGAGGTGCAGCTGGATCCCCGCGGTGAGGAACGCGCCGAAGCTCTGGCCCGCAGACCCCTCGAAGTGGGCGCGCAGACGGCCCGGAGGAGGAAGCGCGCCATGACGCGTGGCCACCGCCCCTCCGAGGCGAGCACCGATCGCACGGTCGCCGTTCGTCACGACGTGACGCGGCTCCACCAGCGCGGCCCAGTCGAGCGCTGCGGCGCCCTGGGCGTGGATCAGCCCGCCGAGCCGGTCGCCGGCACCGCGCGGCGCGGCGGCCGTGTGACGCGAAGCTCCCTCCGCGGCCCGCGCGAAGAGCGGCGACAGGTCGAGCGTGTCCGCAGCGGGATCGCCGGTGTGCCGCTGGCGGAGACACTCGACGAGGCCGACCGCCTCGCGGAGCGAGCGCAGCCCGAGCGAAGCGAGGAGGCGTCGGACCTCCTCCGCGACGAACAAGAGGTAGGCCTGCACCATCTCGGGCGTCGCGGCGAACTTGGCCCGCAGCTCCGGCTGCTGCGTGGCGATGCCCACGGGACACGTGTCGAGGTGACACGAGCGAACCATCAGACACCCTTCGGCGAGGAGCAGCGCCGTTCCGAACGAGAACTCGTCGGCACCGAGGAGCGCGGCCACGACGACGTCGCGTCCCGTCTTGAAGCCCCCGTCCACGCGGACGCGGACGCGTCCGCGCAGGTGGTTGGCCACGAGCGCCTGCTGCGTCTCCGCGAGCCCGACCTCCCACGGCGCGCCCGCGTGCTTGATCGACGGCAGGGGACTCGCTCCCGTTCCACCGTCCGCACCGCCGACGTGGATCACGTCGGCGTGGGCCTTCGCGACGCCGGTCGCGACGATCCCGACCCCGGTCTCGGCGACGAGCTTCACCGAGATGTCGGCGGCCGGGTTGACCTCCCGCAGGTCGAAGATGAGCTGCGCGAGGTCCTCGATCGAGTAGATGTCGTGGTGCGGCGGAGGCGAGATGAGCGAGACCCCCGGTTGCGCGCGCCGCAATGCCGCGATCTCCTCGCTCACCTTGTGCGCGGGGATCTGACCGCCCTCGCCGGGCTTCGACCCCTGCGCGATCTTGATCTGGAGCTCGTCGGCGAAGGCGGCGTACTCGGCGGTCACGCCGAACCGGCCCGGACGCGACCTGCTTGATCGCGGAGTTGCGCTCGGTGCGGAAGCGACGCGAGTCTTCCCCGCCCTCGCCCGAGTTCGAGCGGGCGCCGAGCCGGTTGAGCGCGATCGCGATCGTCTCGTGCGCCTCGGCAGACAGCGCGCCGTGCGACATCGCTCCGCCCGAGAACCGGCGCACGATCTCCTCGGCCGGCTCGACCTCCTCGAGCGGCGCGGGTGGGCCGGCCGGTACGAGCTCGAGGAGGTCGCGCGGCTCCAGCGGCGTCCGCTCGTTGACGAGCGCCGCGAAGCGGTCGTAGAGGTCCGAGCGCCCGTCGCGAACCGCGACCCGCAGGGCGTGCGCGCCGGTGACGGCGGCTTGCAGCGCGTCGACGACGTCAGCGTCGGTCGCGTGCGGCTCCCCGCCCTTCCGGAACTTGTAGTAGCCGGGGTTGTCCAGCCGCAGCCGCTCGGCGCGCGACGCCTCCAGTCGCGCGAGGGCCTCGCGCTCGAACCGCTCGAGCCGGGCGCCTCCGATCGCCGAGGGAGTTCCGGCGAGGAGCTCCGCGCACAGCGTGCGGTCGAGCCCGACGGCCTCGAAGAGGCGCGCGCCCCGATAGCTCGAGACGTCCGAGATCCCCATCTTGGACATCACCTTGAGGACGCCCTCCTCGAGGGCTGCGAGCAGCCTCTGCTGAGCCTCGGCGGGTGACGGACGGTCGCCGCCGACCTTGTCGGCGGCCGCCATGTGCGCGACCGTCTCGAGGGCGAGCCGCGGGCAGATGGCATCGGCGCCGTACCCGAGGAGGCACGCGATCGCATGCGTGTCCCGAGGCTCGTCCGACGCGACGACGAGCGAGCACCGCATCCGCAGGCCCATCTCGACGAGCCGCGTGTGCACCGCCGACAGCCCGAGCAACGCGGGCACCGGCGCTCGCTCCTCGCCTGCGGCCGCGTCGCTCAGACAGAGAATCGTGTCGCCTGCAGCGACCGCCGCCTCGGCGAGCACGGCCAGCCGGTCGAGCGCGGGGCGAAGGCCTTCCTCCTCGGTGAATGTCGCGTCGAGGACGCGCGGAGCCAGCGCATCGACACCGTCCGGGTAGAGCAGGAAGCCTGGAACGACCGCCAGCGGCGGTAGCGGCCCGTCGCCCACGAGCGAGGGCGAGCGCGGGCCGAGGAACGTCGACACCGACATCACGAGCCGTTCGCGCAGGTGGTCGATCGCCGGGTTCGTCACCTGCGCGAACCGCTGCCGCAGGTACGTCGTCAGCGGACGGTCTCGCCCGGCGAGCGGCGCGATGGCGCTGTCGTCCCCCATCGACGACACGGGGTCGTGGCCTGACTGCGCGAGCGGTCGCAGCATCGAGTTCAGCTCCTCCCGCGTGTAGCCATGGAGCACGTGGCGCGCGTCGAGCGAGCCCTCCCCCGACTCGGCGGGAGTGCCGACGTCCGCCCGGACGACGCTGCTCTCGACCCAGGCGCCATAGGGGCGGCGGCGAGCAATGTCGCGACGGAGCTCCGCGTCGACCAGCAGGCCGCGGTCGGGGTCGAGCGTCAGCATGCCGCCCGGCCCCAACCGCGTCCTGCGCACGGGCAGGCCGTCAGGCAACGGCACCGCCCCTGCCTCGGAGGAGACTGCAAGTAGCTCGTCGCCGGCGACGGCGACGCGTAGCGGCCTGAGCCCGTTGCGGTCGAGGGCTGCGCCGCAGGTCCGGCCGTCCGAGAAGCACAGCGCCGCCGGCCCGTCCCACGGCTCGCTGAGCATCGCGCCGTGGCGATGGAAGTCGCGCACGTCGTCGTCGAGGCGCGGATCGTTCTGCCACGCCGGAGGGACGAGGACGGACAGCGCCTCGGCGGGGTCCGCGCCCTCACCGCGGACGAGAAGCTCGAGGGCGTTGTCGAGCAGCGCCGAGTCGGACCCGTCCCGGTCGAGTGCCGGCGCGAGCGCGGGCTCGTCCCCGAGCGCCCGCTGCCGCGCTTCCGTCCACGTGACGTTGCCGTCGATCGTGTTGATCTCGCCGTTGTGACAGAGCAGGCGGAACGGCTGGGCGCGCTCCCAGCTCGGCTCCGTGTTCGTGGAGAAGCGCTGGTGGAAGATCGCGAAGGTGACGGCGAATCCGGGATCCTCGAGATCCGGGTAGAACCGGGCAAGCTGTGCGGCCGCGCAGAGCGCCTTGTAGGTCACCGTGCGGAACGAGAGCGAAGCGACGTAGACGCCGGGAATCCGCTCGGCACGCCGCCGCGCCCGATACGCACGGCGCTCGGCGTCGGGATGCTCCGAGGGGGCAAGCACCAGCTGCTCGATCCTCGGCAGCGAGGCGACCGCGGTCACGCCGAGCGCCGACGTGCGGGTCGGCACCTCGCGCCAGCCGGCGGGCCGCAGCCCCTCCGCGCGGCACGCGTCCTCGACCGCGGAACGGAGCCAGCCCTCGCGCAGGAAGCACATCGCAACTCCGGCGCCGCCGACCCCGGTGAGCACCGGACTGAGCGGGACGAGGACGCCCGCGCCGTCTCCGGTCACCCCGTCGGCCGCCCATGCTCCCCGGTGCCCGACCGCCGCGAGGCCTGCGAGCGCCCGGTCGAGGAGCTCCCGCGAAGCGCGGCCCTTCAGGTCGGCGACGAGGCCGATGCCACACGCGCCGCGCTCGCGTCGGGGGTCGTAGAGGAGGCGTGGAGGTTCGCCCACTGCGCTTGTCGCCTTTCGATCGGAGGAACGAGACTTCCCGCCGGTGCTCCTGAGCTAGACGGCGGAGGCGGGAAGAGGTCGCCGGCTAGCTACGCATGCGCGCAGCAAAAATCGCGAACGAGATAATTGGTGTCCGTACGGGCTCGGCGTTCGCGAATGCGCTCGGCATGAACCCGGCAGAGTAGTGCGTCCGGCGGATCAGATCAAGCGCGATTCACCAACCCGTCACACGTCGGGGGGTTGACAAGAGCTCGCTCCGTCCCGCACACTCTGCCCTTCGATGCCGAACCGGGCGACGTCATACGTACCCGTCGATACCACAGTCGTGGCCGTACCCGACTGCGGTACGGGCATCGAGCTGCTCCTGATTCTCCCCCTCTAGGGGGAGATCGCGCTCACGCGCCGCACCGGCGCACACGTCCACAGAAGCGCAGGAGAGGTACGCCCTCGGGCGGCCCAGACCGAAGGAGCAGACAGTGTCCCCCCGCAGGATCACGATTCTCGACACCACCCTGAGAGACGGCGAGCAGTCGCCGGGCATCGTCCTCTCGCCCGACGAGAAGGTCGAGATCGCCCAGGCGCTCGACGCGCTGGGAGTCGACGTGATCGAGGCCGGGTTCGCGGTCTCCTCTCCTGGCGACTTCGAGGGCGTCCGCGCCGTCGCTGCAGCCGTGAGCCGCCCCACCGTCGCATCGCTCTCGCGGTCGCGACCGGAGGATCTCGACGCCGCCGTCGAGGCCCTGGCCGGAGCACCCGGACGCACGCGTGTGCACATCGTCCTCGCGACGAGCCCGATCCACATGGAGTTCAAGCTCGGCCTCGAGCCCGAGGAGGTGGTCGAGCAGGCGCGCTCGTCCGTCTCGTACGTCCACGGTCGCGTGGACGAGGTCGAGTTCGCATGTGAGGACGCGACCCGGTCCGACCCGGCGTTCGTCGCCGAGGTGTGCCGCGCGGCGATCGAGGCGGGAGCGACGACGATCAACCTGCCCGACACGGTCGGCTACTCGCTTCCCGACGAGTACGCGTCATTCGTCCGCGACGTCCGCGCCCGCTGCCCCGAGCTCGAAGGCGTCACGGTCGCCGTCCACTGCCACGACGACCTCGGGCTCGCCGTGGCGAACACACTGGCTGGCGTCGCCGCCGGCGCCGGCCAGGTCGAATGCACCGTCAACGGCATCGGCGAGCGCGCCGGCGTTGCGGCGCTCGAGGAGATCGCGATGGCGCTTCGCGTCCGTGCGGACGCGTACGGATACGAGACCGGCATCGACGTGGGGCGCATCGGACACGCCTCGCGCCTCGTCTCGGAGCTCACCGGGTACGCCGTCCAGCCGAACAAGGCGATCGTCGGGGCGAATGCGTTCGCGCACGAGGCCGGCATCCACCAGGACGGGATGCTGAAGCACGCGGGGACGTACCAGATCATGGATCCGGAGGAGCTCGGCCTCACCACGACCTTGCCCCTCGGCAAGCACTCCGGCCGGCATGCCTTCAGGCGCGCCTGCCACGAGGCCGGCCTGCAGCTGAGCGACGACGAGCTCGCAGCGGCATTCACCCGCTTCAAGCTGCTTGCCGATACACGCTCGGAGGTCACCCTGCTCGACGCGTTCGAGGAGGAGGTGGCGGCATGACCAGTCGCACGACGTACACGGTCGCATGCCTCTCCGGACACGGAATCGCCGCCGAGGTCCTGGCCGAGGCGAGCCGGGCGCTCGCACGCGTGTCGCAACTCCACGGCTTCGACGTCCGCGAAACGCACCCGCCCTTCGGCAGCGAAGCCCGGACGCAGTCGGGGCACGCGCTGCCCGCTGCCACGAGGAGCGCGACGCTCGGCGCCCAGGCGGTCCTCGTCGCGGCGGCGTTCGATCCCGCGCTCGCCGACGTCGAGTCGGAGCTCGACCTGCGGGCGCGCATGGATCGCGTCGCGTTCGGCGAGCACGGCTCGGTCACGGTCTCGAGCCCGCTCTCGAGCGGGGCGCTCGAGTGGACGCTCGCGCGTGCCTTCGACTTCGCCCGCTCGAGCCGCGCCCGCGTCGCCTCCGTCGGCGGCGACGATGCGTGGGACTCGGCGTTCGCCCGCGAGGCGGCGAGACACGACGGCGTGGCCGCGGAGAAGCTCTCCGTCAAGGCAGCCGTGCACGACCTCGCGTTCGACCCCGGGCGGTTCGACGTCGTCGTCACGCCCGCGCCGTACGCGGAGGCGCTGCTCGGCTTCGTCGCCCACGGGGGCGCGCCCCGGATTGCGGCCACGAGCCGACTCGCAGCGAGCGGCCCGAGCGTCTTCGCCCCCGCCCACGGCGCGGCCGAGGACATCGCCGGACAGGGCGTCGCCAACCCGGCGTCGATGCTGCTCGCGGCGGCGCTCATGCTCGGCGAGGGGCTCGGCGAGCGGAGGGCGGCCGAGACGCTGACCAATGCGGTCCTGGAGGCGAGCGCCAACGGCGTTCGCACCCCAGACCTCGTTCGGGTCGGCGTGGGCGCGACCACGCGCGAGTTCGCGGACGTCGTGATCTCGTACCTGCCGCAGGCGATGACGACCCCGGAGTTCTACCGCGAGGCGATCGCATGAACGCTCGCCGACGGCTCACGTTGGCGGGGGAAACCATCTTTCCCCCGCCCGCCCCTTCTTCCTGAGAGCGTGGGGAACCTCCGGTTCCCCACACCCCTCCACCGTCATCTGCCGACCGAGGTCGTCAGATGACGACGATGAACGGCGCCGACGCGATCCTGCGCTCGCTCGAGGCCGAGGGCGTCGACGTCGCCTTCGGCCTCCCGGGAGGCGCGGTTCTGCCCGTGTACGACGCGTTCGCACGCGGCACGACCGTGCGTCACGTGCTCGCCCGACACGAGCAGGGTGCGGGTCACATGGCCGAGGGCTACGCGCGCGCGTCGGGTCGAGCCGGCGTCGCGATCGCGACGTCCGGCCCGGGCGCGACCAACCTCGTCACGCCGATCGCTGACGCGTGGATGGACTCGACGCCGCTCGTCTGCATCACCGGCCAGGTGCGCTCGCACTTGATCGGCACGGACGCGTTCCAGGAGTGCGACATCACGGGCATCACGATCCCGATCGTCAAGCACTCGTGGCTCGTGCAGGACGTCGAGGAGCTCCCGCACGTGCTGAAGGCTGCGTTCCATGTGGCGCGCACGGGGCGGTGCGGCCCGGTCCTCGTCGACGTCCCGCGCGACGTGCAGGAGGCGGAGCTCGACTTCGCGTACCCCGACGCCGTCGACCTGCCCGGGTGGAAGCCCCCGCAGAAGGGTCACCCGCGCCAGATCGCCCGCGCCGCGCAGGCGCTGGCCGCCGCCGAGAGGCCGGTGCTGTACGTGGGCGGCGGCACGCTCAACGCCGACGCGTGCGAGGAGCTGCGCGTGCTCGCCGAGGTCGCGCGGCTCCCGATCGTGACGACGCTGATGGGCAAGGGTGCCTTCCCCGAGACCCACGAGCTGCACTTCGGCTGGCCCGGGATGCACGGGCCCAAGTGGTCGAACTGGGCGCTCAACAAGTGCGATCTGCTGGTGGCCGTCGGCGCCCGTTTCGACGATCGCGTCACGGGCAAGCTCTCCGCGTTCGCGCCCGGTGCGACGGTCATCCACCTCGACATCGACTCGGCAGAGATCTCCAAGCTCCGTCAGGCGGACATACCGGTGGTCGGCCCCCTGAAGCAGGTTCTCGCCGGCCTCACGGACGAGCTGCGCGCACTCCACGGTACCGGGCATGTTCCGCGTACCGAGCCATGGCTGCGCCAGCTCGCCGCCTGGCGCGAGGAGTTCCCGCTGCGCTACCGCTCGGACGGCGACTCGCTCAAGCCCCAGCTCGTCCTCGAGACGCTCCAGCAGCTCACCGCGGGCCGCGACGACGTCGTCTGGACGACCGGCGTCGGCCAGCACCAGATGTGGGCGATGCAGTACCTGCTGTGCGACCGACCGCGATCGTTCATCACCTCCGGCGGCCTCGGAACGATGGGCTACGGCGTGCCCGCCGCGATCGGCGCGAAGGCCGCGCGTCCCGATGCGACCGTCGTGTGCGTCGACGGCGACGGCTGCTTCCAGATGACGAGCCAGGAGCTCGCGACCTCGGTCCTCGAGGGCCTGCCGATCGTCACCGTGATCGTGAACAACGGCTACCTCGGGATGGTTCGGCAGTGGCAGGACATGTTCTTCGACGAGCGCCAGTCGCAGATCCATCTCACGAAGCACGTCCCCGACTACGCGAAGCTCGCGGAGGCTTACGGCGGCGTCGGCTTCACGGTCGAGAGCGCGGACGAGCTCGAGAGCGCGCTCGAGGAGGCGCTCGCGTGCGGTCGCACCGCCGTCGTCGACGCGCGGGTCGACGCAGCCGAGCAGTGCTTCCCGATGATCCCGGCCGGAGCAGCAGCGCTCGACCTGGTCGAGTTCCCGGACGAGGTCAGCGAGGCAGAGAAGGCGGCGGCCGCGTGAGACACACGCTCTCGGTGCTGGTCGAGAACAAGCCCGGTGCGCTGATGCGGATCTCGAGCATGTTCGCGCGCCGCGGGTTCAACATCGAGAGCCTCTCGGTCGGGCCGACGGAGCGTCACGACGTCTCGCGGATCACCCTGCGCGTCGACTGCGAGCAGCATCCGCTCGAGCAGATCGAGAAGCAGATGCACAAGCTCGTGAACGTCCTCCGAGTCTCGGAGCTCGAGCCCGGCGAGGCGGTCGAGCGCGAGCTCGCCCTCATGCGAGTCTCGGCCACGCCCGCGCGCCGCGGCGAGCTCATCGCGCTCTCACAGGCGTTCAACGCACGCGTCGCCGACCTCGGAGCCGATTCGATCGTCTTCGAGATCGTGGGCGATCCCGAGGAGATCGACTCGTTCGAGGAGCTCGTCCGGCCGCACGGCCTCAAGGAGCTCGTCCGCACCGGCCGCATCGGCGTCGGCCGGAGCACGCACAACGCGGCGAAGCCGCGCCAGCACGTCCTCACCTGACAGCGAAGAGAAGGAGAAGCCCTGATGGCAACGATCCACCGCGAAGGCAACGTCGACCTGCTCTCGGGCAAGGTCGCCGTCCTCGGCTACGGCAGCCAGGGACACGCCCACGCCCTCAACCTGCGCGACTCCGGTGTCGAGGTCGACGTCGGCCTCCGCGAAGGCAGCCCGTCGCGCGCGGCCGCCGAAGAGGCCGGCCTCGCTGTCGGACACGCCGGCCGAGGTCGTACGCGACGCGCAGATCGTCTCGTTCCTGCTCCCCGACCAGGTACAGCCGGCGGTCTACGCGGAGGTCGAGGCGAACCTCGCGCCCGACGGCGCCTTGCTGTTTGCGCACGGCTTCAACGTCCACTACGGGCGCGTTGCCCCGCCCGAGGGGCATGACGTGATCATGGTCGCGCCGAAGGGGCCCGGCCACATCGTCCGGCGCCTGTTCGAGGAAGGCTTCGGCACGCCCGCGGTGGTCGCCGTCGCACAGGACGCGAGCGGCAACGCCTTCGAGCTCGCACTCGCGTATGGCGCAGCCATCGGCGCCGGCCGCGCGGGGATGATCGAGACGACCTTCGCGGAGGAGACCGAGACGGACCTCTTCGGCGAGCAGGCCGTCCTCTGCGGCGGCGTCACCGAGCTCATCCGCGCCGGGTTCGAGACGCTCGTCGAGGCCGGGTACCAGCCCGAGGTCGCCTACTACGAGTGCCTTCACGAGCTCAAGCTCATCGTCGACCTCATCTGGGAGGGCGGCCTCTCCGGCATGCGCTACTCGGTGTCCGACACCGCGGAGTTCGGCGACCTCACGCGCGGGCCGAGGGTCATCGACGACCTCGTCCGCGAGCAGATGAAGGCGATGCTCGAGGAGATCCAGTCCGGAGCGTTCGCACGCGAGTGGATCGCGGAGATGGACGCCGGCGAGCCGCGGCTACGCGAGCTGCGCGCCGCAGGCGGCGGATCAGGAGCTCGAGCGGGTGGGCAAGGAGCTGCGCGCGCTGATGCGCCGCGAGACCGAGGTGCCGGCTGCGTAGGCCCGACGTCGAGGTCGGAGTCGGCCTCCTCGGCTACGGCACGGTCGGCGCAGCCGTCGATCGTCTCCTCGTCGAGAACGCGGAGGACATCGAGCGGGCGACGGGGCTCCGCCTGCGCGTCGTTCGCGCGCTCGTGCGCGATCCCGCGAAGGAGCGCGCGTCGTCGCCTGCCGACGGTGTCCTGACCACGGACTTCGCCACGATTCGCGACGACCCGTCGATCGGCGTCGTCGCCGAGCTCATGGGCGGGATCGAGCCGGCCCGCGAGCACGTTCTCGAGCTCCTCGCCGCGGGCAAGCCCGTCGTCACGGCGAACAAGCAGCTCGTCGCCCAGCACGGCGCCGAGCTCTTCGCAGCCGCGGCGGGCGCGGGCGTCCAGCTCCGCTTCGAGGCCAGCGTGTGCGCGGCGATCCCCGTGATCAAGGTGCTCCGCGAGGCACTCGTGGTGACCACGGTCCACCGCGTCCTCGGGATCGTCAACGGGACGACGAACTTCATCCTCACGGAGATGGAAGGAGGCGCGAGCCTCGCGGACGCGCTCGCCGAGGCGCAGCGTCTGGGCTACGCCGAGGCCGACCCGACGGACGACCTCTCGGGCGCCGACGCAGCGGCGAAGATGGCGATCCTCGCGACCGTGGCGTTCGGCTCGCGCGTGACGCTCGCCGACGTCGACTTCCAGGGCGTCGAGGACGTCACGCCGCTCCACGTCGCCGCCGCCCGCGAGCTCGAGATGGTCGTGCGCCTCGTCGGCTCGGCGACCCTCGTCGACGACCGCCTCGACGTCCGCGTCCGACCGGCGTTCGTCGACCGCCACCATCCGCTCGCCGCGGTCGAGGGCGCATTCAACGCAGTCATGCTCCAGGGCGACGCGATTCGCGAGATCACGCTCGAGGGGCCGGGCGCGGGCGGGATCGAGACGGCCTCGGCGGTCGTCGCCGACATGGTCAGCGTCGTCGGGACCGCCGCCAACGGGTTCCTCCAGAACGACGCGTGCTGGCGCGAGCTCGGCACGCTGCCTCCCGGGGCCCTGCGCTCGCCGTTCTACGTGCACCTCGAGGTCGACGACCGGCCGGGGGTGCTCGCGGACGTCGCGCTGCGCCTCGCCGCACACGACGTGTCCGTCGCTCGCCTCGTGCAGGTGCCGACGGCCGAGGGCGCGGTCCTGCACGTCGTCGTCCACGAGGCGGCCGAGAGCGCCGTCGAGGGCGCGCTCGCGGAGATCGCGGAGCTCGGCAACCTCCACGCCCCGCCCTTCCTCGTCCCGGTCGTCTCCGATCGCGGCGTCGTCGAGCTCGGCTGGGCCTGAGATCCGGCTGCGGACGCGCTAGAAAGCAGTCATGGACTCCCTCGTCGACCGCTACCGCGAGCGGCTCCCCGTGAGCGCCGGCACGCCCGTCGTCTCGCTCGGCGAGGGCTCGACGCCGCTCCTGCACGCGCCGAGGATCTCGAGGCGACTCGGCGTCGAGCTCTACCTCAAGTGCGAGGGCGCGAACCCCACGGGGAGCTTCAAGGACCGCGGGATGACCGTCGCGATCTCGAAGGCACTCGAGGCAGGGGCGCGCGCGGTCGTCTGCGCGTCGACCGGCAACACCGCTGCGTCGGCAGCCGCGTACTCGGCCCGCGCTGGGCTCGTAGCGGTCGTCCTGCAGCCCGCAGGAGCGGTCGCCTCGGGGAAGCTCGCACAGGCGCGCGCGTACGGCGCACGGGCGCTCGAGGTTCGCGGGACCTTCGACGAGGCCCTCTCGGCGGCGCGCGAGCTCGCGGCGAGAGGGACGCACGTGCTCGTCAACTCGCTCAACCCGGACCGCCTCGAAGGCCAGAAGACCGCGGCCTTCGAGATCGTCGAGGAGCTCGGCGCGGCGCCGAACGTGCTCGCGCTTCCGTACGGTGGCGGAGGGAACCTCACTGCCTACGCGCGCGGCTTCGCCGAGACCGGCCGAATGCCACGCCTCGTTGCCGGCGAGGCCGCCGAGCGCTCGTCCACGGTCGCCTCGGCGATCCGCATCGCGGCGCCCGCGCACGCGGCAACGACAGCGGACGCGATCGAGTCCTCCGGCGGAAGCGTCGTGACGCTCGCGGACGACGCGATACTCGAGGCGTGGCGCGAGCTCGCCCGCGAGGAAGGCATCTTCTGCGAGCCGGCCTCGGCCGCCGGGCTCGCCGCCCTCGGCGAGGCCGATCTCGAGCCGGGCTCGACGGTCGTGTGCGTGATCACGGGACACGGGCTCAAGGACCCCGAGACGGCCGCGCGGCTCAGCCCGCCGCCCGTCGCGGTCGATCCCGACCCCGACGCGATCGAGGAAGCGTCGCGATGAGCGTCGTCCGCGTTCGCGCTCCGGCCACCACAGCCAACCTCGGGCCGGGGTACGACTGCGCGGCAGTCGCGCTCGACCTCTGGAACGAGCTCGAGGTCTCCGACGGCGACGGCGCGGCCGACCTCGACCATCTCGGGATCCAGGCGTTCTCCCGGCTCGCCCCGGTCGAAGGTCGACGCTTCACGTTCGTCGACCGCATCCCGCGTGAGCGCGGACTGGGGTCGAGTGCATCGGTCATCGCGCTCGGGCTCGTCGCGGCGGCGGCCGTCGCGGGGCTCGAGCCGAGCCCCGAGGAGCTCCTCGCCGAGGGCATTCCGCTCGAAGGCCATCCCGACAACCTCGCCGCGGCCCTCGCAGGCGGCGTGTGCCTCACCTGGGATGCGAGGATCGCGCGCATCGCCGACGACACGCCCGCAGTGCCGATCGCGCTCGTTCCGGAGACGACCGTCTCGACGGCGGCTGCACGCGCCGCGCTCCCGGCGGAGGTCGCGCACGCGGATGCGGCTTTCACGGCCGGACGCGCTGCGCTCCTCGGAGCGGCGCTCGCGTCCGGCTCGGCCGGGCTGTTCGCGGAGGCGCTCGCGGACCGCCTGCACGAGCCGTACCGCTCGAACGGCGCGCCGTTGCTCGCGGCCGTCCGCGGGCAGCCGCCGGCGGGCGCCCTCGGCTCGACGCTTTCCGGCTCCGGCCCGACGGTCGTCGTGTGGGCCGCCCCTGAGTCCGCCGACGACTGCGCGCACGAGCTCGGCGACCGCTTCCCCGACGTCTCCGTCCTGACTCTGTCCGTCTCTCCGAGAGGAGCGCACGTCCTGTGAGCACCGATCCCTACACCCGCGAGTCCGACCCCGCGAAGCGGCACAGCGCCGCCCTCACCGACGGCCCCGACCGTGCCGGAGCACGCTCGATGCTCAAGGGCACGGGCTTCACCGACGACGACCTGGCCAAGCCGATCATCGGCGTCGCGACGACGTGGATCGAGACGATGCCGTGCAACCTCAACCAGCGCGAGCTCGCCGTCGACGTGAAACGCGGCATCCGCGAGGCGGGCGCCACACCGATGGAGTTCAACACGATCGCCGTCTCCGACGGCGTCTCCATGGGCACGTCCGGCATGCGTGCGTCGCTCGTCTCGCGCGAGGTGATCGCAGACTCGATCGAGCTCGTCGCGCGCGGCCATCTCTTCGACGGGCTCGTCTGCCTCGTCGCCTGCGACAAGACGACACCCGGCGCGATCATGGCGCTCGGCCGCCTCGACATCCCAGCAGTCGTCTTCTACACGGGCTCGATCGCGCCCGGGCTGTACCGCGGTCGCGAGGTCTCGATCGGCGACGTCTACGAGGCGATCGGCGCATACGCGGCCGGGAAGATGAGCGCCGAGGAGCTGCACGAGCTCGAGTCGGTCGCATGTCCAGCCGCCGGTGCGTGCGGAGGTCAGTTCACCGCCAACACGATGTCGACGATGGTCGACTTCCTCGGCCTCACTCCGGTGGGCGCGAACGGCATTCCGGCGATGAACGGCGCGAAGGCGGAGGCCGCGTTCGAGATCGGCAAGCTCGCCGTGGACGTCGTGCGGCGCGATCTCCGTCCGTCGCAGGTGGTGACGAAGCAGGCTGTCGAGAACGCCGCGGCTGCGATCGCGGGCACCGGCGGGTCGACGAACGGCGTCCTCCACCTCGTCGCGATCGCGCGCGAGTACGGCATCGACTTCACGATCGACGACTTCGACCGCATCTCGGCCGCGACGCCGATCGTCGCCGACATGAAGCCGTGGGGCCGGTACCACGCCACGGACGTCTACCGCGCCGGAGGCGTGGGCCTCGTCGCGCGCGAGCTGAGCAAGGGCTCGTTCGTGCACGCGGGCGTTGCATCCGTCGACGGCCGCACCCTCGCCGAGGTCGCCGAGAGCGTGGAGGAGACCGCGGGCCAGACCGTCGTCGTGCCGAGCGAGGCGCCCCTCAAGTCACGCGGAGGGATCGCGATCCTGCGCGGCAACCTCGCTCCCGAGGGGTGCGTGGTGAAGCTTGCCGGCCACGAGCGCACGGAGCACCGCGGCCCAGCGCGCGTGTTCGACTCCGAGGAGGAGTGCTTCGCGGCGGTGAAGGCCGGCGCGATCGAGCCGGGGGACGTCGTCGTGATCCGGTACGAGGGGCCGGCCGGAGGGCCGGGCATGCGGGAGATGCTCCATGTCACCGCCGCGATCGTGGGCGAGGGCCTCGGCGACGAGGTCGCACTCGTCACCGACGGCCGCTTCTCGGGCGCGACGCACGGCTTCATGGTCGGCCACATTTCGCCCGAGGCGTTCCGCGGCGGCCCGCTCGCGGCGCTCCGCGAAGGTGACACGGTCGTGATCGACGTCGACGCGAGAGAGCTGCGCGTGGAGCTCTCGGCCGACGAGCTCGACGCTCGCCTGCGCGACTGGAGTCCGCCGGAGCCTCGTTACCGAAGCGGTGTCATGGCGAAGTACGCGGCGCTCGTGTCGTCGGCGTCGGAGGGCGCCATCACGCGGTCGTCATAGGGACTCGAGGAAGCCGCCCATCCGCTCGATCGCGAGGGCGAGGTTCTCGCGGGAGTTCGCGTAGCTGATCCGCAGGTTGTCCTTCCCGTGGCGGCCGAAGGCCGAACCGGCGAGAACCGCCACGCCAGCCTCCTGGAGCAGCCGGTCGGCGAGCTCCTCCGTCTCGAGCGGGACGCCGGACACGTTCGGGAACGCGTAGAAGGCACCCCGCGGGACGCGGCACGTGACTCCCGGAAGCTCGTTCAGGCCCGATACGACGAGCTCCCGACGAGCAAGGAACTCCGCCACCATCGCTTCCGGCTCGTCCTGCGGGCCCGTGAGTGCGGCGACCCCCGCGAGCTGGACGAACGGAGGCACGCACGAGGTCGAGTTGACGAAGAACCGCACCAGCGGGTCGACCAGCGGCTCCGGCACGGCCGCGTACCCGCACCGCCACCCGGTCATCGCATAGGTCTTGGAGAAGCCGTCGAGGACGACGGTCCGCTCGAGCATGCCGGGATAGGAGGCGACGCTCGCAAACTCGCCGTCGTAGACCATCCGCGAGTAGACCTCGTCCGACAGCACCCACGCGCCCGAGTCCGCGAGCAGGGCCGCGGCCCTCTCCGTCTCCTCCGCGGAGAGCGCCCCGCCCGTCGGGTTCTGCGGCGAGTTCAGGATGACGAGCTTCGTGCGCGGGCCGAGCCGCGACTCGAGGTCGGCGAGGTCGAAGGCGAAGTCGCGCTCCTCCTCGAGCGGCAGCGGCACGGGCGTCGCGCCGACCCAGCGGATCGCGGACTCGTAGATCGGGAACCCCGGATCCGGATAGACGACCTCGTCGCCCGGGTTGCAGGTCGCGAGGACGGTGAAGAAGAGGAAGGGCTTCGCCCCGTTCGCGACGAGGACTCGGCCCGGGTCGACGTCGATGTCCCGCGTCCGTGAGAGGTAACGCGCAGCCTCCTCGCGGAGCACGGCGATGCCTGCGGTCGGGCAGTAGTGGGTCTCCCCCGCCCGCAGGGCAGCGGCCGCCGCTTCCTTGATGTGCGCCGGCGTGTCGAAGTCCGGCTCGCCGATCTCCAGGTGGACGATCTCGCGGCCCTGCCGCTCGAGCTCGCGCGCGCGGGCGAGGACGCTGAAGGCCGTCTCGGTGCCGAGCCGGCTCAGGCTGTCGGCCAGGCCGGGCGAGGTGCCCGTCGCGCTCGTGTCCACGGCGAATCAGTACACGACGAGACGGTCCCGGTGCACCGCCTCGAGGCCGGCCGGGCGCGCGGAGATCTCGGAGGCTGCGGCCCCGGTCACGCCGCGTGCGAAGGCGCTGCCGTCCGGGCCGACGAGCTCGACTGCGGCGCCGGCGTCGAAGTCGCCGTCGCAGCGGACGACGCCGACGGCGAGCAGACTCCGGCCCTGCACCGCCACCGCTCGCCGGGCTCCGTCGTCGACGTGCAGCTTCCCGACCGGCTCCTTCGCGAAGCGCAGCCACAGCTTGTAGGCGGAGAGCTCACGCTCGGCGCCGTGGAACCGCGTTCCCCGGGGCTCGCCGGCGAGGATCGGCCCGAGCACGTCGGGAGGGGTGCCGTCGGCGATGACGGTCGGGATGCCCGCCTCCGAGGCCATCCGCGCGGCCGCGACCTTGCTCCGCATCCCGCCCCGGCCGAGAGCGGCCCCCGCCCCGTACGCGACGTCGCCGACGGCCGACCCTTCCCGCAGAAGCTCGGCGTCCGGGGTCCCCGGCGCGCGCGTGTACACGCCGTCGACCTCGGTGAGCAGCACGAGGAGGCGTGCGCGGACGAGGACGGCGACGTGGGCCGCGAGCGCGTCGTTGTCGCCGAACGCGATCTCGTCCGTGGCCGTTGCGTCGTTCTCGTTCACGATCGGAACCGCGCCGAGCGCGAACAGCGCGGTCAGGGCGTTGCGCGCGTTCACGTACGCGGCGCGGTCGGCGACGTCTGCGGCCGTGAGCAGGATCTGGGCCGCCGGCACGCCCTCCCGCGCGAGCGCCTTCTCCCACGTCTGCTGCAGCCGCGCCTGACCCAGCGCCGACGCGGCCTGCAGCTTCGGCAGCGCCCGCGGACGACGTTCGAGGCCGAGGTGCGGCAGGCCGAGCGCGATCGCGCCCGACGACACGACCGCTACCGGCTCGCCGCCCTTCACGATCGTGGCGATCTCGGCCGCGCGCCGGCGCAGCACCGTCCGCCGGATCGAGCCTTGCGGGCCGACGACGAGGCTCGTCCCGAGCTTGACGACGACCGTCACCGCGTCTGCGTGGCGTCGCCGACGACGCGGTACTGGCGAAGCCAGAGGTCGCGGTACGTGACCGGCCCGCGCGGCCCCGGCGCCCAGTCGACGTTGATGCCGGTCTCGGGCGCCCCGGTCAGCTCGAAGCCGTCCGTGAAGCGCGTGGTGGCGTGCCAGAACGCGGCGGTGCCCCGATAGCCGTCGAGGAAGCGCTGCGCCGCATCCGCGTCCTCGGCGACGATCCCCGCCGCGAGGCCCGAGGTCTCCTCGTTCGCGATGCGCACCGCTTCGTCGAGGTCGTCGACGAGCACGATCGTGATCGTCGCCACGCGCTCCGGGTCGCTCGCCCACTCGTGCCCGAGCGGGCGGTCGAGCGGCTGCGCTCCCTCGACGGTGCCGCGCACCTCGAGCCCCTTCCTCGTGAAGAGCTCGAGCAGCGCGGGCACGACGTCCTCCGCAGCGCGATCGACGAGCGCGAGGTTGAGGCGGTTGCAGACCCCCAGGCGATCGAGGCTCGCCTCGGCGAGCGCGAGCGCCTTCTCGCGCGAGGCCGAGGCGTGGACGTAGAGGACGCCACCGCCCTCGGCGTGCGCCAGCGTCCGGACGCCGTTCTCCGCCGCGAGCCGCGCGAGCCCCGCCGTCGTCTCTCCGCTTCCGCGCAGGATCACGAGCGGAACGAGCTTCGGCATCGACACGAGTAGTCGAGCTCCCTCCCGGTCGGGGGAACGCACGAGCCCGACGGCCCCCGCTGGCAACCCGCTCGCCTCCAGTGCAGGACGCAGCACGTCGTCGACGAGCGTCGTCACGGTGCCGAGAGCGGCGCTGCCGGTTCGCAGCACGGCCGTGTTGAGGCTCTTGAGAAGCTGCCCCGCCACGTCGAGCGCCACGTTCGGACGAGCCTCGAAGTTCGCGCCGACCGTCCCGATGGGGATCCTCCGCTCGCTCACGCGCAGGCCGTTCGACAGCGTCCACGCGTCGACCTCGCGCTCGAGCGGCTCGATCCCGGCCATTGCCTCGAGCTGCGTGGCGAGGCCCTCGACGCGGGCGTCGTCCAGCCGGAGCCGGTCGAGCGTCCCCTCGTCGAGGCGCCCCGCTCCCTGCTCGACGTCGAGCGCATTGGCCGCGAGCACCGCCGCGCGCCGCTCGCGCACGAGCGCCGCTGCTCCGCGCAGCGCCTCGCTCACGAGGTCGTCGGCGAGCGCCGGCGCGGCCTCGTTCGCGGCTCTCGCCTCGCGCTCGATGTCCTCGCGCAGGGTCACTTCAGTTCGTATACTGGCCGTCGGTAGCGAGGCACGCCTCGCTCCGCATCGAGAGAGGCTGAGGGACCGGCCCTGTGACGCCTCGGCAACCGGCTCTAGAGCACGGTGCCAATCCCGGGTGGATGTGTCGAGCGAGTGAAAGGGAGGTCGTCGTGCCGCTTCTAGCCAGTACCTGTGAATCTCTCCGCTGCCGTGCGTGCGAGGCGGAGTACCCGCTCGAGCCGATCGGCGTGTGCGCGCGTTGCTTCGGCCCGCTCGAGCCTGTCTACGACCTCGAGCGTCTCCGAACCAGCCTGACCCGCGAGGCGATCGAGGCCGGCCCGCCGTCGCTCTGGCGCTATGCGCCGCTCCTCCCGGTGTCGCCTCCCGCCGAGCAGCGGCTCGCGCCCGGGCTCACCCCGCTTGCCACCGCGCCGCGATTGGCCGAGGCGCTCGGCGTGGGAACGCTCTACCTCAAGCTCGATACCGCGAACCCGACGCACTCGTTCAAGGACCGGGTCGTCGCGGTCGCGTGCGCAAAGGCGCTCGAGCACGGGGCGACGACCCTCGCCTGCTCCTCGACCGGCAACCTCGCGAACGCGGTCGCAGCGCGTGCGGCCGCGGAGGGCATCGAGGCGGCAGTGCTCTGCCCCGCGAGCCTCGAGCCCGAGAAGCTGACGGCGACAGCCGTCTACGGCGCGACGATCTACGCGGTCGACGGAAGCTACGACGACTGCAGCCGGCTCTCGGTCGAGCTCTCCTTCGAGCTCGACTGGTCGTTCGTCAACGTCGGTCTCCGCTCCTACTACGCCGAGGGCTCGAAGACGCTCGCCTTCGAGATCGCCGAGCAGCTCGGCTGGAAGCTCCCGACCGCGGTCGTGGGGCCGATCGCCTCGGGCGCGCTGTTCTCGAAGGTGCACCAGGGCTTCGCCCAGCTGCGCGAGATCGGCCTCGTCGACGGGGAAGCTCCGCGTCTCTACGGCGGGCAGGCCGCGGGCTGCGCACCCGTCGCGGCCGCGTTCGCCGAGGAGCGGAAGGTCACCCCGCTTCGCCCGGACACCGTCGCGCGCTCGCTCGCCATCGGCAACCCGGCCGACGGCGACCTCGCGGTCGCGACCGCGAGGGCCACGGACGGCGCCATCTACGCGGTCGACGAGGACGAGGTCGGCGAGAACATGGCGCTCCTCGCCGAGACGACCGGCGTGTTCGGGGAGACCGCGGCGGGCGTGACGCTCGGCGCGCTCCGGCGTGCGGTCGCGAGCGGAGCCGTCGGCGACCGCGACACGGTCGTGCTCCTCGTCACCGGCGACGGCCTGAAGACGCCGCAGCCGGTCGCCGACCGCCTGCGCCCCGTCGAGGTCGAGGCGGACGCAGACGCGCTGCTCGAGCACCTCGGCGTCGCGATCTGAGTACGCTCGCGTCCGTGTCCACGAAGCGGGTCGTCTGCCTCCCCGGGGACTGCATCGGGCCCGAGGTCATGGTCGTCGCGCAGCGGGCGCTGGCGGCGCTCGCTCCCGATGTCGAGCTCGAGGATCGGCTCTTCGGCGCCGACGCGATCCGGCAGACCGGCGACTCGCTGCCCGCGGCAACGCTCGAGGCGTGCCGCTCGGCGGACGCCGTCCTCAAGGCGCCGATCGGGCACCCCGAGTTCGATGCGGCAGACGTCCGACCGGAGCAGGGGATGCTTCGGCTCAGGGCCGAGCTCGACGTCTACGCCAACCTCCGTCCGGCGCGTGCGGGCGCGATCGACCTCCTCATCGTGCGCGAGCTCGTCGGCGGTCTCTACTTCGGCGCGCGAGGGGTGCGCGACGACGGCACCGTCTTCGACACCTGCGAGTACCACCCGAGCCAGGTCGAGCGAATCGCCCGGCGGGGCTTCGAGCTGGCCCGCGCGCGCCGCGGGAAGCTGACGTCGGTCGACAAGGCCAACGTGCTCGAGACCTCGCGCATGTGGCGACGTGTCGTCCGCGAGGTCGCCGCCGAGCTACCCGGACGTCGAGCTCGAGGACATGCTCGTCGACAACGCCGCGATGCAGCTCGCGAGCGCGCCCGAGCAGTTCGACGTGATCGTGACCGAGAACATGTTCGGCGACATCCTCTCCGACCTCGCCGCGGCGATGACGGGCGGGCTCGGCCTGGCGCCCTCGGCGAGCCTCGGTGACGCCGGGCCTGGGATCTTCGAACCCGTCCACGGCTCCGCGCCCGACATCGCGGGCCGCGGGATCGCCAACCCGGCGGGAATGCTCCGCTCGACGGCGCTCCTGCTCGAGCACGGGCTCGGGCGGCCGGACGAGGCGGCGGCGCTCGACGCAGCGGTCGAGCGGGCGCTCTCGACGACGCCGACCGCCGACCTCGGCGGCACCGCCACGACGGACGAGTTCGCGGCCGCCGTCCTCGCGGGGCTCGCCGAATGAGCACCGCTCGCCTGCGGCTCGCGGTCGCCAGGAGAAGGGTAAACGGAAACCATGTTTCCTCCTGCGAGCCCCCTTCTTCTCGAGAGCGTGGGGAACCTCCCGGTTCCCCACGCCCCTCCACGCTCATCGGGCAACGGGGGTTGCCCGATGAGCACCGACTGGACCGACGGCGTCGAAGGGCTCGAGCAGCCCATCGTCTCCGCGGTCACGCACTCGGAGAACGAGGTCGTCTTCGACCTGACCGGCCTGCCCGACCGGCCCGGGATCGCCGCGGCCATCTTCCAGGCCGTCGCCGACGAGGCGGTCAACGTGGACACGATCCTGCAGGACGTGGTCCACGGCTCGGCGACCGTGTCCTTCTCCGTCCCCTCCGACGGAGGTCGACGCGACCCGGCGTGCGCTCGCCGGCGCGCACGAGGCGATCGGTCCGTTCGACGTCGTGGAGATCGCCGACCTGGCCAAGGTGGCGCTCGTCGGCGCCGGCATGCGCTCTCACCCCCGAGTGACCGCGCGCATGTTCCGCACGCTCGCGGACGAGCAGATCAACCTACGGATGATCTCGACCTCTCCGATCACGATCTCCTGCCTCATCCCGCGCGGCGACATCGAGCGTGCCGTCCGCGCGCTGCGCGTGGCCTTCTCGCTCGACGAGTCAGACTGAGCCGCCCGGAGCGGCGTCGAACGCAGTCGCCACCGCGTCCTGAGCAGAGCGGAGCGCGTGCGCCCGGTTCACCGCGTTGAGCACGGCCCGGAGCGACGCGGTGACGATCGACGGATGGATGCCGACGCCCCAGACGACGTCCCCGTCCACATCCGCCTCCACGTAGGCGGCAGCCGTCGCGTCCTCGCCGCGACTCATCGCGTGCTCGTGGTAGTCGAATACGTGCATCTCGACGCCGAGACCCCTGGCGAGCGCATTCACGAGCGCGTCGATGGGACCGTTGCCCTCGCCCTCGACGATCTTCTCCTCACCGTCGACGAGGAGGCTCGCCGCGATCCGATCGGCGCCACCCTCGCTCGAGTGCGAGTGCGAGGCCAGCTCGAGCGGCGCAACGTGACCGAGGTAGCTCTCCCGGAAGGTGTCCATGAGCTCGCTGGAGGTCAGCTCTCCTCCGCGGGCGTCCGTGATCGCCTGCACCTTCTGCGCGAAGTCGACCTGCAGCCCTCGCGGGAGCTCGAGGTGGTGCTCCACCTGCATGAGGTAGGCGACGCCGCCCTTCCCCGACTGCGAGTTGACGCGGATGATCGCCTCGTAGCTGCGCCCGAGGTCGTTCGGGTCGATCGGCAGGTACGGGACGTCCCATACGTCGGAGCCAGAGCGCTCCTGCGCGTGCATGCCCTTCTTGATCGCGTCCTGGTGAGAGCCCGAGAACGCCGTGTACACGAGCTCGCCGACGTACGGATGGCGCGGATGCACCGGGAGCTCGTTGCACTCCTCGACGATCGCCCTCGCCTCGTCGATCGCGGAGAGATCGAGGCCGGGATCCACGCCCTGTGTGAGCAGGTTGAGGGCGATCGTGATCAGGTCGACGTTGCCGGTGCGCTCCCCGTTTCCGAAGAGCGTCCCCTCGACGCGCTCCGCCCCCGCCATCAGGCCGAGCTCCGCCGTTGCGACCGCGGTCCCACGGTCGTTGTGCGGATGCACCGACAGGATCGCCGAGTCGCGCTTCGTGAAGTGGCGGCCGAACCACTCGATCCGGTCGGCGTAGACGTTCGGCGGAAACTGCTCGACGGTCGTCGGCAGGTTCACGATCATCTTCTCCTCGGGCGTCGGCCCCCACTCCTCCGCCACCGCCTCGCAGATCTCGAGGGCGTAGTCGAGCTCGGTGTGATGGAAGCTCTCCGGGGAGTACTGGAAGACGATTTCTCCCGGCACGCCCGCCGCGAGCTCGCGGCAGAGCCGTGCGCCGCGCACCGCGAGGTCGGTGATGCCAGCGCGATCGAGCCGGAACACGACCCGCCGCTGCGTGGTGGACGTCGAGTTGTAGAGATGGACGATGGCGCGCTTCGCCCCCGCGAGCGCCTCGAAGGTCCGCTCGATGAGCTCCGGCCGTGCCTGCGTGAGCGCCGCGATCGTCGTGCCCTCGGGGATGAGCCCTTCCTCGATCAGCAGACGAGCGAAATCGAAGTCGGTCTTCGAGGCGGACGGGAAACCGATCTCGATCTCGGGGATCCCGAGCGCGAGCAGCAGGTCGAAGAAGCGGCGCTTGCGCGCGGAGTCCATCGGGTTGATGAGCGCCTGGTTACCGTCGCGGAGGTCCGTCGAGCACCAGACCGGAGCGCGGTCGAGCACGCGGTCGGGCCAGGTTCGGTCGGGCAGGTCGACCGTCTCGTACGGTCGGTACTTCCAGTGCGGCATGGACATCGCAGAGGCTCCTTCTCGGGTCGGGGCGAGGACGCACCACGGGTGCGGACGGGCTCGTGTATGTCGACGCGTCGCTTCCCCTAGCGGGGAAGGAGGCCGAGGAGGAGGGCCAGCCGGGCAGCGCTGAACGCAGGAAGGGCGCGGCTGGACATGGGCGCACGATACCCGACTCGCGCGGCTCCTTGTGCTCGCGTCCGCTCATGGCGTTAGGAGAGACCGGCCATCTCCCGCCTTCGGTGGTTGACGGGAGGCGAGGCCGCGCCTAGCCTGTGCGTTCGATGTCGCGCGCCAGCACGAAGCTGTTCATCTTCGGCTTTGCCGCGCGCATCTTTGCGCGCTAGTCGGCGTTCGACCTCCGCCTCCGCCGGCTAGCTATCGAACAGAGGCGGACTCCTTCGACCCTCAGGAACCACCCGATGCCCGAACGTTCAAGCACACATCCCATCGTCGGCTACCCCGGCCGAGACGGCGCCCACAGCGCCGCGGCCAGCGAGCGTCTGTTTCGCGACGTCGCCGAGCTCGTCGCGCTCCCGAGCTTCGCCGCCGTCACGGAGGCGGTCGCGGCCGGCACGATCGACGTCGGTGTACTCCCCATCGAGAGCTCGCTCGCCGGCCCGGTGGCGGAGACGCACGACCTCCTCTACGACTCGCCGCTCGCGATCACGGGTGAGACCGTCCTCCCCATCCGCCACTTCCTCGTCGGGCCTGCCGAGGTGCCGCTCGACCGGATAACCGCGGTGCACTCGCACCCGGTCGCCCTCGACCAGTGCCGGCGCCTGCTCGCGTCCCTGCCGAGCGCGACCGCGATCGCCTCGGCCACTACCGCCGATGCCGCCGCCGAGGTCGCGGAGCGCGGCAACCCGACCGAGGTCGCGATCGCGAGCGAGCGCGCCGCGAGACTGCTCGGGCTGACGGTCGTCGCGGCCGACGTGGGAGACCACCCGGAGGCGTTCACACGCTTCGTCTCTGTCGCGACGTACATGCGGCTGGACGTGAACGGGAAACCGTGGCGAACCGCCTTCTCGTTCGTCACCGATCACCAGCCCGGTGCGCTCCATCGTGCGATCGAGCCGTTCGCGCGGCACGGCATCGATCTCCTGCAGCTCGTCTCCCGCCCCATCCCGCAGTCGCCGTGGCGGTACCGGTTCGACGCCGTCCTCACGGGCCACCCCCTCGACCCGATCGTGCGCGAGACGCTGACCGAGCTCCGAGACCGAACACGCCGACTCCGCGTGTTCGGCTCCTATCCTGCGGAGGTTCACGATGACTGACCCGACCGTCCAACGCCTCCGCGAGGAGATCTCCGAGTTCGACCGCTCGATCCTCGACGCCGTCAACGGCCGGATCGAGCTCGTGGCCGCGCTCAGGCGGCACAAGCAGGAGGTGGGGCTTCCGTTCGTCGACGCCGACCGCGAGCGGCAGCTGCTCGACGACCTCGTCTCCGCGAACCGCGGCCCGCTCTCCGACGAGGGCCTTCGCGAGCTCTTCTGCGAGCTCCTCGACCTCACCAAGCGGGAGGTCGCCGGCGACGGCGACGCCGCTGCGGCGTAAGGCCTGCCTCAGAGAGCCGTCGTCGCGAGCGACGAAGGGTGCCGCTCCTCGAACGCCGCGATGTCCGCGTCGTGCTGGAGCGCGCGACCGATCGAGTCGAGCCCCTCGAGCAGCGCGTGGCGGACGAACGGGTCCATGGCAAACCCGAACGAGAGCTCGTCCCCCGCCCCGACCGTCTGCGCCTCGAGGTCGACGGTGACCTCTTCACCCTCCCCGACCGCACGCATGAGCTCCTTCGCCTCCGACGGGCTCACGAGCACCGGGACGAGGCCGATCTGGATCGCGTTCGAGTAGAAGATGTCTCCGAACGAGGGGGCGACGACGACGTCGAACCCGTAGTCCTGCAACGCCCACGCCGCGTGCTCGCGTGACGAGCCGCAGCCGAAGTTCGGGCCTGCGAGCAGGATCCGTGCGCCGCGGTACTCGTCGCGGTTGAGCTCGAAATCGGGCTCCTTGCGCCAGTCGAAGAAGAGGAACTCGCCGAAGCCGGTTCGCTCGATCCGCTTCAGGAACTGCTTCGGGATGATCTGGTCGGTGTCGACGTCGGCGCGGTCGAGCACCGCCGCGGGCGCCGTCAAGGAGTGGAACTCCTTCATGCCGCCACGTCCCACTCGCGGATGTCGACGAAGTGTCCGGCGATCGCCGCGGCAGCCGCCATCGCGGGGCTGACGAGGTGCGTGCGTCCGCCCCGACCCTGCCGCCCTTCGAAGTTCCGGTTCGACGTCGAGGCGCAACGCTCGCCCGGCGCGAGCACGTCGGGGTTCATCCCCAGACACATGGAGCAGCCGGCGCGCCGCCACTCGAAGCCGGCGTCCTCGAAGATGCGGTCGAGCCCTTCCGCCTCCGCCTCGCGCTTCACCGTGACCGAGCCCGGCACGACCATCGCCCGCACGCGCGGGTGGACGTGCTTCCCGGCGACGACGGCCGCGGCCGTACGGAGATCCTCGATCCGCGCGTTCGTGCACGAGCCGAGGAAGACCCGATCGATCTCGATGTCGCGAAGCGGCGTTCCCGCCTCGAGGCCCATGTAGGCGAGTGCGCGCTCGACGGCGAGGCGCTGGTCCTCGTCCGCGATCTCGGCAGGGTCGGGCACGACTCCTCCGACCGGCGCGACCATGCCGGGGTTCGTGCCCCACGTGACCTGCGGCTCGAGCTCCGTCACGTCGATCTCGACCTCGCGGTCGAAGACGGCGTCGTCGTCCGTGCGCAGCGTCCGCCAGCGGTCGAGCGCGTGCTCCCAGTCGGCGCCGGCGGGCGCCGCAGGGCGCCCCTCGAGGTACGCGAACGTCGTGTCGTCCGGTGCGATGAGCCCGGCGCGGGCACCTGCCTCGATGGACATGTTGCAGATCGTCAGGCGCCCCTCCATGGACAGCCCACGGATGGCCTCGCCCGCGTACTCGAGAACGTGTCCGGCTGCGCCGTCGACGCCGATGCGGCCGATCGTGCCGAGGATGACGTCCTTCGGCGTGACGCCGAGCGGGAGCTCGCCGCGGTAGAGGATCCGCATGCTCTTCGGCTTCAGCCGGGGCAGGCACTGCGTCGCGAGCACGTGTTCCACCTCCGACGTGCCGATACCGAACGCGAGCGCGCCGAGCGCGCCGTGCGTGGACGTGTGGCTGTCGCCGCAGACGATCGTGAGACCGGGCTGCGTGAGCCCGAGCTCCGGCCCGATGACGTGCACGATGCCCTCCCGGCCGCTCCCCGTCGCGTACAGCGGGATGCCGAACTCCTCGCAGTTCACCCGCAGCGCGTCGAGCTGCGCCCGCGCCAGTGGATCGCTGACCGGGCCACCGTCCGTCGGCACGTTGTGATCCATCGTGGCGAGCGAGAGGTCGGGTCGCCGCACCTTGCGGCCCGCCAGCCGGAGTCCGTCGAACGCCTGCGGCGACGTCACCTCGTGGATGAGATGGAGGTCGATGTACAGGAGTGCAGGCTCGCCGGCGTCCTCGCGAACGACGTGCGACTCCCAGATGCGGTCGAAGACCGTCTTCGGCATGGGCGCCAAAGGTACCGGCTTGCGTCCGTCTTGCGCGTCCGCTAGGGTGCCCGCTTCGCGCCGCCGAGGAAGGCGGTCGCGTAGAGGCATCGAGGCCTCAGGGGCAGCGCCCCTGGGGTCTTTTTGTTTGGTCCCGGAAAGGAGCGGTCGATGCAGACGGGAGGCGAGAGGTGATGACCAAGGTCGAGGCGGTCGTGATCCGAGAGCGCGTGGAGACCGTCATCGACGCGGTCGAGGAGCAGACGGGTCACGTGGGCGTGACCGTCGTCGAGGCGATCGGACACGGTCGTCAGCGGGGCATCACGCACGAGTACCGCGGCCGGATCTTCGAGTCGCGGTTCCTGCCCAAGGCGATCCTCACGTTCATCGTCGACGACGGCATCGCGGAGGCGGTCGTCGACGCGATCGTCGACGCCGCGCGCAGCGGCAACGAGTCGGGGGACGGGGTCGTGTGGACGACCCCGGTGCAGAACGTCACCCACAACCGGACCGGATTGACACTCGAGGAGGTGGAGATCGGATGACGACGCACCAGCTCACGATCGCGACGAGCACCGTGTGGGTGATCTTCGCGGCGGTTCTCGTGATGTTCATGCAGGCCGGGTTCGCGTTCCTCGAGGCCGGGCTGACGCGCATGAAGAACGTCGGCCACATCGCCGCGAAGAACGTCCTCATCCTCGCGATCGCCTCCCTCGTCTACTTCGTCGTCGGCTTCGGCATGGCGTTCGGGGACGGCGGCAACGGATTCGTCGGCGGCTCGGGCTTCCTGCCGTCGATCGACGAGCTGATGACCGTCGGACAGTCGCCGTTCTCGTGGTTCAGTGAGATCCCGGGCGCGGCCGGCTACCTCTTCGAGGTCGTGTTCTGCGCCGTGTCCCTCGCGATCGTCTGGGGAGCGATGGCCGAGCGGACGAAGCTCTGGGTGTACTTCGTCTTCGGGGCCGTGTTCACCCTCATCTACTCACTCGTCTCGCACTGGATCTGGAGCCCCGACGGCTGGCTCTTCTCTATGGGCATGCAGGACTTCGCCGGCTCGACCGTCGTCCACTATCAGGGTGCGCTGGCTGCGCTCGCCGGCGCCCTCCTCCTCGGCCCGCGCATCGGCAAGTTCGGCGCGGACGGCAAGCCGAACGCCATCCCGGGCCACAACATGGCATTCACGACGCTCGGCGTGATCATCCTCTGGTTCGGCTGGTTCGGCTTCAACCCCGGCTCGACCCTCTCAGTCGACTTCGGGGGCGTGGGCTTCTTCGCCTACGTCGCACTGAACACGAACCTCGCCGCCGCGGCCGGCGTCCTCGGCGCCGTCATCACGTCATGGCTCGTGATCAAGAAGCCCGACCTCTCGATGATGCTGAACGGTGCCGTCGCGGCGCTCGTCGCGATCACTGCCGCCTGCGCGTTCGTCGCGCCGTGGGCGGCGATCGTGATCGGGCTCGTCGCGGGCGTCATCGTCGTGCTCGGCGTGCTGGTCGTCGAGCGGGCGCGGATCGACGACCCGATCGGGGCCATCTCGGCGCACGGGATGGCCGGCGTCTGGGGAACGCTGTCGCTCGGCTTCCTCGCGCTCCCGGGTCAGGCCGACAGCCTCGCGACCGGAAGCGGCGGCCTCTTCTACGGCGGCGGCTTCCACCAGCTCGGCGTGCAGTTCGTCGGCCTCGCGGCCGTCGGCGCGTTCACGTTCGCAGCCTCGTTCGGCGTCCTCTGGCTGATGAAGGTGACGTTCGGCATCCGTGCCGAGCCCGAGGCGGAGACGGCCGGCCTCGATGTCTCCGAGCACGGGATGTGGGGGTACCCCGAGTTCTACGTGCCCGTGCCGGGCGGCTACGGGACGGAGTCGCACGGGCATCTCGGGATCAGCCATCGGCACCCGGCACCGTCGGCGGCGGCCACGGCGGCGGCGGCCGTCGCGCTGCCCGAGCCCTCCTGACGTCGACTGCCGTGCACGACCGGAGTCAGGCGCCTCCGGTCGTGCACGGCCCGCTCAGCGCAGGAAGTTGTCCGCCATCGTCCCACCGCTCGGCGTCAGCACCGATTCGGGGTGGAACTGCACGCCCTCGATCGGGTACGAGCGGTGCCGCACCCCCATCACCTCGCCGTCCTCCGTGCGTGCGGTGACGACGAGGTCGTCGGGAACGACGACCGCCGCGAGCGAGTGGTAGCGGCCGACCTCGATCTCCTCCGGCAGGCCCCTGAAGACCCCTTGCCCGTCGTGGCGGATGAGGCTCGCCTTGCCGTGCAGCAGGGATCGAGCCTGTCCGACCGAGCCGCCGAAGGCCTGCACGATCGCCTGGTGGCCGAGGCACACACCGAGCGTCGGCATGTCGGGCCCGAGCGCTCGGATGAGCTCGAGCGAGAGCCCGGCGTCCTCGGGCCTGCCCGGCCCGGGCGAGACCACCAGACGGTCGGGCCGGAGCGCCGCGGCCTCCTCGACGGTGATCGAGTCGTTGCGATGGACATGGACCTCGGCACCGCGCTCCTCGAACAGGTGAACGAGGTTCCAGGTGAACGAGTCGTAGTTGTCGAGCACGAGGATCCTCATGCGTAGTCGGCCTCCGCCAGCTCGATCGCGGCCTCGAGCGCAGCAAGCTTCGCAAGACACTCGCGGTGCTCGGCCTCGGGATCGGAGTCAGCGACGACGCCCGCTCCGGCCTGCAAACGGGCGACGCCGTCCGCGACGACGATGGTGCGCAGCGCGATGCACGTGTCCATCGAGCCTCCCGGCAGCACGTACCCGACCGCCCCCGCGTACGGGCCGCGGCGGAAGCCCTCGAGCTCCGAGATGATCTGCATCGCGCGCACCTTCGGAGCGCCGGTCACGGTCCCTGCGGGGAAGCACGCGCGCAGCACGTCGAACGGTGTGACACCGTCGCGAAGCTCGCCCGTCACCTCCGAGACGAGGTGGGACACGTGCGAGAAGCGCTCGACGTCCATGAAGCGGGTGACGCTCACCGTCCCGCCGCGGCAGACGCGCGAGAGGTCGTTGCGACCGAGGTCGACGAGCATGACGTGCTCGGCACGGTCCTTCTCCGACGAGAGCAGCCGCTCGACGTCACCGTCGTCGGGGCTCGTCGTGCCCGCGATCGGGCAGACGCTGGCGCGGCCGTTCTCGCACGCGACGAGTCGCTCGGGCGAGGAGCCGACGAGCGCGAGCTCCCCGAGCTCGAGCAGGAAGAGGTACGGCGACGGGTTCACGCGTCGCAGCGCCCGGTACAGGGCGAGCGGCGACGCGGCGGTCGGTCGCTCCGCGCGCTGCGACGGAACGACCTGGTACGCGTCGCCCGCGCGGATGTGCTCCTGGCAGGTCCGCACCATCTCCTCGTAGCGCTCCTGAGCGGGAAAGCGGCGAAGCTCTCCGCGGCTGCCGCCTGCTGACCCGTGCTCGAGGAGCGGCTCGGCGAGCTGCCGCGCGATCGCCTCCGGGTCGCCGGCGAGCACCTCCGCGACACCGGCGCCGTGGTCGAAGCGCACGAGCGTCTCCGCGACGACGAACCTGCTCTCGGGCAGACCCACGCCGTCCACGGGCATCGGCACGGTCGGCTCGAGCTTCGCGACGTAGTCGTACGAGACGTAGCCGACGACCGGCAGCTCGAGCGTCTCTGCCTCCTCGAGCCCGACCAGGCGCGCGCCCCGGCCGACGAACGAGTTCCGTCCGAGCCGTCCCCGCTCGACCGATTCGAGCAGGAAGCTGCCTCCGCCCTCGCCCCGCAGGCGGAGGTACGCGCCGAGAGGCGTGAGGAGGTCGGCGGGTATGGCGGTCGTCGGCGTCATCGACGACGAAAAAGGCCTCTCACGAGGCCTCGGGCGAAGTCGGGGTGTCGTAGCGTCTCAGCGCGCACTCCCGCCTCGCGTCGAAAGGCACCACCATCCGGTTCCGTGGCAGCCGGTCACGGGCGGAGCGTAACAACCCGCGCGAGCACGCCGACCGCGACCGCCACGTCGTCCCGGCTCACGGTCAGAGGCGGCGCGAGCCGGACGACGTGCTCGCCGGCCGTGAGCACGAGCAGTCCCTGCTCGCGCGCGGCCGCGACGACGTCGCCCGCGGGCGCAGCCGTCTCGAAGCCGATCAGGAGCCCGCGCCCGCGCACGCTCGTCACGCCCGGCAGCTCGCCGAGCGCGGCGACGAGCTCGGAGCCGCGTGCCCGCACGTTCGCGAGGAGCTCGTCGTCGACCGCCTCGACGACCGCGCAGGCGGCGGACGCCGAGACGGGGTTCCCGCCGAACGTCGAGCCGTGATCTCCCGGCACGAACGCGCCGGCAGCCTCGTCGGCGACGAGCAGTGCGCCGATCGGGAGGCCGTTCGCAAGACCCTTCGCGAGGGTCACGAGGTCAGGTCGAACGCCGAGCTGCTCGAAGGCGAAGAACGTCCCCGTACGGCCCACGCCTGTCTGCACCTCGTCGAGGCAGAGGAGCGGAGGCAGCGACGCCGCGGCGACGACGAACTCCTCCTCGAGCGGAACGACCCCGCCCTCACCGAGAATCGGCTCGAGCAGGATCAGCCCGATGTCGTCGTCGACGGCAGCGCTCAGCGCGTCGACGTCGTTCGGCTGCACGAACCGCACGCCGGGGACGAGCGGCGCGAACGGCTCCCGCTTGCCCGGCTGGCCGGTGGCGGAGAGCGCCCCCAGCGTCCTGCCGTGGAACCCACCCTCGAGCGCGACGACGCCCGCCCTGCCCGTCGCCTTGCGCGCGTACTTCAGTGCTGCTTCGACCGCCTCGGCGCCGGAGTTGCAGAAGAACACCTGTGCGCCGCCGAAGCGCGCCGACAGGAGCGCGGCGAGCTCCTCCGCCGGCTCGGTGCGGTACAGGTTCGAGGCGTGCCAGAGACGGTCGAGCTGTGCTCGGGCGGCCGCGAGCGGCGCCGGATGGCAGTGCCCAAGTGAGACCACGGCGATGCCGCCGCCGAAGTCGAGGTACTCGCGCCCGTTCGCGTCCCGGACGCGGCAGCCGTCGCCGTCGACGATCGTCAGGTCCGCGCGCGCATACGTCGGCAGGAGCCGCTCGAGCCCGCGCGCCGACGTCTCGCTCGCCGCGACGCTCACGCGACCACCGCCGTTTCCCCGATCTCCGCCGTCAGTCCGGCGCGGGCGGCCTGCACCGCCGCCATCAGCTTGGGGACGATCCCGCCCTCGAAGGTCCCGCGCTCGAGGAGCTCCGACACCCGATCCGCGTTGATGACCGGGAGCACGGCGCCCTCCAGGTAGACGCCCGGCACGTCCGACACGAAGACGACGCGGTCGGCGCCGATGGACCCGGCAACCGCCGTCGCGGCCTGGTCGGCGTTGACGTTCAGCGGCCCCACGGCGATCGGCGTGACCACCGGGATGCGCCCGCTCGTCAGCGCATCCTCGACCGCGGGGAGCGGGGACGGCACGGGCTCGCCGACGAGTCCGAGCTCCGGAACGGCCGTCGCAGCGAGGCCGATCTCGTCGCCGACGAGCTGGACGGCGACGGGGCCGAGCGCGGCGGAGAGCCCGGCCCCGACGGCGACGAGCGATTCGCGCACGACGGCGAGAGTCGCCCGATCGGTGACGCGGCGGCCACCGACGAACGTGACGGGAAGGCCGCGGGCCTGCAGCTCGGTCGTGATCTGCGGCCCGGCGCCGTGGACGACGACGACCTCGTGCCCCGCCGCATGGCGCTCGCGCACGTCGTCGACCGACGCGGCCGCGACGCGTCCGCCGAGCTTCATCACGACCCGCATCAGGTCGTGTACTCCGCGTTGAGCTTCACGTAGTCGTACGTCAGATCCGAGGCGAGGTAGGAGGCGCAACCCGTCCCGAGCCCGAGGTCGAGGTCGATCGTCACCGCCGAGCCGCCGAGCTCGGGCTTCACGCCCGTCGGCTCGCCCTGCCGGAACACCGCGGTTCCGTCGAACGAGACGGTCAGCGTCTCCGCGTCGACGTGGGCGAAGCCGCCGTTCCACGGCGCCGACCCCGCTGCCGCGAGCACGCGGCCCCAGTTCGGGTCGCGGCCGAAGGCAGCCGTCTTCACGAGGGGCGAGGTCGCGATCCGCCGCGCGACCGCCTCCGCCTCGGCGTCGGACGCGGCGCCGGAGACGGCGATCTCGAGGAGGACGGTGGAGCCCTCGCCGTCCGCGACGATCTCCCGGGCGAGCGCTGCGCAGACGTCGCGGAGCGCCCCGGCGAACTGCTCGTCGGTCGCCGCGCTCCGCTCGATGCCGCTCGCGCCGTTCGCGAGGAGCACGACCGCGTCGTTCGTCGAGCACTCACCGTCGACCGAGATGCGGTTGAAGCTCCGACTTACTGCGTCGCGCAGGAACTCGCTCGGCTCGCCGGGCTCGAGCGGATAGTCCGTCGTCACGACGGCGAGCATGGTCGCGAGCCGCGGGTGGATCATCCCCGCCCCCTTGGCCATGCCCCCGACGACGAAGCCGTCGCCTTCCGCAACGGCCTGCTTGGGCCAGCGGTCGGTCGTCAGGATCGCGCGCGCGGCGGCGAGGCCGTCGGGGCCGAGCGAGGAGGCGGCATCCCGCACGCCCGCGAGGACGCGCTCCATGGGCAGCGGCACTCCGATGACGCCGGTCGAGAGGACGACGACCTGCTCCGGCGCGAGATCGAGCGCAGACGCGGCGACGGCCGCCGTCTCCCTCGCGTCCGCGATGCCCGACTCGCCGGTCGCAGCATTCGCCACGCCGGCGTTGATCACGACGGCCTGCGGCTCGGCCTGTGCGAGGTGCTCCTTCGAGACGACGACCGGCGCGGCCTGGATGCGGTTCGTCGTCCAGACGGCGGCGCCGACGGCAGAGGCGGTGGAGCGCACGATCGCGAGGTCCGGCCCCGAGCGCCGGATGCCCGAATGGACACCAGACGCGGCGAACCCGGATGCGGACGTGACGGACATCAGACGAGCACGCCCGACAGGCGGAGCCCGGTCGTCTCAGTCCAGCCCGAAGAGGACGTTGACGTTCTGGACCGCCTGCCCCGCCGCGCCCTTGCCGAGGTTGTCGAGCGCGCAGATGACGATCGCGTCGCCCGTGAGACTGTCCTCGAAGACGCCGATCTCGGCGCCGTCGGTCTGCTGCACGCGCGCCAGCTCAGGGACGACGCCGTCCGGCAGGACGTCGACGACGTGGCTCTCCGCGTAGTGCTCCTCGAGGACGGCGCGCAGATCCGCCCCGCGCGACCGCACGACGCAAGTTGCAAGGAGGCCACGGCGCACGGGAAGGAGGTGCGGCACGAAGGTCACGGGGAAGCCGAGATGCGCCGCTATCTCGGGTGCGTGCTGGTGGGTGCCCACCTTGTACGGCGAGACGTTCTCGAGCACGGCGCCGGCGTGCGAGGACGAGCGCGGTGTCCGTCCCGCGCCGGTCATCCCCGACTTCGCGTCCACGACGACGCCGGTCGGCTCGATCTCGGCTGCGATCGGGCCGAGCGCGAGCAGCGCTGCAGTCGCGTAGCAGCCCGGATTGGCGACGAGTCGCCCGCTCGGCGCGCTCAGCTCCGGAAGGCCGTACGACCACGACCCGAGAGTCTCCGGTCGCGGGTGCTCGAACCCGTACCAGTCCGGGTACACGCCCGGGTCGTCGAAGCGATGCGCGCCCGAGAGGTCGACGACGACGCCTCGGGCCGGGGCCTCGAGCGCGGCCGCCTCGGCGTGCGAGAGACAGAGGAACGTGACGTCGGCACCGGCGTGCAGCGCCGCCTCGTTCGTGATGAACCGCGGCATGCGGCTCCAGCCGTTGCGGCCGAGCCGCGGATCGAGCGTCGCAGGGGTCTGGCCGGCGAGCGAGTCCGATCCCAGCGCGTACAGCTCGAGGGCGGGATGCGCGAGCACCCGGTCCAGCGTCTCCTGGCCGACGTAGCCGGACGCGCCGACGATGGAGACGCTCGCCATTCGCGTATTATGCACATACAGCCAATATTATGCGCAGCGACCTCGAACGACGTCCGCACGACTGGCGCGAGCGGCCGCTGCCGGCCGGTCAGCGCTCGACGTGCTCGATCCAGTCGACGTACGTGTATGCGTCGTTTGCCGGACGCGTCCCGGCCAGCCAGGACGGGAACCAGGCGTTGACGTACAGGTACATCGACGAGCGCGTCACACCGCTCGTGAAGCGCTGCAGCTCGACGCCGTCGACGAGGAACCGCACCAACCCGGGGTCGTACTCGATCGCGTACTCGTGGAAGCCCGCGGTCGCGTCGAACGGAAGCAGCTTCTCGATCGTGTTGGTCTGGCTCCCGCCGGAGTACGTCGAGAACCACACGCGCCGGCTCGAGTCGTTGAAGATCTCGATGTCGAGCTCCTGCGCGAAGTCGGGCTTCTTGTAGAGGAAGAACGCGGTCAGCGAAGACGGCGCGTTCGCCACCTTGATCCGCGCGCGGTAGGAGCCGAAGCGCGTGAGACTCAACGAGCGCACCTCGCCGCCGTTCAGCGACCCGCCCGGCAGGCGGATGCCGAGCTGGCCGTTCGAGACGCCGACGTTCGCCGGGTCGACCGCACCCCAGCCGAACGGGCGGCTGCTCTTGAACCACTGGTGAACGTCGAAGGTCGTGAACTCGTCGCGAAGGTCTCCCGACCGTGCAGCCCCGGCCACCGAGACGCCGAACGCGAGCGTCGCGATTGCGAGGACGAGCAGCGGGCGCCAGGTGCGATGCACGCGCGCAGTCTGGACCGAAATCCGGCTCCTGTACAGCGTCGCCTGAACGAACGCTAAACGGAGTGGCCACTCCGTTTATCGGCATACTGCCCAGATGGCGGGCACCCAGACGCAAGCGCGGCCACTGCGCCGCGACGCCGAGCGCAATCGCGACCGGATCGTCGAGGCCGCCCACAAGGCGTTCGCGGAAGACGGCATCGACGTGTCCGTCGAGGAGATCGCGCGTCGTGCGGGCGTCGGGATCGCGACGCTCTACCGCAGGTTCCCGACGAAGGACGATCTCATCGACGCCGTCCTCGAGGACGCCTTCGCCGAGATCGGCGCGGCGGCCGACGATGCGCTCGAGCTGGAGGACGCGTGGCTGGGGCTGACGACATTCCTCGAGCGGGTGTTCGAGCTCCACGTCCGGAACCGCTGCCTGAAGGACATCATCGCGAGCGACCAGCACGGCCACCAGCGCCTGGAGGCGGCGCGCTCCCAGCTGAGGCCGCGCGTCGCGCTGATCTTTTCCCGCGCACAGCTGCAGGGGACGCTGCGAACCGACTTCACGACTGAGGACATCCCGATGCTCTTCTGGACCGGCGGGCGTGTCGCGGAGCTGACGTCGTCCGTCGCTCCCGAGCTCTGGCGCCGCTACCTCGGCCTGCTGCTCGACGGACTGCGCGCCGACGCGGCCACCCCGCTGACCCATCCGCCGCTCACGACCGAGCAGCTGGCGCGCGTGACCGGAGCGCGAGGATGACGTCCGCCGCGGTCGAGGCGACTGCTCCCCGGACTGCCTCCGTCCGCATGATCTTCGCCGCGCTCATGCTCGGCATGTTCCTCGCCGCGCTCGACCAGACGATCGTCGCGACGGCGCTGCCGACGATCGTCGGCGACCTCGGCGGGCTGAACCACCTCTCGTGGGTCGTCACCGCGTACCTGCTCGCGTCGACCGTGTCGACGCCGATATACGGGAAGCTCGGCGACATGTACGGGCGAAAGCCCGTCTTCCTGGCCGCCATCCTCATCTTCCTCGCAGGCTCGATGCTCGCAGGGCTCAGCCAGTCGATGGCTGAGCTCATCGGCTTCCGCGCCATCCAGGGCATCGGGGCTGGCGGTCTCATCGTCAGCGCCCAGGCGATCATCGCCGACATCGTCCCGCCGCGAGAGCGCGGCCGCTACATGGGCCTGATCGGCGCGGTGTTCGGCGTCGCCTCCGTGGCCGGGCCGCTGCTCGGCGGCTTCTTCGTCGACAACCTGTCGTGGCGCTGGGTCTTCTACGTGAACATCCCCGTCGGCGCCGTCGCCGTCGCGATCGTCGCCCTGAAGCTCCACCTGCACGTCGTCCGCCATCGCCATCGGATCGACTACGTCGGCGCGGCACTCCTGGCGGGAGCCGTCAGCGCGCTGATCCTCGTCACCACCTGGGGCGGGAACGAGTACCGCTGGGGCTCCGGGACGATCCTGGCGCTGGCCGTCGTCGGCGTCGTGCTCCTCGTCGCATTCGTCTGGCAGGAGCGCCGCGCGACGGAGCCGATCATCCCGCTGACGCTCTTCGAGTCGCGCGTATTCAACGTCTCGAGCGCGATGGGCTTCACGATCGGGATGGCGATGTTCGGAGCGATCGTGTTCATCCCGCTCTACCTCCAGCTCGTCTACGGGGCGAGCCCGACGGCCTCCGGTCTGCGAATGCTCCCGCTTGATGGCAGGCCTGCTCGTCGCCGCGATCTTCTCGGGCCGGCTCATCAGCCGCATCGGCCGCTACAAGGTCTTCCCGATCGTCGGCACCGCGTTCCTCGTCGCCGGCATGTTCCTGCTCTCGAGGCTCGGTGTCGGAACGGCGCCCTGGGTCGCCTCGGTGTACATGGCGATCGTCGGCGTCGGCATCGGCCTCGTCATGCAGGTTCTCGTGCTCGTCGTCCAGAACGACGCCAGGCCGCGCGAGATCGGCGTTGCGACCGCGACCGCGACCTTCTTCCGCTCGGTGGGGGGGTCGTTCGGCGTCGCGCTGTTCGGCGCGATCTTCGCCTCTCAGCTCACGCACGCCCTGAAGAAGCTCCCGCCGGAGTCGGCGAAGTACCTCGCGGGCGGCGTCCACCTGAGCCCCGAGCAGGCGAAGCAGCTCCCGCCCGCGGTGCACGCGCAGTTCCTCGACGCCTTCTCGCACTCGCTGCACGGCGTCTTCCTCTGGGGCCTCCTGATCGCGATCGTGCCGTTCGGGCTCTCGTGGCTCCTCAAGGAGGTCCCGCTCCGCACCACCCTGCACCACCCGGACGAGCCCGTCGCAGAGCCCGTCGTCTGACGCCGTCGAAAGACGTTCCCGCCACAGGCGATCGCCGCGACGGGCCGCTGAAAGCGTCTCGTCTGGCTGTACAGTGGCGGCCGAATGCACCCGTAACGGCTTGACCTCGTTCGGCCGTTCGTTTATTGATACTGGACAGTGCCCGTCTCGGACGACCGGCGTCTCACCGTGGGATTGATCGGTCTCGGCAACATGGGGGCCGCGTTCGCCGAGCGCCTCCTCGACGCCGGCTACCGGCTCGTCGTCTCCAACCGGACGCCCGCAAAGGCTGAGGCCGCCGCCGCCCTGGGCGCCGACGTCGCATCCACGCCCGAGGAGCTCGTCGAGCACGTCGACGTCGTCCTCACGTCGCTCGCGAACGACGAGGCGTTCGAGGCCGTTGCCACGCGGGTCGTCGCCGCGGCGCGACCCGGGCTCGTCCTCGTCGACCTGAGCACCGTTTCTCCGGCCGTATCCGCGCGCGTCGCCTCACTCGCTCGGGACGCCTCCGTCGAGTACGTCCGCGCGCCCGTCAGCGGCAACCCGACGGTCGTGCGCGCCGGGAACCTCAGCCTCATCGTGTCGGGTCCGCAGGAAACGATCGACGAGATCGAGCCTGTGCTCCTCGCAATCGGACCGACGGTTCAGCGCGTGGGCGAGGAAGAGCAGGCGCGTGTCGTGAAGCTCGCGATCAACCTGATGATTGCCGTCATCGTTCAGGCGATGTCCGAGGCGGTCGTTCTCGGCGAGGCCGCGGGCGTCTCGCGCGCTGCCATCCTCGACGTGATGCGGCGCTCTGCCGTCGGCGCCCCGCTCGTGAACTACAAGTCGGAACCGCTGTTGCACGACGACTACTCGGCAACGTTCACGACGGCGCTCATGGAGAAGGACATCGACCTCGTGCTCGACGTCGCCGATGAGGTCGGGGTGGAGCTGCCCCTGGCGCAGGAGATGAAGCAGCATCTGCGGGGGACGATCGAGGACGGATACGGCGACGACGACTTTCTCGCGCTCTTCCAGCATCTGCGGCGCGCCTGCGGCCTGGAGGCGGCGGACGCGTCCGGCCGAGCGAGCCCGCATCCCGACAAGGAGGTGGTGCGATGACCATGCGCAGCCGATCGGTCGCTTCCCCCGACGCCACGCGCGCGGTGGACTGGGAACAGCGCATCGACTTCCCGAAGCTGCGTCAGGAGCGCCTCGACAAGGCGAAGGCCGCGCTCGAGGCCTCCGACCTCGGGGCGGTGCTCCTGTTCGACCCGAACAACATCCGCTACGTCACGAGCACGCACATCGGGGAATGGGCGCGGGACAAGAACGCGCGCTTCACGTTCCTACCGCGAGGCGGCGACCCGATCCTGTGGGACTTCGGGTCTGCCGCCCGCCACCACCAACTGTTCGCCCCCTGGCTTCCCGCGGAGAACTTCCGCGCCGGGGTCTCCCCGATGCGCGGCGCGATGCCGGTCGAGACCGGCGTCCCGGACCGGCTCGGCGAGCGGATCGCGCACGAGCTCCGAGAAGCCGGCCTCGAGGGCGAGCCGCTCGGAGTCGACATGGCCGACCTCGTCACGATCGAGGCGCTCCAGCGGGCGGGCGTCCACGTGACGGACGGATCGCGGGTCCTGCTCGAAGCGCGCAAGATCAAGACCGAAGAGGAGATCGCCCTGCTCGACCAGTCCGCAGGGCTCGTCGACGCCGTCTACGACGAGATCTACCGGATGCTGCGCCCGGGGGTGTACGAGCACGAGATCGTCGCGCGCGCGCACCAGCTCCTCTTCGAGATGGGCTCGGAGCAGGTTGAGGCCGTGAACGCAGTGTCGGGTGACCGCTGCAACCCGCACCCGCACGTGTTCTCCGACCGGCTGCTCCGCCCGGGTGACCAGGCGTTCTTCGACATCATCCACTCGTTCATGGGCTACCGAACGTGCTACTACCGCACGTTCAACGTGGGAGGCGTCAGCCAGTCGCAGCTCGACGCGTACAAGCAGTGCCGCGAGTGGCTCGACGCGGCGATCGAGCTCGTGCGCCCGGGAGCGACGACGGACACGATCGCCGCGGTCTGGCCGACGGCGAAGGAGCTCGGCTTCCCGGACGAGGAGACCTGCTTCGGCCTCCAGTTCGGCCACGGCCTCGGTGTCGGCCTCTACGAGTCGCCGATGATCTCGCGCGTCCACTCGCTCGAGCACCCGGTGGCGCTCGAGGAAGGGATGGTCTTCGCGCTCGAGACCTACTGCGCCGCGACCGACGGCCGCTCGGCCGCTCGCATCGAGGAGGAGGTCGTCGTGACGGCAACCGGCTGCGACATCATCACCCGCTTCCCGGCGGAGGAGCTGCTCGTCGCCGGCCGCACGTACGTCCGAGGAGCAGACCTCGTACGGCAGGAGCCCGACGCGACGCGCGACGGCGCGGGACTCGCCGAGACCGTCGCGACCTCCGCCCTCGTGGAGCCGGCAGCCGTTCCCCGGTGAGCGGCGATTCCGGAACACGAGCGCTCGCGGACGGACGTCCGGGGTACCGCCTCGTCCGTCGCGAGGACATCGACCTGACACCGGGCCTGCCGGCGCATTCGCTCGGCCTCACGACCTGTCGGCTCGTCGACGGCTCCCTCGGCTCGACCCACATGGCGTTGACGCTGGTGTCGCTGGTCGAGGGGCACGTCGACGAGCACCTGCACTCCTTCGAGACGAGCTTCTACGTGCTCGAGGGCGAGCCGGTACTGGTCCTGGAAGGACGAGGCGTGCGGCTCGTGCCCGGGGCCTGCGGCGCCTTGCCCGTCGGGACGCCGCACGCCTTTCGGTGCGACGGCGAGGCACGCTGGATCGAGATGGCGTCGCCGCGGCCGCGTGTCGACGGCAGCGACACGTTCTTCCTCGGCCCCACGCCCGACGCCGAAGCGATCCCGCTCGATGCGCGCGACCCGCGCAACCACAACCTCTTTCTGCTGCGAGAGGGCGAGATGGACCTCGAGCTGCTGAAGCGCGCGCAGGCGATGGGTGCCCCGAGCGTGTCGGGGAGCATGGCGACGGCCGTCCTCGCCTACAGCGGGATCGCGGTCAAGATGCTCGTCGACCAGCGGCTGGACGCACAACTGCACACGATGTTCATGGTCGACTACCAGCCGGGGGCCTGCGCGAACCCGCACGACCACCCCTTCGAGGAGTCCTACTACATCCTCGAGGGCGAGGTCGACGTGGTCGCGAACGGCGACCGCTACACGTTGCGGCCGGGAGACGCATTCTGGACGGGGACCGGGCTGCGTGCACGCGTTCTACGAGACGCAGGGGCGGCGAGTCGCGTGGCTGGAGACGTCGGCACCCGGACCTCCTGCACGTCACTCGTACCGACACGAGCGGGACTGGAGCTATCTCGCCGAGCGACTCGAGCCCGACGCCGGCAGCAGCGCGACATGAGCCACGTCAGCGACCAGCCGACGACGGGCATGCTCGACGACCTCGACCTGTACACGGGCATCTACCGCCGGATGCTTCTCATCCGCGGCTTCGAGGACCTCGTCCAGTCGCTCTTCCTCGCCGGCGAGGTCTACGGGACGACGCACCTCTACTCCGGGCAGGAAGCGATCGCAACCGGCGTCGCAAGCGTGCTCGAGGAGCGCGACCGGGTCGCGGCGACGTACCGCGGTCACGGCCATGCGCTCGCGGTCGGCGTGGATCCGCAGGCATTGCTCGACGAGATGCTCGGGCGAGCGTCGGGCATCAACGGCGGGCGGGCGGGCTCCATGAACGTCAACTCGCCCGCGGACCGGCTGATCGGATCGTTCGGCATCGTCGGCGGCAGCATCGCGGCCGCGACGGGCGCTGCGCTCGCTCTGAAGCGGACGACGGGCGGCGTCGCGGTCGCGTACTTCGGAGACGGCGCGATGAACCAGGGCTACGTCTTCGAGTGCCTGAACTTCGCACAGGTCTTCCGCCTGCCCGTGGTCTTCGTCTGCGAGAACAACGGCTACGGCGAGTACACGCCCTTCCGATCGGTCACGGCGGGCGAGATCCGTGCGCGCGTCGAGGTCATGGAGGTGCACGCGGAGACGATCGACGGCATGAGTGCGTGGACCGTGCGCGAGGCGGCGGGCCGCGCGGTCGCTCGCGCCCGCGCGGGCGATGGGCCGGCGTTCATCGAGGCGCTCACGTACCGCTTCGTCGGACATTCTCGGAGCGATCCCGGCGCCTACCGCCCGGAGGGAGAGCTCGACCGGTGGCGGGAGCGAGACCCCATCGTCGTCCTGCGCGCACAGCTGGAGACGGACGGAGTCGCCCCCGCGGACCTCGACGAGATCGAGCAGGAGTCGGCCGCGGAGCTCGAGCGCATGCGTGAGCGTGCGCTCGCCGCGCCGTTCCCGACCGAGCTGACCGCGCGAGAGTTCAAGGACTGACGCCGTGCCACGCCGCGAGCTGACCATGCCGAAGCTCTCCGACTCGATGGCGGACGCCGTGATCCTCCGCTGGCTGAAATCGGCCGGCGACAGCTTCGCGCGCGGCGAGGGACTGATCGAGGTCGAGACGGACAAGGCGACGGTGATCTACGAGGCCGAGTGGGACGGCACGCTCGACGCGATCCTCGCGCCCGAAGGTGCGACCGTCCCGGTCGGAGAGCCGATCGCGACCCTGGTCAACGGCGACGGCGCGACGGGCGGCGAGGAGCGGCAGGTGCGGCCGCAGGCCGAGCCGGCGACTCCGACCCCGCCGCCCACACTCCGCGATGCCGGCGGCCGCGCACCGGCCGCCGCGAGCTCAGGGGCGGAGCGTCTGGTCGCGACGCCGGTAGCCCGGCGAACGGCGGTCGAGCTCGGCGTCTCCCTCCATGGCATCACGGGCACGGGGCCGGGCGGCCGAATCACCGTCGAGGACGTGACCAGAGCTGCGGCCGAGGCGGACGCGACGGCGGCTCCGCATGAGGAGGTCTCCGGCCGCGGCGACGTCCGTGTCCTCGATCCGACCCCGACGCAGTCGACGATCGCGCGACGAATGGTCGAGTCGGCGACCACGATTCCCGTCTTCACCGTCTCCATCGATGTCGACGTGTCGCAGATCGTCGCATCGCGTCGCGAGGCACGGAGCCGAGGGGAGGACGTCCCGTCGCTGAACGACTTCGTGGTCAGCGCCGCGGCCGCGACGCTGCGCGAGTTCCCGCGGTTCAACGCCTCCTACGTCGACGGCAAGGTCGAGTGCTACTCGCGTGTCAACGTCGGCATCGCGGTCGCCACCGACGACGCGCTGCTCGTGCCCGTCGTGCGCGACGCCGACCGCAAGTCGCCGGCCGAGCTCGCGGACGAGACGCGGCGCCTGGCGGACGCGGCGCGACGGCGGACGCTGCGACCGGAGGACTTCCATGACGGCACGTTCACCGTGTCGAACCTCGGCATGTTCGGCGTGCGCTCGTTCACGGCGATCATCGACCCGCCGCAGGTGGCGATCCTCGCGGTCGGCGGCACGCGGCGTGCGCCGGTCGAGGACGGTCCCGATCGCATCGCGTTCCGTGACGTCATGACGCTCACTCTCGGCTGCGATCACCGCGTCGTCTACGGCGCGGACGGCGCACAGTTCCTGTCCCGGCTACGCGAGCTGCTCGAGCGGCCGCTCGCCCTCGCCCTGTGAGCTCCGCGCAAGGGACGATGAACGCGCCGATCGTCACCTTTCGGACCGCGATCCGCGACGCGCTCGACGAGGAGCTCGCCGCCGACGAGCGCGTGATCCTCTTCGGCGAGGATGTCGCCGTGGCCGGCGGCGTCTTCGCGACGACCACGGGCCTCTACGACAAGTACGGCCCCGAGCGCGTCTTCGACACGCCCATCTCCGAGCTGGCACTCGCGGGGGCGGCGTTCGGGTCCGCGGTGCACGGCCTGCGGCCCGTGCTCGAGATCATGTTCGGGGACTTCCTGACGCTCGCCATGGACAGCCTCGTCAACCAGTCGACGAAGTACTGGTTCCTGACGCAGGAGCAGGTCAGCGTGCCGCTCGTGATCCGCTCGGTGGTCGGCGCCGGCGGCCGGTTCGGCGCGATCCACTCGCAGATGCCGGCATCGTGGTTCATGGGTGTGCCCGGCCTCAAGATCGTCGGCCCCTCGAGCCCTGGAGACGCGAAGGCGCTGCTCAAGGCCGCGATCCGCGACGACAACCCGGTGCTCTTCTTCGAGCACAAGCGCCTGTACACGCTCGAGGGCGAGGTGGACTCGGCGCCGGCCCGGCTCGGCGAAGCCGCAGTGGTTCGGGAAGGGGACGACGTCACGCTCGTCACCGCGATGAAGGGGGTTCACGACGCCCTCGAGGCTGCGACCGAGCTCGCTGCGGACGGAGTGTCGGTCGAGGTGATCGACCTCCGCACGCTCAGGCCGTTCGACCTCGATACCGTGCTCGCCTCGGTGCGGAAGACGAACAGGATCGTCGTCGTGGAAGAGGGCCCCTTGACGGGCGGCTGGGCGGGCGAGGTGCGTCGCGTCGGTCGCCGAGCATGGCCTCGGCCACCTCGACGACGCGTGGCGCATCGCGACGCCCGACACGCCGATCCCGTACAGCCCGCCGCTCGAGGACGCATTCCTGCCCGGACCGGGAAGGATCGCGCAGGAGATACGTGCCCGTGTCGGGTAGAGGCGTGCGCGCGGCAGGAGGGTCGGCCCCGTGAGCGAGCCGGCCCCGTCCACAGGTCCGCTCGAGCGCGGTCTCGACGGCTCGAAGGTCGGCCATCGCCTTCGCGCGGAGCGAGAGCGTCTCGGTATCGGACTCCGCGAGCTCGCGCGCCGAGTGGGCGTCTCTCCGAGCCTCGTCTCGCAGATCGAGCTCGACCGGGTGAATCCGTCGGTCAGCACGCTGTACGCGATCGTCACCGAGCTCGGCATGACCATGAGTGACGTCTTCGGCGAGCGCCCGGAGGAGCGCGTCGTGCAACCGGGCGACGGCCTCGCCGAACGCCCCGAGACGCGACCGGTGATCAATCTCGCGTCCGGCGTGCGGTGGGAGCGACTCACGCACGAGCGCGACCCCGACGTGGAGTTCCTGTACGTCGTCTATCCGGTCGGCGCCGCGTCGTGTCCCGAGGATGCGCTGATGACACACGGGGGCAGGGAGTACGGCTATGTCACGAGCGGAACGCTCGGAGTGCAGGTCGGGTTCGAGGCGTACGAGCTCGGGACGGGCGGGTCGATCGCCTTCGACTCCTCGTCACCGCACCGGCTGTGGACGGTGGGCGGCGAGCCGGTTCACGCGATCTGGGTCGTCATCGGCCGCGAGGCGGATCCGCGGACAGCGACCGCGTCGGCGCCGCGAGCGGTGCCGGACGAGGTCCGCCACTCAGCCTGCGGGCGCTTCCCCGTCGCCGGCCTGGAGGCGGCCTACGCCTGCCCTGCTCGTTCGGAAGCGCGAGAGAAGCTCGGGGCTCTGGTAGAGCACGAGCGCCAGCAGGATCAGGACGCCGATCGTGATCTCCGAGTACTCCGTCGGCTGGTGGAACAGCGGCAGGACGTTGTCGATCAGGGAGAGGAAGAGCGCGGCGAGCAGAGTGCCCACGAACGAACCTCTTCCGCCGGAGAGCGCTGCGCCGCCGAGCACGGCGGCGGCGATGCTCTCGAGCCCGAAGTTCCCGATGATCGGCGAGCCGATCTGGACCTGGGCCGCGAGGTAGAAGCCGGCGAGCGACGCCATCACCGAGCAGAGGACGAACGCGAGGATGACGATGCGGCCGGTTGCCATCCCGAGCCGGCGCGACGACGTCTCGTCGAGCCCGACCGCCCTGGTGGCGAGCCCCGTACGCGTGCGGTACAGCCAGAAGTCGGCGAGGACCGCAAGCGCCACGACGGCGATGAAGGCGATCGGGACGAAGCTGACGCTCTTCGTGAGAGCGCTGATGGCGTCGCTCGAGATGGGGCCTTCGGGGTGGTCTCGGAGGAGGAGCGAGGCACCCTCGAGGATGCTGAACGTCCCGAGCGTCGCGATGATCGACGGAAGCTTGAGCACGCGGATGATCACGGCGTTGAAGATCCCCGTCGCCAGTCCCGCCGCGATGAGCGCCAGCCCCCCGGGAAACAGCGCCCAGCCGGACGTGTCGAACGTCATCGTGTACGAGGCGAGGACGACGCAGAACGTCATGAGCGCCGCAACCGAGACGTCGAAGCCGCCGACGAGCAGCGCGCAGGTCTGTCCCAGCGAGACGAGAGCGAGCGGCATCGTCATGAGCAGCAGGTTGTTGAGGTTGAAGCTCGTGAGGAACGCGTCCTGGCGGACGGTCGCGTACGCGCCGACCGCCACGATCAGGGCCGTCATCAGGACGAGCGGCAACGCGCCGCTCAACCTGGCACTCCTCACGCCGGCTCCTCGGGGCTCTCGGCCGCGTGCTCTCTGGCGCCGGCCCGCGAGCCGACGATCGCCTCGACGATCCGACGTTCCCCGAGCTCGTCGCCGGGGATCTCGTCGACGATCTGCCCGCGCGACATCACGACCACCCGGTCGCAGAGGCCGGCGAGCTCGAGCGGGTCGCTCGACTTGATGATCGTGGCGACGCCCTCTTTCGCCTTCTCCCGCAACGCACCGTAGATGTCGAACCGCGCGGCGATGTCGACGCCCTGGGTCGGCTCCTCGGCCAGGATGACCTTGACGTCTCCGCGCAGGAACGGTCGCGTCAGCGAGACCTTCTGCTGATTCCCGCCCGAGAGCGTCTGCACCGGCTGCTCGATCGACGCCGCTCGAATGCTGAGGCGCCGCACGAGCTCGCCGACCGTGCGCCGCTCGCGACCACGGCTGATCAAGCCGATGTTCCCGAGCTGCCGCAGCACCTGGATCGTGGAGTTCACTCGAACGCTCAGGACCGGGAACAGCGACTCGGACGCGCGGTCGCCGCTCAGGAACACGACCCCCGCGCGGAGCGGTCCGAGCGGCGAGCTCGAGTCGAGCTGCTTCCCGTCGCAGGTCGCTGTCCCCGTGGCTCGCTCTGCTCCGGCGAGGGCCCGGAGGAACTGAACCTGCCCGTTGCCCTCGGCGCCGGCGATTCCGAGGATCTCGCCGCTCGCCACGTCGAGGTCGATCGGCCCGAACCGGTCGCCCCGTAGTCCCGAGACCGTGAGCAGCACGTCGCGACGCTCCTCACGCTCGTGTCGCGCCGGAAACGCAAGCTGGAGCGGACGCCCGATCATGAGAGCGACGAGGCTCTCCTCCGACATCGAGGCCGCCTCGAACGTCCCCTGGCACACGCCGTCGCGGAGAACGCTGATGCGATCGGCGATGCCGAGGACCTCGGGCAGCCGGTGGCTGACGTAGACGATCCCGACGCCGGCGCGGCTCCGCTCGTGAACCAGCGCGTGCAGTCGGTCGACGTCCTCGGGCCCGAGGGCCGTCGTCGGCTCGTCGAGGAGCAACACCTTGGGCTGGGCGAGCAGCGCCTTGACGACCTCGAGGAGCTGTCGCTCCGCGAGCGAGAGCGTCCCCGCGGGCGCGGTCGGCGAGATCTCGAGGTCGAACTCGGCCAGCCGGTCGGCCGCCCAGCGGTCCATTCGCCCGTACGTCGGTCGGAGGTCGGACGGCGCGGCGAGGAAGAGGTTCTCCGCCACCGACAGGTGCAACACGTGCGAGTACGTCTGATAGGCGATGCCGAGCCCGAGCCCACGACTCTCGGCGGGAGAGACTCGCCGACGCTCCGTCTCGCCCACCACGACCGTGCCCTCGTCGGGTGTGAGAAACCCGCTGGCGATGTTCAGCAGTGTCGATTTCCCGGACCCGTTCTCCCCGACGAGGGCGTGGATCTCCCCGGCACGGCAGTCGACGCTGACCTCGCTGAGCGCCTGTACCGCGCCGAACGCCTTCGACACGCCCGCGTAGCGAGAGCACGACGGGGCTCACGGGCCCGGGATTCGACATCGATTGTGTGTCTAGGTGTTCCGGTTCCTCCTACGGATACATCTTGTTGAGCAGGCTCAGCGGGATGAGTGACGTCGCGGAGGCCTCCTGCGGATAGCCCTTGACGCAGGAGTCACGCACGCGCTGGTTCTGCAGCTCGATCGGGAACACGATCTTCGGGCGGGATCTTCGCCCCCTTGAGCTTCATCATCGCGGCCGTGAAGGCGACCCGGATCTGCGTGTTGCCGGAGGTGTAGTAGTACATCTGGAGCTTCGGGTCCTTGAGCTTGTTGAAGAGGCAGCCCATGCCGACGTCGTCCGTGCGGAACGTCATGACGCCGTTGAACGGCTTGCCCGCGGCCTTGTACGCCGCGTACCCGCCCTGGCCCATGCCGAGCCCGTACTCGTAGCTCCAGCCCTTGATGTCGGGATACTTCGCGAGGATCCCGGCCACGACCTGCTGCACCTTCGAGGGATCCCAGTTCGTGGGCTCCTTCGCGACGACGTCGATCGACGAGTCTGAGCGCAGGCTCCTCGCACTTCTGCCAGCCCTCGGAGAGGGGGTTCCCCGGGAAGCCGCCGAGGAACGCGATGTTCCCGGACTTCACCTGGTTGTTCATGACGTACGCGTACGTCTTGCCGAGTCACGCAGGTGTCCTCACCGACGACCGTCAGGTAGTTCTTGCCGGGATCGCTGACGTAGCCCCAGGCGTACGTCGCAACCGGGATTCCGGCGTCGGTCGCCTGCTTCATCACCGGGATCATGGCGTCGCCGAAGTCCGGATAGGTGACGATCAGGTCGACGCCCTGGGCGATCGCCGCTTTCCAGTCGGCGAACGCCTTGGTGAAGTCACTGTGCGCGCTCGAGTAGATGATCTTGCCGACCTGCGGGTACGTCAGCGCCTGGAGGATGAACTCCATCTTCGACATCTGGCGGTAGACGTTCTCGCCGAACTGCTCGATGTACGCGACGGTGAGCTTGCCGCCCGTCCCGGTGCTGCAGCCGTTGTTCTTCCAGCACCTGAGCGCCAGTGCCTGGTTGACCTTCCTGTCGGCTCGACCGAGCCCGGCCAGCGCGATGTTGCGCGACACCTTGTCCTTCGGGAGCAGCGTCGCCTTGAAGAGCGTGTGCTTGAGCGTCGACGCCTTCGCGGCGTACACCTCGCCGAACCCCTTCCCGGTGCTGATGACCACCGGCTTCGCCGAGCGCCGCATGCCTGCTGCCGGTGCTTCCGCTACTCGCCGAGACGAGCGCGAGCGCGAGCGCGGCCCCGAGCACGAGAAGTGCCACCACGCCCGCCCTCCGTAGGCGCTTCCGTGACACCTCGGACTCCTTCCGACCCTCCATCGTGCCTCCTTTTCGTGAGCCTGCCTCAGCTCGTGTTTTCCGTCACTTCGGGGTGAGTGCCCGCGGAGGCTTCGATCCTCCGCAGGAGGCTACCCAGGAGCGACGCCACCCGGTCGCCCGACACCAGCATCCCGACGATGATCGCGGCGCCGAACACGATGAACTGCAGCGCCGCCGAGAGTCCGAAGATGAGCAGCATCTCCGTCAGGAACGTGAGCGCGAGCGCCGCCACCCAGGTCGAGGTCGCGCTCGCCAGTCCGCCCGAGAGCGCCGCGCCCGCGAGGACGACCGCGGCGATGGGCGCGAGGAGATACGAGGCGCCGAACGCCGGGTCGATGCTGATGCGCACACCCGCGAGCAAGATCGCCGCGACCGCGTAGAGAATGCCCGCCGCCGTGTACGCGAACACGACGTGCGATCGGACGCGCAGTCCGGCCATCCACGCCGCTCTCGGGTTCGCACCGACCGCCTGGAAGCGCCGGCCGGCGGTCGTGTAGCGAAGCACGAGCGCGACCGCGACCGCGATCGCGGCGCCTGTCCAGAAGACGGCGCTGATCCCGAGCGGCTTCTCGCGCCGCCCACGACGAGAGCGATTCCGGCACCTGCAGTGAAACCGTGTGCTCGCGCGCGTACTTCGAGCTGTACGCGAGCACGATCTGCCCGACGGCCAGCGTGACGATCAGCGGGTTCAGCCTCACGATCCCGACGAGGATCCCGTTGACGAGGCCGACGAGTGCCCCGAGGCCGACGCAGACGAGGATCCCGACCGCCAGACCATGGTCGGAGCCCACGCTCACGCCCACGAGCACGTTCCCGCAGAGGGAGATCACGCCGGCGGTCGAGAGGTCGATGCCCGCCTGCATGACCACGAGCATCTGCCCGAGCGCAGCGATCGCGAGGATCGTCGCGTAGGGGAGGATGTATGACCACGACGTGTTCTCGAGCGTGCTGGGCGCGAAGAGCGCGGCGATCGACGAGGAGCGCTGCCATGGCGAGCCAGATCGGGAGGAAGCGCGCTGCGACGAGAGCGCTCGCGACGACGTGCGCAGAGCGCCCCATCGTCGCGCCGTCGGCGAGGCGGTCCCTGTCACCCGGGGAGCTCATGGACCGCCCGATCCAGAGCGGCAGAACGGTGAAGAGCCAGCCGCGACCAGGTGTCCATTCTGCGCACCTCGGACGCGAAGTGTCAACCGTGACCGAACGGAGCCTGCGCGCCGTGAACCGTACTCGAACGTGCCGCAGCGCATGGAACGTGCGCGAATCCGCTTCAACATGGGCGGCGCCCGACCCGGCAGCGGTTGACTCCGTCGCGGCGGGGTGTTTATGCTCGCTGTACATCCGGCAGCGCGACGCGGCCTGCCGCAGGCGGGTGCGCCCGAGCGCTGACGCGATATCGATGTCCCGCCGGCCAAGGAGAGTGGCATGAGCTCGCAGCGGACTGTTTTCCGGAACGGGTTCGTCGTCTCGATGGACCCCGACATCGGCGAGATCCCGAACGGCGAGGTCCTCGTCGAGGACGGCGTCATCGTGGACGTCGGCTCCGACCTCGGCGTCTCCGACGCGGAGGAGATCGACGCCACCGGGATGATCGTCATGCCCGGGTTCGTGGACACGCACCGTCACACGTGGCAGACGCCCGTCCGCGGCGTCCTGCCCTCCTGCACGCTCGACCACTACTTCGCGGTGATGCTCGGCCAGGTCGGCGGGTTCTACCGCCCGGAGGACGTGCACATCGGCGACTACGCCGGCGCGCTCGAGGCATTGAACGGCGGCGTCACGACGCTGCTCGACTGGTCGCACATCAGCAATACACCCGACCACTCCGATGCTGCGATCCAGGGGCTCAAGGACGCAGGCATCCGCGCCGTCTACGCGCACGGCATGCCGACCGGCGGGGAGTGGTGGATGCTGAGCGAGCTGAACCACCCGGAGGACATCCGGCGTATCCGCGAGACGTACTTCTCGTCCGACGACGGACTCATCACTCTCGCCATGGCCGCTCGCCAGCCCGGCAACGTCAATGACGACGTCGCGAAGCACGACTGGGCGCTCGCGCGCGAGCTCGGGATCCTGATCAGCGTGCACGTCGGCATGCGCCTCCACAACCTGCACTACACCCCGGTGAAGCAAATGCACGATCTGGGGCTGATGGGTCCGGACGTCTGCTACATCCACATGACCGATCTGACCGACGAGGAGCTGGATTGGATCGCGGAGTCGGGCGGCAAAGCGTCGATCGCGCCGTACGTCGAGATGCTGATGGGTCACGGGCCGCCCCCGACCGGGAAGATGGTTGCTCGCGGCGTCCGGCCCTCGCTCAGCGTCGACGTGGTCTCGAGCGTGCCGGGCGAGATGTTCACCCAGATGCGGACAGCGCTCGCCTACGACCGGATCCTCGAGTTCACCGACACGCCGGACATCGCATTCGCGCCGAAGCTCCAGCACAGGGACGTGCTCGAGTTCGCGACGATCGACGGCGCGCGATCGATCATGCTCGAGGACAGGGTCGGCTCGCTCACGCCCGGCAAGCAGGCCGACATCGTCCTGCTGAACGTCAACGCGATCAACACGGCTCCGATGGTCGATCCGATCGGGACGATCGTCGTCTTCTCGGACACGTCGAACGTCGACTCGGTGTTCGTCGCCGGGCACGCCGTCAAGCGCAACGGCAAGCT
>CAVZNK010000037.1:0-32777 GCA_963776555.1 uncultured Gaiellaceae bacterium | reverse complement strand
GGCGCGACATTCGCGGTCAGATCAACGACGACAACAAGCGCGACAACGAGTGCGAACAGATAGGGGAGGCGGGATCGCCCGGGCGGCCTCGGACCACCCGGGTGATCCTCGATCCGCCTGATGACGGTAAGCCCGAATTGCGCGGCGCGCGCGCCGTCGATTACCCGGTGGTCGAACGTGATTGCGATCGTCGCCGTCTGCCGCACGACGACCGCTCCGTCGCGCACCACCGGCCGCGGGCCGGCGCGACCGACGCTCAGGATCGCAACCTCGGGGTAGTTCACGATCGGGGTCTGGAAGAGTCCCCCGAGCTTGCCTGCGCTCGTGACCGTGAACGTCGAGTCGCGCAGCTCGTTGGCCGCCAGCGAGCCACTGCGCGCCCGCTCGGCGAGGTCCGCGATTTCCGCCGCGAGCTCGTCGACCGACTTCGTGCCCGCGTCGCGCACGACGGGGACGACGAGGCCCTCCTCGGTCTGGACGGCGATCCCGATGTCGCGGCGGTCGAGGTAGACGATCGCGTCGCCGTCGAGACGTGCGTTCAGCTCGGGGAAGTCCAGCAGGGACTCCGCGCACGCCTTGACCACGTGCGGCAGGAGGCAGTCGAGTGGAACGCCCTCGAGGTCGCACTCCTCCACCCAGGTGACCGGCGGGACCTCGCGATGCGCGCGCGCCATGTGTTCGGCGATGACACGCCGTACGCCCCGGAGCGGCTCGCGTCGACCCTCGGCGCCAGTCGCCGCAGCCGCGCGGACGTCCTCCTCCGTGACCCGGCCACCAGGCCCCGTTCCCGCGAGGGCCGCCAGCTCGATCCCCAGCTCCTGCGCGATCCGGCGCACGACCGGCGTCGCCTGGACGCGCGCGGGCGCGCCCGAGGCTTGCGACAAGTTGTTGCTTGCCGAATCGTCGGCTCGGCCGGGTGCGCCGGACGCGTGCAGCGACTTGTCACTGGATATCTCAGCGCCGACGTCCTCGTCGGGGGCGCCGATGACGACGAGCTCGGTCCCGACGGGCACGACGTCGCCCTCGGCTACGAGGATCCTGAGCACCGTTCCCTCGTACGGCGACGGGATGTCGACGGTGGCCTTGTCGGTCTGGATCTCGACGAGCGGGTCGTCCTCCCGTATCTCCTGACCTTCGGACACGAGCCAGCGGGCGACCTCACCCTTCGTGAGCCCCTCGCCGAGGTCGGGAAGCCTGAACGCACTCGCCACTAGGCGTGATTCTCGTGCGCGGCACGTCGTGCGCGCCAGCGGCTCCCTCGAGACACGAGCATCGCGAGCGCGGCCAGCGCGATGAGGAGCGGCGGCGCGATGAAGGCGATCGCGGACACGTAATGGACCGTGGTGCAGTCGCTGTCGCACGTCGCGAAGTTGTTGGCGCCGTGGAACTCGGTCGCGATGGCCGCGAAGGCCGCCACCCAGACGGCGACCGCGACGCCGAGGAGCGCGATCGCCGCCACTCCCAGCCGCCCGCGCATCCACGCAGCCGCAAGCGCACCGCACGTCAACGCGAACAGCGCGACGATCACGACCTGGACGATCCACGTAGACATCGCATCTGATTGTGGTCTAGCGAAGCGCGTCGTGCGCGAGCCGCGCGTGGATCCCTTGCGAGCCGTTGACCAGCTGCGTGACCCGAAGGTCGACGACCACGCTTGCGAGAGCCAGCGCCTCACGGCGTTCGAGACCGTGCTCGCGTGCCATCAGACCAAGCATCCCGTCGATCGCTACCGCTGCTGCCTCTTCGAGATCCTCGTCGAAGCCGAACGTGAGCCATGCACGAGGCGTCCATGCGACCGGCCACTCCAGTGGAAGGTCGTCAAGCACGGAGAGCGTGAGCACTGCACGCTCGACGGGCGCCTCGATCGCGAGCTGCGACACCTCGCCGTCCCCCTGGGCGGCGTGGCCGTCGCCGGCAGACAGGAGCGCACCCTCTACGGGGATCGGGAGAAAGAGTGTTGTCCCTGCAACCAGCTCCTTGCAGTCGATGTTCCCGCCACACGGTCGCGGAGGCGCGGTCGAGTGAATGCCCGGCTCGTTTGGCGGCATCCCGATGACTCCGAGGAACGGCTCGAGCCTCACCTCGTACCCCGACTCGCTGCGGCCTGTCGCCGAGTCGGCGTCCAGCGACCAGAGGAGCGTGACGGTCTCGCCGCCCTCGACACCGAGCCTCCCGTTGAGAGGAGTGGTGAAGCCACCCGCTTGTGTCACGCCTCCTGCTCCGACCCGCAGCTCGTCGATCGAGACCGCGAGAGTCTGGCCTACCCCGGCCCCGCGCACTGCGACAGGCCCGATCAGTGCGTGCCCGGTATCGAACTCCTCGTCGCGCTCGGCGAAGACCTCGTGCTCCGCGGTACGCCAGCCGGAGTTGAGGCACGCGAACGCGATCGAGTCGCCGCTCTCCACCGTCAGGATCGGCTCGAGGTCGCGCGAGAAGTGGCCGTGGAGCGTTCGGCGCTCGAGCGGGATCTCGTGCAAGGTCACGCAGTCGTCACCGAGATTCGCTCCAGAAAGCCGTGGTAATCGACGACGAACCCGTCTGCGTCGAACTCGATATCGGCTGTGAAGGAACCGGACGTGTACCGGACCATTCGTTCAGCGAGCGGCTCGTAGCGCTGCTCCGAGAGGACGACGTCGAGCTCCGGCACGCGCACAAACCGCATCCTGTAGTCGCGCGGCTCGCCTCCGTGCAGAAGGCCATGTTGCACCACGGGGAGGGAGTTGAAGAACGGGGAGGCAAAGACGTCGAAGAAGTCGGCCTCCCCAAGCTCCACCGTCGTCTGCGAGCCGCCGACGACTTCGAGCTGGAGGCGTGGCCCGTCGAGTCGCCAGCGGAGCTCGTGCCCGGGGCCGATCTGCGTGCCCGAGGCGCGATCGAGGGATTCGACGTGTGCGATCTCCATCCCCGGCACGTCGACCCGGCGCCAGACGAGCTGCCGCATCAGGCGGATAGGACCCGGCGAGCGGCGTCGACGACCCGTTCGACCGAGGGCATGTACGCGTCCTCGAGCTGCCAGTACGGGTAGGGCACGTCATAGCCGGTCACGCGGATCACCGGACCGCGGAGATCGAAGATCGCCTTCTCGGCGAGCACGGCTGCGACCTCGGCCGCGAAGCCACAGACGCGAGGGGCCTCCTGGACCACGACCACCCGTCCCGTCTTCGCGACGGACGCGAGAAGGCCATCCTCGTCGAGCGGCTTGAGGCTGCGGAGGTCGAGCACTTCGCAGGACGCCTCGCCGGCGAGTGCGTCCGCGGCGCCGAGTGCCACGTGCGTCATCGCGCCGTACGCGACGAGCGTGAGGTCGGACCCGTCGCGCGCGATCCGTGAGATCCCGAGCGGGACGACGTGCTCGCCGCCAGGCACGTCCTCCTTCGTCGTTCGGTAGTGAAGCTTCGGCTCGAGGACGACCACCGGATCAGGGTTGCGGATCGCGGCCGCGAGCAACCCCTTGGCGTCGGCAGGCGTGGACGGGATCGCGACCTTCACGCCCGGCGTGTGGACGTAGTACGTCTCGGGCGAGTCGTCGTGGAGCTCCGGGGCTCGCACCCCGCCGCCATACGGCATGCGGATCGTCAGTGGAAACGTCATCGTCCCGCGCGTGCGCCAGCGGTAGCGCCCGACGTGGTTGATGAGCTGGTCGAGCGACGGGTAGCTGAACGCGTCGTACTGCATCTCCACCACGGGACGCCAGCCGGCCATGCACAGGCCGACCGCGGTCCCGAGGATCCCCGCCTCGGCGAGCGGGGTGTCCACGCAGCGCTCGGCCCCGAACCGGTCTTGCAGGCCGGCGGTCGCACGGAAGACGCCGCCCAGCTTGCCGACGTCCTCGCCCATGACGAGCACGGACGGGTCGCGCTCCATCTCGACGTGCAGCGCGTCGTTCACCGCCTCCACCAGGAGGAGCTCAGCCACCGAGGATCCTCCGCAGCTCCGCCTCGTCGGCGAGGAGCGACGGCGGCGGGTCGGCATAGGCGTGCTCGAAGACGAGCGACGGATCTGCAGGCGGCTCGGCCTCCGCCTGCGCGATCCCTTCCCGCATCAGCACGAGCGCCTCAGCCTTGATCTCCTCCGCGAGCGAGTCCGTGAGGACCCCGAAGCGGGCGAGGTAGCGCGCGAAGCGACCGACGCACTCGTTTTCGCGTGCTTCCTCGACGCGATCGGCGTCGACATAGATCGAGGGGTTATCGGCAGTCGCATGCGGCGCCGCGCGATATGTCACCGCCTCGATGAACGTCGGGCCGTCTCCGGCACGCGCGCGCAGTACCGCGTCGCGGGTGGCCTCGTACACCGCGAGCACGTCGGTCCCGTCCACCCGCACACCCGGAATGCCATAGCCGATCGCCTTGTCGGCGAGCGTCGGCGCGGCCGTCTGGGCGGAGAGCGGAGTCGAGATCGCCCACTGGTTGTTGTTGCAGAACAGGATCACGGGCGCCTTCATTACGCCGGCGAAGGTCGCGCCCTCGTGGAAGGCGCCCTCCGACGTCGCGCCGTCGCCGAAGAGCGTGAGGGCAACACGGTCCTCGCCCTTGAGCGCCGAGCCCCACGCGAAACCGACCGCATGCGGGATCTGTGTCGCGATCGGCACGCAGATCGACGCGACGTTGTACTCGGTGGGGTTCCACCAGCCCGCCGGGTGACCCCTCCACCAGGACAGCACCGTCGAAACGGGCATCCCGCGAACCAGGCCGATCGCCGACTCGCGGTACGCCGGGAAGACCCAGTCGCGGTCCTCGAGTGCGAACACGGAGCCTGCCTGCATCGCCTCGTGGTTCCAGAAGATCGCGTAGGTGCCGATACGACCCTGCCGGTGATAGACGAGCGAGCGCTCGTCGTACGTCCGTAGGAGCACGAGGTTGCGGTAGAGCTGGAGGAGGTCGTCGGCGGCGAGCCCGTCGACCTCGCCGTCGGGAATGGCCTCGCCGTCCCCGATCACACGGTGCAGATCCGCTTCCGCCGGGAGCACGCGGCTCATCGCGAGCGCAGTCTAGGTCAGACGAGAACGGTCACGGCGTCGCGTTCGGCCTCGTACAACGCCTGGACCACGTCGCCCGCGTCCTCACCGTCGACCTGAAGAGGAAGCGGCTCGTCGCAGCGGATTACGATGCGGTCGAGGTCGTGAGCAGCCAGCGCTTTCGCACCCTTGATGCCCGAGCCTCGCGCACCGCGCAGGAGGACGCGCGGTAGATCACGCGCCCTGAGCGTCACAGGCGCGACGTAGGCGAGCCCTTCGTCGAAGTCCGCGTCGGGCACGAGCTCGAGCGCCACTGCGCCGGCGTACGTGTACGGCGAGCAGTTGGCGACGAGGACGAACGCAGCCCGCCCCGCGCCCTCGACCTCGAGCCGTGCGTCGAAGCGCCCACGTCGTGCCCACAACGTGCTGCTCGCGACACGCATGAACGCGACGTCCCCGGGTCGCCTGCCGTCCGGATGGCGGCCGAGCTCGTCGACCTTCCGCACGAGCTCCGCGTCGAAGCCGATGCCCGCGTTGAACCCGAAGCGGCGGCCGTTCACGCGTCCGATCCCGATCCGTCTCGTCGTACCCTTGGCGATCCGCTGCGCCGCCCTCGCCGGATTCCGCGGGAGGCCCAGCGACCGGGGCAGCACGCTCGTCCCGCCGCCCGGGATGAAGCCGAGCGGGACGTCCGCTTCGACGCCGTTCAGAACCTCGTTGAACGTCCCGTCGCCGCCGAAGACATAGATTGCATCGAAGTCGGAGGCCGATCGCGCGAGCTGCGTCGCCTCGCCCGCGGCCGTCGTGAGCTGGATCACCGTGTCCTCGGGCAAGGCAGCCCTCACCGCCGCCAGCCGGTGCTCGTCCACGCCCGACGCGAACGGGTTGACGATGAGAAGCCGACTCACGTCGGGGTCGCGTACCCACGGATGCCGTCGACGAGGATGGCCGTGAAGCGGTCTGCCAGCTCGTCGGTGTCACGGCCCGGCTCGAGCCAGGTGTAGGCCCAGTTCGCCGCCGACAGGACGAGGAGGGTCGTCGCCCCGACGTCGAGGTCGGTGCGCAGGTCGCCGGACTCCACCCCCTCGCGCAGGAGGGCGCGCCAGCGCTCTTCGTAGCGGCGCCGTTCGCGCACGATCTCGTTGCGGTACTCGCCTTCGAGGTAGCGCCACTCGCGCGTGAAGACGGTTGCGACGTCGAGTTGCTCGGCGACGACGCGGAGGTGGCCGCGGAGCGCCTCTCGCACGCGCTCGACGGCGTGAGCGTCACCGGCCACCCCGTCGAGCGCCTCGTGGAAGGCGTTGGCGCCGCCTCGCATCGTCTCGAAAAGGAGCTCCTGCTTCGACCCCGTCAGCGAGTAGAGCGACCCCTTCTGCACGCCGAGCGCCTGCGCGAGCGCGTCCATCGACGTCCCGTGGAACCCGCGCTCCGCGAACAGCCGCGCAGCCTCGCGGGTGAGGTCGTCCCGACGCCTAGCCACTAGACTCGATGCTAACGACCGTTCGGTAGGGAGGCCAAGCAGATGGACGCTCGCACGCAGGAGTTTCTCGATTACGTCCAGTCCGGAGGGCAGGTGGAGACGAGCGACTGGATGCCCGACGAGTACCGGTCACGGCTGATCAAGTTCATCGAGATGCACGGGAACTCCGAGCTCATGGGCGTGCTCCCGGAGCGCGACTGGATCCTCCGCGCGCCCACGCTGCAGCGGAAGCTCGCGCTGACCGCGAAGATCCAGGACGAGGTCGGGCATGCGCAGCTGATCTACCGCGTGGTCGAGGACCTCGGAAAGCCAAGGAGCGCCTCCCTGGACGACCTCGTCTCGGGCAAGGCGAAGTTCCACAACGTCTTCCACTACCCCACGCGGACGTGGGGCGACGTGGGCGTCATCGCATGGCTCGTCGACGCGGCCGCCATCGTCTCGCAGAAGGCACTCCTCAAATGCTCGTACGCGCCGTACGCGCGGATCATGAAGAAGATCTGCTGGGAGGAGTCGTTCCACATCCTCCACGGGCGCGACGTGGTCCTCACGCTCGTGACTGGGACCGAGCAGCAGTTCGGCCTGGTGCAGGAGGCGCTCGACCGCTGGTGGGAGCCGCTCATGCACTTCCACGGGAACCCCATCCTGCCCGCCGAGGATCCCATGTGCGTATGGAGGATCAAGAGCCAGGGGAACGAGGAGGCGCGCCAGCAGTTCCTCGACGGATACGTGCCGCAGATTCGCGAGCTCGGGCTCACGATCCCGGATCCGGCGCTCCGCAAGGACGACGCGAGCGGGGCGTGGCTCTACACCGAGCCCGACTGGGAGAAGCTCCACGCCGTCGTCACGGGCCACGGCCCGGCGTCGGCCGAGCGGCTCGCCTTCCGCCGGATGTCCCGGGAGGACGTCGCCTGGGTCGAGCGGGTTGTGCTCGCGGAGGCCGCGTGAGCCACGTCTACGAAGTCTTCCGTCAGGAGCGGAAGGGCCAGCCGTTCCAGCACGCCGGCGCGGTCGTCGCGCCGGACGAGTCATTCGCCGAGATCTACGCGCGCGAGCAGTACGGCCGGCGTCAGGAGTCGGTGGCACTGTGGCTCGTCCCGCGTGACGCGCTGCACGAGATCGACGAGTTCCCCGACGAGTTCGGCATGAAGTATCGCCGCGTCGACGGCTACTCGATCAAGGCGCGCCTTGCGGAGGCGCGCGAGCGTGCTGGCACGGGCGACATGGCTCCGGGAGCCACGCGTGAGTGAGCGGACGGAGCTCCTGCTCGCGCTGGCCGACGACGAGCTGATCCTCGGCTGGCGGAACTCGGAATGGACGGGAATCGCACCCTTTCTCGAGGAGGATGTCGCGTTCTCCTCGATTGCCCAGAACGAGATCGGCCACGCACGCGCGCTGTACGAGCTCGCAGCCGCCGAGCTCGGGACGACCGCCGACGAGCTGGCGTTCGACCGCAGGCCCGAGGAGTACCGCTCGGCTCCGCTCGTGGAGCTCCGACGGCTCGAATGGGCGCGCACGATTGCGAGGCACTGGCTGTACGAGACGGCCGACGAGATCCGCCTGGAAGCGCTCAAGAGCTCCGCCGACCCGGAGCTCGCAGGTCTCGCCGCGAAGATCGATCGTGAGGAGGCGTACCACCGCATGCACGCGGACATGTGGGTCGACCGCCTGCTCGCGACGGAAGAGGGGCGCTCGCGACTGAACGAGGCCGTGGACGAGCTCTGGCCATATGCGCTCGGCGTCCTCGACGAGAGGCTTCGCTCGGAGCTTCGGGCCCGCGCCGAGGCCCGTCTAGGCCGCGCACTGCCGGAGGTGGATGCGGTGCCGCGAGGCGTACACGAAACGGAGCTCGCCGAACTGTGGGAGGAGATGACATCGGTGCGACGTTCCGCGCCGGCAGGCTCGCAGTGGTGACCGAGGCCGAGGTCTGGGAGGCGCTCGCCGAGATCCCCGATCCGGAGATCCCCGTGATCTCCGTCGTCGACCTCGGCGTCGTGAAGGGCATCGCCGTCGAGGACGGGTCCGTGCGCATCGAGTTCACGCCGACCTTCATGGGCTGCCCGGCGCTCGACGCGATGAAGAGCGCGATGGAGTCGAAGATCGCGGATCTCGGCGGGAGGGCCAACGTCTCGGTCCGGCTCGACGACTCGTGGTCGACCGACGACATCACGCCGCAGGGCCGAGAGAAGCTCCGCGCTGCAGGCTTCGCGCCTCCGGCGCCGCGCACGGCCGGCAAGCTCGAGCTCACCCAGCTGCAGCGCGGGTTCCGCTGCCCGTACTGCGGCTCGACGAGCACCCGGCTCGAGAACCTCTTCGGCCCGACCCCGTGCCGCTCGATCCGCTATTGCGACGACTGTCGCCAGCCGTTCGAGCAGTTCAAGACGATCTGAAGGGACACGTGGACACCGCGTCCCGTGAGTGATATATCACCGGCGCGCGCATGACGGAGACCGCCGAGACTGCTCCCGCAGCAGAGAAGCACCGCATCGACTACTCGTCGCACCCCGCGATCCGCGCGGAAGGTGTCTGGAAGGTCTTCGGGCAGAACCCGGAGAAGCTCGTGGGCTCGCTCGAGGCGGACCTTCCGCGCGCCGAGCAGAGGGCGAAGACGGGCTGCGTCGTCGCGGTCAAGGACGTGTCGCTCGAGGTCTGGCCCGGCGAGGTCTTCGTCGTCATGGGGCTGTCCGGCTCGGGCAAGTCGACGCTCGTCCGCACGCTGATCAGGCTGATCGAGCCGACCGCCGGCAAGATCGAGATCGCCGGGCACGACGTCATGGCTGCGAACCGCGGGGAGCTCAGGGAACTGCGGCGACATTCGGTCTCGATGATCTTCCAGCACTTCGGCCTCCTGGCACATCGTCGCGTCATCGACAACGTCGCATTCGGCCTCGAAGTCCAGGGCGTCGGCAAGCGCGAGCGCCAGGAGCGCGCACACGAGATGCTCTCGCTCGTCGGGCTGGAAGACGTTGCGAACCAGTTTCCGGACCAGCTCTCGGGAGGCATGCAGCAACGCGTCGGCGTCGCGCGCGCGTTCGCGGCCAATCCCGAGGTGATGCTCTACGACGAGCCGTTCAGCGCACTCGATCCGCTGATCCGGCGCGACATGCAGGACGAGGTCATGCGCCTGCAGCGCGAGATCGGCAAGACGACGATGTTCATCACCCACGACCTACCCGAGGCACTCAGGCTCGGCGACCGGATCGCGATCATGCGCGACGGGGCGATCGTGCAGCTGGGAACGCCGGAGGAGCTCGTCGGCTCGCCCGCGGACGACTACGTCGAGAACTTCACGCGCGACATCCCGCGCAGCCATGTCCTGACGCTGCGCTGGATCATGCGCGAGCCCGACCCCAGCGACCCGACGGACGGCCCGCAACTCGACGTGACCACAACGATGCGGAAGGCGCTGCCGATCATGGCCGCGACCGAGAAGCCCGTGTGCTGCATGGAGGACGGGCAGATGATCGGCATCGTCGACCGCAACGCCGTCCTCCATGCGATCGCGGAAGAAGGGGACGACTGACGGTGTCGACGATCGTCGAGGCCGCACCGACCGCCGCCTCGCCTTCGTCGCTTCTGCACGAGCACCGCCCGTGGTGGCGGAGCCGCGTCACGCTGAGCGCCGCGATCCTCGGCGTGATGCTCGTCTGCTACTTCGGTCTCAAGAGCGAGTACTCGTGGCCGGGCGGGCTTGTCTGGACGGCGCTGCCGACACACCTCAACGACTTCCAGACATGGCTCGTCGACCAACGCAACGCGGACAACCCGAGCGCGGTCGTCGGAGCTTTCAACGGCTTCGCGTCGTTCCTGGACGACCTCGTCTCGTGGCTGATCCGGCTCAGCGCCTGGATGACCTGGATCGGCACCGCCGTCGTCGGTGTTCTCGTCGCGCTCCGCTTCGGAGGTATGAGGGCGACGATCTGGGCGATCGCCGCGTTTGCGACGTTCGCTCTCAGCGGTCTCTGGCTCGAGAGCATCCAGACGCTCGCGCTGATGATCGCGGCCGTCTCGCTCTCCCTCCTCGTCGGGATCCCGCTGGGCATCGCCGCGGGAAGGTCGGACCGCTTCCAACGCGCGATCACACCGGTTCTCGACGCCATGCAGATCATCCCGGCGTTCGCGTACCTGATGCCGATCGTGATCCTCTTCTCGGTCGGTCCGGGCGCGGCCGTGATCACGACGATGATCTACGCCATCCCTCCCGCGATTCGCATCACCGCCCTCGGCATCCGCGGCGTCTCGGGAAACACGGTCGAGGCCGCGCAGGCGATGGGGTCGACGAAGCGACAGATCCTGCAGAAGGTGCAGTTGCCGCTCGCACGTCGGACGCTGCTCCTCGGCGTCAACCAGACGATCCTGTTCGCGCTCTCCATGGTGGTCATTGCCGGCCTCATCGGTGGCAAGGGCCTTGGCGACGTCGTCACGAGCGGGCTGAACTCCTACCCCGCCCTCGCGATCCTCGCCGGCATCGTGATCGTGGTGATGGCGATGGCACTCGACCGGATCACCGAGGCCGTCGCCGACCGTACGGATCCGACTCGCCGCCACCTCACGCCTGAGCTCCGGCGCCGGCTCCGTCGCGCTTCGATCGCGACGGTGGCCCTATCCGTCGGGGCAGTGGCGGCAGCCCGTCTGCTCGGCGCCACCGCCGACTACTCGCGCTGGACCGCTCGGGACTGGATTCTCGCTCGGATCCAGTCGGTGCTCGACTACATCGCCAATCCGGCCACGGTCCTCTTCAGCATCACGAGCTGGATCGGCGACACGATCATCAAGTACGGGCTCCAGCCACTGCACGACTTTCTCGTCCTGACGCCCTGGTTCATCGTGCTCGCAGGCTTCACCGCGATCGCACTCGTCGTGAGCGGCTGGCGGCCGGCGCTCACGACATTCGTGATGCTCGGACTGATCGGAGTCATCGGGCAGTGGGAGCCGGCGATGGACACCGCCTCGCAGGTGCTCGTCGCGACCGTGCTCGCGGTCGCGATCGGGCTCGGGCTCGGCATCCTCGCCGCGGAGAGCGCGCGATTCTCCAGTGCGCTTCGACCGGTGAACGACGTCTTGCAGACGCTGCCGCAGCTCGTCTACCTCATTCCCCTCATCTATCTGATGCCCGTGTCGACGGTGCCAGGCGTCATCGCCGGCGTCCTCTACGCGTTCCCCATCGTCGTTCGTCTCGTCGAGAACGGGCTCCGCAACGTCGAGCCGAACGCGGTCGAGGCCGCAACGTCGTTCGGTGCTACGCGGCGCCAGGTCATGCTGAAGGTGCGGATCCCGCTGGCGCAGGACTCGATCATGCTGGGCGTCAACCAGGGCATCATCATGGTGCTCGCAGTCGTCGTCATCGGAGGGCTCGTCGGCTCACCGGGGCTCGGCTACGAGGTTGCGCAGGGTCTGGGTCGATCCGACTTCGGGCTCGGTGTCATCGCGTCGATCGCGATCCTTGCGCTCGGGATCGCACTCGATCGAGTCACCAAGAGCGTCAGAACCCCTCGACCGGAACGGTCCGTGTGAAGTCACAACGAAAGGCAGGCCTGAAGGAGGTCGGATGGACAGCAGGAGAACACCTCGGGTGTTCGTCGTGCTCGCGGCGCTCGCGATCGTTGCAGTAGGAGCGCTCGGAGTCTCCGCGAGCGCATTCGCCGATCGCAGCGCGAAGTGCGGCTCGGTCACGATGGACGAGAACGCGTGGGCCGGTGCGACGGCCAACGTCTACGTCCTGAAGTACGTGCTCGAGAAGAACCTCGGATGCACGGTCAATATCGAGAAGCTCCCGGAGAGCACGCCGCTCTTCCAGGCGATGACCGACGGAAAGGTCGACGTCGTTCCGGAGGACTGGAACAACATCGACCTGACGGTCAACCAGAAGTTCATCAAGAGCGGGAAGCTCATGAACCTCGGCTCGAACGGCGTCATCGGGCACATCGGGTGGTTCATCCCGACCTACTTGATGAAGCAACACCCCGAGCTCAAGACCTGGAAGGGGCTCAAGAAGGACTGGGCGCTCTTCAAGACGGTGGACTCGCAGGGGAAGGGACTCTTCCTCGGCGGTGACCCGACGTATGTCCAGAAGGACCAGCAGCTGATCAAGGAGCTCGGCCTGAACCTCTTCTTCCTGTCGGTCGGGAGCGAGCCGGCACAGGTCGCCCGCTGGACGCAGGCGTACAAGCAGAAGAAGCCCATGCTCTTCTACTGGTACACGCCGCAGTACTTGAACACTGCGTACAAGCTCTCCGAGGTCAAGCTGCCGGCGCGAAGCAAGAAGTGCGTCGACTCGTACAACCCGAAGCTCGGAAGCGACTGGAGCATCTACAAGTGCGCCTACGGGCTCACGATCATCGACAAGGTGATGTCGGCCAAGTTCGCGAAGAGCGGCTCGCCGGCTGTCGGCGTGCTCAAGCGCTGGAAGTGGACCGCGAACGACCAGAACACCGTCGCGAACATGATCGCCGGGCAGCACCTGGACCCGGAGAAGGCCGCCGAGCAGTGGGTCAAGGCGAACCCTGCAAAGGTGAAGGCGTGGCTCGGTAAGTAGTCGAGTGGCAGCAGCGAGGGCGTCCGTCGCCCTCGCTGCTGCCCTCGTGGAGCAGGCATGAGCACACCCACACTCGCCATCCACCAACCCGAGGCGGCCGGTGCGCGCTCGCTCTCGGACCAGGCCTACTACCGCATCCGCGAGCTGATCGTCACGCTCGAGCTCGCCCCGGGGTCGCTCGTCAGCGAGCGCGAGCTGATGGAGCGCCTCGGCGTCGGTCGCACGCCGGTACGCGAGGCGTTGCGGGCGCTTGCCCGGGAGCGCCTCGTCGACGTCTACCCGCGTCGGGGGATGTTCGTGTCGCGGGTGGACGTGCGCGACCTCGCCGGTCTCTCCGAGGTGCGGAACACCCTCGAGCCGCGTGCCGCGCGGCTCGCGGCGGAGCGGGCGACCGATGCGGATCGAGCGCGGATCGACGTGCTGCTCACAGAGCTCGACACGGTTGGCGACGCTCCCAACGAACGAGTCCTCATCGACCTCGACCAGCGCATCCACCGCCACATCTACGACTGCACGCACAACCGGTTCCTGGCCACGACGCTGAACGAGTACTACGTCCTCACCCTCCGGATCTGGTTCCTCGCGCTCGATCGCGTGGCCCGCCTCCGCGATGCAGTTCGCGAGCACCGGGAGCTGCTCGAGGCAATCCGCGACGGTGACACCGACCGTGCGGAAGAGACGATGATCCGTCACGTCCGTGGGTTCGAAGACGCCGTACGGCGCGTGCTCTGACTGCTTTATATATTGCTCGTCTGCGAACTCATATATCAGTCAGGAGCGCCTGAATGAGCACCCTCCCAACACGCGCGAAGGCGGTCGTCATCGGCTGCGGCATCGTCGGTAACAGCGTCGCGTACCACCTCGCCGACCAGGGCTGGTCGGACGTCGTCCTGCTGGACAAGGGACTGCTACCGAACCCGGGCGGCTCGACGGGACACGCGTCGAACTTCATCTTCCCCGTCGACCACTCGAAGGAGATGACGCAGCTCACGCTCGAGAGCGTGCGTCAGTACGTGGAGATGGGCGTCTTCACCGAGTCCGGCGGCATCGAGGTCGCGCGCACCGAGGAGCGCATGGAGGAGCTTCGGCGGCGGATGGCGTCCGCGAAGGCATGGGGGATCGAACCCGTGTCGCTCGTCACTCCGACGGAGGTGAAGGAGCTCGTCCCCTTCATCGACGAGACGGTCATCCTCGGCGGCTTCTACACCCCGTCCGTCGGCGTCGTCGACTCCTTGCGGGCGGGGACGATCATGCGCGAGCGCGGGCAGGAGTCAGGTCGCCTCTCCGTGTTCGCAAGCACCGAGGTACAGGGGATCGACGTCGAGCGCGGCCGCGTGCGAGGCGTGCGGACGACGGCGGGCGACATCGACGCCGAGATCGTGGTCATTGCCTGCGGCGTCTGGAGCCCACGCCTCGCACGGATGGCGGGCGCCTCGATCCCGCTCACGCCGGCGGTCCACCAGATGATGGACATCGGGCCGACCCATTGGTTCGCTGACGCGAGAGGCGACATCGAGTTCCCGATCGTCCGCGACATGGACACGAACATGTACGAGCGTCAGCACGGCTCGGGCCTCGAGATCGGCTCGTACGCCCACCGCGCGATCCTGTACGAGCCCGAGGACCTGCCCTCCGTCGAGGAAGCCTCGCTCTCGCCGACCGAGTTCCCCTTCACCCAGGAGGATTTCACGCTCCAGATGGAGCAGGCGCTCGAGCTCATGCCGTCGATCGTCGGGGACGAGACGGTCGGCATCAAGCACGCGATCAACGGGATCCTCTCTCTCACGCCCGATGGGATGCCGATCCTGGGCGAGCTACCCGAGGTGAAGGGCCTGTGGTCGGCCGCGGCCGTATGGATCAAAGAAGGCCCGGGGGTGGGCAAGTCCCTGGCGGAGTGGATGGTCCACGGCGAGTCGCACATCGACCTTCACTCCTCCGACGCCGCCCGCTTCTGGGAGCATCAGAAGACATCGACGCACGTGAAGGCACGCACCTCGGAGGGGTTCAACAAGACGTACGGCATCGTCCATCCGCTCGAGCAGTGGGCGTCGAACCGCGACGTCCGCCTCTCGCCGTACCACGAGCGCGAGAAGGAGCTCGGCGCGGTCTTCTTCGAGGCGGCGGGGTGGGAGCGGCCGCAGTGGTACGAGTCGAACGCTCCGCTACTCGAGGAGTACGGCGAGCGCGCCGGGCGCCGCGAGGCCGAGTGGGACTCGCGCTGGTGGTCGCCGATCATCAATGCCGAACACCTCGCGATGCGGGACCGCGCGGGCATCTTCGACCTCTCGGCCTTCGCCATCTTCGACGTCTCCGGCCCGGGTGCGCTCGACGCGCTGCAGCAGGTGTCGATGCGCCAGGTCGACGCCGCCGTCGGTCGCGTGGTCTACACGCCCTGGCTCTCGCCGAGCGGCGGCTTCAAGTCCGACCTGACGATCATGCGCCTCGGCGACGAGCACTTCCGCGTCGTCACCGGTGGCGCCCACGGCATGGCGGACCACAAGTGGCTCGCCGACCACCTTCCGGACGACGGCTCGGCGCAGCTCGCCGACCTCACTTCCGCCTGGTCGACCCTCGGCCTCTGGGGTCCGCGCGCGCGTGACATCCTCGCTGCGCTGACGAGCGACGACGTGTCGCACGAGGGATTCCCGTTCGCGACGTGCCGCGTCATCGAGGTCGGGCCGGTCCGGGTCCTCGCGTCGCGCATCTCCTACGTCGGCGACCTCGGCTGGGAGCTGTACGTCCCGATCGAGCAGGGCGCGCGGCTTTGGGACATGGTGTGGGAGGAAGGACGCGTTCACGGCGCTGCACCGTGCGGGATCGGCGTCTACGGCACGACCGGTCGTCTCGAAAAGTGCTACCGCGCGTTCGGTACCGAGCTCGAGAGCGAGTACACGGTGGTCGAGGCGGACATGGCGTGGGGCAAGGTCAAGGACCAGGAGTTCGTGGGGAAGGACGCGTACGTCCGCCATCGCGAGGAGCCTCCTGCGGCAATCCTCTGCACGCTGAGCGTCGACGACCACATGTCGTCCGCGGGTGCGAGGCGGTTCCCGATGGGTCGGGAGCCGGTCCTGACGAGCGACGGAGCCCCGATCGTGGATGCCAAGGGCCGCCGCTCGTACGTGACGAGCGCAGGCGCCGCGCCGTCGGTCGGAAAGTACGTGCTCATGGCGTACCTGCCGCCCGACCGCGCCGAGACCGGCGCGCGGCTCGGGGTGGAGTACATGGGCGAGCAGTACCCGGTCACGATCGACGTGGTCGGTTCGGCCCCGATCTTCGACCCGGAGAACTCGAGGATCCGCTCGTGAGGTTGCTCGTCTGTGTCAAGCGCGTGCCGATGACGGGCGGGAAGATCGTCCTCACCGACGACGCGCAGGCGATCGAGACGAAGCACCTCGGCTTCACGATCAGCCCGCACGAGGAGTGCGGCGTCGAGGAAGCCGTTCGCATGGTCGAGGCCAACGGCGGCGAGTCCGTCGTCCTGACCCTCGGGCCAGCCCGAGGCGGAGGAGCAGCTGCGCGAGGCGATGGCGCTCGGCGCCGACCGGGCGATCCACCTCGTCTCCGACGGCGAGGAGTGGGACCCGCAGGCGACAGCAGGCGCGATCGTCGAGGCGATCCGCGCCGACGAGACGGCGAACGGACCCGTTCGACGTCGTGTTCTTCGGCAACGAGTCCGCCGACTCCGCCGGCTTCCAGGTCGGAATCAGGGTGGCGCATGCGCTCGGGCGCCCCGTCGCGACCGGGCTCAAGGGCGTCGCCGTGGACGGGGCAACACTCCGCTGCGAGCAGGAGGTGGCCGGCGGACGCGACGTCTACGCCCTCCCGCTGCCCGCGGTCGTGACCGTGCTCGAGGGCCTCAACCTGCCGCGCTATCCGTCGGTCCCGGCGAAGCTCCGGGCGCAGCGCAAGCCGGTCGAAGCGAGCTCGCCGACGAGACCCGACTCGAAGCTGGAGAAGCTCCGCCTCGTCGTGCCCGAGAGCCAGCGCAAGGATGCCGAGATCCTCGGCCGCGGGCCCGAGGCGGCGCCTGCGGTCGTCGAGGTGCTGCGCCGGATCGGAGTGGCGTGACGGTTCTCGTCGTCGCCGAGCGCACGCCCGACGGGCTGGACGAGCGCACGCTGCAGGCGGCCGCGTTCGCACGGCGGCTGGCCGGGGGCGAGCCGGTGCACGCGCTCACGGTCGGCGGCGGAGACGAGCTGGCCGCCACCCTCGGTGAGCATGGCGTCGAGGCGCTGCACGTCGCAGAGCACGACGCCTACTCCGCGTACGCACCGGTAGCCGTCGCTCGGGCTGCCGTAGACGCGGCTACGCGATCGCAGGCTTCGGCGGTGGTCGCAGCCGGCAGCGAACGGGGTAACGAAGTGCTGGCACACGTCGCCGCGATCCTCGACCAACCCCTCGCCGCCAACTGTGTGGAGGCGACGGCAGGCGATCCCGCGCAGGTCACGCGCGTACGTTGGGGAGGCAGCCTCCTCGAGGAAGCCGCCCTCCACGGATCGCCGAAGCTCATGACCGTTCAGCCGCATACGGTCCAGGCCGCGACGACCGGCGGTGGCGCGGCGACGGTCGAGCGCTTCAGCCCCGAGCTGTCCGACTCCGACCTCGTCGTGCGCGTGCGGGAGCGCGTCGCGGCTGCAACGGGCGGCGTCTCCCTCGCCGAGGCGAAGGTCGTCGTCTCGTGCGGTCGCGGCGCGGGGTCGCCGGAGGGGTTCGGGATCATCGAGGAGCTCGCCGGTCTGCTCGGCGGCGCCGTCGGCTGCTCCCGCGCCGTCACCATGGCGGGCTGGCGACCGCACACGGACCAGGTCGGACAGACGGGCACGAAGATCGCACCCGACATCTACATCGCCTGCGGGATCTCCGGCGCAACGCAGCACATGGCCGGCTGCAAGGGCGCGAAGGCCATCCTCGCCGTGAACACGGATCCCGGAGGCACCGATCCTCGCGAGTGCCGACTACGCCGTCATCGGCGACCTGCACGAGGTCGTCCCGGCGATCTCGGCCGAGCTCCGGAAGGCGAGGGAAGGCTGAGCTCGACGGCGAGCGTCGCGTCCGCGGTCGCGCTCGTCGTCGTCATGGCGATCGCGGGATTCCTCTTCGCGCGGCGCGCCCTCTTCCTCGCCCGGCTCGTGCGCTCGGGCAAGCCCGCCGACCGCGTCTCGGACGTCCCCCGCCGGGTCGGGAACGAGACGACGATCGTGCTCGGACAGAGGAAGCTCTTGCAACGTCTCGGCCCCGGCCTCGTGCATGCGTTCATCTTCTGGGGCTTCCTCGTCCTCTTCCCGACGATCTTCATGGCGATCGCGGCGATCGTCGATCGCGACGAGCCGCTTCCTTCGGACGCGCCGCTCGGCTGGCTCGAGAGCCAGGGCTGGTACGCGCTTCTCGTCGACATCTTCGCCGTTCTCGTCCTCCTCGGCGTCGTGGTCGCGTTCGGGATCCGGAAGATCCAGCGACCGCGCAGATTCGAGGGGAGCCATCTGCGCGAGGCCGACCTCATCCTCGCGCTCATCGCCGGAATCGCGACGACGCTGCTCCTCTGGCACTCGACCCTCATCGCACTCGACCTGAACCCGTGGCCAGCCGGCTGGTCGCCGGTGTCGGACGCGCTGTCGGGGCTGTTCGGGGACGACACCACGACCGAGGTCCTCGAGCGCGTCTTCGTCTGGGGCCACGTGCTGATCATCCTCGGCTTCCTCGCGTACCTTCCGCACTCGAAGCACCTGCACATCGCGACCGCAGCGATCAACGTCTTCTTCGGCAGGACGCGCGCGCGCGGACGACTCGAACCGCTCGACTTCGAGTCGGAGGACGAGGGGGCGATGCGCTTCGGCGCGGGCACGGTTGCGGACCTCACGTGGAAGCAGATGCTCGACGCGATGTCGTGCACGGAGTGCGGACGCTGCCAGGACGTCTGCCCGGCGTTCGCGACGGGCAAGGCGCTCTCGCCGAAGCTCCTGATCATGGGCATCCGCGACCAGCTGTTCGCCGAGGGCGAGACCGCACTCGACGGCGGCGCACTCTCGCCGCTCGTGCCGAACGCCGTCACCGACGAGGTCGTCTGGGACTGCGTGACCTGCGGTGCCTGCGTCCAGGAGTGCCCGGTCTCGATCGAGCACGTCGACCACATCGTCGACCTCCGGCGCAATCTCGTGATGGTCGAGTCCCGGCTCCCGGGAGACACCGAGTCGATGCTCCGTGACGTGGAGCGCGGCGGGAATCCCTGGGGCAAGCCGCAGGCCGAGCGAGCGTCGTGGGCCGACGGGCTCGGCGTCCGCATCCTCGAGCCGGGCGACCCGCCGCCGGCATTATCTCTACTGGGTCGGCTGCGCCGCGTCGTTCGACGAGCGCGCACGCACCGCCGCGATCTCGACCACGAAGCTCATGCTCGCCGCGGGGCTCGACGTCGCGATCCTCGGCCCGCGCGAGTCGTGCACGGGCGATCCGGCCAGACGGGCCGGCAACGAGTACGTCTTCCAGTCGTTCGCGCAGACGAATGTCGAGACGCTCAACGACGCCGGCGTGACGAAGATCGTCGCGAGCTGCCCTCACTGCTTCAACACGCTTTCAGAACGAGTACCCGGACTTCGGCGGCCGCTACGAGGTCGTCCACCACTCGGAGCTGCTCGCTGACCTCCTCGACCGCGGCAAGCTGTCCCCGACCCGAAGCTCGGAGCCGATCACGTACCACGACTCCTGCTACCTCGCCCGGCACAACGACGTGCTCGACGCGCCGCGCGACCTCGTCGCCAGGATCGGCCGCCCGCTCGAGATGGCTCGCAACGGGAAGCGGACGTTCTGCTGCGGCGCCGGAGGGGCGCACATGTGGATGGAGGAGCGGGGCAACCAGATCAACGAGGAGCGCGCCCGGGAGGCGACTGCCACGGGTGCCGAGACCCTCGCGGTCGCGTGCCCTTTCTGCACCGTCATGCTCGACGACGGCGTGCGCCAGACCGGGAGCGATCTCCGCGTTGCAGACATCTCGACACTGTTGGTCGAAGCGATCGAGCGTGATGCGCCCCCCACGCAGGGATAGGGCGCCCGAGCGTCTAGGCCAGTAGCCGGGCGACGGCGACGGCGGCGGAGACGACGCTGTCCGCAACTCGGGTCTCCTCGCCCACAGCGGGAAAGCGGTACGAGGGACCGTGCACGTGAATGGCGGCGATCGCCTTGCCGCGCCCGTCACGGATCGGAGCGGCCACGGAGTCGATCCCTTCGGCGAACTCCTCGAGCCCCCACGCGTAGCCGACCTCGCGGACCTCGGCCAGCCGTTCTCGTAGCGCATCCGGGTCGATGACTGTGCGCCGGGTCAGCGCGGCGAGCTCACCGGCGAGGTAGGCGTCGAGAGCGTCCTCGGGCCACTCCGCGAGCAGGACGAGCCCCGACGGAACCGCATGCATCGGCGCGCGGGTACCGGTCCAGTCCCGCACCTGGACGGGGTTGTCGGACTCGACCTGGTCGACGTAGTGGACGTCGTTCCCGTCGGGGAGCCCGAGCCCCGCATCCTCGCCCAGTTCGGCGACGAGGTCGACGAGGAACGGGCGAGCGACTCCGATGAGGCTCCGCTCGGGCGACACCGCGTCCGTCAGAGCGGCGACACCTGGGCCGATCCGCCAGCGAACGCCGTCGAAGCGCTCGACCGCGTCGACGTTCTCGAGCGTCGACGAGCAGACGGGCGACCGTCGACTTCGGGAGCCGCACACGCTCGGCGATGTCGGTGACACCGGCAGGGCGCTGCGCCACCTCGTCGAGGATCGCGAATGCGCGCTCGAGCGATTGCACCACCTGCACCGATCTCCTAGAATTCCACTATACAGCACTGTTCCACGATACGGAACACAGGCGCATGCCGAACGACGACCTCGACCTGAAAACACTGACCGACGCGGAGCTCGTCGCACAGATGCACGACGACCTCTACGACGGGCTGGCGGACGAGATCGTGGAGGGCACCGAGATCCTCCTCGAGCGTGGCTGGGGCGCGGACAAGGTGCTGAACGACGCCCTCGTCGAGGGCATGCGGATCGTCGGTGTCGACTTCCGGGACGGGATCCTGTTCGTGCCCGAGGTGCTCCTGGCGGCGAACGCGATGAAGGCAGGTATGGAGCTCCTACGACCGCTGCTCGCCGAGACGGGAGCCCAGCGCGTGGGGACGGTCGTCATCGGCACCGTGAAGGGCGACATCCACGACATCGGCAAGAACCTCGTGGCGATGATGCTCGAAGGCGCCGGCTTCGAGGTGCACGACCTCGGGATCAACAACCCGGTCGAGAACTACCTCGCCGCGCTCGAGGAGTTCGAGCCGGACATCCTCGGCATGTCGGCGCTCCTCACCACGACCATGCCCTATATGAAGGTCGTCATCGAGACGCTCAAGGAGAAGGGCATTCGTGACGACTACATCGTCCTCGTTGGCGGAGCGCCGCTGAACGAGGATTTCGGCAAGGCGATCGGCGCGGACGCCTACTGCCGCGACGCAGCCGTCGCCGCCGAGACCGCACAGGCCCTCGTCCTGGCCCGCCGTGCAGCAGCTGCAGCTACGTCCTGACGAGGAGCGCGTCTTCGAGGCCGAGCGGCCGGAGGTGCTCGTCCTCGCGTGCGGCGCGATCGCGCGCGAGGTGCTCGCGGTGATCGGGCTGAACGGCTGGACGAACGTGACCGTCCGCTGCCTGCCGGCAAAGCTGCACTCGCGCCCCGAGCTGATCGCGCCCGCGGTCGAAGCAAAGCTCACCGAGCTGGCGGGGCGCTACGAGCGCATCTTCGTTGCCTACGCCGACTGCGGCACGGGCGGCGAGCTCGACAAGGTGCTCGAGCGTCATGGAGTCGAGCGTCTCCCTGGCGACCACTGCTACGGGTTCCTCGCTGGCAATACGGAATGGGAGGAGCTCCACGACGCCGAGCCCGCGACCTTCTACCTCACGGACTTCCTCGCGCGCCATTTCGACGCGATCGTCATCCGCGGCCTCGGGCTCGACCGGCATCCGGAGCTTCTCCCCCAGTACTTCGGGAACTACCGTCGCCTGCTCTATCTCGCGCAGACCGAGAACGAGGACCTACGCACGCGCGCACGAGCAGCCGCCAACCGGCTCGGCCTCGCGTACGAGGAGCGTCGCACCGGCTACGGCGACTTGCTTCCGTCGCTCACCCGCTTCGTCGAGGCGACTCCCGTTGCCTGAGCTCACCGTGATCTGGTGGCGCGACATCCCGGCCCAGGTCACGGCCAAGGAGGGACGGACGACGGCGCGCGCGCAGCTCTCCGAACGCTTCCAGGAAGCGATCGACGCTGCGGCGATGCGCGCCGGCCTCATCGGCACGGACGCCTACCTCGCGGAGTGGCGCCGGGAGCAGCGGACGTGTGACGGCGACCTCGAAACCGAGGTCGCCGAGGAGGCAGCGTGGCTGGAAGCGGCGTACCCGGACGACACGCTCGAGCGCCTGGTACGCGCGGACGGGCGAGACTCGTGACCGAGACCCGGCTCGCGAGCGCGACGCGCGAGGTCGTCATCGGCTTCGAGCACCCGTTCGTGATCATCGGCGAGCGCATCAACCCGACGGGGCGGAAGAAGCTCGCCGAGGAGATGGCGGCCGGGAACTTCGAGACCGTCATCGCCGACGCGATGGCGCAGGTCGCCGCCGGAGCCCAGATGCTGGACGTGAACGCCGGCATCCCGCTCGCGGACGAGCCGGCCATCCTCGCCCAGGCGATCCAGCTCGTCCAGGGCGTTACAGACGTCCCGCTCTGCATCGACTCGTCGATCGTCGCCGCGCTCGAGTCGGGGCTCGCCGCCTACGAGGGAAAGGCGCTCGTCAACTCCGTGACAGGCGAGGATGACCGCCTCGAGTCCGTGCTGCCGCTCGTGGCGAAGCACGGCGCTGCCGTCGTGGCCATCACGAACGACGAGTCCGGAATCTCCGAGGACCCCGACGTCCGCTTCGAGGTCGCTCGGAGAATCGTGGCGCGGGCGGCAGACCACGGGATCCCGAAGGAGGACGTCGTCGTCGACCCGCTCGTCATGCCGATCGGCGCAATGGGCACGCGCGGGGCGACAGGTCTTCCGGCTCCTGCGTCGTCTCCGCGAGGAGCTCGGGGTGAACTCGACTTGCGGCGCCTCCAATGTCAGCTTTGGATTGCCGAATCGCCCAGCCCTGAACGCGGCCTTCCTCCCGATGGCGATCGCGTCGGGACTCACGTCGGCGATCACCAGCCCCCTGCACTCCGAGATGCTCCATGCCGTCAAGGCCGCCGACGTGCTCATGGGGAACGACGCGCACTGCACGAGCTGGATCGGCCTGAACGGCGACGCGACGAGCACCGAGGTGACGCGCGGACGTCGCGGCGGCCGAGAAGGACGCCGGAGGGCCTCAGCCTCGTGACGCCGACCGAGGCGCTCGTCGTCTTCACCCCGTCCGGCAGGCGGGGACGATTCGAGCACGGGACGACCGTTCTCGAAGCCGCGCGCAGACTCGGCGTGGACCTCGACTCCGTCTGCGGCGGCCGCGGCATCTGCGGGCGCTGCCAGGTGGAGGTCTCCGGCGGAGAGCACGCCAAGCACGGCATCACCTCGACACCGGCGCACCTGACACCGGCGGGAGAGGTCGAGGCGAGGTACGCCCTCGAGCGCGGTCTCGCCGAAGGTCGCCGGCTCGGCTGCACGGCCTCGGTGGTGGGCGACCTCGTGATCGACGTCCCGCCGGAGAGCCAGCTCTACCGACAGATCGTCCGCAAAGAGGCGGACGCACACCCGATCGAGATCGACCCGGTCGTTCGCCTGCACTACGTCGAGGTCGAGGACGCCGAGCTCGGCGGCTCTTCGAGCGACCTCAGCCGTCTCCGAGAGGCACTCGCACGCGAATGGAGCCTAGAGGCCCTCACCGTCGACCCACACGTGCTCCCGTCGCTGCAGCCCGCGGTGCGCGCTGGCGAGGGAGCGGTCACCGTCGCCGTCCATGACGGCGCCACGATCACCGGGATCTGGCCCGGCCTCCACGATCGCGCGTACGGCATCGCGTTCGACGTCGGCTCGACGACCGTCGCAGGCCACCTCTGCGACCTCGCCACGGGAGAGGTTCTCGCATCGGCCGGCGAGATGAACCCGCAGATCCGCTTCGGTGAGGATCTGATGAGCCGAGTTTCCTACGTCATGCTCCATCCCGGCTCGGAGAAGGAGCTGACGAAGGTCATCCGCGGCTGCCTGGCGAAGCTGACGGCTCAGCTCGCGGGCTCGGCGGAGATCGACCGCGACGACGTCCTCGAGGTGACCGTCGTCGGGAACCCGATCATGCACCACCTCCTGCTCGGGATCGACCCGACACCGCTCGGCGGCGCTCCTTTCCCCCTGGCGGTCGACGAGTCGGTGCGGATGCCCGCGCGCGACCTAGGGCTCCCGGTGCACGCCGGTGCTCGCGTCTACGTCCTCCCGTGCATCGCCGGCCATGTCGGCGCGGACGCGGCCGGGGTGATTCTCTCCGAAGCGCCGTACCTGACCGACGAGGTGAATCTGATCGTCGACGTCGGGACGAACGCCGAGATCGTCCTCGGGAACCGCGACCGCCTGCTCGCCGCGTCCAGCCCGACCGGTCCGGCCTTCGAGGGCGCGCAGATCTCGTGCGGACTTCGTGCAGCGCCGGGGGCAATCGAGCGCGTCCGTATCGATCCGGAGACACTGGAGCCGCGCGTCCGCGTCATCGGAACCGACGCGTGGTCGGACGAGCCCGCCTTTGCAAACGCTCACGTGACTGGCGTGTGCGGGTCCGGGATCATCGAGGCGATCGCCGAGCTGCATCTCGCTGGCGCCCTAACGACGGATGGAACACTCGACGGCGCGATCGCTCGACGCTCGTCGAGGATCGTCGCCGACGGACGAACGTTCGCGTATGTCCTCTGGCCCGGCGAGCCGGAGCTGGTGATCACGCAGAACGACGTGCGGCAGATCCAGCTCGCGAAGGCGGCGCTGTACGCGGGGTGTGCGCTCCTGATGGAGCACTACGGAATCGAGAGCGTCACGCGGATCCGACTTGCCGGTGCGTTCGGAACGCATATCGACCCGATGCACGCGCTCGTGCTCGGGCTGGTGCCGGACTGCAACCCCGAGCGCGTTACGGCAGCCGGGAACGCCGCGGGCACGGGGGCGCGCATCGCGCTGCTGAACCGAGCCGCGCGCGCCGAGATCGAGGAGGTCGTGCGGCGGGTCGAGAAGATCGAGACCGCCGTCGAGCCGCGGTTCCAGGAGCACTTCGTGAACGCGATGGCGATCCCGCACGACGTCGATCCATACACGCAGCTCGCCCGCACGGTGACGCTGCCCGCACGGAAGACAGCGACGGCGCAGCGTCCGACACGGCGCCGCAGCGAGAGGAGGATCGCGTGACCGAGACCAGAGGTCGCCGCGCCGGCGGGCGCGCAGCACGTCAGGCAGCGCGCATGCACGCGGTGGTCGAGACCGTCCCCTTCGTCACGAGGACGCTTGCGCCGGTCGAGGTTCTCTCCGAGGAGGGGCTCTCGCTCATGGAGGAGAACGCGGACACGATCCTCGAGAGGGTCGGGATCGACTTCCGCGACGCCCCCGACGCACTCGACCTTCTCCGCGGCGCGGGCGCCGAGGTCGACGGCGAGCGAGTCCGGTTCCCGCGTGGCCTCGCCCGCCAGCTCGTGCAGACGACCGCCCCACGCGAATTCACGCAGGTCGCGCGCAACCGCGAGCACAGCGTCGTGTTCGGCGGCCGGAACACGATCTTCGCCCCCGCCTACGGGTCGCCGTTCGTCCTCGACCTCGACGGCGGTCGACGCTACGGGACGATCGAGGACTTCCGCAACTTCGTGAAGCTCGCGTACTCCTCGCCATGGATCCACCATTCGGGCGGGACGGTCTGCGAGCCGGTCGATCTGCCCGTGAACAAGCGTCACTACGACATGGTCGCGGCGCACCTTACGCTCACGGACAAGCCCTTCATGGGGTCGGTCACGCACCCCCAGCGCGCGCGCGACACGGTCGAGATGGCGCGCATCGTGTTCGGCGCCGACTTCCTCGAGCAGAACACGGCGATCTTCAGCCTCATCAACGCGAACTCCCCGCTCGTGTGGGACGCCACGATGCTCGGCGCGGCTCGCGCATACGCGGAGGCGAACCAGGCGGTGATGATGACGCCGTTCATCCTCGCGGGTGCCATGAGCCCGGCCACCGTTGCGGGCACGTGCGCGCAGACGCTCGCCGAGTCGCTCGCCGGGATGGCCTACTGCCAGCTCGTCCGCCCAGGCGCGCCGGTCGTCCTCGGGTCGTTCGCGAGCTCGATGTCCATGCAATCGGGCGCGCCCACGTTCGGAACGCCCGAGCCCGCGCTCGTCCTCTATGTGATGGCGTCGCTCGCCCGCCGGCTCGGCGTCCCCTTCCGCTCCGGTGGCGCACTCACGGCGTCGAAGATTCCCGACGCGCAAGCCGCATACGAGTCGACGAACACGATGCAGCCGACGATCCTCGGCGGCGTCAACTTCGTCCTCCACTCGGCGGGCTGGCTCGAGGGCGGCCTGGCGATGGGCTACGAGAAGTTCGTGCTCGACGCCGACCAGCTCGGCATGTGGCACTCGTTCTGCAAGGGCGTCGACCTGTCCGACAACGGCCAGGCGCTCGACGCATTCCTGACGAACGAGCCCGGCACGCACTTCCTCGGGCATCCGCACACGCTCTCCAACTTCGAGAGTGCGTTCTATCGTTCACCCGTCGCCGACAACTCGAGCTTCGAGCAGTGGGAGCTCGAGGGGTCGAACGACGCGGCGCAGCGCGCCAACGGACTCTGGAAGAGGGCACTCGCGGAGTACGAGCGGCCGCCGCTCGACACCGCGATCGAAGAGGAGCTGAGCGAATGGATCCAACGGCAGAAGGCGTCGTTCCCGGACTCGGACGTATGACGAGCACGGCCGATTCGCAGAGCGTCGTCGAACTGCTGACGCATCCGCGCTACGAGGTGATCCCGCTCGCCGGAGCAGACGAGGCGGTGCTCGAGCACGTCCCGTCCGAGGTCACGGTGACGGTCACGACGTCGCCGAAGAAGGGACTCGATCCGACACTCGACCTGGTCGAGCGAATCGCCGCCCACGGCTACCGCGTCGTGCCGCATCTCGCTGCGCGGCACGTTCGCGACCGCGATCACCTGGCAGAGCTCGTCGAGCGCATCCGCGTCGCCGGAGCGACCGACGTGCTGGTGATGGCCGGCGACGCAGCCGAGCCGGCGGGCGACTTCGACGGAGCGCTGCCGCTCCTCGCCGCACTCGCCGACCTCGGAGGACCGTTCGAGCACGTGGGAATGCACCGGGTATCCCGAGAGCCACGCTTTCCTCTCGGACGACGTCGCGATGAGGTCGATGCTCGCGAAGGCCGAGTTCTCGACGTACATCGTCACCCAGATCTGCTTCGACCCGGCGGTCACCCTCGGCTGGATGGATGCGGTCTGGGAGCGAGGCATCCGGCTGCCGATCTACGTCGGCCTTCCGGGGCCGGTCCCACGGTCGAAGCTCCTGCGCGTGTGTGAGCGGATCGGCGTCGGCGACTCGCTGCTCTCGCTGAGCGCCAGTGACGACGACGCGGACGGCGCGCACGAGGACGACTTCGACCCCGACCCGCTCGCCTTCGGACTCGACGCGAGCCTCGACGGGCCGCAGCCGAACATGGCCGGCTTCCATGTGTTCACGTTCAATGACCTCGAGGGGACCGAGCGCTGGCGACAGGGCGCGCTGGGTCGTCTTCGCAACGCCTAGAGAGGAGCCCAGGTGCCGGTAGAGGTGGATGTCATCCGCACGGTCGAAGTACCGACGAGACTGGTGCACGGCCGCGGCGCGATCTCACGGCTCTCCGAGGTGACAGGTGAGCTCGGCATTAAACGCCCCATGCTCGTCACCGACCCCGGGGTTGCAGCGGCCGGCCTCGCTGACCGCGCGCTGGAGCATCTGGAAGACGCAATCGTGTTCGACGGCGTTCGCCCCAACCCGGATATCGCGCTGGTGGATGAGGGGGCGAGGCTGTATGCCGAGTCGGGATGCGACGGGCTCGTCGGACTGGGCGGCGGCTCGTCCCTCGACACGGCCAAATCAATCGGCGTCGTCGCGTGCCACGGCGGCTCGATCGCGCAGTACGAGTGGGGTCACGACCCGATCGAGCACCGCATCCCGGCCCTCGTCGCCGTCCCCACGACGGCCGGCACGGGAAGCGAGGTCACGCTCTGGGCGGTCATCACGGACCACGACCGCAAGATCAAGTTCAACGTCGGTGGCACGCCGCTGATCGGCGCGCACGTCGCACTCATCGACCCGGAGCTCATGCTCGGCCTTCCCGCCTCGGTTACGGCGGCGACGGGGATGGACGCGCTATCACACGCGATCGAGTGCTACACATGCGACTATCACCAGCCCTTCAACGACGCGGTCGCCCTCAACGCGATCGAGCTCGTCGAGAAGTGGCTGCGGGTCGCAGTGGACGACGGCTCGAATGTCGAGGCGCGCACGCAAATGGCCCACGCGGCGACGCTCGGCGGCATGGCGTACGGGACCGAGAGCGCAGGCGCGGCACACGCGATGAGCCAGTCCGCGGGAGGCGTCCACGACTGCCCGCACGGGGCTCTCACGGCGCGCGTGCTCGGGCCGGTGATGGAGTACAACGCGCCCGCGGATCCTGTCCGCCACGCCCGCATCGCGCGTGGCCTCGGCGTGGACACCAGCGGCATGACACCGCTCGACGCCGCGCTCGCGGGCGTGGAGGCGCTGTACGAGCTGACGGAGGACGTCGGCATCCCGAGCATGGAGGAGCTCGGTTTCTCGGAGGACGAGATCCCGATGCTCGCGCGGATCGCATTCGAGGATCCCCAGACGACCGGCAACGCACGCGAGGTCGACGTCGCAGCGTACGAGGACATCTATCGCAACGCCTTCACGAGGGGGAAGCGATGAGCGTCACGACGCACGACTACTCGATGCTCATCGGCGGCGCCTGGGCCGAGTCCGAGTCGGGAGCGCGCTTCGCAGCGACCAGCCCGGCGACAGGGGAGACCCTCGGCACGCTTCCCGAAGGAACGCGCGAGGACGCGCAGCGTGCAATTGCGGCAGCCAACGCGGCCCGACGCGACTGGGCGGCCCGCTCCGCGTTCGAGCGCGCTGCCGCGATGGAGCGGGTTGCAGACCTCATCGAGGAACGTCGCGACGACCTCGCGCGCACACTTACTCTCGACCAAGGCAAGCCACTCCATGCAGAGGCATACGGCGAGGTCGAGGAGCTCGTCGTCTACTGCCGTATGGCCGCGGCCGACGCGACACGCCTTACCGGATCGATGCCCCCGTCCGTCGATGCGTCGAAGCGCGTGCTCGCGTACCGCGTGCCTCGCGGCGTGGTCGGAGTCATCACGCCCTGGAACTGGCCGTACACGATGCCCGCAGAAGTGATTGCGCCTTCTCTCGCTGCGGGAAACGCCGTCGTCTGGGTACCTGCGCCGTCGACTTCCGTTTGCGCCGTGAAGCTCGCCGAGTGCATCGTCGACGCAGAGCTGCCGGCCGGCGTGTTCTCGATGATCCCCGGCCCGGGGCCCGTCGTCGGCGACGAGATCGCCTCCAATCCGGGGACGCACGCGATTGGGTTCATCGGCTCGGTCGCAACAGGCCTGCACGTGGCGACACGCGCTGCCGGCAAGGCGACCGTCCTCGAGCTGGGAGGCAACGGGCCGATGGTGGTACTCGACGACGCCGACGTCCAGGCGGCAGCAGAGGCGAGCCTCGCAGCCTCCTTCCTCTGCGCCGGCCAGAGCTGCACGGCAGGGGAGCGCTTCCTCGTCCACGAGTCCGTGCACGACGAGTTCGTCGACGCACTGCAGGCCGCGGTGGCGCGGTCGATCCGTCTCGGTGACCCGTTCGCGGAGGAGACAACGATGGGTCCGCTCAACAACGAGCCGACCGCGCAGAAGATGGACCGCCACGTGGGCGACGCCGTCGAGCGCGGCGCGCAGCTCGTCGCCGGCGGCGCCCGCGCGTCCGGCTATCCCACCGACCTGTACTGGGAGGCGACGGTTCTCACCGGAGTGACCGAGGAGATGGACGTCGCACGCGAGGAGACCTTCGGCCCGGTCGTACCGATAACGAGGATCTCGAGCGACGAGGAGGCGCTGCAGATCGCGAACGCGTCACCGTACGGCCTCCTGACGGCAGTATGGACGCGCGACCTCGCGCGGGGTCTCCGGTTCGCCGAAGCCGTCGACGCGGGCTGGGTCAACATCAACGAGTCCACCAACTACTGGGAGAGCCACCTCCCGTTCGGCGGCAGAGCCGGGACGAGCTCCGGGGTCGGTCGGGTCGGCGGAAACTCCGTCCTCGAAGCCTTCACCGAGTTCAAGACTGTCGTCATCACGCTCGACTGACCTTCAGAAAACGATCAGGCCGACGCCGAGAACCACGAGAGCGGCGCCGGCGAGTCGTGCGCACCCGACGCGTTCGCCGAGCATCGGGGCCGCGAGCAGCGCCACGATCAGGACGCTCGTCTCCCGCACGGCCGCAACGGACGCAGCCGGAGCTCGGCTGAGGGCGGCGAGCACCAGCACGTAGGCGAGGAACGAGACGACCCCGGCGATGGCCGGCGTCGGACGAAGTGCAGCGCGCACGCGCCCCGGGCCGGACGGAAGCGCGAGCACGATCAGCAGACCGCCGACCGCGACCGGTGCCATACCGAGCTCGAGGTAGACGAGTGGATTCGCGTAGCGGATGCCGGACTTGTCGACGAGCGTGTAGCCGGCGATGGTCCCCGCGATCGCGAGAGCGAGCGCGCCCCCGACGAGGTCTCGGTCGCCACCGAGGCCGCGGACGAGTAGCACGCCGATCCCGACCGCGATGACGCCGAGCGCCTGCGACGCGCTCGCGCTCGTTCCGAGCACGACGACACCAATGAGAAGGACGAGCACGGGCGCGAGACCACGTGCGATCGGGTACACGAACGACAGCTCGGCGTACCGGTAGGCACTCGCGAGCAGCGCGAAATAGGTGAACTGCAATGCGGACGTCGCGACGAGGTACGGCCATACAGCCGGGTCGACGTCCCAGACGAGGATCGCGATCGGCGCGAAGACGACGACGGACGCGCAGATGGCGACGGCGGTCGCGGGCTCCGGGTCGCGCTCGCGTGCCAGCATGAGGTTCCAGAGCGCGTGCAGGAATGCGGCGGCGAGAGCCAATGCGAACGCGACCGGAGGCATCTAGCTGCGAGCGCGCTCGACCGCCTGACGCCACTCGTCCTGCCTGGCGTCGGCCTCGGAACGTGACATCACGGGCTCGTAACGCTCACCGCGACGAACCAGCCGAGCCACGTCGTCCGTCGTGCTCCAGACGCTTACACCGAGCCCAGCCAGCGCAGCGGCTCCCAGGCCGGTCGCCTCCGCGTCGGCGGCGACCTCCACGGGGCAACCGAGCAGATCCGACTGGAACTGCATGAGAAAGCCGTTCGCGGTCGCGCCGCCGTCGGCGCGGAGCACCTCGAGCGCGCCGGGGAACGCATCGAGCACGTCGGCCACCTGGAATGCCATCGCCTCGAGCGTCGCACGCGCCAGATGCGCTCTTGTGGTCCCGCGTGTGAGTCCTCTGATGAGCCCGCGCGCGTCGGGGTCCCAGTGCGGCGCGCCGAGCCCGGTGAGCGCAGGCACGAAGACGACGCCGTCGGCAGAGTCCACGGACGTCGCGAGCGCCTCGATCTCGCGTGCATCGGAGATAAGCCCGAGCCCGTCGCGCAGCCACTGGACCGCCGCACCTCCGACCAGCACGGCTCCCTCGAGCGCGTATTGAGGCGCTTCGCCCGCCGAGACCGCCGCGGCCGTGCGCAGGAGCCCCGCGGGCGGCGGGCGGCGGGCGCTGCCCACGTTGACGAGGACGAAGCTCCCCGTGCCGTACGTCGCCTTCGCGTCGCCCTCACTGAAGCAGCCCTGGCCGAACAGCGCGGCCTGCTGATCGCCGGCGATCCCGGCAATCGGAACGGTCGCGCCGAACAGGCGCGCCTCGGCGACCACACCGCTCGACGGCACGATCGCGGGCAGGACCGACCGCTCGACCCCGAAGAGGGCGAGCAGCTCCTCGTCCCACTCGCCCGGGTCGAGGTCCAGGAGCATCGTCCGCGAGGCGTTCGTGACATCGATGACGTGCGTCGCGCCCTCGGTGAGCTTCCAGACGAGCCATGAGTCCACCGTTCCGAAAGCGAGCTCTCGCTGGCCCGCGTCCGCACGCTGCACTATCCACTCGAGCTTGGTCGCGGAGAAGTAGGGGTCCGGGACGAGGCCCGTTCGCTCCCGGATCAGGTCATACGGGAGTGACCGGCAGCGCTCGGCGGTCCGTCGATCCTGCCAGACGATCGCACGCTGCACGGGCTTCCCGGAGCTGCGCTCCCAGACGATCGTCGTCTCACGCTGGTTCGCGATCCCGATCACCGAGACCTCTGTGGCCGGGATGCCGGCGCCCGCGAGAGCTTCGGAAGCAGCCGCGACGACACTCTCCCAGATGTCTTCGGGATCGTGCTCGACCCACCCCGGCCGCGGGAAGTACTGCACGATCTCGCGGTAGCCGCGCCCCAGGACGCGGAGCTCCTGGTCGACGACGAGACACGTCGTGCCTGTCGTGCCCTGGTCGATCGCGAGCAGCACGCCGGGAGCATGACGAACCAAGGACGGCGGTAGGCTGGCCACGCGATGAGCGGCATCCGCGCAGTCGCCTTCGACTTCAACGGCACGCTCTCCGACGACGAGCCGATCCTCTATGCCGTCTACCGTGACCTGTTCTCGGAGCACGGAAGACCGCTCCCCGAGAG
>CAVZNK010000036.1:0-79301 GCA_963776555.1 uncultured Gaiellaceae bacterium | reverse complement strand
GCCGGGGGCGGGACTCGAACCCGCACGCCCCCTGAGGGACACCCGCTTTTAAGGCGGGCGCGTCTCACCCGTTCCGCCACCCCGGCGTCGCGGAGTGTACGACTACATCCCAGGCTGCAGCTGGCTCGGGTCGAAGCGCTCGGGTCCCCGGAACTGGAGCGAGCGGAAGAACGTCGAGACCGCGTTCTCGTCGAACGTGGTGCACTTCGCGAGGAAGCCCGAGTGCGTATCGCCGTCGACGACCCAAGCGCCGAGGGCGAACTTGTCGCCGAGACGGTCGAGCGGCGCCATGATCGTGCCCGTCTTGTGCGCCTCGTAGAACGAGCGCAGCTGCTCGACCGTCGAATCCGGAACGTCTTTCCCGTAGAGGATGTAGATGCCGCCGTGCTCGAGGTTGTGCACGAGCCGCGCGAGCTCGATCGGCTCCTCGTAGATCCCGAACACCGCGGGCACGGCGTAGTGCGGGCCGCTCGTCGGCGGGTCCGTGTTCCACGTCGGCGACGTCTTGCTGGGATCCGTGATCGAGTGGACGCCCTTGAGCGCCGGCGCGATGGTCAGCGTGCACCCGGCATTCTGAAACGTCGTCCGCAGGCCCGCCGTGTCCGTCGTCGCTCCGCCGCCGCCGACGAATCCAACCGCGGCAGCGACGACGCCGAGCCCGATCACGAGCCCCGCGATGCCGGCGACGATCGCCCACGTGCGCGTGTTGCGCCCGCCCTCGACGGCTGCTGCGCGCTGCTTCGGCGCTTTCACACGGGGCTTGTCGGCCATGCCGCGCGCGAGGGTACCAGCGGCATCGGTTCAGCCCGGGTTGCGTAAGAGCTGCCGTCCGCCGACCCGATTACCGTGGGTCGGCTCAATGGTCAGCGTTGCCCTCCTCATCGGACTTGCTGCTGGCGCGCTCGCAGTTCTCCTCGCGGTGCGTCCGGCGCTGCTCGAGCGCCGCAGACGCGTGCAGGAGGTCATCGAGCTCGAGCGTGCGCTCGCCGGCGCGGAAGCCGAGCTCGCCGTCGAGCGCGGCTCACGCGAGGAGCGTCTCGAGGCTGCGATCAAGGCACTCTCGAGCGAAGCGCTGGATGCGAACAGCGCCCGCTTTCTCGAGCTCGCCGAGACGCACCTGTCCGGTCACGTCCGGCCGCTGAAGGACTCCCTCGAGCGCATGGACAGGCAGCTCCAGAGCGTCGAGCGCGTGCGACAGGAGTCGTACGGCGCGCTTTCGACACAGGTAAACACCCTCGCCGAGCGCGCCGGGAGCCTTACGAACGCGCTGCGCACCCCGCACGTCCGAGGCAGATGGGGTGAGGCCCAGCTGCGGAACGTGGTCGAGTTCGCGGGAATGGTCGAGCACTGCGATTACGTCGCGCAGGCGACGACGTCGACCGACGACGGCACGTTGCGGCCGGACCTCGTCGTGCGCATCCCAGGCGGCAAGCATGTCGTGATCGATGCGAAGGCCCCGCTGATCGCGTACCTCGATGCGTTCGAGACGTCGGACGAGGCGGAGCGGCAGCTGCGCTTCTCCGATCACGCACGACAGGTGCGGGAGCACGTCGGCAAGCTTTCGGCGAAGGGCTACTGGCGCCAGTTCGACCCGTCACCGGACTTCGTCGTGATGTTCCTTCCCGACGAGACGTACCTGCGCGCTGCGCACGAGCACGACCCGTCGCTGCAGGAGTACGCGTGGAGCTCGAACGTGATCCTGGCGTCCCCCAGTACGCTCATGGTGCTGCTCCGCACGGTGGCGATGACATGGCAGCAGGAGACGATCGCCGAGAGCGCACGCGAGGTGTCCGAGCTCGGACGGGAGCTCTACAAGCGGCTCTCGACCATGGGGACGCATTTTGCGAAGCTCGGTCGCACTCTCGGCGGCGCCGTGGACGCCTACAACCAGACAGTCGGTTCGCTCGAGCGGCAGGTGCTCCCCCAGGCGCGGCGCTTCGAGCAGCACGGGATCTCGGGGATCGAGCCGCCCGAGATCCAGCCGATCGAGCGCCAGACGCGCGCGCTCGCCGCGGCCGAGCTGATCGATCCCGCACAGCCGACGCTCGAGGCCGTGTCCGCGGGCATCGACGCGGCATGAGTGCGGGAACATCGAAGATCATCGATACGTTGTCCCTCTTGGCTGCGCGATGTCGCGGGCTAGGCTCTATCTGAGGAGATTGTGTGACCGAGGTACGTGACGTGATCATCGTCGGAGGTGGCCCCGCCGGCTACACCGCTGCGCTCTACACCGCGCGCGCGAACCTCCGCCCCCTCGTCATCGAAGGCTTCAACTGGGGCGGCCAGCTCATGATCACGAGCGACGTCGAGAACTACCCCGGCTACGTCGACGGCGTGATCGGGCCGACGATGATGGCCGACTTCCGCCGCCAGGCCGAGCGCTTCGGCGCCGAGTTCATCACCGACGACGTGACGCGCGTGGACCTCTCGGAGCGCCCGTTTCGCGTATTCGTCGGCGACGACGAGTACCGTGGCGACGCGGTCATCGTCGCTACGGGCGCGAGCGCCAGACAGCTCGGCCTCCCGTCCGAGCACACGCTCCAGGGACGCGGCGTCTCCTACTGCGCGACCTGCGACGGCGCGTTCTTCCGCGACAAGATCGTGGTCGTCGTCGGAGGCGGCGACTCGGCGATGGAGGAGGCGACCTTTCTCACCCGGTTCGCGCGCAAGGTCGTGATCGTGCACCGGCGCGACGAGTTCCGTGCCTCGCCGATCATGGTCGACCGGGCGCGGGCGAACGAGAAGATCGAGTTCGTCCTGAACGCCGAGGTCGACGAGGTACTCGGCGAGGGCAACGGTCACGTGACGGGTCTGAGTCTGCGAGACACGGTGACGGGTGCAGTCACCGAGATCGAAGCGGACGGCCTCTTCGTCGCAGTCGGGCACGACCCCAACACCGCGCTCTTCCTCGACTGGCTCGACCACGACGAGGCCGGGTACCTCGTGACGGAGCCGCGCTCCACGTACACGAACATCCCCGGCGTCTTCGCCGCCGGCGACGTCCAGGATCACACGTACCGGCAGGCCGTGACGGCCGCCGGCTCGGGGACGATGGCCGCGCTCGACGCACAGCGCTGGCTCGAGGAGCAGCGTCACAGCCCGGAAGTCTCCGCGGCGCCGGCGACGGCCTAGCCGCTCCGACTCCGACCGCACCCCCCGATACCCTCGCGCGGTGTGACGTCGCGCTGGCTCGACCTCGTCGATCCCCCCCGGGAGGAGCTCGACTCCGCGCTCCCCCCAGGCGTCGATCCAGACGTGATCGAGGAGCTGCTCGGACCCGCCCGGCCGGGACGCGAGCCGCATCCCGTCATCGAGGCCCACGGTTCGTACGTCTTCGGCGTCCTGGTCGTCATGTCGCCCGAGGTGGAGGAGAACCATGCCTACCAGGAGATCGGCTTCGTCGTGACGCCGGAGCGGCTCGTGACCGTCCGGCGGTCGTCGAGCCCCGACATCACGTACGACATCGCGGCGCTCCATACGACGGCAGACGCCGAGACTCCAGTCGGCGTGCTCGTCCATCGACTCGTCGACGACGTCGCGGACACGTACCTCGACCTTCTGGACGCCATCTACGCCGAGATCGACTCGCTCGAGGACGAGATCGACAGTCTTCGTCCGGCCGAAGTGAGGCGCCGCCTGGCGGAGCTCCGCCACATGCTGCTCCACCGACGGCGCACGGTGTCCGGGATGCGTGCCGTCGCCCGTCGCATCTTCGACGGGCGCATCGAGGTCGGTGAGCACGCGCTGTTTCCGCCGAACGTCGAGCGGCGTTTTGGAGACACCTACGACACCCTCGTCCGTGTGACCGAGGAGCTCGACATCGCGCGAGACCTCCTCGCGGGGGTTCGCGACCACCTGCAGTCGAAGGTCGCGGAGAACCAGAACGAGGTGGGAAAGAAGCTCACGGTGATCGCATCGCTCGTGCTGGTTCCGTCGTTCATCGTCGGCTTCTACGGGCAGAACTTCGAGGGTGTGTTCGACCGTGAGTTCTGGACGCTCGGAGTCTCCGTCGGGCTCATCCTCGGATCGACACTGGTCCAGCTCGCGCTCTTCCGCTGGCGACGCTGGATCTGAGCAAGTGAGCGAAGATTCCGGCTCGTTCGAGCCCGACCTCGGGATGTGGGACGCGTGGACGCCCGCCCAGCTGGCGGCGAAGCTCGAGCGCGCGGACGCGACCTGGTACGTGCTCGCCGGCTGGGCGCTCGACCTCTTCCAGGGCCGGCAGACGCGGGAGCACGAGGACCTCGAGATCGGCGTGCCTGCGCAAGAGTTCGGCGCCATCCGCGGGGCGCTGGCCGAGCTGGAGCTGTTCGTCGTGGGCGACGGGAGGGCCTGGCCGTTGGGCGAGGCCGCCCTGTCAGCGCATCGCCAGACGTGGGCTCGAGAGCCGGAGAGCGGGCTCTGGCGCGTCGACGTCATCCGCGAGCCGTGGGACGGAGACGTGTGGGTGTGCCGTCTCGACACGAGGATCCGCGTTCTCGGCGACGACCTCGTCGTACGGACGCGCGAGGGCATCCCCTACATCCGACCCGAGATCGCGCTCCTCTTCAAGGCCAAGGCCCTCCGGGCGAAGGACGAGGCGGACTTCACCGCGGTGCTGCCACTGCTCGGCGACGAGCAGCGGCGCTGGCTCGTGGACGCCCTCGTGCTCGTCCATCCGGGGCATCGCTGGCTGCCCGCGCTCGTGTCTGGCTAGACGCGCAATCGACTCGACGGGCAGAGATCCTCGATCACGCAGTCCTCGCAGCGCGGCCGCCGCGCGTCGCAGACACGCCGCCCGTGCCAGATGAGAAGGTGCGGGAACCGTGCCCAGTCCGCGCGAGGCACGACGCGCTGGAGGTCGCGCTCGATCTTCACCGGGTCGTCCTTTCGGGTGAGACCGAGCCGTTGCGAGAGCCGCCGAACGTGTGTGTCGACGACGATGCCCTGCGCGTGGCCCAGCTCGGCGGCGACCACGTTGGCCGTCTTGCGCGCGACGCCCGGCAGCTTCACGAGGTCTTCGAGACGGCGCGGCACTTCGCCGTCGAACTCCTCGACGAGCATCCGCATCGTGCCGCGGATCGCCTTTGTCTTCTGCCTGAAGAAGCCGGTCGCGTAGATGTCCCGCTCGAGCTCCTCGACCGGAACGGCGAGGTAGTCCTCGGGTCGCCGGTACTTCATGAACAGGCCTGGCGTGACCTTGTTCACGTTCACGTCCGTCGTCTGCGCCGAGAGCATCACCGAGACGAGCAGTTCGAGGTCGTTGCGGAAGCGCAGTGCGATCTCGGCGTCCGCATGCTCCCTGGCGAGCCGGTCGATGATCGGCCCGATCCGGTCACGCCTGCGTCCGAGCCCTCGGCGGGCCTCGCGGACGTAGCTACGAGCCACGGAGCGACTCGAAGTGCTCGGTGGTCGCGATCGAGTCCGGCGGATCGAGGAGCTGCTCGAGGAGCCCGTCCGGAACGGGAGCGCCCATCACCTGGATCGCCGCGACGCAAGCCTCGACGTCGTACTCGGTGCACCGGAGCGCGACGTCCGGCCCGAGCAGTGCCCAGTATGCGCCACGCTCCCCCTCGTATGGCATCCCGACGCTGCCGGGATTCACGATCCGCAGCCCGGAGGCAAGCGTTCGGTCGTACTGCATGTGCGTGTGACCGCACACGAGGACGTCCGCGTCGATCGCGCCGAGCAACGCCAGGAGCTCGTCTTCCGGCGTGATCCGCGTGTAGATCGGGTCGTCCGAGGCAGGAGTCGAGTGGCAGACGAGCACACTCCCCAGACCGTCGACCGCGAGCGACGCGGTCAGCGGCCACTCGGCGACTGCCGCCAGCCGCGACGCGCCGAGTCGATCCGCGGACCACGGAGCGAGCGGGCCGAAGCGATCGCTGCGATCGACGACCTCGCGATCGGCGTTCCCGCGCACGACGATCGCGCCCATCCCTTGCAGGAGGTCGAAGACCTCTGCCGCCCACGGGCCCGAAACGGTGTCGCCCGGAACGACGACGGCGTCGACGGCCTCCTCGTCGATATCCGCGAGCACGGCTTCGAGCGCCGGGAGATTGCCGTGGATGTCGCTGATCGCGGCGACGCGCACCGCGCGAGGCTACCGGGCGAGCCCGAGCCGCGGCCCTGCGCAGACGAGGTCGAGCGCAGGGCAGTCCGAGCACGCGAACTCGCTCGGAGTCGGCCGGAAGTCACCGGCGCGGATCCGCGCAACCGCGGCTGAGAGGTCGGACTCCAGTGCGGGCGCGTCCGCCGGCGTGAAGGTCTTCGAGACGACGTCGTGCGGCTGCTCGAGGAACTGGTATGCGACCTCGACGTCGGTCGCGCCGGCGCGCAGGCAGACGAGCGCGTACACGAGACGCTGCAGCGTGTACTCCGACTCGATGACCTCGTCCGGTGCCCGGCCGTCGAGCACGTTCGACTTGTAGTCGACGACGAGCGCACGGTCGCCCTCGCGCCAGAGCACGTCGAGCCGGCCCCGGATGATGACGCCGTCGTGCTCGAACGCGAAGGGGCGCTCGGGCTCGGCTCCGCGGAGCTCGGCGACGCGCTTCGCGAGCATCGAGTCGCAGAAGGCGTCGACGAGCGCCGAGACCCGGTCGAGCTCGTCGGAGGACACGTCTGGATACCACGTGCGCACCCGGCGCTCGAGCTCGTCCCGTGCCGGCGCCGCGGGCTCGTCCAGCGGAACGAGCTCGAGCAGGCGGTGTACCGCGTCGCCTATCTCCGTCGCGGCGAGACCGCCTCCGGTCCCCGTACCGCGCGACGCAGCCTCACGAGGCGGCAAGCCGAGAACGCGCTCGGCGAAGTACCGGTACGAGCAGCGCTCGAACAGCGCGATGGCGCTATACGACAGCCGCCGAACGTCGTGCGGGCGCGGAGCCGGGATCTCGCCGAGCGCCGGAAGCTCGATGCCTCGCCTGGGTCCTCCGGCCGGAAGCTCGTCGAAGAGCGCGAGCTGCAGCTCGAGCTCGTCCGCCCGCTCGTCCTCGATGGCCTCGGCTTCGACTGCGACGTCGGCGGACTCCGGGCTGTGCCGGTGCACGGTGAGGACGAAGCGCGCGTCCCCACGGTCGAGCTCGAGGGCGGTGTCGTCCGCCTCGACCACGGACTCGTGTGCGTCGAGCCGCTCGAGCACCCACCCGATCGGCGTCGAGCGGTCGGACGTGCGATCAGGGTCGATCGCGCCGGAGACGATGAGACGGTCGATCGCGCGCGTCATCGCGACGTAGTAGAGGCGGAGGCGCTCCGCCCGCTCTTGGTCGCGTTCGGCCTCGCGAACCTCCTCGAAGCCGAAGACCGGGTGCCGGTCGCCCTTGGTCGGATGCACCATCCGGAACCCGAAGCGCCCGTCGGAGAGCGCGACGATCTCGTCCTGTCCCCTCGGCCCGCCGATGTCACGCCCTGCGTCGGCGACGATCACGACCTTGAACTCGAGCCCCTTGGCCGCGTGGATGGTGAGGAGGCGAACGGCTCCGCCGCCCTCCTCCTCCGCGACCGCCTCCAACTCCTTCGCGCCGAGCGCGTCTTGCTCGCGTACGAAGCGGACGAAGCCCGCGATGTCCGTGCCGCGGATCGACTCGTAGTCGCGCGCGAGGCGTCCGAGCTTGCGCATGTTCGCGAAGCGGCGGCCACCGTCCCAGCGCGCGAGGACGGCGAGGTCGTAGTCGTGCTCAGTGATGATCCGCTCGCACAGCGCCTCGAGACCGACGCGGGCAGAGGCGCGGACGAGCCGCTCGTAGCGTTGCAGGAAAGCGCGGATCAGCCGCTCGTCACTCTCGTCGAGCTGCTCCGGGAGCGCGCGCTCGAGCGCGGTGAACAGCGGCCGGCGCGGTGCGTTCCGTCGGAGTAGGACGAGCGCGTCGTTCGAGACCCCCACGAACGGAGAAGCGAGGACGGTGGCGACGGCGACGTCGTCGTAGCGGTTGTGCAGAAGTCGCAGGTACGCGAGGAGATCCACGACCTGCTGCTGGCCGAAGTAGCCGCGGCCGGTTGCCCGATACGTGGGCAGGCCCTCCTTCCGGAGCGCCTCCTCGTAGCGCTCGGCATCGGTGCCGGCTGCGAACAGCACGACGATCTCACCCGGCTCTGCCGCTCCGGCGTCGACGAGTTCGCGCACGCGCGTTGCGATGCGCCGCGCCTCGCCCTGCCGCCAGTGCTCCCCCGTGTCCGCGAAGCTCGACTTGTCGGTCACGAGAAGCTCGACGGGATGCCCGAACACGGGATCCGGGAACTCCGCAGACGCGGCGAGCGGCTGGTAGCCATCGCCGAACGCGTCCCCGAAGAGATGGTTGACTGCCGCGAGCACCTGGGGTCGCGAGCGATAGTTGCGCGTCAATGCGAGCAGGTTCGCGGCCTGCTCGCGGCGCTCGCGGAAGACTTCGAGGTCCGCGTGCCGGAAGCCGTAGATCGACTGGAACTCGTCGCCGACCGTAAAGACCTCCGTGTGCTCCGTATGCGCGACGAGGTCGATCAGCTCGCATTGGAGCCGGTTCGTGTCCTGAAACTCGTCGACCATGACGATTCGGAAGCGGAGCTGTGTCGCCTCGCGAACCGCCGCATCGTCGCGGAGCAGGTCACGGGCCGCGAGCTGGAGGTCCTCGAAGTCGACGACCGACTCCCGGCGCTTCGCCGCCGCATACTCGACGCCGAAGCGCTCGAGCAACTCCTGCAGGAGGTCGCGGTCATGCGCCGCGAGGTCCTCGAGCGCCGCGCGCTCGAGCGCCTTCCGCGCCTGCTCGTACGACGCTGCCCGCGGCCCTCTGCACGCGAAGGCGGAGAGATCGACCAGCCGCTCCGGCGGGGACCCGAGCGTCGCTACGCGGAGGAGCTCGTCCGCGTTTCGACGATGTGTCGCGGTCGCGGACGGATCGGCAGCCAGGGTCTCCGCTTCGGTCCGCAGCGCCGTCACCGCGTCGCCGACGCTCGGACGCGCGCCCAGCTCGAGCACGAGGTCTCGACCGGCCGAGCGCAGGGTCTCGTAGACGCCGGTGAGCATGCGGCGCAGACCGTCGGCGCGATACGTCGCGAGGAGGCGCAACCGCTCCGGATCTCCTCCGGCGCAGAACTCCTGTAGGGCGCGACCGAACGCCTCACCGCGGAGAACTGCGGCTCCCGCGTCCTCGATCTCGCGAAAGCGTGGATCGAGCCCTGCGGCGAACGGATGCGCGCGCAGCAGGCGGCTGCAGAAGCCGTGGATCGTCGAGATCCAGGCGCCGTCGAGCCGGCGCGCGAGGTCGGGCCGGCCACGTTCCCGCAACGCCGCGCGTATCCGCGTCCGGAGCTCACCTGCCGCCTTGCGCGTGTAGGTGATGACGAGGATCGAGTCGGGATCGAGCCCGCGATCGCAGACGGCCCGTACGTAACGCTCGACGAGCACCGACGTCTTGCCCGTCCCCGCTCCCGCGGACACGAACACGGAGCCGTCGGCATCAACCGCGGCGAGCTGCTCGTCGTTGAGAGCGCTCGTCGACTCCACGACCGTCACGCGCGAGCCACCCTGCAGATCGGCCACAGATCGCACCACGCGGGACAGCCGTCGCCCTTCGGGTCGTGGCGCACGTCCCCGGCCTGGATGCGCCGAGCGTTGTCGGCCGCGCGGTCGCGCGCGGCCTCGACCTGACTCCAGAACGGCTCCTCCTCGAGGTAGTCGTCCCGCGCGAAGCCGGGGAGATCCTCGCGCGCGCTCTCCCGGAGCATGCCTCGGGTCAGCCGTCGGCCCGCGAGCGCCCGGTAGACGCCGCCCAGCGGCTCGACGCCGACGAGGTCGCGCAAGGCGAGGACGTAGAGCGGGATCTGGAGACGGAACTCCCGGTCGATTTCGCGCGCCGAGTGCGCGCCCTTCCCTGATTTGTAGTCCTGGACGATCCCGCGCGCGCTGAACGGGTCGATGTCGATCCGATCGATCTTCCCGGAGAGCCAGAGGTCGTCGGCGAGCGGAAGCCCGCGCTGGAGCTCCGGCGCAGCCCGCTCCGAGCCGAACGCGACCTCGAGGCGGCGTGGCACGAACTGCACCTCCGACGCCGCCTCGTCCCGCAGGAAGCCCTCGAGGTCGGAGCGCAGCGTGTGCCGCAGCTCGGCCGCCTGGAGATCGGTCAAGTCGAGACGCACGCCCGACTCGAGGGCGTCGTCGAGGCAGCGGTACACGAGCTCGATCGCGGCATCGAGGTTCTCGGGCGTCACGCGCTCCGAGTCGAGCTCGCGCGGGAGCGAGGAGTAAAACCGATTCAGCGTCACGTGCACGACCGATCCGCGGAGGAGAGGATCCGGTTCGGCGTCGATCTTCTTCGGATCGATCACGCGCTCGACGAGCCAGGCCGACGAGCAGTCGGCGAAGCGCTCGAGCTCCGTCGCGGAGAAGACGGTCTTGGCCGCGAACGGACCGATGGCAGCTTCGTTGCGCAACGTCGTCGACCGAGCGAATGCTCCTTGTGCGCGCCCGAGGCGACGCGACCAGTCGTTCGCCGCCGCCAGCGCGTTTGCCGCGTCCTCGTCATCCGTCGAGAGCCGGATGAGCGCCCGCACCCGCTCACGCTCGCTCGGCGCCGACTCGAGCGGCCACGTGAGCGCCGAGAGCGATCGCCTCCGCGTAGCCCTCTGGACGTCACCGTCCTCGAACAACGCCCGCACGTCCTCCCAGAACGGGCTCGGCTCGCGCGGCGTCCCCTCGTCTCCCGCCGCTTCGCGCACGAGGACGAGCCGCAGTGTTGCCCGCGAGCAGGTCGTATAGAAGAGGTAGCGGTCGCGCTCCACCGCATCGGGGCGCTCCAGCCGGCCCCCGAGCTCGCTGCGAAGCTCGTCCGCGAGCAGAGGCGACGGTCGCGTGCGGCGAGGGAACGCCCCCTCTTCGAGGCCGAGCACGAAGACGACGTCGAAGGTCCGGGTTCTCGCGCGCTCGTGGTCGAGGACCGAGACCCGACCCTGCGTGGCTCGCTCGGGGGGTACCCGCGTGCGCTCGAGCGCGACGAGAACGTCGTCGGCCAGGATCTTGACCCCGTCCGCAAGCGCGCCGAGCTCGGCGAGCGTGCGTTCTGCGGCTCGATACGCGCGCGCGTCGAGCTGCGCGTCGCCGCTCGTCGGCGGCGACTCGAGGCCCCAGGCGTTGCGCAACATGGTCGCCAGCAACTGACGCACGCCGGCGACCGGGTCGGCGGCTCCACGAAACTCGACGAGCGACGGCACAGGCGCGCCGCGCAGCTTCTCGCTCTCCTCCTCGACGCGCGTGCGGTCCGCGACCGCTCGGCCGCGCAGCCGACCCTCGACGAAGTCGACCGATCGGCGCTCGAGGCCCGAGAACGGCGAGCGCAGGAACGCGAAGAGGTCGTTCCGTCCGCCCCCGAGCCACTCGTACCGGAGAAGCGAGAGCAGCGACCGCCCGAATGGCGTCTCTCCGAGACGGCGTGGATGCTCGAGCGCGTACGGGAGGTCGAGCTCGGCGAATGCGGCCTCGAGCGGCGCGCGCCACCGATCGACCGACTCGCAGACGACTCCGACCGACTCGGGGGCGGTGCCACCCCGGAGGAGCCCGGCGAGCTCGGCGGCGAGCAGCTCTACCGTTCCGCGCATTCCGGCGCCTTCGAGGAACCGGATCGAGCCGTCGAGCGGCTCCGGCTCCACCTCGTCGGCGAAGAGGTCACGCTCGAGACGTAGGAGCGACGCGGGTAACGGACCCACCGGCGACCGCGGAAGCTCCTCGACGGCCGACCCGGCGAGAGCTGCAAGGTCCTCTACCGTTCGGCGTCAGCGCCGCGAACGCGGCTCGGCCCGGCTCGTACGGAACGGAGAAGGTGACGTCCGCGCGTCCGGCGAGTGCCTCGACGAGAGCCCACTCGGCACCCGTCAGATCCTCGAAGCCGTACGCGAAGATCGGCGACCCGGACCACGCGTCGAGGTCGCCTCGCAGGCGCTCGACCGCCGCACGCCGCATCCCGTCGCGGTCCCGGAGGCCCAACCGGGAGAGCTCCGCCCGGTAGGCGGCGACGAGGTCGGCGAGCTCGCCGTCGAGACGATCGACGTCGACGAGGCCCGATTCCAGCTCGCCGATCGCTTGCAGCAGCGTGTCCGCGAATCCCGCCGTCGAGGCAGACGATCGCAAGTCGTCCAGCTCGCGGGCAGCGATCGCGCGCCTGACAGCGAGCGCTCGTTGCGACTCCGAGGCGACGGTCAACCCGTCGTCGGCGCCGTCGGCAATGTGACGGAAGAGATCGTCGAACGTACCGATCGATCCCGCGAAGAGCGCCGGTGCGCGCCGGATCAGATCGCGCTCGACCCGGTCGACGTCGAGCCGGTTCGGAACGACGAGCCAGGGCTCTCGCGGAAGCTCCGCGAGAAAACGTTCGAGCAGCAGAGCGACCTTGCCGGCGTGCGCCGGACCCACGACCAGCGAGAGACCCATCGGTCCATCGTAGTCCCGGGTTCGGGCGCGCTTTCGTACGCGCTCGGACGAGTCTGTGCAAAGAGCGTGGAACTCTCCTCCCGCAGACCGGAACCTGCTGAGTCGCAGATTCCGGTCGCGGAAATCCCTGACGGCGACCGCTTCGCGGTCGCGCTGGAAGCTACTGACCTCCGTCTATTGCGCGCGGGCTAGGCCGCAACCGACTTCGGCCGCCGGCCGCGCCTGGCGACGGCATGACCGGGCATGCCGGCCGCGCAATCGTCGCAGAGATCCGCTTGCTTGGAACCACGCCTCGCGTCCGTGTAATTGAGGCGCATCATGGCGCCGCGACTCTCCGGCACCTCTTTGCCGCACTTGTCGCAGACGAGGATCGTCTTTCGTGCCATCCCATTCTCCTTCGGCTTCGATTCGATGAGGGACGCCAGCGTAGAAAAAGCTCCGACAAAGCGCAAGCGTATTGTTCCACGCTGATTTACACGCCGATCCACGAGTAGGATCCCGGCCGTGCAGACGATCGTCGTTCTCGAAGGCGACCAGACCGGGCAAGAGCTGCTCGACGAGGCGTTGCGCACCCTCCAACCGGACGTCATCGGCGTCGAGCTCGGCTTCGTCCGCTTCGACCTCTCGCTGGAAGGCCGCCGTGCGACCCAGAACGGCGTCGTGTACGAGGCTGCGGCCGCGATCCGCGAGCACGGCTTCGGGCTGAAAGCTGCAACGGTGACGCCGGAGGGCGCAGGCGACGTCGGCTCCCCGAACCGCATCCTCCGAGAGGAGATCGGCGGAAAGGTGATCGTCCGCACCGGCCGCCGCATCCCCGGCGTCGTTCCGCTCGGCGGCGTCCACGCTCCCATCTCCGTCGTCCGCATGGCGGTCGGCGACGCATACGGCGCGAAGGAGTGGCGCGAGGGCGTGGGCGACGACGAGGTCGCGCTGCGCACGGAGCGCATCGAGCGGCGCATCTGCCACGCGGTCGCGGAGTTCGCCTTCCGGCAGGCGGAGCGAACGGGCGCGAAGGTCTTCGGCGGCCCGAAGTACACGGTCAGCCCCATCTACGAGGGGATGCTCAAGGAGGAGATGGACGCCGCCGCCGCTGCGCCATCCGGACGTGCCGTACGAGCCGCAGCTCATCGACGCCACGTTCGCGCTTCTCATCTCCTCCAGCGGGGCGCCGATGGTGATACCCGCGCTCAACCGCGACGGCGACATCCTCTCCGACCTCGTGCTCCCGCTCTTCGGCTCGATTGCAGGCTCCGAGTCGCTGCTCGTCGCGTTCGGCGACGACTACGTGCCGAGCGCGCTCATGGCCGAGGCAGCCCACGGGACGGCGCCCTCGCTCCAGGGAAAGGACGTCGCGAACCCGATGGCGATGATCCTCGCCGGCGCAGCGCTCCTCTCCCACGCCGAGGACGAGCCGACCCAGACGGCGGGGCGCGCTCTCCGCGAGGCGTGCCTCGAGGCGGTCGCGGACGGCATCCGCACGGCCGATCTCGGCGGCCACCACGGGACGACGGACTACACCGACGAGGTGATCCGCCGCACGCGGACGAAGGTCGAGGTCTGGTCGTCGCTGTGACGGTTCCGGACGCGACCGGAACCGCCTCTCCGTAGAGTTCGGCACCGAATGCGAGTCGCCGTGCCGAAGGAGACGACTCCGGGTGAGCATCGCGTCGCGCTCGTGCCCGAGACGATCTCGAAGCTGCGAGAGGCCGGGTTCAGCGCCTCGGTGGAGCGAGATGCCGGCGCGGCGGCGGGCTTCCGCGACGCCGACTACGAGGCCGCCGGGGCCGAGCTCGTCGACGCGGCAGCGCTCGCCTCCGACGCCGATGCCTACCTCTGCGTCGCGACGCCTTCGGCTGAGCGCGTCTCGTCGCTCGCGCCGGGAACCGTGGTCATCGGCTTCCTGGAGCCGCTCACGGACACAGACGGCATCGCCCGGCTCCGCGAGCGCGGCGTGACCGCGTTCGCGATGGAGTCGATCCCGCGCATCACGCGGGCGCAGTCGATGGACGCGCTCTCGTCGCAGGCGACAGTCGCCGGATACAAGGCGGTGGTCCTCGCCGCCGATCGCGTTCAGCGCCTCTTCCCGATGCTGATGACCGCAGCAGGGACGATCGCTCCGGTCCGCGCGCTCGTGATCGGCGCCGGAGTTGCCGGCCTGCAGGCGATCGCCACCGCGCGTCGCCTCGGCGCCGTCGTCTCGGCGTTCGACGTGCGCCCGGCGGTGGCCGAGCAGGTGCAGAGCCTCGGCGCGAGCTTCCTCGATCTCGGCGTGCAGACCGAGGAGACCGCGGGCGGCTACGCGAGCGAGCTCACACCCGAGCAGCAGGCGCAGCAGCAGGCGGCGCTCGAGGAGCGGATCCCCGACTTCGACGTGGTGATCACGACCGCTGCCGTGCCGGGCCGCCCGGCTCCCCGCCTGATACCCGCGAGCGCGGTCGAGGGGATGCGCCCAGGCTCGGTCATCGTCGATCTGGCCGCCGAGACGGGCGGAAACTGCGAGGTGACCGTCCCCGGCGAGGTGGTCGAGCACGGCGGCGTGACCGTCATCGGCACGCGGAACCTCCCGTCGCTGATGGCGTACCACGCGAGCCAGCTCTACTCGCGCAACGTCAGCGCACTCCTCCTCCACCTGGCGCCCGAGGGCAAGCTCGCCCTCGACTGGGACGACGAGATCACGAGCGGCTCGTGCGTGACCCGGCCGGAGGGCGGCGCATGACCGATCTCACGTTCGTGATCGAGCTGACGATCCTCGTCCTCGCGGCGTTCCTCGGCTTCGAGGTCATCTCGAAGGTCCCGACGATGCTGCACACGCCGCTGATGTCGGGAACGAACTTCATCCACGGCATCGTCATCGTCGGCGCGATCATCGTCCTCGGCTTCGCCGACGACACGTTCACGAAGACGATCGGGTTCGTCGCGATGGTGCTCGCGACGGCGAACGTCGTCGGCGGCTGGTTCGTGACCGACCGGATGCTCGAGATGTTCAAGCGACGGCCGGAGCCGAAGAAGGACGACGAACCGTGATCTCGGATCCCGACGTCCTCGACCTCCTCTACCTCGTCTCGATCGTCTGCTTCATCCTCGCGCTCCGCTTCCTCTCGTCGCCGAAGCACGCGCGGCGCGGGAACTGGCTGGGCGGCGTCGGGATGATCGTCGCGATCACGACGACGCTGCTCATCGACGGGATCTCGAACTGGGCGCTGCTGGTGGTGGCCGCGGCGATCGGGAGCGTCGTGGGCGTCGTCGGGGCGCGCAAGGTGAAGATGACCGCGATGCCGCAGATGGTGGCCCTGTTCAACGGGGTCGGCGGCGGTGCTGCGGCGCTCGTCGCGCTTGCGGAATTCCACGACACGAGCGGCGTGCTCGCCTGGGACGAGGCGCTGTCCGTCTCGCTGTCGGCGCTGATCGGGTCGATCTCGTTCGCCGGCTCGCTCGTGGCGTTCGGGAAGCTCCAGGAGCTCGTGAGCGGGCGGCCGATCGTGTTCCCCGGCCAGAACGTCGTGAACATCGTCGTGCTCGTGGCAGCTGCCGCGCTCGGAGTAGCGATCGTCGCAGGGCTCGAAGACCAGTGGGCGATCGCCGCCCTGATCGTGCTCGCGCTCCTGTTCGGCGTCATGTTCGTCCTCCCGATCGGCGGGGCGGACATGCCGGTCGTGATCTCGATGCTGAACGCGTTCACCGGCCTCGCGGCCTCGGCGACGGGTTTCGTCCTCGACTCGACCGTCCTCATCGTCGCCGGCATGCTCGTCGGCGCCTCGGGCACCCTGCTCACGCTGCTCATGGCGAAGGCCATGAACCGCTCGGTCGCCAACGTGCTCTTCGGGGCCTTCGGAAAGGTGCAGGCGGGCGCGGGTCAAGCGCGGGCCGACGACGGCCGGACCGTCCGAGCGACGACCGCCGACGACGTCGCCGTGCAGCTCTCGTTCGCGCGCAAGGTCATCATCGTGCCCGGGTACGGGATGGCCGTCGCGCAGGCCCAGCACGACGTGCGCCAGCTGGCCGACCTCCTCGAGGAGAAGGGCGTCGACGTGAAATACGCCATCCACCCCGTCGCCGGACGAATGCCCGGACACATGAACGTCCTCCTGGCCGAGGCGAACGTGCCGTACACGCAGCTCCACGAGATGGACGAGATCAACCCGGAGTTCCCGCAGACCGACGTCGCGCTCGTGATCGGCGCAAACGACGTCACGAACCCGGCGGCGCGAAGCGACCCGTCGAGCCCGATCTACGGGATGCCGATCCTCGACGTCGACAAAGCGGCGAGCATCGTGGTCATGAAGCGCTCCATGAGCCCCGGGTTCGCCGGCATCGACAACGAGCTCTACCTGGATCCGAAGACCACGATGCTGTTCGGTGACGCGAAGGAGTCGGTGTTGAAGCTGATCTCCGCCGTCAAGGCGACGTGATCCCGGTCTTCCGCGGCGCCGACGTCGAGCGGGCGGTGTCGCCGCACGAGGCGTACGACGCGGTCCGGAGCGCGTTCGAGGCGCATGCGCGCGAGACGTGGACGATGCCGTCGAAGGTGTACGTCTCGAACTATCCCGCGGGGGACTTCCGCGCGATGCCTGCGATCGGAGACGGGCACGCCTTGCTCAAGTGGGTCACGTCGTTTCCGGGAAACTCCGCGCGCGGCCTCCCGACGGTCACCGGCCTCGTACTCCTGTCGGACGCGGAGGACGGGCGGCTGCTCGCGGTTCTCGACGCCGCTGCGGTGACCGCTCTACGTACCGCCGCGGCCGGCGTCCTGGCCGCGGACACGCTCTGCCGCTCGGAGGCGACCTCGTACGCCGTGATCGGGTGCGGCATCAACGGCGCGGAGACCGCTCGCATGCTCGTCGCGCACGACGTCATCCCGCTCGTCTGGGACGTCGACGAGGCACGCCGTCGGTTCGTGGCGGAACGCCTGGGTGCGCGCGAGGCGGCGAGCGCCGCCGAGGCACTCGCGTGCGAAGTCGTCATCACCGTGACGCCGGGCGCGTCGGTCCTGTACCCGGAAGATTCACTCGAAGCCGGCCAGCACGTCTCGCTCATGGGTGCCGACGGCCCTGGCAAGGCCGAGGTGGCGATCGAGGAGATACGGCGCGCGCACGTCTTCTGCGACGACTGGGAGCAGGCGAGTCACGGAGGCGAGCTCGCCGCCGCCGCCGCGGCCGGCGCGGTGACGCGCGAAACGGTTACGGAGCTCGGGGCCGTGCTCATCGGCGAGGCGGACGGACGGCGCAGCGCCGGCGACATCACGCTCTTCGACTCGACTGGCCTCGCGATCCAGGACCTCTCGATCGCGAAAGCGGCGTACGCGAAGCTCGACGAGCTCGACCTGCAGCAGCTCGAGTTGTAGAGCTCGATCAGGGTCCGCCGCGATGCGGCTGCGAAGCAGCCGCCTTCAGGGATCTCCCGCGCGGCCGGAGAGTCCGCGCCAGCGGCTCTCCGGTCCTGCGCAGAACTCAGTGGACGAGCAGCCGCGACGGCTCGAACAGCTCGAGCTTCGAATCGCGCTCGCCGAGGATGGCACGCGCAACCAGTCGTCCGCAGGCAAATCCGAGGACGTTGCCGTGACCGGAGTAGCCACCGGCGATCCAGACACCGTGCTGGCCCGGAACTTGCCCGACGACGGGCAGGAAGTCGAAGACCATGCCGAAGATCCCAGCCCACCTGTAGTCGACGCGCAGCGGCCGGCCGACGTGCTCCTCGACGAAGCGCTCGAGCGCTTCCTGGACGACCGGCGTCGTGACCTCGTCGGCAGTGAACTCGGTGTCGATGGAGACGTCTCGGAAGCCGCCCGCGACGATCCGGCCGTCGAGCCGCTGGTGCCAGTAGTCGAAGCCGTGCCGGCCGTAGTGCGGGATCTCGAACAGCATCTCCTCGATCGGCTCGGTGGCGATCACCTGCCCGCGCGTCGGCACGACCAGCCCGTCGAGCTCGCCGAGCAGTCCGCTCGGATACCCATCGGTGGCGACGACGACGGTGTTCGCGTCGGCCTCGTCGAGCGAGCCGATACGCCTGTGCTCGTGGATCTCGACGCCGGCTGCAGCGGCGCACTCGGCGATCCGGCGCACGAGCCGCGCGGGCTGGAGGACGCCGTCCGGCGGATGGAAGAGTGCGGCGGGATAGCGGGAGAGCGGCGCGTCGAGATCCTCACGCCACTCGGCGGAGAAGCCTGCGGCGCGTAGCGCGTCATACTCCTCGCGAAGCTCGTCGCGCTCTTCCTCGTCGACCGCGAGGCGGAGACTGCCGGTCGGCCGGAACGCGTCCCCGGCGAGGCGTGCGAGCTCCACGAGCTCGGTTTCCGTCCAGCGCCAGAGATCGGCGGTCGCGTCGTCCCCGACGGATTCGGCGAGCACCGGGTACGGGGCGGCGCCTCCGCGTAGCGCGAACCCTCCGTTGCGACCGCTCGCTCCGCCGGCGACCTCGCGCGCGTCGAAGAGCCTGACCTTCAACCCTGCCTCGGCGAGGGCGAGCGCGCACGAACACCCGGTGATGCCTCCGCCCACGACCGCGACGTCCACCCGCCCGTCGAGCTCTACGGCAGGCAGTGCTTCGGCAGGCTCCGCGAGCCAGTACGACGTGGTGGACACCGCGCGCGGATCCTAGACCGCGGCGCGATATACGCCGTCCTCGACCGTCACCTGCCCGGCGAGCTCCAGCGCAGTCAGAGCGGCCGCGCCCTCGCCCGCATCGACTCCGGACGCGCGCACGAGCTCGTCGGCGGTTTGCGCGCGGTCGCGAAGTCGGGCGAGGAGCGCTTCGGCTGCCTGGCCGAGCGACGGAGCGCGTGGAGGCGGAGACAGCATGTCGTACAGCTCGAGCACGTCGGCCGCGCACGTCACCGGCGCCGCGCCGAGCTTGAGCAGCGCGTTCGTCCCAGCTGAGAGCGAGCTCGTGATCTCTCCAGGAACCGCGAGGACGTCACGGCCTTCCTCGAGCGCGAAGTCGGCGGTGATGAGCGCTCCGCTGCGCTCGCGGGCCTCGACGACGATCGTTGTGCGGCAGAGGCCCGCGATGATTCGATTGCGTGCCGGGAACCGCCACGGCGCCGGCTCGACGTCCGGCTCGTACTCGGAGACGACGAGCCCGTGCTCGCAGATCCGGCGGGCAAGCTCGGCGTGCGCGGCGGGATAGTCGCGGTCGATCCCACAGCCGAGCACGGCGACGGTTCTGCCGCCTGCATCGAGCGCGCCGCGATGCGCCTCTCCGTCGATCCCGCGCGCCATCCCGCTCACGACGACGATCCCGGCGGCTGCGAGATCTCGCGCAAGCGAGCGTGTAACGGAGCGCCCGTAGGCCGAGCACGCTCGTGCTCCGACGACCGCCACGGCCGGCTCCCGCAGCAGCGCGGCTTCGCCCGCTCCACGGAGGTGAAGCTGGGCGGGGGGATCATGGATCGCGGCGAGGAGCGCTGGAAAAGCCGGGTCGCGCCGGCGGATGCAACGGTACTCCGTCACGCCGGGAAGCTCACCCGGCAGCCGGTACGAGAGCGCCTCCGCGACGTGGGCGGGCTCCACGGCGGTCGACCCGCCCAGCACCGCGATCGTTCGCGCGACCCGTGCGACTCGTGCTCGTCCGCGTCCGGAGAGCGGGAGCCGGTCGACGGCGCTCGAGAGGAGCTCCGACGCCGGGTCGGTGCGCCGTGGAACGGCGGCCAGCAGACGGTCGCGCGCCTCGAGCACGCGGGCACGCACCTGCGCCGACGGCTCGCTCGGCGGCGCCGCGAGCTCGGAGGCGCGAGGCCGGGGCATCGCGACGGCGAGGTCGAATCGGTCGAGGAGAGCACGCGAGAGCTTCTCCCGGTAGGCCGACAGGCGCTGCGCCGTGCACGCGCACTCGACGGCCGGATCGCCGCGCGCGCCGCAGGGGCACATGTTCATCGTCCCGACGAGCTGGAAGCGCGCTGGGAAGAGCGCGTGCCCCCCGACACGAGCTACCGCGACGACGCCGTCCTCGAGTGGCTGCCTGAGCGACTCGAGCACCGAGCGCGGAAACTCCGGGATCTCGTCGAGAAACAGCACGCCGCGATGCGCGAGCGACACCTCGCCGGGACGCGGGCTCGACCCGCCACCGACGATCGCAGGCGCCGAGGACCCGTGGTGCGGAGCGCGGAACGGCGGGACGGAGACGAGCGCTCGTCCGGGCGGAAGCGTCCCCGACACCGAGTGGATGCGCGTGACCTCGAGCGCCTCCGGGCGCGTGAGCGCCGGGAGGATGCCCGGGAGCCGCCGGGCGAGCATCGTCTTGCCGGTCCCCGGCGGCCCCATGAGGAGCAGGTTGTGCGACCCCGCTGCCGCGATCTCCAGCGCCCGACGCGCGCGCTCCTGTCCGCGGACGTCGGCGAGGTCCGGCACCGACTCCTCGGTCGCCTCGTCCGTGAGCGGCTCGTACGACGGCGCGTCGATCTCCCCGCGCAGGTACGAGACGACCTCGGCGAGATTGTGGACGGGCACGGGCTCGATTCCTGCAAGTGCGGCCTCGGGAGCGGACTCGGCGGCGCATACGACTCGCGTGAACCCCGCGCGGCGTGCGCCCTCGGCGACCGCGAGCGTCCCGGAGACGGGTCGAATCCGTCCGTCGAGTGCGAGCTCGCCCACCGCTGTGTGCTCCGCCAGGCGCTCCGGCGGCAGCTGCCTCGTCGCGCCCAGGACTGCCAGCGAGATGGGGAGGTCGAAGCCCGACCCCTCCTTGCGGAGCGCCGCCGGCGCGAGGTTGACCGTGATCCTGCGGTTGTGCGGCCATTCGAGCGATGCCGAGACGATGCCGCTGCGGACGCGGTGCTTCGCCTCCTGGCACGCACGGTCGGCGAGGCCGACGATCGCGAACCCGGGAACTCCCGGCTGGAGGTGCGCTTCGACCTCGACCCGTCGCGGCTCGAGGCCGACCAGCGCATGCGTGACCGCACGAGCGAGCACGCAGCCACCGTAGGCACGAAGGCGTCACCGAAAGGCAACGCCTTCGTGCCGAATTCGCTACCGGCTGGTCAACCCGTGTAGCAGAGGACGTAGAGCGTGAACGTGTGGTCCTGCCCGTCGCGGGCGTTGTTGGCGCCCTTCGCAGTGAAGCCCGTCACGGTGCCGTTGCTCTGAACGACCGGCTTCATGTAGACCGTCGCGAGCTCGAGGTCGTCCGCGTCCGCGCTCCAGCCCGTGCCGGCCGACATCGCCTTCTCACCCGAGTTGCAGTTCGTGTTGACCGTCCGGGTGACCCACAACGTGTTCGGGCCCTTGATCGGGTCCTGTCGGAGGCCGATCCCGGGACGACGACCGAGGCCTGGCGGACCGTGACGGGGCCGACCACGCCGGCGGGCCCTGCGGCTCCCGCGGCTCCAGCCGGCCCCTGCGGGCCTGCAGGTCCCTGCGGACCGACCGGTCCGGCCGGAAGCTGGCCGGGCGCGAAGTCGGAGCGAAGCAGCGACCTCGCCGCGACCTTCGCGGAGTTGATCGCGTTGTTGCGGACCTTGGCGTTCGTCACGGCGCTGTCCTTCAGCTGCAGCGTGCCGACACTGTTCCTCCCGAGCTGCGTCGCCGCGGCCATGCCCGTCCCTGAGAGCGCGACGAGGAGCGCGAGACAGGCGACGATCATGGCCGGCGAAGGCTTGCGCAGGTGCTTTCTCATGTCCAACCCCTTTCTCGTGACCTGCCTTGCGAGCCAGGCTACTCCCGGCTCGGACCGATTACTGCCCGCCTTACCGTTCTCGTACACACACGAGGATCGACTCGAAGTACTCGCCGGCACGCCGTCCGGTCCGGCGGTTGACGTGGCGCTCGAGGCGGTCGGCAAGCCGGAGGTCGCTGCGCGCGAGAATCTCGGGATAGAGGTCACGGCGGTCGTTCACGACGACGATCACGGGAGCATCGGGCTCGAGCGATCGAGACTGCCCTCGGAGGACGCGCGCCATCCCGTCGACGTACGCCTCGAGCGCCCGCTTGCTCGTGCCGAGCGACGCAGCGCCGAGCTCGCGGTCGCGCCGATCGTCGAGACCGAGGAGCTCGTACGCGTAGCGGTGCTGCTCGTGGTAGTCGATGAGCCCCGGATACGGCGGCGACGTCACGATCGCGCCGAAGGGCCCGGCGAGCTCGAGTTCGCTCGAATCGCCGTGCACGACGTCTGCAGCAGGGCCACGCGCTCTCAACTTGTGGAACGCCTTGATCCGCTCGAGCGTGTCGAGGAGGTAGCGCGTGAGGAACTTCTGGGCCTCCTGCACGGGCGCGCATTGCCGGCGGTGCTTGTGGCACCAGTACGGCTCGCGCTGCGGCGCGCGCGGAAAGTCGAGATCGAAGTGAGTCGTGAGCCGCGCCGAGCGTGCTGCCCGCGCAAGCACCACGCGGAAGACGTCGGCGTGCTCGTACTCGCCGACGAGGGAGCGGAAGTGGAGGAGCTGCGCCGCTGCGGCGGGCGCGAACCACTCGCCTACGTAGCCGTTCGGTCGCTCCCGGGTGGAGCCGAGCCTCCCGAGCACGTCGCGTACCTCCGTCTCGAGGCGGAAGAGGTCGTAGCGAGCCGTCTTCACACGCATGAGCAGGCAGTTGAACCCTGCGACGTCGACGCCCACCACGTCGTGCCCCGACTCGAGGCACTGGACGAGCGTGGTACCCGACCCGGCGAACGGATCGAGGACGCGCGCGCCCGGCTGCACGTAGCGGCCGAGGAGCGCCTCGACCAGCTGCGGGACGAACTTCCCGAGATACGGATGGAGTCGATGAACGTGCTTCGTGCGCTCGCGCTCCGGCAGCTCTTGCTCCGACCACGACAGGTGGAGATCCTCGGAGAGCCCGCCGTAGAGCGCTGCCTGCGTCGGAGCCACCTCGCGTGGTTCGACGCCAAGCGCGTCGTCCCTACAGAAGCGGCGCCCGCTCGACCCGGCGACCGCGCACGGCAGCAGCCTCGAACTCGACTTCGAGCCCTGCGAGCTCGGGCCGCGCGGCCACCCAGGAGGCGGCAGCGACCCGTACGCGACGGATCTTCTCCTCGTCGATCATCTCCAGCGGATGGCCGAACGCGGTCCCCGCCTTCTCCTTGACCTCCACGACGAGGACACGCCGGCCGCGCCGCAGGACGAGGTCGAGCTCGTAGCGGCCGACGCGTGCGTTCGCCACGAGGAGCCGGTAGCCGCGGAGTCTGTAGTGGCGAAGGGCGACTCGCTCGCCCCGGTTCACGCCACTTCCTGGTAGCAGGCGGCGTCGAAGGAGCGGCGGTGGAGCTCGGATGGGCCGAACGTCCGCACAGCGCGGTTGTGAGCCGGGGTGATGTACCCCACGTGCGAGACGAAGCCGTAGTTCGGGAAGAGCGCGTCGAGCCGCCGCATGACCCGGTCGCGCACGACCTTGGCGACGATCGACGCAGCCGCGATTGCGGCGCTCCGCGCATCGCCGTCGACCAGCGCACGGTGCGGCGGCGCGGCCGGCCCGAGGCGGAAGCCGTCGACGAGACACGCCTCGGCAGGGGGATGGAGGTCGGCGAGCACGGCCCGGAGCCCGGCGAGGTTCGAGCGGTGCAGGCCGTTTCGGTCGATCGCCCCCACCGGAACCACGCGCACGCTGATCGCGGACGCGCAGGAGGCGACCGCCTCGAAGAGCGTCTCGCGCTCCTCGACCGAGACCTGCTTCGAGTCGTTCAGCATCGCGAGTGGGCGTACGCGCGAGCCGCGCAGCTCCTCGTAGTCGAAGAGCACGCCCGCGACGACGAGCGGGCCTGCAAGCGAGCCGCGACCGGCCTCGTCGGCCCCGGCGACGAAGCGGACGTCGAGCTTCCGATCGAACCCGAGGAGTCGCTGGCCGCTGGATCGAGCCACGCGGCCGAGAATAGTCGCTAGCTCTGTCGGAGCTCGCGGACGCGCGCCTTCTTCCCCACTCTCTTGCGCAAGTAGTAGAGCTTTGCGCGCCGGACGTCGCCGATCGCGGCGACCTCGAGCTTGTCGATCTTGGGCGAGTGGAGCGGGAACGTCCGCTCGACGCCGACGCCGAACGACTGCTTGCGCACGGTGAACGTCTCGCGGAACCCTGATCCCTGGCGCTTGATGCAGATGCCCTCGAACACCTGGATGCGCTGCCGGTTGCCCTCGATGACCTTGAAGTGCACACGCAGCGTGTCGCCCGCCTTGAACTGAGGCAGGTCCGTGCGCATGTTGCGCTGCTCGAGGCTCTCGATGACGGTGTTCATGGGAGAGGACGGCCTCGAACGGCCGGCCGGGATGGTACCAGTCGACGATCGCGATCGTCTTCGACTTTCCGCGTGCGGAATCTGCGCTCGCAGATCCCGCGCTCAGCGGAAAGACATTCGCTGAGGAGGCCAGTAGGTCATGAAGACCTTGCCGATGACGTTCTGTCTCGGCACGGAGCCCCACACACGCGAGTCGCACGACTGCGAGCGGTTGTCGCCCATGACGAAGTAGTGGCCGAGAGGCACCCTGTACGTCTCCGCGGGACCGATGTCGCGCCGGTCGTTCTCGATGTACGGCTCGTCGAGGCGCTTCCCGTCGATGTAGACGTACGCAGCGCCGCGGCGAAGGCGCATCTGCACGCGCTCGCCCGGCAGCCCGATGATGCGCTTCACGAACGTCCCTCCGGCACCGCACTTCGCCTTGGCCGCGGGCGGCGTCTTGAAGACGATCACGTCGCCGCGCTCCGGATCGTGGAAGTGGTAGATGAAGCGATTCGCGAGCACGCGGTCCGAGAAGCGCGCCTCGCACCCGGGCGCGGGACGCGCGCAGTGCAGCGTCGGCTCCATGGACGAGGACGGGATGCGGTACGGGTTGACGACCCACGCCTTGATCGCGAGGACGATCGCGATCGCGCCGACGATCGTGACGATCCAGTCGACAGCGATCCGCACGCGGCGCGGGAGCCGACCCGTGACGCGGTCGAGCGGGTGATGGAACTCGTCGCTCGCGGGAGCCCGGGTCGAGACGGGCCAGGAGAACGGGGGTGCCGGCGGCGGAGGTGCGGGCGGCGCCGATTCGTGCAGCGGCATGATCCACTCGCCGTCGCCGCGCCCGTCAGCGCCTTCCTGCTCGTGGTCGGCCGGCGTGGGCGCGCGCTCCTCGGTCTCGCTCACGTCACGGCCCTCACGTGCTCGCGTCGCCACTCCTCGATCCTCGCGTGGTCGCCCGAGAGCAGGATCTCCGGCACCGTCCAGCCACGGAACTCGGCAGGACGCGTGTAGTGCGGGTACTCGAGACCGCCGGCGAGTGCTGCGGAGAAGCTCTCGACCTCGCCCGACCCCTCGGTGAGCGCTCCGGGGAGCCGGCGCGCCACGGCGTCGACGAGCGCGAGCGCGGGGATCTCGCCGCCCGAGAGGACGTACGGGCCGATCGAGACGACGTCCGTGCAGAAGTGGTCGAGGATGCGCTGGTCGAAGCCCTCGAACCGCGCCGAGAGCAGCGTCAGCGCAGGCTCCTCGGCGAGCTCCTCGACGAGCTCCTGGTCGAGCTGCCGCCCCTGCGGCGAGAGCGCGATGACGCGGTGCTCGGGAGTTCCGCCGTACACGGCGTCGAGCGCAGCCGCGACGACGTCGACGCGCAGCACCATTCCCGGGCCGCCGCCGTACGGGTCGTCGTCGACCTGTCCGGCGCTCAGCGGCGTCGAGTCGCGGTAGTTGAAGACGCGCAGCTCGAGCTCGCTGCCGAGAACCGCCGCGAGCGGGCGACGCTCCCTGATCCAACGCGAACGCATCGGGGACGAGCGTGAAGACGTCGAGACGCACGACGCAGAACCGTAGCCGTCAGTCGATGAAGCCGGGATTGAGAATGATGCGCCCGCTCTCGAGATCGACCTCGCGGACGCAGTCCTCGACGAGCGGGAGGCAGCTGACCGCTGTCGAGCTCGAGCACGTCGTTGGCCGGCCCCGGGAGGACGTCGCGCACGGCGCCGACCCGCGCGCCGCGCTCGTCGAGCACCTCCAGCCCGACGAGGTCGGCGACGTAGTACGAGTCGGCAGGAAGCTCCGGCAGCCGATCGCGGGGGACCGCCAGCTCCGCGCCGCGCTCGACCGGTCGGTCGAGCTTCATCGCGCGACCGTCCGTCCTCCCACGTGGCGCGATACGACCACCCGTGCAGGCTCGCCGTCACGAGAAGCTCGGCGCCGACCTCGAAACGGCAGTGGTCCTGGCTCGCCTCCTCGACGACGAACGCGCCGTCGACGCCGTGTGGGCGCCCGACGCGCCCGATGTGAACGAGGTCCTGCCGTGGGTCAGTCGGCAATCTCGAGCACGTACCGCTCCTCGGCGCGAGCACCGCCGGCGCGGACGATGCTGCGGAGCGCACGCGCGATCCGCCCCTGCTTTCCGATCACCTTGCCCACGTCGTCGGGAGCGACGTGGAGATGGAACACGATCGCGTCCTCCCGCTCCTCGGTCTCGACGCGCACCGCGTCAGGCTCGTCGACGAGCCTGCGTGCGAGCCACTCGAGGAGCTCTTCCATTACGGCGCAAGGGCGGGAGCCGCGAAGGCGGATTCCGCTCGCGCAAGATCCCTGGAGCCGGCCGCTTCGCGGCCGGGTCGCAGCGCCTTCACGTCAGGCACTGATGCCCGCGGCCTTGATGAGGCGCGACACGGGCGCCGTGGGCTGTGCGCCCTTGGCCATCCAGTCCTTGATCTTCGCCTCGTCGAGGTCGATCGTGGACGGGTCGGTCTGCGGGTTGTAGCGACCGACGATCTCGATGAAGCGACCGTCGCGCGGCGAGCGCGAGTCGGCCACGACCACGCGATAGATCGGGTTCTTCTTGGAGCCGACCCGGGTCAACCTGATCTTCACTGCCATGTGCTGTACGTGCCTTTCTCTGTGGGTGAAGCCGGAAGGCTAGCGCCTCGGACCGCCCACCCCGGGCGGGAGCGTCGGCATCTTGCCCTTCCCCATCTGCTTCATCATCTTCGCCATCTGCTTGCGGGCGGCCATGAGCTTGTTCACCTCGTCGAGCGAGGTGCCGCTGCCTGCCGCGATCCGCCGGCGGCGCTGGATCGAGATCATGTGCGGCATCCGCCGCTCCTGCGGCGTCATCGAGAGCACGATCGCCTCGACTCGGGCGAGCTGACGCTCGTCGAGGTCGAGCCCCTGGAGCTGTTTGCCCATGCCGGGGATGAGCTTCATGACGCCCTGCAGTGGACCCATGCGGCGCAGCATTCGGTAGCTGGCGAGGAAGTCGTCGAACGTGAACTCGCCCGCACGGATGCGCTTCTCCATCTCGGCCTGCTCGTCGAGCTCGACCGCCGACTCGGCCTTCTCGATGAGCGTCAGGACGTCGCCCATGCCGAGAATCCGGGACGCCATGCGGTCCGGGTGGAAGTACTCGAGCTGGTCGACCTTCTCGCCGACCGAGACGAGCTTCACGGGGCGCCCGGTCACGGCGCGAACCGAGAGCGCCGCGCCGCCGCGAGCATCTCCGTCCAGCTTCGTCAGGATCACGCCGTCGAACGCGACTCGCTCCTGGAACGCGAGTGCGACGTTCACCGCCTCCTGACCGGTCATCGCGTCGAGCACGAGGAGGACGTTCGTCGGCTTCGTCTCCGTCGCGACCTGCTCGAGCTCGGCCATCAGCTCCTCGTCGACGTGCAGGCGACCGGCGGTATCGAGGATCACGACGTCGAGCCCGTCCTTGCGCGCGTGCTCGAGCCCGAGCCGCGCCGCAGCGACAGGATCGGTGCGGTCGAGCGCATACACCGGCAGCTGCACCTGCTTGCCGAGCTGCTCGAGCTGGTCGACCGCCGCGGGGCGCTGGAGGTCGCAGGCGACGAGGCCCGGGCGCTTCCCGTCGCGGCGGAGCATGAGCCCGAGCTTGGCCGCCGCCGACGTCTTGCCCGAGCCCTGGAGCCCGGCGAGAAGGATTACCGTCGGCGGCCGGCCGAATGCCAGCCGCGAGTCGCCCGACCCCATGAGCGCGGTCAGCTCCTCGTGCACGATCTTCACGACCTGCTGACCCGGAGTCAGGCTCTTCAGGACGTCCTGCCCGAGCGCGCGCTCCTTGACCGTCGCCGTGAAGTCACGCGCGACCTGGAGATTGACATCCGCCTCGAGCAGCGCCAGGCGGATCTCGCGCATGGCCTTCGAGATCGCCTCCTCGTCGAGGCGACCGCCGCGACCGAGCCCGGAGAGGGTCGCCTGGAGCTTGTCGGAGAGGGTGTCGAACACGGCCGAACAGTGTACGTCCCGACCTCTCGCTCCTAGACTCGGCACGTGACCGCTTCGGACAGCCGCACGCCGCCCGCTCCCCTCCGGAACCGTCACGCTCTTGTTCGCCGACGTCGAGGGATCGACGCGGCTTCTCTACCTGCTCGAGCGAGCGCTTCGCGCCTGGCGCGCGCACGAATGCGCGAGCTCGTGCGCGAGGCGGCGAGCGCCCACGGCGGCGCCGAGGTCGACTGGGCGGGCGACGGAGTCTTCCTCGCGTTCTCGCGCGCGCACGACGCGGTCTCGGCGGCCGCCGCGCGATCCAGCGCGTCGCTCGCTGCCGAGCCGTGGCCCGACGACGAGCCGCACCGGCTTCGCATCGGCATCCACACGGGCGAGCCGGAGCTCGGCGACGAGGGCTATGTGGGGATCGGACGTCGTGATCGCGTCGCGGATCTGCGCCGCGTCGCCACGGCGAGCAGATCGTCGTGTCGCGCGCGACGCGTGACATGGCGGGCGACGAGCCCCTTCCGGGTGCGTCCTTTCGCGCGCTCGGCCGGCACCGGCTGAAGGACGTCCCCGACAGCCGTGCAGCTCTTCCAGCTCGTCGCGCCCGATCTGCGCGACGGACTTCCCGCCGCTGAAGACGCTCTCGGCGACGAGCCTGCCGGCTCTCCATCATCGGCTCGTCGGACGAGCCGATGCGCTCGCCCGCGTCGAGGAGCTGCTCTCGACGCGGGCGCCCGGCTCGTCACGATCACGGGCCCGGGCGGCGCCGGCAAGAGCCGCCTCGCTCTCGAGGTCGCGGCCGGCGCCGCGATCGAGCGGCCCGTGCACCTCGTCGGTCTCGCTCCCGATCGACCGAGCCGAGCTCGTGCCCGAGCGCGATCGCGCGGGCGCTCGGCGTGCGCGAGACGGGCGACGAGCCGCTGCTCGACGCGATCGCGGATCGGCTGAACGGCACCGGAGCTCTCCTGTACCTCGACAACCTCGAGCACCTCGCCCGAGCAGCGGTGTCACGTCGCCGAGCTGCTCGACCGCGCACCGGACCTGCAGATCCTCGCCACGAGCCGCATGCCGCTCCGCCTCTCGACCGAGCGAGTCTCTGCCGCTCGAGCCGCTGACGCTCGACGACGCGACCACGCTCTTCGTCGAGCTCGCGGCGGCGCGGGGCGTCGTGCTGCAGCCCGACGCGCTTGCGTCGGTGCACGAGATCTGCCGGCGGCTCGACGGTCTGCCGCTCGCGATCGAGCTCGTCGCCGCACGGCTCGTCGTGCTCCCTCCAGCCGAGATCGTGCGGGCGCTCGGCGAGGGGCTCGCGCTCAAGATGGAAGGGCCGCTCGATCTTCCCGAACGGCAGCGCACGCTTCGCGCGGCGATCGACTGGAGCTACCAGCGGCTCACCGACAGCCAGCGTGCCCTGCACGGCTGCCTGGCGGTCTTCGCCGACAGCGCGGCGCTCGCCGACGCGCGTGCGATCGCGCGCGGCCGGCGACGCCTTCCTCACCGACCTCGAGGCGCTCGTCGGCTGGAGCCTCGTCCGGAGCGAGGCGAGCGACGGCGAAGTCCGGCTCTCGATGCTCGAGACGGTGCGCGAGCACGCGCTCGATCGCCTTCGCGCGGAGAGCGCGCTCGACGAGCTGCGCGACCGCCACGCCGAGCACTTCCTCGAGCTCGCGCTGGAAGCCGAGACACGAGCTCTCCGGCCCCGACCAGGCACGAGTGGCTGACCGTCTCGAGCGCGAGTCGACAACCTTCGAGCAGCCCTCGACTGGCTGCTCACATCGGGGCGAGTGGAGGACGCGCTCCGCGCAGTCAGCGCGCTCGAGCGCTTCTGGCGCGCGCATGCGCACGTAAGCGAAGCACGCCGCCGGCTCGCGCTCGGCCTCGATCTCGGCCGACCATGCGCCGGCACGGATCCGAGCCGACGCGCTGTGGACTGCCGCCCGCCAAGCGGCGGCGTCAGAGCGACTGGGACGCCGCTGTGCCCTTGCTCGAGGAGGCGCTCTCCGTTGTTCCGCGCCGAGAAGCGACGTCGAGAAGAGGTCTTCGCGCTCTCGGAGCTCGGCTTCATCGCCCTTCGTCGCGACGACGCGCGAGCGCGCGCAGCAGCTCTGCGACGAGTCGCTCGTCGTTGGCGCGCGCGCTCGGGGACAACCGGGCGACCTCGGGGTACTCGCAATCCTCTCGAAGATCGCCCGGACGCGCGGCGACCACGGGCGCGCGCTCGAGTGCGCCGAGGAAGCCTTGAGCTACGCCGCGTCCTTGGCGACCCGCTGCTCGATCATCGACTCCACGTACCACGTCGGCAGTTGCGGCATTCGCGGCCGGAGACCTCGATCGCTCCGAGGCGAGCATTCGAAGCGACCCTCGAGCGCGCGCGAGCTCGGGCGACGCGCTCTACATCGCTGCAGCGCTGTGCATGCTCGGTACGACTGAGCTCGTGCGAGGGCGATCTCGGGCTCGTCGCGGACCGCCTGAGCGAGAGCCTTGCGATCTACGTCGATCTCGACGACGACAAGAGCCGCGCCGAGTGCCTCTGCGCCCTGGGCGGATACGCGATAGCTACCGGCCATCCCGAGGAAGGCGCTCGGCTCTGGGGTGCCGCTGATGCCGCCCGAGGGTCTCGGCCGCTCGAGTACGCCGAGCCGCTTCATCGAAGCACGATTCACGCCTGTGCTCGTCGAGTCCGTTGGAGTCGCACGCGCCGCGGAGCTCCGCGCGGAGGGTCGCCGCTCCGGATACGAGGACACGCTTGCCAATGTGCGCGATGTTGTTGCCTCAACAGGTGCGGAGTAGGCTCGGCGCAACTCCGACGAAGGGAGATCCATGAGTGCTCGAGAGCGCACGCAGCGAGGTCACTCGCTGCCCTCGTTCGAAGGAGAAGCGCAGGCGTTTGCAGACGAGGAGAGGAGCGGAGACGGCCCGACCGCGCTCTCGATCGCGATCGCCGAGGCGGCGAGCGCGGCGGCCGACTACGCCACGGAGCACGACCTCGGCACGATGACGTTCGACGTGAGCCAGATCCGCGTCGTCGTTTCGCCGAACCCCGGGCCGACGACGTACAGAGCCCTCACTAGCTCCAGGCGGCTGAGCGCCCGCGCACGACCTTTGAAGCGGATGGAGGCGCGACCGTGAGGCCGCGCCTCCACGGGCAATCAGCCAGCCCAGCTCGCTACGGCGGCCGGAAGAGAGACCGCTCCGATCCGATCGATCATGTCGGGATCGGCGGCATAGAGGTTGTGGAGCGGGACGATTCGTACGTCCGGCTCCCCACTGATCCCCAGCTCGCTCACGACAGGAAGCAGGCGCTGCTCGAGGAAGCCGTTGAAGGCCTGCTCGGTCTGCCAGATGTCGCACATCTCGACACCCTCGTCGGTCACGGTCGCCACGTGCAGCACCCCGCCGGCAGGCGGGTTCGCATCGAGGCCGAGCCTCGCCATGATGGCGTCGTACTGGTCGGATGTGACCCCCGGCCAGTGCATGTACATCGCGACAGCCATTCCCAGTCCTCCTTCCCTGAGTCGCGTCCAGGTCCGATCACAACATACGCGGCGGTCTGGTCGCATGCAATGAGCTACAGCCCTCGATCGAGTGATTCTCCGCGCACGATCGGGATCCACTCACGCGCAGAGCCTCGAACGTGGTGCTTCCGTCGACTCGGCGCGGACTAGGGTCCGAGGAGCGCGCGCGCGTAGTCCGCCGCGTCGAACGGGCGGAGGTCGTCGACTCCCTCTCCTACCCCGACGAGCTTGACGGGTAGCCCGAGCTCGACGGCGATCGCGATCGCCACGCCACCGCGGGCGCTGCCGTCGAGCTTCGTGAGCGCGACGCCAGTGACGCTGACGGCTTCGCCGAACAGCCGCGCCTGCTGGAGACCGTTCTGGCCAGTGGTCGCGTCCACGACGAGCAGCGTTTCGTGCGGCGCATCGCTGATCCGACCCTCGATGACGCGCCGCACCTTCTCGAGCTCGGCCATGAGGTTGGTCTGCGTGTGCAGCCGGCCCGCTGTGTCGACGATGACGACGTCCCGGCCGCGTGCCCGAGCTGCCTCGACGGCGTCGAACGCGACCGCAGCGGGATCGGCACCGCGCGGCGCCCCGACGAAGTCCGCGCCCGAGCGGCCGGCCCAGATCTCCAGCTGCTCCTCCGCGGCCGCGCGGAACGTGTCGGCCGCGCCCACGAGCACCGAGCGGCCATGCTCGGAGAGCTTGCGCGCGAGCTTGCCGATCGTCGTCGTCTTCCCGGTGCCGTTGACGCCGACGACCAGGATCACGCTCGGCTTGCCGTCGAGGGCGAGCGTCGGCGGCTCGCCGAAGAGCGCCTCGACCTCCTCGACGAGCGGCTCCTGCAGATCGCCGGTCAGGCCGCGCGCCTCGAGTCGGCGGACGAGCTCTGCAGTCGCAGGCACGCCGACGTCGCCGCCGATCAACGCCTCCTCCAGGCGCTCCCACGCATCGTCGTCGGACGAGTCGAACGCGGCCGAGGCCAGCTCGGCCGTGAGCGCCCGACGGCTCTTTGCGAGCGACTCCCGCATCCGCCCGAAGAATCCGGTCCGCTCGGGCTCGTCGGCTTCAGTCGGCGCGTCGCCGAGAAGCTCCGACCACGTGCGGCTCACGCGGTCGCTGCGAGGGCTTGCTGGTGCTGCGGGAGGCGTCGCGAGACGACCTGTGACACGCCGTCGGGCCCCATCGTCACGCCGTAGAGGATATCCGCGGCCTCCATCGTCCTCTTCTGGTGCGTGACGACCACGAACTGTGCCCTGTCGGAGTAGCGTCGCAGGAGCTCGACGAAGCGTGCAATGTTGGTGTCGTCGAGCGCGGCCTCGACCTCGTCGAGGAGGTAGAAGGCGCACGGCTTCGCGAGGAAGAGCGCGAACAGGAACGAGATCGCGCCGAGGGCCTTCTCTCCCCCGGACAGAAGCGACAGCCTCGTGATGCGCTTGCCCGCCGGCCGAAGCTCGACCTCGACGCCGAGCTCTCCCTCCGACCCCTCGGGCTCGACGAGCCTGAGCCTGCCCTCGCCGCCCGGGAAGAGCGTCGAGGCGACCTCCTCGAAGTGCTCCGCGACGGCCCTGAACGTCTCGGCGAACCGGCGCTCGACCGTTGCCGTGAGCTCGGCGCAGAGCGCGTCGAGCTCCTCGAGGCTGCGCTCGAGGTCCTCGCGTTGCGTCTTCAGGTCGGTGAGCCTCTCCTTCTCCGCCTCGTACTCCTCGCGGGCGAGCGGGTTGACCTGGCCCAGCGTCACCCGCCGCGCCTCGAGACGCGCGATGCGCGCAGCAAGCTCGTCCGGGTCGTCGCCCAGCGCCGGCTCGACCTCGCCTGCCGCCTCGAGCCTGCGCGTGGCGTCGGTCGCCTCGGCGTCGATGCGTGCGATCTCGACCTCCGCGGCCGTGAGTGCTGCGCTCGCGTCGTCGTGTTCCTGGCGCAGGCTCACCTCGGCGGCGCCGAGCGTCCGCAGCTCCTCGCCGAGCTCGCCCGCTCTCGCCGCTCCGGCGTCGACCCGCGCGCGCAGCGGCGCCTCCATCCTCGCCGCCGTCGCCCGGGCGGCGCCGATCGCATCGCGGAGGCGTGCAGTCAGATCGACGAGCCGCGCGTGGATCTGCGGATCGAGCGTCGACGCCCGAAGCCGCGGCGCCTGCCCGTACGCCTCCTGAGCGATCCGAGCACGCTCCGCGGTCTCGCCGGCCATGGAGGTCGCGTCCGCGAGGAGCGCATCGAGTTCCGCGATCTCCGCCCGGAGAGCGCTCCGCCGGCCGTGCAGCTCGAGCAGCACCGCCTCGGCCGTCTCGCCCACGAACCACAGCTCTCCGGCCGCCGGGTCGTACCCGAACCCCTCGCTCGTTACCGATGCGCTCGTCACGTCGAGCAGCGTGTCGAGCGGGACGATCGGGTAGTCGGCCACGATTTCCTGCGGCGAGCGTCCCGTCAGGACCGTGAGGCTGCCGAGGCCTGCTCCCCGTGCGCGCTGAAGGAGCGCGAGCCCGACGGCGGGGTCGTCGGCGATGACCGCCGCGGCGCGAGTCCTGAGCGCGGCGGCGACGGCTCGCTCCTGCCCCGGGCCGACATCGAGCGACGCGAGCGCGAGTCGGGCGCCGTCCTCCGCGAGCGCACGTGCGGCGGGGGGAAGCCCCTCCTGCTCTGCGAGCGCCTGCTCGAGCGCTCGCGCGCGCTCGCGAACGAGCCCTGCACGTTCCGCGAGCGTCGAGCGCTCGCGCTCCGCCGTTCGGGCGGCTTCCGCGGCTTCGATCGCTTCTCGTTCGAGCACCGCCACGTCACTCGGCGGCTGCGGCTCGGGCTGGGCAGGCGCCTCGCCGCGAAAGCGCTCGAGCAGAGCCGTCACCGACTCGGCACGAAGCTCCAGGCGCTCGATCCCGCCCTGAACCCGATACCGAGCGGCGACTGCAGCCTCCCGGCGACCCGCCGCGTCGGAGAGCTCCTCCTCGGCGCGGGCGCGATCGGCGAGCAGCCCCTCCAGGCGTCCCTGTGCGCCTCGCCTCGCGAACGCGGCGGCGTCCCGACGCTGCTCGATTTCCGCCCGGCGGGCTCCTGAGTGGTCGAGGTCGAGCTGCGCGATCCGCGCTTGGATGCCGGCAATCTCGACAGCGAGCTTCTCCGCGCGCTCGGCCGCCGTTGCCTGGAGCGCGAGTGGCCGCAAGCGCTTGCGAACCTCCTCCTCGACGTCTCGAGCGCGCTCGACCTGCAGCGCGACCCGCGAGAGCTTCAGCTCGGCGCGGTGCCGGCGCCTCTTGAACTTCCCGAGCCCTGCCGCTTCCTCCACGAAGGAACGGCGATCCTCCGGCCTCGACGCGAGCACCTGCTCGACCTTGCCCTGGCCCACGATCGAGTGCATCGCGGCGCCGAGCCCCACGTCCGCGAGGATCTCAACCAGGTCGGTGCGGCGAACCGACGCGCCGTTGACCAGGTACTGCCCCTCTGCGGCGCGCACGAGCCGGCGCGCGATCGAGACCTCCGAGAAGTCGAGATCCGGCCACGTGCCGTCCTCGTTGTCGAAGACGAGCTCCACCTCGCAGTGCTCGGCCGGCTTGCGGTCGGCCCCGCCGGCGAACAGCACGTCATCGGGCTTCTCCGCGCGGAGCTCCGACGGAGTGAGCGAGCCTGCAGCCCAGACGATCGCGTCGCCGATGTTCGACTTGCCCGAGCCGTTGGGCCCGACGATGACGGCGACACCTGGCTCGAGCGAGATCTCGATGGGTTCGGGGAACGACTTGAAGCCGCGGATGCGGAGCGTGCGCAGGTGCACCGCGCCGCATTCTCGCGGGACCACCGGACGGTCGAGAGGACGTTGCGACCCGGCGCGAAGCGCCGGCTTTAGGGGTCTTCGCGATCGCGATCCACACTCGTGGATCGCGATCTGCGGAAAAACTCAGATCCGCTCCGGCACGACACCGAGCGCCTCGAGCGCCTGGCGCGCGGCCTCCTGCTCGGCGGCCTTCTTCGTCGATCCCTTCCCAACGCCGAGTTGCTCTCCTGCGACATGCGCCGCACAGACGAACCGGCGGTCGTGAGGCGGCCCCTCCACCTCGAGCACCGTGTAGTGCACCTGCTTGCCCGAGCGGGCGAGGGCCTCCTGGAGCTCCGTCTTGTAGTCGACGTGACTCGAGCGGGCGTACTCGATCCGCTCACTGAACGCGTCCACGATCGCGGGCTCGATGCGCTCGAACCCGTGCTCGAGGTAGACGGCCGCGATCGCCGCCTCGAGCACCGCAGCGAGCACGTTCCTGCTCCGCGAGATCCTTTGCAGCTCGTCCCTAGGCGCCACCCCGGCGTACTCCAGGAGCTGATCGCCGAGATGCAGCTCCTTCGCGACCGCAGCACAGCTCTGGCGGGACACGACGTGGGCGCGGATCTTCGCCAGGCGGCCCTCGGACGCCGCCGCAAAGCGGTCGAAGACCGCCCGCGCGATCGCGAGCTCGAGGACGCTGTCGCCGAGGAACTCGAGGCGCTCGTACGACTCCGCGCGGTCCTCCGCCCACGAGGCGTGCGTAAACACCTGCTCGAGCCTGTCGGCAGGCAGCTCTGCGATCAGGCGGCCTAGCTCGGTCGGCCCCGCGTGGGCCTCTACCTCAGCCCTGATGCGCGATGACGTAGTCGATCGCCTTGCCGACGGTCGTGAGCTCGCGGGCGTCCTCGTCCGGGATCTTGAGGCCGAACTGGTCCTCGAGGTCCATGACGACCTCCACCAGATCGAGCGAGTCCGCGCCGAGGTCCTCCTCGAACGACGCCTCTTCCGTGATCTCGCTCTCGTCGATACCGAGCTTTTCGCTCAGCGCGCCTTTGACCTGCTCGAGGATCTCCTCACGCGAAGTCGCCATCCTTGAAATCTCACCTCTCTGCCGTCGGGGTCGTGGAGCGCGCGGATGCTAACAAAGTCGCGGGGGAAACCTAGTCTTCCCCGCGTGCCCCCTTCCCACGGATGTGACATTCCGCGTGCGGAGGCGAGCCTCCCGGCCGGCAAAGCCGGCCTCCGCCCTCCCGAGCAACACGACTCCGTCGAGCGACCTACGCCTGAGACGTGACCGCTAGGGCGGTCAGGCGCTCCTGCAAGCGACGCACTACATCGTGCTCGACTCCGCGAGCACCCAGGCGGATGGCGCTGGCGATCGCGACGCGGGAGCTCGAGCCGTGCGCGATGACCACCAAGCCGTTCAGCCCCAGGAGGTAGCCCCCGCCGTAGGTCTCCGGATCGAGGTGCGTGCGCACGCGGCGGGCGGCAGGGCGCATCAGCGCGCCGGCGACCTTTCCGCGAAACGACGACTCGAGCTCGGAACGGAGCACGTCGAGCAGACTCGTCACCGCACCCTCGAGCGTCTTCAGTGCGACGTTCCCCGTGAAGCCGTCCGTGACGACGACGTCAGCGCTGCCGTCGAGGAGCGTCCTCCCCTCCGTGTTCCCCGCGAAGTGCAGATCGGCTGTGCGGAGGAGCTCGTGCGCCTCGATCGTCAGCTGGTTCCCCTTCTCGTCCTCCTCTCCGATCGACATCAGCCGGACCTGCGGTCGCTCCACTTCGAGGATCTCCTGCGCGAAGACCGAGCCCATGTGCGCGAACTGCAGAAGGTGCTCCGCGCGCGCGTCGGCGTTCGCGCCGGCGTCGATCAGCACGCTCGGACCGCGCTTCGTGGGGATCACGGCCGCGATGCCCGGGCGGTGCACGCCGGGGAGCCGCCGGATGTGCAGGAGCGACGCCGCGAGCATCGCGCCCGTGTTCCCGGCGGACACGACGACGTCTGCGTCGCCGTCTGCCACCGCGCGCACGGCGCGCACGAGCGAGGAGTCCGTCTTCGACCTCACGGACTCGACCGGGTGGTCGTCCATCGCGATCGCCTCCGACGTCTCGACGTGCGTCAGCCCGTGCGTGTCGAGGCCGGCAGGACCGAACACGATCGGCTGAATCGCCTCGGACGCGACCTCGGCGGCGCCCGCGACGACTTCGTCCGGCGCGCGATCCCCCCCGAGGCCGTCGACGGCGACGCGGATCATGCGCGGAGTATTTGCTCTACGGCGCTTCGATGCGGAGCGGCTCGACGTCCCGGCCCTTGTACGTCTTGCAGTTCGGGCAGACCCTGTGCGTCTGCTTCGGCTGCTTGCAGTTCGGGCAGACCTGCAGGCGCGGGACGGAGATCCCGTGCTGCGCGCGGCGCTTGTCGCGCCTCGACCTCGATGTCTTTCGCTTGGGGACGGCCATGAGCGGCCGCGGAGTATAGCGACAACCCGTTCGGCCTCCCCGTCATCCCGGAGGCAGCATCAGCTCCCGCGTCGGAGCGACGCGCTCGAGGAACCGGCGGTCGTGCGAGACGACGACGAGCGTCCCGTCGAAGTCCACCAGCGCGCGCTCGAGCTGCTCGACCGCCTCGAGGTCGAGGTGGTTGGTGGGCTCGTCGAGGACCAGGACGTTCACTCCGCTTGCCTGAAGCTCCGCGAGGTGCGCCCGCGTCCGCTCGCCGGGCGAGAGCGACGAGCCCGGCCGTCGGATGTGGTCGGGGCCGAGACCGAACTTCGCGAGCAGCGTCCGTGCCTCGACGGCGACGAGCCCGGTACGGGCGACGAGCTCGTCGACGAGCGGGGCGTCGCCGTCGAAGGCGTTGCGCTGCTGACCGATCGCGCCGATGACCGTCGCCCGGGCGACGCTTCGCACACCCGAGGCGAGCGCAACCTCTCCGAGGAGCATTCCGAGCAACGTCGACTTCCCCGTGCCGTTTCGCCCGGCTACCGAGAGCCGCTCTCCCGGTGCCAGGTCGACGTCGATCGGCCCGAGGCGAAAGTCACCACGCTCGGCGACGGCACCGTCCAGGCTCAGGACGTGATCGGAGAGCCGCTTGCCGGCGCGGAGCGCCAGCCGAAGCTCCCACTGCTCGAACGGCTTCTCCGGCAGCTCGTTGCGATCGAGAAGGCGCTCCGCCTGACGCACCTTCGTCTCGAGTGCGTGTGTCGCCCGCCGATCCGCTCCGCCTGTCTTGCTCCCGAGCGAAGCCCCTTTCGCACGCGCCTCCGAGCGTCGCGTGCTCAGCAGCTCGGTCAGTCGCCGCCGCCTCAGCTGCGCGTGCTCGAACTCGGCCAGCGCGGCCGCGCGCTCGGCGTCACGTGCGATCTCGTAGTCCGTCCAGCCGCCCGCCCACTCGCGAACGCGACGAGACCTCGGGTCGACGGAGACCACGCTCTCGACCGTCCGGTCGAGCAGCTCCCGATCGTGCGAGACGAGCACGAGAGCGCCGCGATAGGAGGTGAGGAAGCCCTCGAGCCGTTCGAGGCCGTCGAAGTCGAGGTCGTTCGTCGGCTCGTCGAGCAGAAGGACGTCGAAGCGGGAGAGGAGGATGGCGGCGAGCCCGACGCGGGCGGACTCCCCGCCGGAGAGGCTCTCCCGCGGCCGCCCGAGGTCGAGCGTCAGCCCGAGGTCGGCGCAGACGCTTCCGGCTCTGGCGTGGAAGTCGCCGCCCCCGAGCGAGAGGTAGCGGTCGAGCGCAGCCGAGTAGCGGTCGTCCGCAGCCTCGCCGCGCGCGAGGGCAGCCGCAGCGTCCTCCAGCTCGCGCTCCGCCGCGAAGACGCCCGCCCGACGGCTCAGCGAGTCGAGGATCGACTCTCCGAGCTCGACCCGCCGCTCCTGCTCGAGGTAGCCGACGGTCGCGGAGTCGGGAGCGCGCGTGACGGCACCCGCGTCGGGTGTCTCGGCCCCGGCCACGATCCGGAGCAGCGTCGACTTGCCGACGCCATTCGGGCCGACGAGCCCGATCCGGGCGTGCGGCCCGATCGTCAGCGACACGTCGTCGAGGACGACCTGCGCGCCATAGCTCTTCGTGACGTGCGCGAGCTGCACTCGCATCGACGAACCTCCGGGAACCGTGGGTGACGCACGCGCGGGATGTGCGTGCAACGAACGGGAATGAGCCGGTTAGTCCGTCATGAGCAGGCGCCTACGGCGCCGCGGGAATCGTAGACGACGAGGTAAGGCAGATGTAAGGCCGTGTAAGAGGTCCGAAAGAGATCGCGGCATTCGCCACCTGTAGGCGTCATAACGGGTGTGACCAAGGAGGGTCTGATGTCTCTGAGAGGAGTAGCTGCAACGGCGCTCGTGCTCGGTGCGCTCGTCCTTCCGTCCGGCGAGGGGATTGCGGCACCGGCCACGGCGCCGTCGAACACCGCCGAGCCGGCGATCAGCGGCCGCGGCGAGCAGGGAGCCACACTGACCGCGTCCACCGGCACGTGGAGCGGCACGCAGCCGATCGCGTTCGCGTATCAGTGGGTTCGGTGCGGAGCGGACGGCGGCCAGCCGGACGGCGGGAACTGCGCGATCATCTCGCGCGCGACCGACCGTCGCTACCGGCTCGTGCGGGCCGACGTCGGCTCCAGGCTTCGTGTCCGCGTCACGGCGATGAACGTGGACGGCTCGAAGACGGTGGCGTCGAACCCGACGGGTGTCGTCGTCGGGCCACCCGTGAACACGTCGACGCCAGGGGTTCGCGGCACAACGACCGTCGGCTCGACCGTGACTGCCGACCCGGGAGCGTGGACGGGAAAGCAGCCGATCTCGTTCTCGTATCGCTGGCTGCGGTGCAACTCCGCTGGTGGAGAGTGCGCCTCGATCGGCTCGAACGGGAGCACGTACCGACTGACGTCCTCGGACGTGGGCCACAAGATCCGCTTCAACGTGACCGCGCGCAACTCGTTGGGCTCGACGACGGTCGTGTCCGGCGAGTCGGCGATCGTGAGCGAGCCGCTGCCGGCAGGAGCGACGACGCTCCCGAGCGGCGAGATCTCGATTCCGGCGGCGAGCGTTCCGTCGACTGCTCGGCTCGTCGTCTCGCTGGTGCAGTTCGCGCCGAGCCCGGTGAGGAGCCAACGGAATCCGATCACGGTCCGCGTGCGGGTCAAGGACACGCGCGGCTTCGTCGTCCGTGACGCGCTCGTGTTCGTGCGATCGACGCCCCGAGTGACCTCGGGCGGAGATCGCCAGGCCACGACGCTCGACGGCTGGGTCACCTACCCGCTGGTGCCGAACGGGAACTTCCCGAAGCCACGCAAGGGCTACCACGTGCAGTTCTTCGTAAAGACGTACCGATCGGGCGACCCGGCGCTCGCCGGCATCGCGGCCTACCGCCTCGTGCAGGTGCCGCTCGCCGGCTGACGGGTCGAACGCAGGCAGGGACCGAGCTGGGTGTCCGCGCTAGCGGACATCCAGCTCGTCTTTGAGCGCCTCGAGCGCGGCCCACCGTGGATCGGGATTGCGCTCGACGTGCTCGTGCGGCTCGACGTTGAGATCCTTGCCGCACACCGGGCAGAGACCGGCACAGTCCGGGCGGCAGAGGATCTGATCCGGAAGCTCGAGCGCGACCGCGTCGCGAGCCCACGCGCTGACCTGCAGGTGATCGCGGACGACGTAGTCCGAGTGGAGCTCGTCCGAGGCGGGGGCGTCCGGGTCGTAGAACTCGCGCGCGCTGACCTCGCGGTCGAGGCCGGCGAAGCCGAGGCAGCGCATGCACGCGCCGCTCAGGTGCAACCGGAGCCGCAGATCGAAGACGGTCGCCCCGAACGCCTGGGAGATCTCGAGCTCGACGGGAATCGTGGCAGGGACGGCTTCGTACCGCTGACCGCCGAGCACGAACGGCTCGAGCTCGACATCGAGCGTCTCCCTGCGCACCTCGCCCGGCCGAAGCCGGAGCGCCCTCAGATCGAGCGTGGTCACGTCGTGAGCGTAGCGCCCACACCACGCCGATCGGCAACATAAGCCAACCTGTTCATCTGGTAACTTTGGATCATGGAATCTGATCGCTGGCTCGGCCTCGATCTCCGCCACCTGGTGGCCCTGAAGACGATCGCCGACGAGGGCTCGTTCGGACGAGCGGCCGAGCGGCTCGGCTACACGCAGTCGGCGATCTCGCAGCAGATCGCGGCGCTGGAGCGCATCGTTGGCCTTCGCCTCGTCGAGCGCCCCGGCGGGCCACGTCCGATCTCACTGACCGAGGCAGGCCAGGTCCTGCTCCGGCACGCGGACGCAATCCAGGCGCGGCTGCTCGCCGCCAAAGCGGACATGTCCGCCCTCGAGGCGGGTGACGCCGGCCGGCTGCGTGTCGGGACGTTCCAGAGCGTCGGCGCGAAGATCATCCCGCGCCTCCTGCGCGAGTTCTCCGAGACACATCCCCAGGTGGAGGTCGTCCTCAGCGAGTCACAGGACGAGAGCGAGCTCCTCCAGATGATCGAGCGCGGCGAGCTCGACCTCACGTTCTGGACGTTGCCGGTGCTCGGAGGGCCATACGAGACGGTCGAGCTCCTGCGTGACCCGTACGTCCTCGTCGTTCCCGCCGGCTCGCCGCTCGCCGAGCTGAAGCGACCGCCGACGCTCAAGGAGATCGTCCTCCAGCCCCTGATCGGCTTCAACCAGTGCAGCGCGATGGCCCACGTCGACCTGCAGTTGTCGTCCGCCGGCCGAGCGCCGAACTACGTGTTTCGATCCGACAACAACGGCACCGTCCAGGGCCTCGTAGGCGCGGGAGTCGGCGTCAGTGTGTCACCCCGACTCACCGTCGACGAGGACGACCCGAGCATCGACGTCATCGACCTACACGGCCGGATCGAACCCCGCGTCATCGGTCTCGTCTGGCACCGGGACCGGCATCGCAGCCCGGCGGCGGAGGCCTTCGTCGACTCCGCTGTCGGTGTCTGCCGCGAGCTGACGCTCGAGCCGGCGGCCGCCTAGCGCCGCAGACTGAGGGTGAGTCGGTCGGGACGCCCCGGCTGCGAAGGGGACGGCTTCGGGATCTCCGCGACCGCGATGTCTGCGCCAGAGGATGGCCGGTCTGCGGACTAGCTGAAGCGCTCGAACTCTTCGGGCTCGTCGAGCGCCTCCGGCCCGATGCCGGCGACGACCGTCTCCTGCGAGCGCTCGTGGAGCCGCTCGCGACCACGCCTTACCGCGGTGAGGAACTTGTCGAGGTTCAGCTCGAGCGTCGAGAGGATCGAATCCGCCCAGTCCTCCATCTCCAGCCGCGTCTCGCGCGCCTTGCGCTTGGCGTCGTCGACGATGTCGTCGGCCTGCTTCTCGGCGAGCTTCACGATCTCCGTCTGGGAGGCTTCACGCATCGCCTGCTCACGAGCGTCCTGGATGATCCGGTCGCACTCCCGCTTCGCCTCGGCGAGCATCTCCTGACGCTCCTTGACGATCCAGCGGGCTTGCTTGATCTCCTCCGGGATGGTCGCCCGCATCTGGTCGAGGATCTCGTAGATCTCCTCGCGATCGAGGCGAACCTGGTCCGTCAGTGGCACGGCCTTCGCGTTGTGCACGAGGTCGTCGAGCCTGTCGATGAGCACCAGTACGTCCATGGCCGGCCAGTCTACTCGGAGGGTGAGACGGGAGCGCCTGGCTTCCCGTCGGGGTAGATCTCCCGAAAACGATGCGCAACCGCCGCGGGCACGAGCTCGTCGACTCTCCCGCCGAACGACGCGATCTCCTTCACACCGCTGGACGATACGAAGCTGTAGAGGGGATTCGCCATGACGTACAACGTCTCGATGTCCGGCGCGAGCTGGCGGTTCAGGTGGTTCATCTGGAACTCCCACTCGAAGTCCGAGATGACGCGCAGACCCTTCACCATGGTCGTGGCGTCGTGTTTCCTCGCGAACTCCACGACGAGCTCGGAGAACACGTCGACGACGACGTTCTCGCAGCTCGAGAGAGCGTCCTCGAGGAACGCGACGCGCTCCTCGACGGCGAACAACGTCTGCTTGTGCGTCGGATCGCGCACGACGCCGACGACGACGCGATCGAAGATCGCGGCCGCGCGTCGGATGACGTCGACGTGCCCGTTCGTGACGGGGTCGTAGCTGCCTGGGCAGATGGCTGTTATCACCGCGAGAACACCGTGATCCGCGCGGAACCGTAGCGCCGGGTCGTGACGAGGTCGAGAGCAAGGTCGGGCTCGACCCGCTCGGACGTCTCGACGACGACCAGCGCGTCGTCTGCCAGCACCGAGGGGAGGACCTCTGCGAGCACGGTCTCGTGGCCGGCCCAGTCCTCGTACGGCGGATCCGCGAGCACGAGGTCGTAGAGCCGGCCGCGGTCGCGCTCCTCGCGGAGCGCCGCAGCGACGTCGCGCGCCACGACGACCGCGCCCGTGAGACGAAGCTTCTCGAGGTTCGACTGGATCACGCGCGCTGCCTGCCGGTCGCGCTCGACGAAGACGCAGCTCGACGCACCGCGGGACAGCGCCTCGAGCCCGAGGGCACCCGAGCCCGCGAAGAGATCGAGCACCCGTGCCTCCTCGACCGGCCCGACGATCGAGAAGACCGCCTCGCGCACACGGTCGCCGGTCGGACGCGTCACCACCCCCTTCGGCGCCTCGATCCGGTGGCCTTTCCGCGACCCGGCGACGATCCTCACGACTCGCCGAGGTGCTCGGCCTCGCCCAGCAGCCGGTCGACTGCCTCGGCGAGCAAGCCCTCGTCCGGAAGCGAGCGGGCGGCCTCGCGGGCACGTTCGAGCAGGCCCTGATCTCGCCGCAGCCGGACGAAGCGCAGGTCCGAGTATCCGGACTGGCGCGCCCCGAGGAGCTGGCCCTCCCCGCGGATCTCGAGGTCGCGCTCGGCGAGCTCGAAGCCGTCAGTGGTCGCGACCATGGCCTCGAGGCGATCGGTTGCGGTCTCGGAGAGCTCCTCCCGCCCGCGCGAGACGAGGAGGCAGTACGACTGCTCCGCGCCCCGGCCAACGCGCCCGCGGAGCTGGTGCAGCTGCGCGAGGCCGAAGCGATCGGCCTCCTGGACGATCATGATCGTCGCGTTCGGCACGTCGACGCCGACCTCGACAACGGTCGTCGCGACGAGAACGTCGAGCTCGCGTGCCTTGAACTCCGCCATGACACGTCGACGCTCGTCCGGTCGCAGACGACCGTGGAGGCAGCCGACGCGATATCCGCGGAGCTCGGCACTGCGCAGCCGCTCGGCCTCGGCCTCCGCGGCCCGAGCGACCCGGGTCTCGGATGCCTCGATGAGCGGGCAGACGACAAATGCCTGCCTGCCCTCGTCGAGATGGCGGCAGAGGCGCGTGTACGCCTCGGAGCTGCGCTCCTCCGCGACCCAGGCGGTGATCACCGGCTTGCGGTCGGCGGGTGGGAGCGCGAGCTCGCTGACGTCGAGATCGCCGAAGACCGTCAGCGCGAGCGTGCGCGGGATGGGCGTCGCGGTGAGGTGGAGCACGTGCGGGCTCCGGCCCTCGACCAGAGCCGTCCGCTGCGCGACGCCGAACCGGTGCTGCTCGTCGATCACGGCCACCGCAAGATCCCGGAAGTCGACCTCCTTCTCGATGAGCGCGTGCGTCCCGACCACGATCTCCGCATCGCCCGAGGTGATGAGCTGCCGGGCGAGGCCGTGCTCTCGCGCACGGAGGGAGCTCGTGAGCAGCACGGCCCGGACGCCGAGCGGGGTGCAGAGCTCGTCGATCGTGAGGAAGTGCTGCTCCGCGAGCGTCTCCGTGGGCGCCATCAGCGCCCCCTGACGACCCGCCTCGACCGCGCGCAGGAGGGCATGCAACGCGACCACCGTCTTCCCCGATCCGACGTCACCCTGGAGGAGGCGTTGCATCGGCTCCGTGCGGTCGAGATCCGCGTCGATCTCGGCGATCGCGCGCTGCTGGTCCGCAGTCAGCGTGAACGGGAGCGAGCCGCGGTAGCGCACGATGAGCTCGCCGGGCGGACCGAGCGGCTGCGCGGATGCGCTCTCGCGGGCCGCTGCTGTCCGCGCGAGCGCCAGACGGAGCACGAGGAGCTCGTCGAAGGCAAGCCGGATGCGCCCGACCTCGGCCTCGGGGAGCGAGCGCGGTCGGTGCACGGCCGCGAGCGCATCGGAGCGGAGCGGGAGGCGCTCGGCGAGGAGCAGATCCGCGGGCAGATCGTCCCCGAGGTCGCGCACGAGCTCCAGCGCCTGGTCGTGCAGGTCGCGCAGCCGCTTCTGCGCGACGTCCTCCGTAGCGGGATAGACCGGGGCGAAGTCGCCGGTCTCGGCCTCGCCGTCGAGGTCGTACGACGAGACCGCGAAGCCGTGGCGGTTCGCACGACCGCGGATCCGGAGAGCCGTCCCGGGGACGAGCTTCGCCTCGAGCCACGGCTGGTTGAACCACGTTGCCTTGATCTCCCCCGTCTCGTCCGCGACGCGCGCGGTGAGGATCTTCAGCCGCCCTCGCCGGTAGCTCGTTACCGCGCGGATGACGCCTTCCAGCACCGCGTCCTCGTCGCCGAAGAGGTCGCAGATCCGCTTCAGCGGCGCCGCCTCCTCGTAGCGGCGCGGCCGCTGCCAGAGCACGTCCTCGACCACCGTCAGCCCGAGCTTCGCGAGACGCCGAGCGAGCGTCGGGCCGACGCCGTGCAGCGTCTCGACCGAGCTTTCGAGCCGATCCGCTCTCGGCGCCGAGCGAGGACGCGGCCAGCGCTCAGGAGCGTCGAGGCCGGCGAAGCCGACGGGCAGCGCCACACGAGCGATCGTCCCCTTCACAACCGACGACCACTATAGGGCTGGCACTTTCCTGCAGATCGGCATCCGCGAGCGCGGATCCCGATCGCGAAATCCCTGAAGGCGTCCGCATTCGCGGCCGCGTCGCATCTCTCCACGAACGCGAAGCGGACGGCGGTCAGGCGTCGATCGCGAGCGTGTACAGCCAGCCCGGCTGCCAGCGGAACGAGCCCTCGACGAGCTCCTCGAGCGGCGTCCCCTCGAGCACGTGGTCGAACGCCCACTTCGTGGCCGAGTGGCCGATGACCGCGATTCGGCGGTCCGCGTAGCGACCCGGCAGGTCGCGGAGGAAGCTGCGGACGCGCGCAACGACGTCGACGTAGCTCTCGCCGCCGGCGTACGGGTCGGCGACGTGCCGGGTTCGCTCGACCTCCAGGCGCGCGACGGCCGTCCCGTTCAGCATCCCGTAGTTGCACTCGCGCAGGCGCCAGTCGAGGAAGATCGGGAGACCTCGGCCGCCGAACGCGATGCGTGCGGTCTCGGCCGCCCGGCCGAGATCGGAGGAGAACACGGCGACGATCTCGTCTTCCGCGCGGCGCTCGCCGAGTTCCTTGGCCTGGCGCAGGCCGAGCGGCGACAGCTGGCCGTCGAGCCAGCCCGACGCGACCCAGCGCTCGTTGTCCGTCGTCGTCGAATGGGTCTCGAAGACGATGTCGATGCTCGAAGCGCGCCGGCGGCGGGCCATGGCTCAGTCCGCGTCTTGGAACCAGAAGAAGCCGACCGCGCCGGGGCCGGCATGCGTGCCGACGACCGCACCGAGCGTCGAGGTGAACTCGATCTCGGCGTTCGGTCTCACGCGCCAGGCGAGCTCCGAGAGCGTGCCCACCCACTCGTCGGCGTCGGCGTGCGCGATTGCGACGTGCAGCCCGGGGCCCTCGGTCGTCGCCTCGACGAAGCGACGCTCGAACTCCGCGAGGGCTTTCTGCCTGCCACGCACGCGGGCGATCGCGACGACCTCACCGTCCTTCACGCCCAGCACCGGCCGCAGGTTCAGGAGCCCTCCCGCGATCGCCTGCGCTTTCCCGATACGCCCGCCGCGCTGCAAGTACTCGAGCGTCTCGACCGTGAAGAGCACATCGCAGTGCGCGTGGAAGCGGTCGACGAGCGCGGAGATCTCTTCGTCCGTCGTGCCGCGCGCGAGCCGGCGCTGGATCGCATGCGAGAGCATCGCGATCGCGAGCGACGCGGTCATCGTGTCGACGACGATGACCTTCTCGCCGCCGACCTCCTGCGCCGCGAGTTCCGCGCTCTGGAACGTCCCCGAGACCTTCGCCGACACGTGCAGCGAGTAGATCCGCTCGTACCCGGAGAGCTCCGCGTACGCGTTCACGAAGTCCTGTGGCGTCGGCTGAGCCGTGGACGGCGTCACAGGCGAGATGCGGAGCTTCTCGTAGAACTCGGCAGGACCGAGCTCGACGTAGTCGCGGTACGTGTCGTCGCCGAAGCGGACATACAGCGGGACGAAGCGCATGTTCGGGAAGCGTGCAGGCGCGTCCGGGTAGTCGGACGTCGAGTCGAGCACGATCGCCGTGTTCTCGCTCGTCAGGTTCACGCTCACCTCCCTGCCGCTGCGCGGATGGCGCCGACGAGTACGTCGAGCCCCTCGTCCTTGCGCACGAGCGCGGCGCCCGCGCTCGACGCGGCATCGTACTCGGCCTCGCCCGCCGAGGCGCTCAGGAAGACCACGGCGCTGTCGACGCTCGCCGCCACGGTACCGCCGTCGATGTCGGGAAGCCTGAAGTCGACGACCGCGACGTCGGGCTCGAGCTCCCGTGCGCGACGAACCGCACCCTGGCCCGTCGCCTCGGCGCCCACGACCTCGAGGTCGGTACGCGCAGCGAGCAAGAAGACGAGGGAGTCTCGGTAGACGTCGTTGTCCTCTACGAGCAGGACACGGATCGGGCGCGCCGGCGCGCTCACTGAGCGACGAGGAGAAGCGGGTAGTGCGGTTGGCCGCCCTCGTGGATCTCGACCTCGACGTGCGGATGGCGAGCCTCGACGGCGGCGACGAGCCCGTCGAGCGGCGGTGCACCCTCGCCCGTGAGGATCGTCAGGAAGCCCTGGCCGCCGGCGAGCACGCGGTCGACGACCTCGTGGACGACCTCGTCGAGCTCCGTCCCGGACACGACTGCGACGTCGTCGACGAGCCCCAGATAGGCGCCCTCGCGGATCTCGACCCCGTCGAGGCTCGCGTCACGGGACGCGACGGTTATCTCGCCGGTTGCGACGCCATCGAGCGCGGCCAGCATGGCTCGCTCGTTCTCCTCCGGCTGGTTGCCCGCCACGAAGCCGGTCATCGCGGCCAGCCCGGCCTGGACCGATCTCGAGGGAACGACGCGCACCGCCTTGTCGCTGAGCGCTGCGGCCTGCTCGGCGGTGAGGATCACGTTCGAGTTGTTCGGCAGCACGAGGACGTGGTTGCTCGGGACGGCGTCGATCGCGGCGAGGATGTCCGCGGCCGACGGGTTCATCGACTGGCCGCCCTCGATCACGCGCGTCGCGCCGAGGCTCTCGAAGAGACGCCTGTTTCCGCGACCGGGGCACACGGCGACGAGCCCGGTCACAAGCGTCGCCGCCGCGGTCGGCGCGCCCTCGAGCAGTCGCTCCTCGCGCTGCGCCGTCTGGTGGTGCATGTTCGCGATCTCCACGCCCTCGACCACTCCGACCGCCGTCCCCAGGTTGAGCGCTTTGCCCGGATCGTCGGTGTGGACGTGCACCTTCAGGGCCGTCTCGTCGCCGACGACGAGCAGCGAGTCGCCGATCCGCTCGAGCTCGCTCTCGAGCGTGTCCTTGTCGAGGTTCTCGCCCTCGACGACGAAGACGGTGCAGTAGCGGAACTCGGAGAGCTCCTGATGGATGGCGTCGAGGCCGAGCGCCTCGGTCTCGACCGGGGCGTCCGGGATCTCCTCGCCGAGGGCGCCGTAGACCATGCCGCGGGCGATCTCGACGAGGCCGGCGCCGCCGGCGTCCACGACCCCGGCGTTCCGGAGCACGTCGAGCATCTCGGGCGTCCGCGCGAGCGCGAGCTCGCCCCGCGCGAGTACGACCTGGAGGAGCTCGTTCGGGCGCAGCTCGCGATGCTCCTTGCGCTCGCTCTCCTCGGCCATCTCGCGGATCACCGTGAGCATCGTCCCCTCGACCGGGCGCTTCACGGCGCGATACGCAGTGTCGCTCGCTCCGCGGAAGGCCTTGCTCAGGAGCGACGAGCTCACGCCCTCGTGCAGGCCGAGCACCTCGACGAATCCGCGCACGACCTGCGAGAAGATGACCCCCGAGTTCCCGCGTGCCCCCATCAAGGCCGCGCGCGTGACGTCCTTCGCGACCGCCTCGCTCGTCGCAGCCGTCGATGCGTCGAGCGCCTCGACGATCGAGCGCAGGGTCAGGACGAGATTCGTGCCCGTGTCGCCGTCCGGAACCGGGTACACGTTGAGGTCGTCGATCCGGCGTCGGTGCGCCTCGAGGTTTCCGAGCGCGCTTCGGGCGAGATGCCGGACGACGCCGAGCTCCATCAGCGCCCTCGCACGCCGTCGATGTGGACCTCGAGCGACGCGATCGGCAGCCCGACCATGCGGTCGAGCTCGTAGAGGACGCGCGACCGCACGGTCTCGGCGACCTCGGCGAGCTTCAGCCTGTGCTCGACGACGACGCGCAGCTCCACGACGAGGCCGTCGGTGCGCAGCTCGACGTCCACTCCCTTCTTGATCCCCCACGGCACCAGACGGGAGAGCCGGCTGCGACCCGCGAGCGCCACGACCCCGTAGCTCTCGGCGGCTGCGGAGCCCACGATCTGCGCGATGGCGTCGGGCGCGACGGCGATGCGGCCGCGTTCGGTCGTCGCGATCACGAACGGCTCGCGCTCCACACGCGCGAGCCTACAACGACTAAACGGCCTTTTGGACCTTGCCGGCCTTGAGGCAGCGCGTGCAGACGTACGCGCGGGTCGCGCGGCCGTCGAGCATCACGCGCACGCGCTGCAGGTTCGGGTTGAAGCGGCGCTTGGTGGCGACCATGGAGTGGCTGCGGCTGTTGCCGAAGCCGGGCTTCTTCCCGCAGATTGCGCAGATCTTCGACATGAGCGGCCGCGGACTATACCTACTGCGCAGCGAAAAACCCCTGAAGGCACTTGCTTCGCGAGCGCTGTCGCAGTTTCAGCTCAGCCGCGTGCCGTCAGCGGGAAGCCGCGGCGCGGAGGTGTGCGAAGAGATCCGCCATCTCGAGCGCGCTGCGGACGGCCTCCGCCCCCTTGCCGACCCGCGCCTCGGCCTGATCGAGGCGATCGAGCGTGAGGACTCCGAATGCGACGGGGACGCCGGTCTCGAGCGCGGCCAGCTGGAGTCCACTGGCGGCTTCGCTCGAGACGTAGTCGAAGTGCGGCGTGTCGCCGCGGATGACGCAACCGAGCGCCACGATGCACGCGAAGCGGCGGGTCTTGGCGAGCGCGGTCGCGGCGAGCGGAAGCTCGAAGGCACCGGGAACGACCATGATCGTGATCGCGTCCTGATGAACGCCTGCGGCGGCGAGCTCGGCGAGCGCGCCGTCGAGGAGCTGCGTGGTGATGCTGCCGTTGAAGCGCGACACGACCACGCCCACCGCCCGCCTGCCGCCGTCGGCGACGCCCTCGAGCACCGCGTAGCCGTCCGGGATGTGGAGATCGCCCGCAGCGTGCTCGTGCGAGAGCTCCACGTGCATCGGCGTCTCGTCGATCTCGACGTCGGCATCGACGGGCTCGGCGTCGTCCAGCTCGGGCTCGACGACTTCGGCCTCGCTCGCCTCCTCGTCGGCCTCGACGATCGTCCCTGCCGCGGATTCCACCGAGCTCGTCGCAGAACCCCACGCGGGCGACTCGTCCTCGGAGCTCTCGACCTCGAGCTCGCTCTCGCTCCACCGGCTCGTCGGAGCTCTCGACTCCGAGCTCGCCCTGCTCAACCGGCTCGTCCGAGCTCTCCTCCTCGCTCGCCCAGTCGTGGAGCACGTTCTCGCTCGTGGAATCGATGTCGCGGCTGCTCATTCGGCTTCCTCCGGCGACGCATCGTCCTCGAGGCGGGCGCCCTGGTGGTGGAGCTTGGTGATGGTGTGGCCCAGCTTCTCACGTTTCGCTGCGAGGTAGCGCTCGTTCTCCGCGGTGGGCTCCGTCTCCAGCGGGACCTGCTCGACGACCGTCAGGCCGAAGCCGTCGAGGCCCGTGAGCTTGCGAGGGTTGTTGGTGAGGATGCGGATCGTGGTCAGGCCGAGGTCGGCGAGAATCTGGTTGCCGATGCCCCATTCGCGCGCGTCGGGCGGGAAGCCGAGCGCGAGGTTGGCCTCGACGGTGTCGAGCCCGTTCGCCTGCAGCTCGTACGCGCGAAGCTTGTTGAGGAGCCCGATCCCGCGGCCTTCCTGCCCCATGTAGAGGACGACGCCCCGCCCCTCCTCCTCGATCCGCGCGAGCCCGAGCTCGAGCTGCTCGCCACAGTCGCAGAGGAGCGAATGGAAGACGTCGCCGGTCAGGCACTCCGAGTGCACGCGGACGAGCACGTTCTCCACGCCATCGACCTCGCCCTTCACGAGCGCGACGTGCTGCTTGTTCGTGAGCAGCTCGCGATAGGCGACGGCCTGGAACTCGCCGAACTCCGTCGGCAGCCGGACGGACGACGACGCGCTCGACGAGCTTCTCGATGCGGCGCCGGTGCTCGATGAGGTCGGCGACGGTGACCATCTTGATGCCGTGCCGCTCGCAGTAGACGACGAGGTCGGGCACGCGGGCCATCGTGCCGTCGTCGTTCATGATCTCGCACACGACCCCGGCGGGATTCAGGCCTGCGAGCCGAGCGAGGTCGACAGCCGCTTCGGTCTGGCCGGCCCGCTGCAGGACGCCGCCGGGCTTCGCGCGCAACGGGAAGACGTGTCCCGGCTGCACGAGGTCGTGTGGCACCGAGCTCGGGTCGATCGCCACCTGGATCGTCTTCGCGCGATCGTGCGCCGAGATCCCCGTCGAGACGCCCTCCCGGGCCTCGATCGACACCGTGAACGCCGTGCCCAGCGGGGTCTCGTTGTGGTCGGTCATCGGGCGAAGCTCGAGCTCGTCGCAGCGCTCGGGGGTGAGACAGAGGCAGATGAGCCCGCGCCCATGCGTGGCCATGAAAGCGATCGCCTCCGGCGTGACGAACTGTGCCGCGAGGGTGAGATCGCCCTCGTTCTCCCGGTCGGCGTCGTCGACGACGACAACGAAGCGCCCCGAGCGGATGTCCTCGATTGCCTCCTCGATCGTCGCGAACGGGGAGGACGTCTCGGCAGGTCTCAGATCCGTGGCCACGCGCGGATCGTAGCCCTCACCGCGAGATGAGCCGCTCCACGTACTTCGCGAGGACATCGGCTTCGAGGTTCACGGGCTGCCCCGGGCGGAGGTCGGCCAGCGTCGTCGCCGCGAGCGTATGCGGCACGAGCGCGACGGCGAAGGCGCCGTCGGCGAGCTCGGCGATCGTCAGCGAGACCCCGTCGACGGTGATCGAGCCCTTCTCGACGCAGTAGCGGAGGACGTCGTCCGGCGCCTCGACGAAGACCCGCAGTCCCTCTCCCTCCGCCTCGACAGACTGGATCCGGCCGACCGCGTCGACGTGGCCCTGCACGTAGTGGCCGCCGAGCTCCTCGCCCGCCCGCAGCGCGGGCTCGATGTTCACGGAGTCATCGCGCTCGAGTGCGCCGAGCGTCGTGCGCGCGATCGTCTCGGGGACCGCATGGAAGGAGATCGCACCGGCATCGACCACGGTCGCGGTGAGGCAGCAGCCGTTGACAGCGACGGAGTCGCCGACACGTGTGCGAGCGGCGGTCTCGGGCGCGCGGACGACGAGCGCACGGCCGCCACCTGCCTCCTCGGCCTCGAGGACGCTGCCGAGCTCGCGGACGATCCCCGTGAACACGCTCGGAGCGTAACCCCCTTCAGGGCTCGTGCAGGTAGGCCTGGATCAGAACGTCCTCGCCGATCGCTCGCGCCTCCATGCGCGTGAGCTCCAGCGGGCCTGGCAGGCCCTCGAGCATCCCGGGGCCCTCGCCCGAGAGACGCGGCGCCACGAAGACGAGGAGCTTGTCGACGAGACCACCCTCCAGGAACGCTGCAGCGAGTGTCGGCCCGCCCTCGAGGAGGAGGGACTGCACGTCTTCCTCGGCAAGCCGCGCGAGCTCGTCGAGTAGCGGTTCCGAGTGGAGCTCGAGCTCGGAACCGTCGGGCAGAGGGCCGCGCCCGAACGCGATCCGGCGCGGCTGCCTGACGACGGGGACGTCGCGGGCGTCGAGCCGCGGGTTGTCCCAGCGCACGGTTCCCATGCCGACCGCCACGGCGTCGGACTGCGCGCGCAGGACGTGCACGAGGCGACGGGAATCCTCGCCGGTGACCCAGCGCGTGCCGGGGACGCGCACGCGCCCGTCCAAGCTGACGGCCACCTTGTACGTGACGAACGGCCTCCGCGACGTCACCCACGTGCGCCACTCCTCGATCTGCTGGCGGCAGCGGAAGCCGAGCTCGCCCTCCACGAGCTCCACGTCAAGACCCCGCTCCCTGAGCCGCTCGAGACCTCCGCCGTGCTCGGGATGCGGATCGAGTTGGCCGGCCACGACGCGTGCGACACCGGCGTCATGCAGCGCGTCGACGCACGGCGGCGTCGTCCCGTGATGGGTGCACGGCTCGAGCGTCACGTACGCGGTGGCACCCCGGGCTCGATCGCCTGCCGCCTCGAGTGCGACGACTTCCGCGTGCGGGCCGCCCTTCCGCTCGTGCCAGCCCTCGCCGACGATCTCGCCGTCCGCGACGACCACGGCCCCGACGGTCGGATTCGGGTGGGTCGTGCCGCGCCCGCGCTCCGCGAGCTCCATCGCGCGCTCGAGGAAGCCGGCGTCCACGAGTTGATCCTACGGCCGCCTAGGCTGCCCGCATGCGCATTCCGCGGGCACTTGCGGAGACATGGAGCCACGAGCGCGAGTGGCTCGAGGCACTTCCTCGGCTCAGCGGCGAGTGCGCGGCGGAGTGGTCGCTCGCTCTCGAGGAGCCGATCGACACGCCGCACTCCCTCGTCGTCCCGGCCGGCGAGGTCGTGCTCAAGCTGAACGCGCCGTCACACACGGAGGCGGACACCGAGCCCGACGCCCTCGCGTTCTGGGGCGGCAAGGGAGCCGTGCGGCTCGTCGCTCGCGACGACGCGAGACGCGCGCTACTGCTCGAGCGCTGCGTGCCTGGAGCGCGACTCTGGGATACCGGTGTCGACGAGATCGGGGTCATGGCGGACTTGCTGCAGCGCCTGCAGGTCGAGGTCGGCGCCGAACACCCCTTCACCCTGGTGGCAGACGAGGCCGAACGGTGGGCGGAGGAAGTCCCGCGCCGCTACGGCGATGCCGGCCGACCGTTCGAGCGTCGGCTGCTCGAGGTCGCGCTCGACGTCTACCGGACGGTCGACCGATCGGCGACCTGGCTCGTGAACCAGGACCTTCACGGCGGGAACGTCCTCAGCGCGACACGCGAGCCGTGGCTCGTCATCGACCCGAAGCCGCTCGTCGGCGAGCGCGAGCTGGAGGCGAGCGGGCTGCTGCGGAATGCCGATTCGATCACTCGCTGGCTCGACGCCCTGGCCGAAGGCGGCCTCGACCGCGAGCGTGCGCGAGGCTGGGGCGTCGCCCACAACCTCGCGTGGGCGTGGGACGAACGGGGCGGATGGCTGGAGCAGCACGTCGCGGAGGCCCGCCGGATCCTCAGCGCACGATGAGACGCGCCACGAAGAAACCGGCCGTGCCGTGGACGTGCGGCAGCGTCTGCAGGAACTCGGGACGCCGGGGGTGCCGGAAGAGAGGCCACTCGTCACCGAGGGTCGGATCGACCTCGAGGCCCGACCCGTCGACGACCTCCTCCGCCTCGTCGGCGTTGATCGTGCACACGGAGTAGACGATCCTCCCGCCCGGGCGCACGCGCTCCGCGGCGGCGCGAAGGAGCTCGCGCTGGAGCTCGGGAAGCGGCATTGCGCGCCAGCGCAGATCGGGACGGCGGTTGAGGACGCCGAGCCCCGAGCAGGGAGCATCGACGAGCGCCCGATCGAAGCCGGTCAGCTCCGGCGGCAGGTCACGCCCGTCTGCGACGACGACGCGCACGTCGGCCGCACCGAGCCGTTGGATCGTCGCCGTGAGCTCGCGCGCACGCCCCTCGTTCACCTCCACGGCGACGACCTCGCCGGCGAGCATCGTGGCCTTCCCGCCCGGAGCCGCGCAGAGATCGAGCGTCCGCTCGCCCTCGCGCGCACCGACGGCGAGCCCGACGAGCTGCGACGCGGCGCTCTGCGGCCAGATCCGCCCCTCCGCGAGCGCTCGCTCGTCGACCCGCTCGACGTGCCAGGCGCCGGGGACGTCGGTGTCGGCGACGCCTTCGACTGCGCCGCGAACGAGCCGGACAACGGTCGGCGCCGGGTCGTTGAGCGCGCGCATGAGCGCCCGTGCGTCTTCGGCGCCGAGATCGCGCCACCAGGTCTCCGCGACCCAGTCGGGGTACGAGTGCCTGAGCGCGGCCGCGATCGCGCTGTCGTCGCCGAGGGAGTCGAGAACCGGGCCGATCCCCTGCTCGAGTCGGCGGAGGACGGCGTTCGTGAACGCCACGGCGCGCTCGAGGCCCGCGCGACGAACGAGCTCGACCGACTCGTTGACGGCCGCGTAGCGGGCCACCCCGTCGACGTATCCGAGCTGGTACGCGCCGAGGCGGAGCGCTGCGCGAACCGGGGGGTCGAGACGGGGCACGCGCCGGCGCCCGAGCTTCTCGATGACGTGGTCGAGCGTCCGGACGCGCTGGACCGCCCCGTACGCGAGCCTCTGCGCGAGCGCCCGATCCCTTGCGTCGAGCCCCGCTGCGGCCGTGCGCAGCGCGCGGTCGGCGTAGGCGTCGTCCTCGAACACGCGCCGGAGCACGTCGAACGCGGCTGCCCGGGCGGGGCTTACGGACGCAGCCCGCGAAGCCATGCGTCGTACGCCATGCGGCGGCCACCGTCCGGCTGCACCTCGACCGGCTCGAACGAGCCGTCCGCCGCTGCCTTCGCCTTCCATACCGTCACGGCGCGTCCGTGGAGCTCGGCGCGCGCGCCGATGTGTGGAGACAGCGCGCGCACACGATCGACCAGCTCGCGCGCGGGGCGATCGAGGTCGAGCCGTCGGTCGTCCGATGTGATCTTGGCCGCGTAGGTCGCCTCGCCGACCTGCTCGCGGAACGCAGGAGCCGGGCTCGAGAGCACGTCGTCCAGGAGCCGGGACGCGACGCTCGGCAGCTCGCTCGTACACGGCTCCGGCGTCGTCCTCGGGCGAGAGCGCGAACGACTCCTGCGCCGCCATGGGGCCGGCATCCAGCTCCTTCGCGAGCTTGATGACGGTGACGCCCGACTCCGTATCGCCGGCCATGAGCGCCCGCTCGACCGGAGCGGCGCCACGCCAGCGAGGGAGCAGCGACGGATGGACGTTCAGCCACAGGCGCTCGACGAGGACGTCTTCGGGGACGATGAGGCCGTACGCAACCGCGACGACGACGTCCGCGCCGAGATCGAGGCCGCTCCGGAGTCGCTCCGGCTGGTGCACCGGGATGCCGAGCCGGCTCGCCGTCTGCTTCGCGGGCGACGCCTCGAGCCGCCGTCCGCGCCCGGCGGGGGCGTCCGGCCGGGTGAGCACGGATGCGACGTCGTGGCGCTCGGCGAGGCGCTCGAGGACGTCCGCGCCGAACGCCGCGGTCGCAGCGACCGCGATCGGTCTCTTCAACGCGCGCCGAGGACGGGCTGCGGCCGCAGCCGCGCGAGCGCGGCCCGCCGTGACGCGTCGTCGGTGCGATCGATGATCAGGATGCCGTCGAGATGGTCGAGCTCGTGCTGGACGACCCGCGACGCGGGCAGCTCGAGCTCGAGCTTCACCGGCTCGCCCTTCGCGTCGACGCCCTCGATCGTCACCTTCTCTGCCCGCTCGACGGGAACGAGCACCTCCCGCAACGAGAGACAGCCCTCGTCGTCGACCTCGGTCTCCTTCGAGCGCTTCGTGATCACCGGGTTCACGAGCACCCGGTCCTCGCCGTCGTCGACGAAGACGAAGAGGCGACGGAGGATGCCGACCTGCGTGGCAGCGAGCCCGACCCCGTTCGCCTCGTGCATGAGCCGCGTCATCCGCTCGACGAGACGCTCCAGATCGTCGTCGAACCCCTCGACCTCGCGCGCCTTCATACGGAGCACGGAGTCGCCGTACTGACGGATCCGCGAGAGCGCGAGGAGTCGCCGCGCCTCGCGCTCGAGCGCCTGCTCGTCCTCCGCGTCGTCGTGCTCCTGATCGTGCTCGTGGTCGTGCAGGTGCTCGTGATCGTGCGGGTGATCGTGGTCGTGCTCGTGGTCGTGGTCGGCCATCGCGCGGCGAGTCTAGCCGCCGCGCGATGGCCACTCGACCGCCTATCCCGCCGCGGGAAAGTCCACCGTCTCGACCAGCTTCCCACTCGGCCCGAAGAGCTTCAGGGCGCTCGGATAGACCTTTGACGCGAGGTCACCCGCGGAGCTCTGGTACACGAACGCTCGATGCGCGTTCAGTTGGAGATCCGTGTCCGTTCCGTCCGTCTCGACCAGGCGCACCGACCGGATGTCGGGTGCGACTACGCCTGTGAGGTGGAGCTCGTCGAACCGCTCCGGCCCTCCCATCGAGCTCACGATCAACTCAGCCTTGCGGCTCGAAAAGAGGCCACCTTCCAGACACGAGCTGGTCTCCCCTTGGTCATCGCCTTCGACGAGGCAACCCTTCCCGTCGAGCGTCTCGGCGGTGGACACGCTCACCTGATGGCCCCTCGCAAGACGGAACCGACCGCGGTCGGTCCGCGTCTCGGGCTTGAAGTGAGGCTTACCGTCCTGCCCCTCGGTCGCCGCGACGAAGCTCGTCGCCCGTGAAGACGACGCAGTCGAGTGCTTGTTGGGGGCGAGCAGCGCCGCCAGGACGAACACGGCCGCGCTCACCACGACCGCGATCGTGCGCCATGGGCCTATCGCCGTCAGACGCACGAGTAGTACCTCCGAAACGCGAAGCACCCGCCCTGATAGCGCGTTGCCGAGTTGTTCTTGCAGTGGAGCTTCTTTATCCACGCGTTCGTCGGCAGGTCTCGGAAGATGTTCCCGTATGCCTGCTTCGAATAGCTCCAGCCGCCCGACGTGTTGATGAACGTCACGAGACCCCATGAGCTATCCGACTTCGCAAAGTTGTTGTCGATCCACGGATAGCAGGGGTTGTCGTACACCGAGCCGTACCCGTCGCCGGGCGAGAACCAGGCGCCCGGTCCCGCGTATCCGTAGACCGTGTCGGCGCGTGCGATGGCGCCGTATGCGCCCAATGCCACAGTTGCCGTCACCGCGAGCGCCAAGAGAAGTCTGGCCATCCGTCCTCCAAGGTCGATTGAGAGCCGGTGTAGCGCCAGCGGGCCGCGCGCACAATTGGCGGAAACGGACATGGCCGTTTCCGCCAGGGCCGCTAGAGGGACTGCGGATCCACGTCCACGACGGCGTTCAGACCGTCGCGGCGCATGGCCGGCGCCGCCCGCGCGAGCACCGCCGCCGCACGGCTCGCGAACGCGCGCGGCGAGTCGGTCTTCGCGAGCAGCTGCGCGCGATGGCGGCCCCTGAGGCGGAGCAGCGGCGCCGGCCCGAGGAGTCGCGCCTGCGGCCCGTCGAGGGCCCCGCGGAGCTCGCGCAGCGCACGACCCACATCGTCGGGGTCAGGTCCCGACACGACGAGTGCAACAAGATGTGAAAAGGGCGGGTACGAGAGCTCGCGGCGCCGCTCGAGCTCCTGAGCGAGGAAGCCGGACACGTCGTGACGGACGGCGAAGGCGAACGGCGTCGCGTCAGGCTGGAAGGTCTGCACGACGACGCGGCCGGGAGCATCCCGGCCGCTGCGTCCCGCGAGCTGCGTGACGAGCTGGAACGTCCGCTCCTCCGCCCGGAAGTCCGGGAATGCCAGGCCGGCATCGGCATCGACGACGGCCGCCACCTCGACCCCGGCGAAGTGGTGGCCCTTCGCGACCATCTGCGTCCCGATGAGCACGGCCCCTCGGGCGTTTGCGAACGTCTCGAGCGCGGCGCGGAGTGCGCCCGCAGCCGCAGCGGTGTCGGCGTCGAGGCGGATCCGTTCGAGCCCGGGAACGCGCCGCGCGAGCTCGGCCTCGAGCCGCTGCGTTCCGGCTCCGATGCGCGCGAGCTCGACGGATCCGCACTCCGGACACGCGGGTGGAAGCTCCACCGAGAAGCCGCAGTGATGGCAGTGGAGACGTGAGTCGGAGTGCAGCGTGAGCGCGATGTCGCAGCTCTCGCAGCGGCGCGTGGTGCCGCAGGAACGGCAATGGATCGCGCCCGACACGCCCCGCCTGTTCAGCAGCAGGATCGCGCGGCCGCCGCGCTCCGCGACGCGCGACAGCTCGGCGAGGAGCGGTGCCGACAACGGATATCCCGCTTCCCGCCTGAGGTCGACGAGCTTGACGGACGGCAGCGGCACGCCGATGCGGGTCGGCAGCTCGAGGCGATCGAGCCGGTTCCAGCTCTCCACCCGCGGCGTCGCGCTCCCGTACACGGCGACAGCCCCCTCCAGCGCGGCTCGCTTCGCGGCCACCGTTCGCGCGTCGTAGCGAGGATCAGACTCCTGCTTGAACGACCCGTCATGCTCCTCGTCGACGACGACGAGCCCGAGCCGCTCGACCGGAGCGAAGACCGCCGACCGTGCTCCGACCACGACACGTGCCGCGCCCGACGCGACCCTCTCGCGCTCGTCACGGCGCTCCGCGTCGCTCAGCGCCGAGTGGAGCACGGCGACCCCGTCACCGAAGCGCTTACGGAAGCGACCGACGGTCTGCGGCGTCAGAGCGATCTCGGGCACGAGCACGATGACGCCTCGGTCGCGCTCGAGCGCCGCCGCCGTCGCCTGGAGGTACACCTCCGTCTTCCCGCTCCCGGTCGGGCCGTGCAAGAGGACGTGGCCCCCGCCGGCGTCGAGTGCCGCGACGATGCGAGCGACGGCGTCCTTCTGGCCCTGCGTCAGCTGATCGGGCTCGGGCTCTCCGCCGAGCGCGTCGCGGGCGGACGGGTCGCGGATCGCACCACGCCGGCGGGCGAGGTGCGGCGCGACGAGTGCGAGCGCGCGGGCAGGCGTGGAGCCGTAGTAGTCCGCGAGCCAGAGCGCGAGCTCGACGAGCGGCGCCGGAACGCGATCGACGACGTCGCCCGCGTCCGCGACCACGACGCCGTGCGGGGCCGCGACGCCCGTGTCGACCACGACGCCACGCACCTTCCGTGCGCCGAGTCGGATCGAGAGCACGTCGCCCTGCTCCACGTCGTCGGGGACGCGGTACGTGAACGGGCGCGCCAGCGCGCGCGCCGTCACCAGCGGATAGATCTCCGCGAGAGGCACTCGCCGAGCGTACGCCGTGTCTCTGTCGTCAGGCGCCGACGGCGACGAGCACGAAGTCCGTACCGAAGCCGAGGACGAGGCCGAGCAGGACTCCGGCGAGCATGACTTCCTTCTTCACGTTCCGGCCGCAGATCATGATCAGCTCGATGACGACGTAGAGGATCGAGCCGGCCGCGAGCGCGAGGAAGGCGACGGAGAGGGCGGTGCTCACCCATGCCTGGCCGACGAGCGTGCCGACGAACGTCGGGGCGCCGCCGATGACACCCAGCGCGGCAAGGAACGCCCAGCTGGGACGATCCTTGTCCCCGGCGAGTGGGGCCACGATGCCGAAGCCCTCGGTCGCGTTGTGGAGCCCGAAGCCGATGACCAGGGCAAGGGCGAGGCTCAGCTCGTCGGCGGCCGCCGACTGCCCGATCGCCAGCCCTTCCGAGAAGTTGTGCAGTCCGATTCCCGTCGCGATGAAGACCGCGAGCCAGCTCGAGGGCGACATCGTGACGAGATGTCGCTCGACCTGGAACTCGGCGATCGACGCCGCACCGGGACCGAGCATCGCCTGTCCACGCCGCCGCCGGAGCCAGCTGTCGTACAGCGCAAGGGACATCAGACCGACTGCGAAGCCAGCAGTGAGAAGCACTGCGAGCCAGAGAAAGCGCCCGTCGTTCCCCTCGGTGAGCGCAGACTCGACGGGCTCGACTGCGGCGGTGATCACGTCCCAGAGGAGGAAGATCAGAATCCCCGTCGCCATCGCGCTCAGGAACGACTTCGTTCCGAGGCTGATCGACTGCATGCGACCCACCGGAAGGCCGAGGAAGATGGTCAGACCCGCAACCGCCCCCAGGAGAACGATCTGTCCCGAGCTCATGTAAGGGGCACCTTACAGAGGGCGCACGGCGGTCGCAAGAGCCCACCGCTCTAGACTGGTCCGCGATGGCACAGACGCACGGCCACTCCGTCGACGAGTACCTCGAGACGATCTACTTCCTCGCCTTCCCGATCGGCGAGTACCGGCCGGCGACCGGCGCGACCGCGATCGCCTCCCGCGTGGCCGAGATGCTGGGCGTGTCGCGGGCCTCCGCGGGGGAGATGCTGAAGCGGCTCGAGGCCGACGGGCTCGTGGAACGCGGCGAGCAGAAGGAGGCGATCCTCACGCCCGAGGGCGCCGAGCGCGCGAGGCGGGTCGTCCGCAAGCACCGCATCATCGAGCGCTTCCTCACCGACTTCATGGGCTACACCGCCGCCGAGTCGCACGTGCACGCGGACGAGCTCGGCGACACGTTCACGGACGAGATGATCGAGCGGATCAACGATCGGCTGGGCTCACCCGACCGCTGCCCGCACGGCTGGCCCGTCGACACCGAGTTCGAGCAGGCCGAGAACGCCGAGCTCGTCGCCCTCGCGGAGCTCGAGGTCGGCCGCGACGGGCATATCGTGCGGCTCGCCGAGCACGACGGCGACCTCCTGCACTGGTTCTACGACGAGGGCCTCGTGCCGGGCTCCGAGGTCGCGGTCGTCTCCACCCAGCCCGCCGCCGGGCAGCTCACGATCACGATCGGCGGCGCCGAGCGCGCGATCAGCGAGCGCGCGGCGGACGGGATCTACGTCCGCGCAGCCTGACCCGGCCTTAACGAATCGCTCACGCACTCCTCCTCGTCCGCTCACAGGGCGGTGCCAGGATGCGCCGCATTCGGGGGAGCGAAAGGAGACGGGAAAGATGAGACCGAACCGCTATGCACTCGGCGCCCTCGCGGCGTCGGCAACGCTCGTGATCGGCGGGGGCGTTGCTCTCGCGTCCTCGGGTGACGGCAGCCGCACCACCCGCTGCGAGGCGCGCGTCGCCAAGATCGCCGAGCGCCGCGGCGTCACCGTCGATCAGCTCGAGGCGAACGTCCAGGCCCGGCTGCTCGCGCGGATCGATGCGGCGGAGAAGGCCGGACGCATCTCGCCGGAGCGCGCTGCGAACCTCCGCGAGCGCGTGTCCGGAGGAGCTCTCTGCCTCGCGACCGCAAGAGTCCGCGTGGCAGTCGCAGCCCGCGGGATGCTGAGGGCGGCAGGCGACTTCCTCCGCCTCGACCGCGCGGAGCTCAGGGCGCAGCTCCCGGGCACGTCACTCGCGGCGCTCGCCGAGAAACAGGGAAAGAGCGCGTCGGCGCTCGAGGCAGCGATGGTCACGCCCGCGAAGGCGCGCCTGGCGAAGGCCGTCGCGAACGACAAGATCACGCAGGTGCGGGCGGACGCGCTGCTCGACCGGCTCGAGCAGGCGGCCGAGCGCCTCGCGACGCACGTCTTCCCCGCGACGTAACCGGGGAGCGAAAGTGGATGCGACGGGCCTCGAAGCGGGCCCGTCGCGTTTCTTAGCCAACTCTTAGGCGACTCACACGCCGCTCTCAGGTGCGTGCGGTTTTATCGAGCGCGGAGTAACTCCCTCCGACGACTGCCCTCCATGACGAAGACCCGCCGAAAGCGGGTCTTCGTCACGTCTGCGACTGTGAGCGCTAGACGGCCGTCTCGGAGAGCAAGCCCGCGGCGGCACGCAGCGCGTCCGCCTTGTCGGTGCGCTCCCAGGTGAAGTCTCGGTCGTCGCGCCCGAAATGGCCGTAGGCCGCCGTCTTCGCGTAGATCGGACGCATGAGGTCGAGGTCGCGGATGATCGCGCCCGGCCGCAGGTCGAAGTGCTCCGAGACGAGCTCCTCGATGCGCGTGAGCGGGATCGCCTCCGTGCCGAAGCACTCGACGTTGACGCTCATGGGACGCGCGACGCCGATCGCATAGGCGACCTGGAGCTGGCAGCGGTCCGCGAGGCCCGCGGCGACGACGTTCTTCGCGACGTGGCGGGCCGCGTACGCCGCGGAGCGGTCTACCTTCGTCGGATCCTTGCCGGAGAACGCCCCGCCGCCGTGCGGGGCGGCGCCGCCATACGTGTCCACGACGATCTTGCGCCCCGTGAGACCGGTGTCGCCCATCGGGCCGCCGATCACGAACTTGCCCGTCGGGTTGACGTAGAGGAAGTCGCGCTCCGCCAGCCGCTTCGGATCGAACATGCCCGCGAAAGTCGGAGTGCAGGATCGGCTCGACGACGTGCTCGAGCAGATCCGGCTTGAGCAGGGTCTCGACGTCGAGGCCGTCGCGGTGCTGCGTCGAGATGAGCACCCGCTCGATCTCCACCGGCCGCTGGATGCCGTGCTCGTCGACCTCGTAGCGCACGGTCACCTGCGACTTGCCGTCGGGCCGAAGGTAGGGCAGCACGTTGGCCTTGCGCACCTCGGCGAGCCGCCGGGTCAGGCGATGCGCGGCGAGGATCGGCATCGGCATGAGCTCCTCGGTCTCGCGCGTCGCGTATCCGAACATCATCCCCTGGTCGCCCGCGCCGAGCAGGTCGAGCGGGTCGGTGTCGCCGTGCTGCGCCTCGAAGGACTCGTCGACGCCCAGCGCGATGTCGGTCGACTGCTCGTCGATCGCGACGACGACGCCGCACGTCTCGAAGTCGAAGCCGTACTTGGCGCGCGTGTAGCCGATCTCGGCGATCCGCTCGCGCACGACGGCGCGGATGTCGACGTACGTGTCGGTCGTGATCTCGCCGGCGACGACGACGAGCCCCGTCGTGATCAGCGTCTCGCAGGCGACCCTGCCGCCGGGATCGTCCGTGAGGATCGCGTCGAGCACGGAGTCCGAGATCTGGTCGGCCATCTTGTCCGGATGCCCCTCGGTGACGGACTCCGACGTGAACGAGAACGAGCGCGCTGCCATGGCTCGCAAGGCTACCTGTGCTTGCCCGCAGATCGGGAATCCGCGAGTGCGGATTCCCGATCGCGAAAGTCAGAGACGCTCGCGCTGACGGCTCACAGCGACGCGGCCGAGAGCTGCTGCAGGGCGGCCTACTCGGTAGTCGGAGCGCGGCTCATGAGCTGCTCGACGAGGCCCGTGAGCGGCACGCCTTCGAGCACCGCGCATACACCCTCCGTGATCGGAAGCTCGATCTCGAGCCTCCGTGAGAGGTCGCGAAGCACCGGTGCCGTGGTGAGTCCCTCCACGACCATTCCGATCTCGGCGGCGGCCTCTTCGGGGCTCGCGCCGCGCGAGATGAGCTCTCCGGCACGCCGGTTCCTCCCTGACGGCGCCCAGCACGTGACGATGAGGTCGCCCATTCCCGCAAGACCGGCGAAGGTGTCCGGACGCGCCCCGGCGGCCTCGGCGAGCCGTCGCATCTCCGCCAGCCCGCGAGCCACGAGAGCGGACTTTGCGTTGTCCCCGAGCGAAAGGCCGTCCGCTCCTCCTGCCGCGAGCGCGATCACGTTCTTCGCAGCGGCACAGAGCTCGACGCCCGCGACGTCGTCGCTGACGTAGATGCGGTAGAGCACCGAGTGCACCGCGACCTGGAGCCGCACCGCGAGCTCGAGGTCGTCGCTCGCGACGACCGCGGCCGCGGGGAGGCCGCGGACGATCTCCTCGGCGATGTTCGGGCCCGAGAGCACGGCGACCGGACGTCCCGGGACGAGCGTCGACAGCCGCTCGCCCGTCGCGGGGTCGAGCCCCTTCGTGAGGCTCAGGAGAGGTGCGTCTCCTTCGAGCTCCGAGACCACCTCGCCGAAGACGCGGCTTGGGACCGCAACGACGACGAGCTCCGCGTCGGCGATCGGGGCGTCGGAGATCGGAGCGGCGACGACGCCGCTGAGGTTCGCCGTCTGCGCGTAACGAGGGTTCCGACCGGTTGCGTTGATCGTGTCCGCCTGCGCCGCGTCCCGCGCGGCGATCGTCACCTCGTGCCCATGGTCGCGCAGCATGCACGCGAACGCCGTGCCCCACGAGCCCGCGCCGACCACGACTACCTGCAAGGCCTGGGTCACTCGGACGTCACGAAGTCGATGGAGACCGGAACACCCTCGAGCCCGAAGCGCGCGCGCAGCTCGTTCTCGACCCAGTAGCCATAGTCGCGAGTCACGAGGCCGCGGTCGTTGACGAAGAACCGGAAGCGCGGCGGACGCGAGCTCACCTGCGTGCCGTACAGGAGGTTGAGGCGCCGCCCGCGGCGGCCGGGCGGCTGCCGCGCCTCTCGAAGCTCTTGCAGCGCCTTGTTGAGCTGCGCCGTCGGGATGCGCCCGGCATAGCGCTCGAAGACGGCCTCGACCATCCCGAGCAGGCGCTCGAGTCCCCGGCCGGTGCTCGCGGAGACGGCGATGATCGGAGGACGCTGTCGGAGGCGGGTGAGGATCTGCGGGCGCACGTCCTCGAGCCGGATCTCGGTGATGTCCCACTTCGAGAGGACGGCGACGGTGGCGCACTGCGCCTTGCGCGCGACGTCGGCCACGGCGAGATCCTGATCGACGACGCCCTCGCTCGCGTCGACGAGGACGAGCGCCACGTCCGCCCGCTCAGCGGCCTGGAGCGCACGCAGCTCCGAGTAGTACTCGATTCCCTGCCGTTGCTTGCGCTTGCGGCGCAGCCCGGCCGTGTCCACGAGGACGAAGGTCGTGTCGTCGCGGCGGAGCACCGTGTCGATCGAGTCTCGCGTCGTACCCGGCACCTCGGAGACGATCACGCGCTCACGCCCGAGGAGGGCGTTCAGCAGCGAGGACTTCCCGACGTTGGGGCGCCCGAGGATGGCGACCCGGATCGCCTCCTCCCCCACCGGGCGCTCGCCGCCGCCCGGCAGTCGGCTCACGATCTCGTCGAGCAGGTCGCCGGAGCCGTGGCCGTGGAGAGCGGAGACCGGGATCGGGTCGCCCAGGCCGAGCCGGTGGAACTCGAGCGCCTCGAGGTCGCGCCGCGGGTCGTCGAGCTTGTTCGCGAGCACGAGTACAGGTCGCCGTGACGTGCGCAGGATCTCTGCTAGCTCCTCGTCGCCGGGCGTGACTCCCGCCTTCGCGTCGACGACGAGGAGCACGAGGTCGGCCTCCTCGATCGCCTCCCGCGCCTGGGCGGCGATCTTCCGCCCGAACGGCCCCGTGTCGGTGCGGTCGACGCCGCCTGTGTCGATCAACCGGAACGTCGTCCCGGACCACTCGCAGAGGAGCTCCTTGCGGTCGCGCGTGACTCCCGGCGTCTCGTGGACGACGGCCGTGCGCGTGGCCGTGAGCCGATTGATCAGCGTGGACTTCCCGACGTTCGGGAAGCCGACGATCGCGACCGTGCCGGCGATCTCGACGTCGGGGACAGCCAGGTCGGTCATGACGGCGGCGTCGCGTCGCGCGGCCGTCCGAGCTCGTGCACGCCGGCGAGCCACTCCCAGAGCCTGCGGATCTCCCGCTCGACCTCGACCGACGCCTCCTTGTAGCCCTTCCCGCCCCGCGGCAGGCCTTCGAACGACAGCGGGCTCCCCCACGCCAGCGATACCGGGTGGAAATTGCCGAGCCGCCACTCGTGTGAGCCGTAGATCGCCGCGCAGACGACGGGCACCTCCTCGTTGATCGCGACCATCGCCGCACCCGGTTGCACGGGACCGGGAACGCCTGAGCGCTGCCGCGTTCCCTCCACGAACAACCCGAGCGCATGGCCGTCCCGAACGATCTGGCGCATCGTCCGCACCGCATCGCGATCGGACTCGCCACGGCGCACCGAAAACGCGCCGAACGAGCGCATGAGCTGCCCGAGGCCCGGGACGCGATGCGCCTCGACCTTGGCCATGAAGTAGAGCGTCCGCGGGGTCGAGGCACCGAGAGCCGGCGGATCGATCCAGCTGAAGTGATTCGCGGCGACGACGAGGCCGCCCTCGAGAGGCACGCGCTCGGCCCCGTATACCCGGAGCGGCGCGACGACCTTGACCGCTGTGCCGATCGTGGCTCGGCCAACGGCCCAGACGGCGTCGGTCCTGTTCACCGCCTCGCCTCCACGAGCTCGGCTATCCGCTCGACGACCTCGTCGACCGCCAGGTCCGTCGTGTCGAGGAGAACGGCGTCGGCGGCCGGCGTCGTGTTGACCGCGTCGCGCTCGTCGCGAGCGCGTAGGTCGGCCGCCAGCGTCCCCACCGCCACGCCCGGGCGGTCGGCCGTCCGGCGCGTCGCCCGCACCTGGGGATCGGCAACGAGGAAGACCTTCAGCTCCGCGTTCGGGCACGACCACGCTGCCGATGTCCCGCCCCTCGATCACCGAGTCGCCTCCGACCGCGAGCGCCCGCTGGCGCTCGCGCATGACCTCGCGCACCTCGGGGTGGCGCGCCACCGTGGGCACGAGGCGGTCGATCTCGGCCTCGCGGATCCCCGCAGTCACGTCCTCGCCGTCGACCTCGACGTGCCCGTCCGCTCCGAACGAGACGGGATGCGCGAGCGCGAGCCGGGCGAGAGCGCCGCCGTCGGTGAGATCTGCACCATCTCGCCGTGCGATCCAGGTCAGCGCGCGATACATGGCCCCCGTGTCGAGGTAGCGGAAGCCGAGCCGACGCGCGAGAGTCGACGCGACGGTGCTCTTCCCAGAGCCTGCCGGCCCGTCGATCGCCACGATCATGTCGCGGGAGGGTAGTGAACCGCGCCGTGCGCGATCTGCTCGAGCACCTCGAAGAAGCCGGGGAAGCTGACCGCCGCCGCCTCCGCTCCGCGCAGCTCCACCCCCTCGCGCGACGCGACACCGGCGATCGCGCCCAGCATCGCCAGCCGATGGTCGCCGTAGGAGTCGACGACGCCGCCCCGGAGCCGCGCCGGGACGCCCCTGATGCGGAAGCCGTCGCGTGTCGCGCGGATGTGACCGCCGATCCGGTGAAGCAGCTCGACGACGGCCTCGATCCGGTCGGACTCCTTGGCGCGCAGCTCGCCGGCTCCGCGCACGATCGTCTCCCCGCGAGCGTGACATGCCGCCACCGCGAGGATCGGCAGCTCGTCGATGAGCGAGGGCACCTCCGCGGCCAGGATCGTCGCTCCGACGAGCTCGGACGCGCGAACCTCGACGTCGCCGGCCGGCTCGCCGCCGATCGAGCGTCGGTTGTAGATCGCGATCCGCGCGCCCATCCGCTCGAGCACGTCGAGGATGCCGGCCCGTCGGGGATTGAGGCCGACCCCGTGCACCGTGACCGACGAGCCCGGGACGATTGCGGCGCCGACGAGGAACGGCGCCGCCGACGAGATGTCCCCCGGGACCTCGACCGAAGGGAGACTGAGCCTCTCTGCTCGCTCGACCGTGACGCTCGTCGGGCGACGCGTGACGCGCGCGCCCGCGTGCTCGAGCATGCGCTCGGTGTGGTCGCGCGTCGGGATCGGCTCGACCACGGTCGTGGGGGCGTCCGCCCGCAGCCCCGCGAGCAGGATCGCCGACTTCACCTGCGCCGACGCGACCGGGAGCTCGTAGTCGATTCCGTGCAGCAGCCCTCCCTCGAAGGACGAGTGGCGCGTGTCCGTCGGTCGTCTCCACGGCGGCACCCATGCGCCGGAGCGGCTCGGCGATGCGCTCCATCGGGCGCGAGGAGAGCGACGCGTCGCCGACGAGCTCGACGCGAGCCTCCTGCCCCGCGAGCAGCCCGGCGACGAGGCGCATGAGCGTCCCCGAGTTGCCGCAGTCGATGGGCGCATCGCCCGGCCGGAGCCCGTCGAGGCCGACGCCACGCACCCGCAGCGTGTCGGGGCCCTCGTCGACGACGTCGACGCCGAGCGCGCGCACCGCGGCGATCGTCGACTCGGTGTCCGCCGAGCGCCCGAAGCCCGCCACGAGCGTCTCGCCCTCGCTGACCGCGCCGAGCAGCACCGCGCGGTGCGAGATCGACTTGTCGCCCGGCACTGCGACGTGACCTTCGAGGGCGGGAACGGGCTCGATGCGCACGGTGAGCGAGTCTAGAGTCGAGCCGACGCCGATCCGCGGGTCCAGGGACAATTCCGCGATGCGCATCTTCTCCGGAATCCAGCCGACGGGCGCCAAGCATCTCGGCAACTACGCCGGCGGCTTCCGGCAGTACGCCACGACACAGGAGCAGGGCGAGGCGTTCTTCTGCATCGTCGACCTCCACTCGATCAGCGTCGAGTACGACCCCGAGGACCTGCGCGAGCGCACGCTCGACCTGCTGGCGGTCCTGATCGCGACGGGGCTCGACCCCGAGCGCTCGACGATCTTCGCCCAGAGCCACGTCCCCGCGCACGCGGCGGCGAATTGGCTGCTGTCCTCGGTGGCGAGCTTCGGCGAGCTCCGGCGGATGACGCAGTTCAAGGAGAAGGCCGACGCGCAGGAGTTCGTGTCAGCCGCTCTCTTCACGTACCCGGTGCTCCAGGCGGGCGACATCCTCCTGTACCAGACCGACATCGTCCCGGTCGGGATCGACCAGCGCCAGCACATCGAGCTCGCCCGCAACATCGCGGAGCGCTTCAACTCGCGCTACGGAGAGACGTTCAAGCTGCCGCGGGGCGTCTATCCCGAGGTCGGCGCCAAGATCATGGACCTGCAGGAGCCCGAGAAGAAGATGTCGACGACGGGCGGGACGGAGCAGGGAACCGTGCTCGTCCTCGATCCGCCGGACGTGATCAGACGGAAGTTCAAGTCCGCCGTCACCGACTCCGGGCGCGAGGTCCTCCACTCGGAGGACAAGCCCGGCGTCGGGAACCTCATCGAGATCATGACCGTCGCGACCGGAGAGTCGATCGCCGAGGTCGAGTCGCGGTACGACGGTCAGGGCTACGGAGCATTCAAGGAAGACGTCGCAGAAGCCGTCATCGCGCTGCTCGAGCCGTTCCAGCAGCGCTTCGCCGAGCTCCGAGCTGACCCGGGCGAGCTCCAGCGCCTCCTGGCGCTCGGCGCCGAGAAGGCCGCCGCCGTCTCGCGGCCGACGCTCGAGGCGATGTACGACCGGATGGGGTTCGTCCGCCTCGGCTAGGGCCGGACCGTCCGTCGAAGCACGTCGATCTCGCTCCTCGTCAGCACCCGCCACTCGCCCTGCTTCAGGCCGTCGAGGTCGAGGCCCGCATAGCCGGACCGATGCAGGCGCCGCACGGGGTGGCCGACGGCGTCGAGCATCCGCTTCACCTGATGCTTGCGGCCCTCGTGGAGCGTCAGCTCGATGCAACTGCGGCGACGGCTCGTCGAGACGACACGAACGTCTGCGGGCGCGGTCATGCCGTCGTCGAGCTCGATCCCGTTCGCGAGGGCGTCGAGCGCGGCTCGCGACGGCGTTCCCTCGATGTCCGCCTCGTAGACCTTCGGGACGCCATAGCGCGGGTGCGCGAGCCGGTGCGCGAGCTCGCCGTCGTTCGTGAGCAGGAGGGCGCCCGTCGTGTCCGCGTCGAGGCGACCGACGGGCACGATGCGAGGATCCGATGGGACGAGATCGACGACGGTCGCCCGGCCCTGCGGATCGCGCGCCGTCGTGACCACTCCGGGCGGCTTGTGCAGGAGCACGTACGCGAGCGGCTGGCGTGCCACGCGAGTGCCGTCGACCTCCACGACGTCGTGCCTCCCCACCACGGTGTTGAGCTCGCCGACATGCCCGTTCACGCGGACGCGACCGCCGCGGATCAGCTCGTCCGCACGACGGCGCGAGGCGACTCCGGCGCGAGCGAGGAAGGCGTTCAGTCGCATCGCCTCATTCTCGCCGGGGTAGGGTTGCCGCCGTGAGCCGGATCGAGGAGTGGAGCGAGAAGCTCGCTGGTCTTGCCGTCTTCGGGGCGAACGTCCAGCCCGGACAACTCGTCTCGGTCACGAGCTACCTCGACAAGGAGGACCTGACCCGGCGGATCGCCCGGGCTGGCGTACCAGCAAGGCGCCAAGTACGTCGACGTCCTCTACTTCGATCATTGGCTGAAGCGCGAGCGGATCGCGCACGCCGCCGAGGACACGCTCGACTTCGTCCCTCCGTGGATGGCCCAGCGACTGCTGTACCTCTCGGACGAGCATGCCGCACGCATCTCGCTATCCGGGCCGCAGGCGCCGCACGCGCTCCAGGGCCTCGACCCGGCGCGGGCAGGTCGCGATCTCCTGCCGTACCTCCCCGAGACGGGCGACGTCGTGAACCGGATGACGACGAGCTGGTGCATCGTTCCGGTGCCCACGCGGCCGTGGGCGGAGGTCGTCTATCCGGAGCTCGGGGGGAAGCGGCCTACGAGCGGCTCTGGGAAGACGTCGCGCACATCTGCCGGCTCGAGGCGGACGACCCGAGCGAGGCGTGGATCGAGCGATCGGACGCCCTCAAGGCGAACGCCCGGCGGCTCACCGACCGCCACTTCGATGCGCTCAGGCTGCACGGGCCGGGGACCGACCTCCACATCGGGCTCTTCGGGTCGGCGCACTGGGCCGCCGGCGACCTCGAGACCGTCGACGGGAGGCGGCACTCGCCGAACATCCCGACGGAGGAGGTCTTCGGGACGCCGGATCCCGAGCGTGTCGAGGGCCACGTCTCGGCGACGATGCCGCTGGAGCTGTCGGGCTCGATCATCGAGGGCCTCAGGATCGAGTTCGAGGGCGGACGCGCAGTGAAGATCGAGGCCGACGCGGGAGTCGAGACGCTCCGCGCGGTCGCGGCGCGGGACGACGGCGCCTCACGGCTCGGCGAGATCGCCCTCGTCGACGGCGAGGGGCGAATCGGTCCGCTCGGGCGCGTCTTCTACGACACGCTCATCGACGAGAACGCCGCGAGCCACATCGCGCTCGGCGGTGGCTACGAGCATCCCGTCGAGGACCCTGCGGAGATCGCCCGCGTGAACGCGAGCGAGGTGCACGTCGACTTCATGATCGGCAGCCCGGAGCTGAACGTCGACGGCATCACGCGCGACGGCGAGCACGTCCCGGTTCTGCGGGACCGAACCTGGCAGATCTGAGTTCTGCGCAAGACCGGAAGCTCGCTGTCGCGAGACTTCCGGTTGCGCGCACGTCAAAGACGCTCGCGGCTCACGTAGTACTCGTCACGGCCGATCGCGTCTCAGGAAGCGCGCGCCTCGGCGACCTCGAGCAACCGCTCGCGGAGGCCGGCCGTGTCCTCGGCGAGGTCGTCGAGACGAGGGAGCGCGGCGAGGCTCTGAAGCCCGAAGACGCGCTCGAACAGCGGCGTCGTCCGGTAGCGCACGGCGCCGCCCGGGCCGCTCTCGCGCCCCGCCTCGGCGATGAGACCGCGCTCGACGAGGCTCGCGACGGCGGAGTCGGCCGCGACGCCCCGAATCCTGGCGACGTCCGGGCGCGTGCACGGTCCGAGGTACGCGACGATCGCGAGCGTCTCCAGCGCCGCCTGCGAAAGACCGCGTTCGACGGGACGCTCGAAGAGCCGGGAGCACGCCTCGGCGGCGTCGCGACTGGCCCGGAAGGCCCACCCTCCGGCCGCTGCCTCGAGGACGATCCCGCTGCGGCCTTCGCTGTAGCGCTCGCGAAGGAGCCCGATCGCCGTCTCGATCCGCTCCGGATCGTCCCGCGTCGCCTCGCAGAGCTCCTCGACCGAGAGCGGTGCCGACGCGACGACCAGCAGCGCCTCGACCGTCCTCGCGAGCCGGTCGACCGGGTTGGCGGAGATCAGGCGGAGCGTGCTTTCCATTCGGAGATCCTTTCGTCGTCGGCCCGGGAAACCCTTATCGGGGCGAAGGACTGAGCCTGGCTGAGCCCGATCTCCCCGGCCTTGCGCAGCTCGAGGAGCGCCAGCAGCGCGACCGCCTGCTCGATCCGAGGCAGCCCCTCGACCTCGGTGTCGAAGTCGAAGACGCGACGGCGCGACAGGAGCGCGCGGAAGCGCTCGAGGAACTGCGAGACGGGCGGGAAGCGCAGCGCCATGTGCGAGAGGGAGACGGTCGGAGGCGGAACGGCGAGCGCGCGAAGGGCCATCCCGAGCGCTTCCGGATCCTGCGGGGCGAGCCGTCGCTCGACCGTGGGCGCGAGCGGAGCAGGGCCGAGCCGGAAGAACCGGTCCTGCTCGGAGCCGAGACGCTCGATCAGCCACGCCGCCGCCTCCTTCATGCGCCGGTACTCGGCGAGCCGGCGCGCGAGCTCCTCGGCGGCCTCCTCGGGCTCGAGCTCGCCGAGCTCGGCCGCCTCCTCCGGGAAGAGCGCGCGCGCCTTCAGCTCCAGGAGCGCGGACACGAGGACGAGGAACTCCCCGCACGCCTCGAGGTCGAGCTCCTCCCGCTCGGCCAGGCGTTCGACGAACGCGAGGACGATCGCGGCGACGTCGATCTCGCGCGGCTCGAGCTCCTCCTTGAGGAGCAGCGTCAGGAGGAGGTCGAACGGTCCTTCGAAGGCGTCGAGTGAGAGCTCGAGCTCGCGGACTGGCGTCGGCAGCACGCGCGGAGGCTAGCCACGCGGCCGGACGCGTCCGGGGTCAGCGCCCCTTGGGCACCGCCATGGTCTCGACCTTCGCCGGCGGGGCGCCGCCACGCCGCCAGCGCTTCTGCCAGACGACGAAGAACACGGCCGAGAGCACGATCGCGGCGGCCGCGACGAAGACGTTCAGGCGGATGCCGCCGATCTCGTGCGACGGGTCGATGCGCAGCGTCTCGATCCAGAGACGCCCGACGCTGTAGACGAGCACGTACAGCGCGAACAGCCCGCCCGGCCGAATACGCCCCTTGAAGCGCCGCTCGATGAGCAGCAGCAACCCAGCCGCCGCGAAACACCAGAGCGCCTCGTAGAGAAACGTCGGCTGGAACGTGTCCTTGTCGATGTCCTCGATCGGCCGGTTCTGGGGGTCGATCTCGAGGCGATGGCATGGATCTCACCGTCCTCACGTTCGGGAACGGGCTGCGCATGAGTTTGCGAGTGGCCACCCGGCTTCCGCTGTCGATGGCATCACCTCCCGGGTTGTCGACCTCCGATTCGTCGCACCGCTGCCGGTCGACGACATCGTGCGCGAGTCCACCGCCACTGGTCGAGTGCTCGTGGCCGATGAAACCCGGCACGCGGGCGGCGTCGGCGAAGGAATCGTCACGGCCCTGGTCGAGGCCGGCTTCCGCGGGCCGATCACGCGGGTGTCCAGCGCCGACAGCTTCATTCCGCTCGGCGATGCGGCGAACACGGTCTTGCTGGACGAAACCGACATCGAGCGAGCGGCGCGGAACCTGGTCATGAGGACACGAGCACCCGATGACCCGCGGCCCGGATGAGCACCGTGCACCAGGTTCGAAATGGGCGCCACGGCTCGGCCAGCTCTTCGAGCTGGGCCGGTGACGGCAGTCCGCCGATCCGTAGAGCTGGCGGATGAGGTCGAGCGAACGCGACTCGTCCGGCACCAGCACATCGGTAAATCCGGTACCCCGAATGACGATGAGGCTGGCGTAGAACGGCCCGATGCCCTTGATCCGCTGCACCTCGCTCGCCGCGACGACCGGACCGAGCCGGAGCAGCCGGTCGGCATCCAACAGCCCTCGCAGCGCGGCCTGCGCAACCCTGTGCAACCGCTCGATGCGGTCGGGTGGAATGCCGGGAAAGTCCGTTACTGCAAGCAACTGGCGCGGCATGGGCAGGGCCGCGAGGGGTTCGCCAGCCAGCTCAAAGGTCCGGCCCCAGGCCCGGCTGAGCCGCATCCGCACTTGAGCGGTCTGCGCGGCGGGTCGCCGAGCACTCAGAACCGACCAGGCCGCCGCCTCGTAGGGCGAATAGAACAGCGGTGGACGGAGCCCGGCGCCGCTTGCTGCAACTGCCCGATCACCGGATCCCGGCGGCCGACCGCCTCGAAGTCGCGACCGTCATGGTCGAGGGAGAGACAGCGGGCCACCTGCCGTCGGACCGCCTCCAGATCACCGGCGCCGCGGACGACACCATGCACGCCCGCATCGTCCTGCCGGAGCTCTACGCCAACCTGATCGGTGTAACCGTCGAGGCAAAACGCCAGGCGCATAACACCGTCGAAACCGTCGTCGGCCGAGCCCGCCCGCTGCCGCCTGGCATCCGCTGACCGAACCCGAACATGGCCGATTCGCGCAGCGAGAAGGCGCCGAGCGGCCGAATGAGGAACGATCTCGTCATGACCTGGGATCATGCCGAGCACCTCCGACAGTTTCCGCCCCCGTCCCGGGCGCGCGGGACAATGGTCGTGTTGCTCCGTCTGCGGAGGTGGGTGACATGACCGTTCGGTTTGTTTCCGATGCTGGGGTGGTGGAGGAGTCGGTGGAGGAGATTCCGGTGTTGGTGAAGCGGGAGGACGGGTTCTTGTGGTTGGACGTGCCGGTGTGGACGTCGGAGATCGATGGGTTGTTGGCCGCCGAGCTGAGTTTGCATCCGGTGGCGCGGGAGTACTGCCGGGTGCGTAATCACATGCCGATGGTGCATGGGTATCGGGATCACGTGTTCATGGTGTTGCACCGGCCGGTGGTGTTGGGGCAAGGGGACACCAGGTTGGTGGAGCTGGATTTGTTTGTCGGGGATCGGTTCCTGGTCACGGTGCACAAACGGGATGAGGCGTCGATCACCGCGGTGGAGGGCGATGTCGGAGATCGAGGAGACGTTGGATCGGATCGCGGGAGGGCGGATCGCGCCGCGGACGCCGATCGAGTTGACCCATGCGTTGGTGTCGTTGATGGCGTTGCGGCAGCGGTTGTTGGTGCAGGACGTGGCGGTGCGGGTGGCCGAGGTGGAGGAGAAGGTGCTGCGCCGGCAGCTGACCAACCCGGAGCACGCGTTGGAGGAGATGTTCCTGGTCCGGTATGAGCTGCTGTCGGTGCGCACCACCGCGGCCCATTCGGAGGAGGTGCTGGCCCGGGCCCGGAAGCTGCTCGGCCCCGGTCACCACGACGACGAGGCGCAACTGGCCGACCTGCAAGACATGTTCCGCCGGGTACACCGCATGACCGACAGCGAACAAGAACTCCTCGCCGGCGTCATCGACCTCTACCGCACCCGCACCGACACCAAGATGATGATCGCCATGCGAGCGGCTCGCGGTGCTCGCCGCCATGACGCTTCCGGTCACCGCTATCGCGTCGGTCTACGGCATGAACGTCATCGTCAACCGCAGACCGCACTCACCCAGTTGATCATCGTGTTGATCATCATGGCCGGCATCAGTGGCGTCCTGCTGCGCTGGACCAAGAAGCAGGGCTGGTGGTGACTGAGCCTATCCGCCAAAAACCCGGTCCCGTTCGGCTGAGTCGCGGTTAGCTGTTGTGCAGGACAGCTGCGCCGCCGAAACGGCCGTGCTCAAGGTCGGCTAAGGCCTCCGGCGCCCGATCCATCGGGTAGCCGATGGTGGTCGGCGTAATTCGGAATCGTTCGGCGAGTGCCAGGAACTCCTCCCCGTCCTGACGAGTATTCGCCGTAACACTGCGCAGCCGGCGCTCTTCGAACAGTTCGCGCTCATAGTTCAGCGCCGGGATGTCGGAGAGCCAGATCCCGGCAATCGCGAGGGTCGCGCCACGATCCAAGGCCCGCAGCGCGACGGGGACGAGCTCCCCGGCCGGAGCGAACAGGATCGCTCCGTCGAGCGGTTCCGGCGGCGCGTCCGTCGCACCGCCAATGGAGTCGACGCCGAGCGAGCGGGCCAGTTCCTGGTTGTGCTCGCCCCGGGTGAGAACGTGCACGCGCTGGCCCATGTGCAGCGCGATCTGCGCGGTGATGTGGGCACTGCCACCGAACCCATAGATACCCAGCCGGCCGCCGATAGGAACGTCCGCGGATCGCCATGCCCGGTAACCGATGATGCCGGCGCACAACAACGGCGCTGCATGCTCGTCGTCCACCGTTGTCGGCAGCCGGTAGGCGAATCCTTCGTCGACCACACAGAAGTCGGCGTAGCCACCGTCGCGATCCCAGCCGGTGAAGGTCGGCGCGATACACAAGTTCTCCGCACCACGCCGGCAATACGGACAGCTGCCATCAACCGAGCCCAGCCACGGCACGCCGACCCGTTCACCGACCGAGAACCGCCCGCGTCCGAACCCAGCGCCTCGACGCGTCCGACGACCTCATGTCCCGGGGTGACGCCAGGTCGGCGCGGCGGCAGGTCGCCCTCGGCGAGATGCAGGTCGGTGCGGCACACGCCACAGCACGAAATCCGGACCAGGACGTCGGTCGCCCCGGCTCCGGCCGATCACGCTCGATCCGGCGGAGCGGGCCATCATCGATCGGCCGCGGAGTATCGACTATCCAGGCCTGCATCAGCATGCTCCTACCCGAGGCCAACCGCCGAGCGCGCCCCGCATCGTAGCTGCTATCGGACCGGTCCGCGTCCCGTCGGGACTGATCATCCCGGGACCTGCACGTCGCTTCCCGGACTTTGCCTCGCTCCCGCGCACCGGTGGGACGGACGACCACCCTTGCGCATGTCACCAATCCCACGGGCCCACCAGCGCGCGGCAAGCGGCACTCCGACGTGACTCTCGCACGGTCGATTCGATCGCCGGTCGCTCGGCCTCCCTTCGCATGTTTGACTGGAAACAGTCGAACTAGGGAGATGTCCGCAGTGGAACCGGAGGACCTGTACGAGCTGGACTCGGATCGCCCGGACCTGACGGACGGCGTGCTGTTGCAAGCCATGGACGGCTTCGTGGACGCCGGCGCGACGGTCAAGATTCTCCGCGATCACCTGCTCGGTCTCGGCGAGGGACGCATCATTGCCCGGTTCGATGTGGACCTCCTCTACGACTACCGGGCGAGGCGGCCCTTCCTTCATTTCGATCGTGATCACTGGGCATCCTTCGACGCACCTGAGCTCGCGCTCCACCTGCGGTATGACGCGGACGGAACCGCGTTCCTCCTCCTCGTCGGCCCCGAACCGGACGTTTTGTGGGAGCGCTTTGTCGAAGCAGTGCGCTCTATCGTCTCCCGACTCGGCGTCCGGCTCACGGTGGGCGTCAACGCCTTCCCGATGAACCTGCCGCACACCCGGCCGACTCGGGTGATCCTGCACGGTTCGCGACCGGAGCTTTTCGAGGGCTACCGTCCATGGCTCGGTGGGATCATCGTGCCGGCAAGCGCAGGACATTTGCTGGAATTCCGACTCGGCCAGGCCGGCCACGACGCGCTCGGGATGGCCGCGCCGGTACCGCCGTACGTGACCGACACTGAGTACCCCGGCGCCGCCGCCGCGCTCGCGCGCGAGATCAGCGCGCGCACCGGGCTGCGGTTGCCCACGGCTGACCTCGATGCGGCTGCGGCGCAGACCCGACTGTCCATCGATGAGCAGATCCAGCAAAGCGACGACCTGCAGGCCGTAGTCCGGGCCCTCGAGGAGCAGTACGACACGTACCTGCACGGCCAGGACCGCTCGCTGCTGGCCGACGCGGACGCCTTGCCGACGGCGGACGACTCGGCGCCGAGCTCGAGCGCTTTCTCGCCGACCAGTCCCGCGGGACCGACCCTCCGCCGCCGCCCCAACAATGACCGCCTGGCTACGGGATCGAGCACGAGCTTTCCGTGGGCGCCCCGCCTCTGTTGTTCCCAGGCGCTGGCCACGTCGGAGAGCGGCAGCTGGATCGTGTCGACGGTGATCGCTCCCCGAGCTACCTGCTCGGTCAGGTCGCGATAGGCCGCGCGCCGCGGCTCAAGGGGGACGTAGAAGACCGCGAAGCCTAGCAGGTGCAGCGCGCGCGAACGAACTACCGCAGCCGGCA
>CAVZNK010000035.1:0-175452 GCA_963776555.1 uncultured Gaiellaceae bacterium | reverse complement strand
CGACGCCGACCTCGGCAAGATCTTCGCGAAGCTCGACGAGTCGAGGAACCACATCCTCGGGGAAGGCGAGCTCCTGCCCGAATGGTGTGCCGGCTCGGCGGCAGCGGTCTAGCGGCATCCATCGAGCCCGGCCCGCGTCCGCGGGCCGGGCTCTTCTCGTTCAGCGCGCGCGAAAGGAGTGGGTGAATGGCGAACGGCAGCGTGGTCGTCGTCGGCGGAACGCAGGGTCTCGGCCGAGAGCTCGCGCAGTCCTATGCCGACGAAGGTCGAGAGGTGATCGTGACCGGCCGGGACCAGTCCCGCGCGGAAGCGGCTGCCCGGGAGATCGGCGGCAACACCCGCGGGCTCGGCTTCGATCTCGCGGAGCCGCACACGATCGCGGGTGCCCTCGCAAGCGTCGGCGAGGTCGACCACCTGGTTCTCGCCGCGATCGAGCGTGACGTGAACAGCGTGCGTGAGTACAAGATCGACGCGGCGCTGCGGCTCGCGACCATGAAGCTCGTCGGCTACACCGAGGTGATTCACGTGCTGCTGCCGCGGCTTCGCGACGACTCGTCGATCCTCATCTACGGTGGCCTCGCGCGCGACCGGCCTTATCCCGGCTCGACGACGGTCACGACGGTGAACGGTGCAGTGACGGGGCTCGTGCGCACCCTCGTGATCGAGCTCGCGCCGATCCGCGTGAACGCGATCCACAACGGCATCGTCGGCGACAGTCCGCAGTGGCGTGACATGGCGCCGGAGCGACACAAGGCGCTCGTCGACCGGACCCCGATCGGGCGCCTCGTGACGATGGCCGAGTCCATGAATGCAGCGCGCTTCCTGCTCGAGAACGCAGGGGTCAACGGCATCAACCTCGCCCTCGACGGCGGCTGGACGTGCATGTGACGGTCTAACCGTCTCGGCCGAGGAGGTTCGAGCTGCGCGTGCGGTCCCGTCAGGACCGCACGCGCATACGACAGGCCCTCAGGCCGCCTCGGCGAGATCGTCGCCCGTCGCCTCGACGAGGCCCGCGAGCTCGCCCGAAAGACGAGCGAGAGCACTACGCTCGAGCTGTCTGGCCCGCTCGCGCGACACGCCTACCTCGGCCGCGATCGCATCGAGCGTCTGCTGCTCTCCGTCGAATCCGAAGCGCAGCTCCAGGACTCGGCGCTCACGCTCGGGGAGCGTCTGGAGCGCGAGCCGTACCGACTGGCGGCGCACCGCGTCTCCAGCCTCCTCCGCAGGATCGAGAGCGCCATGGTCTGCAAGGAGGTCTCCGAGCTCACCATCGCCGTCCTCGCCGACCGCCTGGTTCAAGGAGACCGACGCCTCGACTGCGCCGAGCGCCTCCTCGACGTGCTGCTCCTCGTAGCCGCTCATGGCGGCGAGCTCTTCACTGGTCGGCTCGCGGCCATGCTCGACCTCGAACTCGCGACCCAGACGGGCCAGCTTCGCACGCCGCTCGTGAACATGGGCAGGAACGCGGATGGTTCGTGACTGATTGGAGATCGCGCGCTGGCAGGCCTGCCTGATCCACCAGGTCGCATACGTCGAGAACTTGAAGCCCTTGCGCCAGTCGAACTTCTCGACCGCACGGTTGAGTCCGATGACGCCCTCCTGGATGAGGTCGCCAAACGAGACCCCGCGTCCGCGATAGCGCTTCGCGATGTGAACGACGAGGCGCAGGTTGGAGTTGATCATGCGCTCCTTCGCCTGCCGGTCGCCGCGCTCGATGCGCTTGGCGAGCGCGACCTCCTCCGCCGCGGTCAGCAGGTCGTGCTTGCCGAGCTCGCTCATGAACAGCGTCACCGAGTCGGTCACACCGGTCAGGTCGGCCTCGAGTCGAAGGTCGGCCTCGTCGCCGACGGCGTCGGCCGGATCGCCCTCGAGCTCGTCCGTCTCGTCAGCCGTGGCAGTGATCTCGACTCCGCGCGACTCGAGCTCGCTGCGAAGAAGCGCGAGCTCGTCGTCGTCGAGATCGAGCTCGACCGCCTTCGCCTCGAGCTCGATCGCGTCGATGACGCCGTCGCCTTCGACGTTGTCGATGAAGCTCGTCAGTTCGTTCGTTTCAAAGGTGGTATCGATCTTGTTCTCCTTTCGCTAGGCAGCGAGCGCGCGGAGTCGCCGTCGCTCGAAGCGCTCGATTCGACTCCCGCTGGCAATCGGCCGTTCCACGCCGGTGTACGCCGGATGACAGTTTGCGCACACTTCGAGCACGAGCTCGGCACGCACGGAGCGCGTGGTGAACTCGTTCCCGCAGCTTCCACAGCGCACGTGGCTCAACACGAGGTCGGGGTGGTGAATCCCCTTCATTCGAACTCTCCTCTCGGTAACAACTGCAGCTGCGCGGCGACGCAGTAGCGAGCGGATCATCCGCTCTGCCCGCATCTCTTCCCGCGCCAATAGTTGAAACGAACGAACCGCTGCATGCATTCCTCGCACGAGTCGCAGAGTCCATGCCTCTTCGGAGCTTCGGGCGAAGTGTACGCGCGCCCTCGGCGATCCGCCCGGCGCTCCGAGTTTCGTTGCCAATACACGTGAAGAACAACCGGCGCGATTCGCTCGTATGACATACTCGGCCGCTGGCGGCTTCGCTGGAAAGCGCGTACTTGGTCGGCCGTCCGTCGACCGGAGGAGTCAGGCTGGTGGAACTGCACGCATGAGAGGCTGCTGCAGGTGCCGGTTGCTACCGGAAGGCGTAGACGCGCAATGACCGAACCCGTCGAAGCCCCAGAGGCGCGAGGGCCGTCTCGGACCGCCTCATCGCCGCGCGCATCCTGACCGTCCTCGCAGTCCTGCTCGCTGCTCGTGGGGACGCTCGCTTTCTATGTCGAGCACACGGCCTTGGACGAAGCAGGGCTTCGAGACGATCTCGCGGAAGATGATCGAGAACGACGCGATCCGCACGCAGGTCGCGAACACCGCGGTCGACCAGCTGTTCGCGAACGTCGACGTCGAGGCTGCGATCGCCGATCGGCTACCACCCGCACAGCAGGGATTGGCTCCGGTGCTGGCGGGTATCGCTCGCTCCGGCGCAGATCGAGCGGCCGTGGCGGTGCTCGAGCGGCCGCGCGTGCAGACCGTGTGGGTGGAGACGACGACCGCGACGCAGCGCCAGCTCGTCGCGCTCCTGGACGACAAGACGAAGTTCGTGCAGACCGAAGGAGGGAAGGTCGTCCTCGACCTTCGTCCGATCATCATCGAGCTCGGTAACCAGGTGGTCGTGATCGGAAAGGGTCGCCGAGAAGCTGCCCGAGTCCACGGGCAAGATCACGATCATCGACGAGTCCCAGCTCGGGACGGCGCAGACAGCAACGAGAGTCCTGCGGGCGGTCGCCGACTGGATGTGGCTCGTTGCGCTCGTCGTCGCTGCGCTCGCCGTCTGGCTCGCCCGCGGGCGTCGCAGGCTCGAGATCCGCGCTCTCGCCCTCGGCCTGCTTATCGTCGGCCTGCTGCTGCTCGTGCTGCGCCGCTTCGCGGGCAACTACCTCGTCGACCGCTCGCCGCCGACGACAGCGGTCAAGCCGGCTGCGCACGACGCCTGGAGCATCCTGACGCAGGCGCTTGCCGACCGCGCCTGGGTCGGGATCATCCTCGGCCTGGTGACGCTCGTCGGGGTCTGGTTCGTCGGAGACACCGGCGCGTCGGCAGATGCGCGTCGCGCGGCTGCGCCCGTCCTCGAGAGTCGCGTCTGGACCTACACCATCGCTGTTGTCGCACTGCTCGTGCTCGCGCTCGTCGCTCCGCTCTTCGCCCGAGGCTGGCTGATGTCGCTCGTTCTGCTCGCCCTCGTCATCGTCGGCGTCGAAGTCGTCCGAAACATCGTTCTACGAGAAGCGCACCAGCAACCTTGATCTGACTGCGAGTCTTCTCGGCCACGCCAACGAAGGAGGAGCAGGATGCCCTTGGCACTCGGGTGGTTCGTGTGGGGCGGTCTCCTGGGCGTGCTCTATCTGATCGCATTCATCACGGCCGGCGTCATGACGATCCGGAACGGCCACCTCGTCATGTTCATCCTCGGATTCATCTTTCCCCTCCTCTGGATCATCGGGCCTTCATGGACAAGCCTCACTACTAGTCGGCCTCCTTCCCCTGACCCAGAATCAGTTCCGCGCGGCTAGAGAGAGACTGCGCTAGCTGGGCGACGCCGCACCCAGCGCCTTCTCGATCGCGGCCAGCCGTGAGTCGAGCTGTGTGAGCAGTTCTCGCGTCTCGTTGTCGCTCGCAACGCGGAATTCGCGCTCGCGTGCCTGCTCCGCCTCCTGGTCGACAGAGACGAAGTAGGACGTGACTGTGGCGGTCAGGAACGAGATGAACGTGACTCCGACGACGACGACGAAGCCGCCGAGAACACGCCCCCACGCCGTCGTCGGAACGATGTCGCCGTCACCGACGGTGCCGAGCGTGACGACCGCCCACCAGATGCCGGTCCCGAACGTAGGGAAGTCCTTCCGGTCGACGAGGGTGGCGAGGAAGCCGACGAGAACGGCCAGAATGGCCGTCGAACGGCGAGGTACGGGAACACCCGCCCGCTCGCGACAGCACCTTTCGCTCGCTGCTCCCAGCGCCGCATGCGGGCAGTGTGAACGGCACGGCGGTTGGCCAGGCGCTCTCGCGAAGCGCAGGTACGGCTAGACAGCCGCGCTCTCGCTCTCGCCGAGGAGCGGCCTGCGCCTTCCGCGAGCGCAGGCTGGGGAAGAATCGTTTGTGCGCGGGCGTCTTGTCTTATGTGCGGGTGAACCAATATGACGATGAGCGCCTCGCGCTCCTGTTGCGGCTCCTTCGCACCAGCACCACGTGGTTGGGTAACAAGGGCGCAACGAATCTTCGTCGAGCTGAGCATCCCGGGTCATACTCGCGTGGCGGAAACGAGGCTGACCGAGGGCGATCTGGCGGAGCTCGTGCGTGCGCTCGACGACCCGCTGTTCCGGCTGCGTTTCGATGCCGATCCCGTCGCTGCGACCCAAGCGGCGGGACTGCACGAGCTCGCGCTGAGACTCGCCGGAGAGATGCGCGGGCTCGTCGCTCTTGCCGAGAGGATCGCGCACGACGATGTCTTCCGCATCGCGCTGGACGCTGATCCGCTGGCGGCGCTTGCTGCCGCGGGGCTGCCCACGGCAGCAGCCGAGCCGCTGCTGCAAGCACTCGCGGTGCCGGATGACGTGCTTGCGAGCCTGCCCGAGGTCGTGGCGCACCAGCATGCAGAACCGCCACTCAAGGCGCGACTGCTTGTCACTCTCCTCGGAAGCAAGACGATTGTGGAAACGATTCGCGCCGCAGCTCGCCGCGCCTAGCTCGGAAATGCGTTGGGTGGCGTCGCGCCCGACCAGGCAGAGGATTGACCATCCAACGTGCCATGTAGTCGCGAGCCAATCCTCACTTCAATGCGCCCGGGAGGATTCGAACCTCCGACCCGCGGATTAGAAGTCCGCCGCTCTGTCCACTGAGCTACGGGCGCCCGCCGTGAGGGTAGTCGGCGGGACGGCCGCTCGTCGCTAGCGGGCGCTGAGCACCAGCGGCGCGCAGGCGGCACCCGTGGCCTCGCGAACGGGGCGGCCCTTCGCGTCCCTGAGCGCGACGCTGAGACGCTTTGACGTCACCGTCACCTCCGCGTAGCTGTAGGTGTCGAGCGCGGCGCAACGCATGCCGAGGCCGTTGGGCGGCGCCGGCTTGAAGAAGAGTGCGCCGATTGCGGTCCCGGCACCCTTGGAGCCCAGGTAGCCGTCGATCTCCTTCGCGAAGGTGTTCGTCGCGACGGGGCCGGTGACGACCTCCCACATGCCGGAGCTCTCCGGGACTCCGAACGTCCGGTAGCGAACCTCGTTCACGAGGTTCGCGTGCGTGTCCGTGGTCAGGAAGACGGCGTTCTTCACATTCGCCTGCAGGAACCGCAGCAGCCGCTCGCGCTCAGCGGCGTAGCCCTCCCAGCGGTCGTACGGCAGCGCGTAGAACTGCTGGATCGGGACCTCGTTGACGATCACCTTCCAGGTCGCGGTGGATGCCTTGATCGCCTTGGTGAACGCGGCGTACTGGGCCGCGCCCAGCATCGTCCGGGCGGGGTCGTTGATCGTCGCGAGGCACTGCGGCGACACGGGGTTTCTCAGCGCTGGCGCGAGCGTGGCGAAGCGTGTCGCGCACCGACTGCGGCGCGGTCGGTGCGAGGTCGCCGCCGCAGACGTCGTCCGCCTTGGCGCTCCGGAACGAGCGCTCGTCGAGGAAGAAGAGCTCGAGGTTCCTGCCCCAGCGGAAGGTCCTGTAGAGGCCCAGGCCACGCGCCCCTTCGGTAACGGGTGCGTAGTCGAGGAAGGCCTTCACACCCGCGGCATAGATGGCGGCACCGTTCTCGTCACGCGAGAAGTCGTTGACGAACTCGTGGTCGTCCCAGTGGCTGTACAGGCCCGCCGAGGCACGGAGCCTCCGGAGCGCCGGAAGCGCGAGGCCGAGCTTGTACTTCGCCCACTTCTCGGCCACCGTCCGGGCGACCGGCGCGCCGGCGATCTCGCTGTCGGAGTAGATCGTGTCGCCGAGGTTGACGTTGAAGTCGTTGCGCTCCGCAGCCATGCGGCCGTAGACCTCGAAGCGGTTGAACCCCGGCTTGCCGTTGGGGCCGGGCGTCGCGTCGGCATCGCCCGAGACGGCGAAGCGCACGCCCGCGTCGGCGGCGCGAGGAGGAGCGGTCTTGAAGGTCCCGATCTGGCTTCGCGCGCTGCGTTGCTCGAAGACGTAGTGATAGGTCGTTCCGGGCCGCAGGCCGGACACCCCGACCGCCGTCGTCCGGTCATTCGCTGCCGGCGCCAGGGCAGGACGGAAGGTCGTGGCGCTCCCGGGAGACGTCCGAAAGACCGCGAAACGAACGCGGCCCGCGCTGGGAGCGCGCGTCCAGAGCACCGCCGAGGTAGCTGTGATCTGACCTGCCGCAACGCCGTACTGGAAGCCGGGCGTTGCCGCATCTGCGGAGAGCGTCGCCAGCGCGAGCGTCGCCGCGGCGGCGAGCACGATGGCGGTCCTCATCGCGCTCGACCCTACGCCGCGACCGAAGGACGGTCAACGTCCTCGCGCCGCTCCTCCTCCAGCAGGAAGCGGAAGAACCAGTAGGCGAAGACCGCGAAGAAGACGACGGCCTGCTCGACCGCCATCAGCATGCCGGCGAGTTGCTGGTCCTCGAGCGGGTCGAGCCCCCACACGCGGTGATGGGCGTTGACGTAGAAGTCGTAGATCGCGTCCGGGACGAGCGCCATGACGAGCCCGATCGGACTCGCGACGACGAATCCCGCGAACACGTAGGCCGCCCGCGAGCCCGCGCCCAGGCGGTGCGGCTCGTCCTGGAAGACGCACCACCACATCGCGACCCCGGTGGCGAAGTAGGTCGCGTGCTCCAGGTGGAGGAGCCCGTTCGGGCTCTCGAGCGCCGCGTCGTAGATCCAGGGGAGGTGCCAGACCATGTAGGTGGCAAGCCACAGGGGAAGAGCGACCGCCGGATGCGTGAACGCCCGAACGGGGGCGGGCCGAGCGATCGCGGCTCCGAGTGCAGGAGGTATCCCGAGGACGACGAGGAGCGGCGCCCACTCGGCGAGCACGACGTTCTGGAGCAGGTGCATCGTCAAGAGGTAGTGCATGCCGAGCGTGTGAATCGGCGTCACGCTGACTGCCAGGAGGAGCACCATCGCGCCGAGGAAGGAGACGACGCGCCCCGTCGACGCAGGGTGCCTCCCGATCGCGGCGACGTACGCAGCGGTCAGTCCGAGGATGACGAATGCCTCCGCGTTCCACGACCACGCGTACGGATCCACGACGCTACGCTAGTCGGGACGCGGGTGTAGCTCAGTTGGTAGAGCGCCAGCCTTCCAAGATGGCCCGGCACTCCCAGAAGCTCCCCGTTCCTCTCGGTTGAGCCAAATGCCTGAGGCCATGAGTCCGTTCATGTCGGTTGCCGCCCGACCCTACTGACAACCCTCTGACAACCGAGGGGTGCCCCAAACGGCTCCCTATGTTCATAGGCATGGACAGGAACCGTCACCAACCGGGCCTGATGTCGAACTCATCTCGTAGGGGCATGGAGACAAATCTGCAGCACCGGTCGTCGCTGCCCGAGGGCTTCATCGAGGAACTCGTCGCATGCGTCAGGGAGGCCATTCCCGAGCGATCCCGCTTTCGCGACCTGGAGGGAACGGCCACCTACTTTGGCACCTCTGTCCGCCAGGTAAGGCACTGGAGAACGCTGGGCGCACCGGCCGTGATCGTCGGCAAGCGGCTCTGGTTCGACACGAGCGAGCTTGAAGACTGGCTGGCCACCCGATGAGCGTCCCCTGTTGGCCGACCTCCGCCCGCCCAAACGGCGACGCAAGGCCAGATGACGTGGACAACCTCATCTGCGCCCGCTGCGAGTTGGCGTTCCCGTACAAGACCAAGAAGTCGGAGCATTGCCCTGCGTGTCGTGCGGTAGTCAAGGCCGAGTGCGAGCGCGCCCGTCGCAGACAGAAGGATCCGGGGATCGACTCCCCCGAGAGGAAGGCAAGCCAGTTGGCAGGCCTGCGGGGAAAGAGGGCGGAGCGGAAGGCCCGCGCCGACCTCCACGAGAAGGGCCACGTCGGCACGGTCATGGGCGAGTGGGACGGCAACAAAGACCCCCACTTCATTGGCCCCAGGCTGACCACCCATATAGACGAGGTCGACCTCGACCCCAGGCGCGTCAGGCCCTGGCACGCCCGCGAGGTGCCCGCCCCTACCGGCGACTTCTGGGCCGGTCTTCAGAGGTACGCCCCGCTGTACAGGATCAAGCCGTTTCCGCTGGCCCCAGGACGGCACCGAGAACGACGCGGCGGCGGTCTGGCTCCGCGAACACACACACACCCACCACCGGCACGAATGCCGAGGAGAAGCCCGTGACTCAACCCGAGATGATCGAGCGCGTCGAGCGCCTGGAACAACTGCTGTATGACTACGTCGAGAGCGCGGCCGAGTCGGCCCGCATCATTGCCGAGAGGATGCCGTCGAACCGGGCCATCTCGAAGGCGGTGGACGACCTCATCGACAGCGTCCGGCGTCCCTGAGATTCGGCACGCAACGGGGGACGCGGCTCAACGGCCCCGAAGGCACCCCCGGAGATTCGGCACGAACCTTATGTAAGGGGAGGAGTAATCCTCTAGACCAAGACCTCCTTTGAGCAAAGGGGTCTTGGGGACTGGCTCCCCAAGTGACTAAGGCTCGTCCTTCCATGGACGAAAGGGCGGATGTCTCTCGGTCAGCGTCCGCCCCAACACCTTTGCTCCGCACCTTCACCCATGACCCATGACACCCGTCGCTCGAAGGAGTACCCAAATGGCAAGCAGCAACGAGTCAGTAGATGTGTCCGACGCCGAAGACAAGTCCCGTGCCGAGGCTCTAGCGCAGGCCGAGAAGGCCCGTGAGACAGGCGACAACATCCAACTGTCCAACGGCATCGTCGTCTTCGAGAAGGCCGGGCTTACGCCTGATGCCCGCTGGCAGAAGCACCATGCCAGGCGATGCCCAGACGATGCCCAGCCTGAGCCCAGCCTGAGCCCAGCCTGATGCCCAGGAGCAGCCTGCGGGGGAGAGGCAATGCAGGCCTTGCACGCTGTCCTGAGGGCGAAAGACGCGCCTGCCGCCGTCGTCAGCGCACATGCCCACCGCGGTGGCCCAGATCCGGGCCCTCCCTGATGCCGACCTCCACCGGGCTCATACAGCGGATGCGGCGGAGGTTTCTCGCGCCTACCAACCCAGTAGGCGCTCGATCCCGCAGGCCTGCAGCAATGCGGCATTGCAGGCGCGTAGTCAGCCAGTAGTCACGTAGCTGACGTGAGCTACGAGCGGTGCCGGATGACGCCTGTCGGTGCCGAGACCCCGCGAAACGACCCCTCCCCCGCGCAGGACACGAGCGTGGGCGGAGTCCCACTGGGGCCCCTCGAGACACGAGTGTGTCTCCTCACGACCCCATCAACAAGAAGGAGCCTGACCGTGAAGTACCCCTCAACAGACGTCTCTGCCTGGGACGCCCACACCATGTCTCTGGCGGCCCGAGTGCGGACGTACTGGGATACCGTCATATGCCACCGCCTGGACGGCAGCATTGTCCCCTTGTGGGCCAGCACGGCCCTGGAGATCGAGCAGCACCAAAAGCGCTACGGACCAGAGTTCCTGCCCTCAGCCTTCTCTGAACCCCGCCTGCCTAATGGGCTGAAACGGAAGCCATTGTCTGAAATCTCGAGAACGCGATCATCTACTCGTTCTCGCCGGAAGATCGCGCTAGATCGAACTCTGAACAGTCGAAGGAGAAGGCGCCCCCTCGCGGTGGGATCACCGGCGGGCGTGTGAGCATCCGAAGCGGGCCGCCACGGAGACCGCCCGCTTCGGGACTCGTTCCAGCTAGCCGCGCTATTGAGTCCTAATGAGGTCGCATCCCTCAATGCTTACGCCAGCACGGGTTCTTCCGGTGAGGCACGCCGTCGTATCACCGGGGTCAATTCCTGTCTGATTGACCTCATAGCCGAGGAGCAAGTCGGCCCTCTTGTCGCGGTTCACGTCGGTGACTTCACCCATGCTAGGAACAGCCGTGCAGTCACGCTGGCTCCGGTCGTCGGCGTCACCGAAGCAGATCGACAGTGGGTCAACGGTGCTCGCGTCAAAGGTATTAGTCGTGAGGATTGCGACCGGAATGACGCCACGACTAGCCAGGTTGATTGGGTTTGTGTTGCTGCCAGGCTTGATGTCCACTGTGACCGTGGTCACCACCGTTTCGCCAAGGAGACGAGCGACCCCTAGTCCGTTCACGGCAACCAGGATCTTTCCATCGGGCTGCAAGGCGAGAGCCTGAACCGCACCGACGCTGGGCATCGACACCAGTCCTGCATTGCCGAAGTCCGAGTCGGCGCTCCCGTCAGTTTCATACCGTGCGACGCCAAGGATGCTGCAGTTGCCCGAGCAACCGCCGGCGGCGATTTTTCCATCGGGCTGAATTGCCACAGGCCCAGCGAGATCCTCACCTGAATCAGTCGGTGGGAAGTCTGTAGTGACCTTGCCTCCCACGCCCCAGGTCTGATCGAGAACTCCATCCGGTTGGTAGCGGGCTAAGGCGAAGACGTCGGTGGAGCTACCTCCCGCGATAGGAACGACGACTCCTCCGCTCGCGACAATCCCGCCATCGGCTTGGAGCGCGAGTCCCTGAATCACGTCGCTCGAGCCGAAGTCCGTGATCGCCTCGCCGTTGTCGGCGAAGGTCGTGTCTGGGGTGCCGTCAGGTTCGTATCGAGCGAGCGCGAAGTCAAGAACACCCGGACCGCTTCCGCCAGCCAGAACCTTGCCGTCCGGCTGGAACGTCACTGCAATGATCAATGAACCATTGAATGGGGAGACGACGGCCCCGCCGAGACCGAAGCTCGGGTCGAGGCTCCCGTCGTTGCCGTATCGAACAAGGCCGAAGCTGGGATTAAAGAATCCAACTCGACCACCCGCAAGGATCTTTCCGTCAGGCTGAAGCGACAGCCCGAGTATCACATCCTGATCTCCGAGATTCGTCGACGCAGAGCCGTTTGTTCCAAAGGCGAGGTCAGGACTGCCGTCCGGATTGAAGCGCGCAACGCCGAAGTCGATCGCAGCCGAGGTGCCGGCCGCAACGATCTTCCCATCTGGCTGGAGCGCGAGCGTCTGAAACGCGCCCCCCACCCCGTTGAACGTGAAGACAACTCTGCCGCCCGAACCAAAACTCTGGTCGAGACTGCCGTCTGCGTTATAGCGCGCGAGGGTGGCCACCTGAAAACCGCCTTGGTCGCCAGAGCCAGCCGCGATGACCTTTCCATCTGGCTGCACCAACAACGCCATGTACGTCCCACCGTCGAGCCCAGGAAAGGTAGTAGTGGCAACGCCACCGACGCCGAAGCTAGGATCGAGATCGCCAGCGACCGCACCTGCTGCGCCTGACAACGCAAGCGTCACGCCGGCGGTCGCGAGTAGAAGAGTGACTGCTCGAACGACCCGCGCCGGCCGTGTGAAGCTCGATCCTTCCCACTTGCATCGTCCAATCGCGCGCTGCACAAGATCTCCTCGGGTCCGGTCACGAGCAATGCTGGGCCGCAGCGACGAAAGTGAGCCTCCTCGGAGGACTTTCATTTCGAGCCTCCTTTCAGTTGCGCGGCAGAGCGCCGCGCGCTCGTCGTAGTGAGCATGACGCCGCTCAACGATCGCTCAAGACCTCTAAGGGTGCGCGAACATATGTTCTTGACCGCCCAGCCCTACGCTCACGTGCGCTTCCGCCGAGCGATCGAGCGCCGAGCGCTCTGGCTCGCCGAGGACGCCGCTCGCGAGCTGCCGAACTTGCCTCTTGAGGACGCGCTGCTGCTCGTCCATCTCTACGCCGAGCGTGGATCACCGAAATACGAGAGGGCCGCGCTGCGCTGGCTTGAGCGGTACCTAATGGAGGGCTCGCCACGGCTCAAGCACTTCGCAGAGGTCGCGGCTGATCTGGCGAAGCGGGAGGCCTAGAACTCCGTGTGGCGAATCCGGCAGCCACGTGGACGTGGATCAAGGAGCGCGAGTGTGACCGGAGCGTCAAGGTCGTGATCAGGCGCGCGACAACGTTCGTCGTCTTCGTGATCGCCGTGACGCTCGCCGGTTGCGACGGCAACGGCGGCTCGGACGCAACGACGACCGACCCGGGGACAACCACTGGCGTCCAACCCGCCGAGGTGTCCGCGGTTCGCATCAGCGGCCTCTACCCGAACGACACCTGGTCTGGGAGGACGGTGACGTACGTGCGGCGGCTCTGTACGCCGGGTCGGCTCTCCGTCTCGCTCTCTGGCGACGCGGGGCTCTTCCTCGAGCCGACGCGTGTCGTCGCGCGATCGAACGGAGCAGTCGTGGGACGTGTGCGATTTCGACCCGAGGGACGCGCGGTTCTAAGCGTCCCGGTTTCGCCGCCTGCCGGGTCGAGCGAGTGCCGAGTTATCTACACGGTGACGCCCACGGCCGTACCGGCCAAGGTGACGAAAGGCTTGAACCCGGATCCACGCGTGCTCGGTGCCCACTTCAACCGTTTCGCCTACCGGCCGAAGCCTTAGGCCGCTTCATCGAGGAGGTGCGCGGTGACGAGCCGGAACTCGCGGCGAAGCTGCGGATCGAGGAGCGGGAGCTGGAGGCGGGCGGGCTGAACTAGGGCGTTACTGTCGGGTCGTGGATGCCGTGAGACTCGTCGGCTATTCGAAAATCTTCGACAGGCAGCTGTTCCTTTCGGAGATTTCGGACGTGAGGAAGTGGTCACCACATCTCTCGCATGTTCCGAGCCCGTTTATCGTCGTAACGGCATTCGACTCGACCGCTGTGGATGAAGAGGCTCTCTTAGCCTTCGCGGAGCGGCTCATAGCTCGCGGCTGTCGGTACAGCTGCACTTGGGGCCCCGATAGTTCGCGGCTGGATCTCGCATTTGATTTGGCTGCAATCGATGCCGGGCTGGACGGCCAGACGGACAGCTCGGAGTTCGTCATGACGTCCGATCATGGAGACGAGCCACTCGACGAAGCTTTGTGGTTCGCGCTTCATGTAGCCTCACCCGCCGACCCAACGCCGGAGTGCCACGCCGTCCTCGCGATCACGTCACCCGGGAACGCCGTGCAGGTCGAACGTCGATTCGCAGACGTCGAGAGCCTCAATCGAGATGTGCTAGCGCAGGAGCCGCCAATTCCGCATCAGCGAGGCCGTGGCTTCCGTCTCGTCAGTGCCGTCGCATGGTTTCTGATCGTCGCGCTGGTCATCGCGGCTCTGAAGTCGGCCCTGGCCCGCGTCCTTCACATCGAGACAGCCACGGTCACTCGGACCGGGGTTGGTGCGAGTCTCGCGAGCTACCTGCGGATCGAGAGCGCGAGCTCGACCACTCCACCAACGTGAGGCGCGATGGAGCGAATACCCTTTTGGCAGATGTCGGTCGACGGCCCCTTCTACATGCCCGACCCGGAGCTGTTCGGTCACCCGGATGCGCACCCGTTGTTCACTGGCTTTGCATCGAGACTGGAAGAGGCTGGGCTTTCCGGTCGATTCCCCATGGACGTCGAGCTTCGTCAAATCGCGATCGAGCTGTTGGCCGAGCGAACGACGGTCGAAGAGGTTGAAGCCGATCAGAGCATGATTGAGCATGCGATCAGTGAGGCACACGGCATCCACGACGCGCGTCGACGCTAGAACGTGCCAACGATCCCGACCTCGCGACCTACCTGCGGATCGAGGAGCGAGAGCTAGAGGCGGGCGGGCGGAACTAGCCCGCCTTCGACCCGCTCGCCGTGCTCCGCGCCATCGCCTCCGACCCGAAGAGCGGGGACGCGGCCAGGGTGGCCGCAGCCCACGCTGTCCATGAGGCCGAGCAGTCTGGCGGTGTCAGCTGCCGAACACGGTGCTGGAGATCCAGACCATGTCCGACGCTGAACTGCACGCCCTCATCCGCTCGCTCGAAGACGGGTCCGAAGGCCAGGCCTGAGGCCTGTTCACCTAACAGGCGCTCGACGGTCTAGCCCTGTGCTGGTGCGGCATGCTGACCCCCGTTGTCAGTCCGCTGTCAGAGCAAGCGCCTCATGCCGTCACGGCAGCGGCAGGCCTCCGACCACCCGCCACCACGCCGACCCCCCACCCCCGCGCGGCGACGAAGTCGACGAGGAGTCCCCACGGCGCTCGATCCCGCAGGCCTGCAGCAATGCGGCATTGCAGGCGCGTAGTCAGCCAGTAGTCACGTAGCTGACGTGAGCTACGAGCGGTGCCGGATGACCCCTGCCGGTGCCGACCCCCGCGAAACGACCCCTCCCCCGCGCAGGACACGAGCGTGGGCGGAGTCCCACTGGGGGCAGCGGCACGGCGACCGGCTTGAGCGTTCTTTGAGGAGCGCGGTGTGCAATTGGGTGAAGCGATCGAGAGGACGCGTTGCCATGATCAGTCGTCCGTTGCTCTATCCGAAACCGCCACGATGGACGGCAGTCGCCCTCACTGGCATCCGCCGCGTCGTGCCGTTGTCGACCGTCTGTGCTGTCGTAATGGCGTTGGCTGTAGGTGGGTCGAGTGCGGCACTTGCGACGCGGGCGGAGACGCCATCCAAAGAGTGGGTAGTCGACGGCAGTGTCACGGCTCTTGCGGCGACGAAGAGCGCGCTGTATGTCGGCGGTAACTTCACGGCGATCGGGCCGCCCACGGGCGCCTGGGTGAGCGTCGATGCGACGGGAGCGGTCGCCCCAGTCCGCGCGCAGCTCTGGGACAGCGTCTCGGACGCGGTCTCGGACGGTGCCGGAGGTTGGTTTATTCAGGGCGAGATCACAAGCGTCGGCCGTGTCGACCACTCCGGGTTCACTCACCTGAAGGCGAACGGCCGGCTTGACAGAAATTGGCACGTCCGCGTGGGGGGAACGATCTCGGCTTTCGCCCGTCACGGCAAAACGCTCTATATCGGTGGCGACTTCATCGCGATCGACGGAGCTAAACGGCTGGGACTCGCTGCTCTCGATACCAAGTCCGGAAAGCTCCTTCCCTGGCATCCGACGGTCACCGCGAAGAACTCCGACAGCTACGTCGCGAGGATCGTCGTGACCCGCGATGGGCGCACGATCTACGTCGCTGGTGCGTTCACGCGGGTGAACAAGCGCCCGCGACGGAACGTCGCAGCCGTGACGTCCAGCGGTCTGCTGACCCACTGGCATCCTTCTCCGAATGCCGATGTCTCCCTGCTCGCGCTGGATCCACGTGGGAAGGTCGCCTACCTAGCGGGATCGTTCGACCATGTCGGCGGCGAGGAACGCGAGGGGCTTGCTTCGGTCGACTTACGTAGCGGCCTCGTGAGTGCCTGGAATCCGGATACCGACGGGACGGTCAACGCGATCGCCGTTGCGCCAAAAGGGTCGCCGGTATACGTGGGCGGGGAGTTCGCATCACTTGGCGGAAAGTCCCGCCGCGGCCTCGGTGCCGTCGACGCGAAGCTCGGGGCGGCGACGCCTTGGGACCCGGGGATCGGTGGCGCAGTAAATTCCCTCCTCCTCGACGCTCGCCGCTCGACGCTCTACTTCGGTGGCAGCTTCGACGCCGTCGGTGACCAGGATCGTTCAAACCTCGCGGCAGTCGGTACACGTAGTGCTGCGCCAACCGCCTGGAATCCTCGGACTATCGGCGAGGTCTACGTCCTTTCGCCTGGCCGGCGGGGTGCCATCGCCGTCGGGGGAGAGTTCAGCTCCGTCGGCGCGTCCGCCCGCGCAGGATTGGCAGCACTGACGCCGGATGGGACGACGCTGACGAGTTGGGTGCCGCCGCTCGCCGGTGTCGTCCGCGCTCTTGTCCCGGATCCGACGGGGACACGTGTCTACGTCGGCGGCCGTTTCACGGTATCGGGTAGCCGAACGCAGCAGAGTCTTGCGCTGATGGACGCGGAGGGCGGCTCGCTTGCATCGTGGGGCCCGGCTGCGAACTCGGGGGTTTGGGCGATCCAGCCGACGAGTGACGGTCAGACCGTCTACATCGGTGGCGCGTTCACCACGGTCGGCGGAAAGGCGCGACGGCGTCTTGCGGCGATCGACGTCGGCGGCGCGTCGCTGGACGCCTGGAACCCCGGAGCCAATGGCACCGTCCGAGTTCTCGACGCGTCGACCGACGTGGTCTACGCGGCAGGACAGTTCGGCTTGATCGGGGGAGAGACCCGAAGGGGTGTGGCGGCGCTTGATCCCGCAACCGGAAAGGCGACAGGTTGGGACGCAGGCGGCAACGGGAACGTCTTCACGCTCGCCCTTGCCGGCGACGCGATCTATGTCGGCGGCCGTTTTACTTCGATGGGCGGCAGTTCCCGCAAGAGCATTGCCGCGCTCGACGTCGGCGACGGCTCGGCGCTGCGCTGGGACGTTAGTCCCGACGACGACGTCGACGTCATCGGCATCGCTCCGGACGGGACGGAAATGATCGTCGGCGGCGACTTCACGAAGATCGCCGGTGGTAGACGCGACCTGGCGGCGTTCGATCTAAGCACCGGCTTTCTCACAGACTGGCGGCCGGTCGCGCCTTTCACTGCCTTGGCGTTGGCGTTCGGGCAGGATGCCGCCACGCTATTCGTGGGCGGCGACTCCGAACTCCTCGTCTTCGGGCAGGCCACTTAGGAAACCTCTTGGCCCGTTGAACGAGACCCTGCTATACAAACATATGTTCGTATATAGCCGCGTGCGGTCTTGACGGTGATCGAGCACTCGGTGTCGGATCGGTTGCAGGAGGTCGCCGCGTCGCTTCGGGTTTTCGTGTCGCAGCCGTGAGAACGTCCGTAGTCGGCTTCGCCCGAGTCGAGCCCCGAGGTGGACAGCCGGTCGTCCGAGCAGCCGGTCGAGCGATGTAGTGTGGATGAGCCAACTAAGTTAGAGCGAGTACCGGTTTGGCTTCTGCCTTCCGCTGCACGTTCGTGAAGAGTCAGGAAGGTGAGATATGGCAACCGGAACCGTCAAGTGGTTCAACGACGACAAGGGCTATGGCTTCATAACGCCGGAAGACGGAAGCAAGGACGTCTTTGTTCACCACAGCGCGATCACTGGGGAAGGCTTCAAAAGCCTCGCTGAGGGCGCGAAGGTTGAGTACGAAGTTGAGCAAGGACCGAAAGGTCCGCAGGCGAAGAGCTGCAGCGCCGTCGCTTAGGCTTGAGCTCAAGCTAGGTCAGCCGTGGAGCGGTCGGCCCACCAGGTGCACCCCCTGAGCTACGAGGCCGCGAGAACACAAAGTAGAGGTGCCTTCGACCCGCTCGCCGTGCTCCGCGCCATCGCCTCCGACCCGAAGAGCGGGGACCCGGCCAGCATGCCGAACACGGTGCTGGAGATCCAGGCCATGTCCGACGCTGAACTGCACGCCCTCATCCGCTCGCTCGAAGACGGGTCCGAAGGCCAGGCCTGAGGCCTGTTTTACCCGAGTAGCTAGGAAGTAAGGGTCAGAACGTTCTCAGGCGAGAGGACGCTCGCCCACGCCGCCCTGGCCTTCCTTGGGCTGTCTAGGTCGCCGCTAAGGCCGAAGGCGTATCGGCTGCTCGTCGTATCGACCAGACGGCAACGCCGAGGGTCCACAGCATCATGACTACAACCCAGATGCGCTGTTCCGTGCCGGGCGAGTTCCCGGAGACGAAAGCGAACGTGACGACCGTCGCCCCTGCGGCGAGGAGTGAAGCAATGCCACCTGCTCGCCGCCCTCTCCGAAGCAACGCGATTCCAAATGCTGTCATCGCGATGACGAGGAGCAACGTCGAACCGATCACCGCGCCTTCATGAATGTATCCGCGCGTGTTCTCGAGATCGGTGCTCTGCCGGTCGCCCACTCCGCAAAACGCGGCGCCTTCTATGCATCTGATCCGCGCAACCGAGGCGACGATGTAGCCGACACCTGCAATGAGTAGCGCAATAGCGGCTGTGCGTGAAAACGGCCTGACGAGGGCCGATGTCAGCGCGAATGTAATACCAACAGAGCCGAGCGCAAGCATCCCGAGCCACGGCCGCTCGGCGCCGACCGACGCGAGCGAACTGATGTAGTCGCGGCTGTGTGAGTAGCTCGGGTTCGATGAACCCGCAACGACCACCGACACCCAAAAGAAAGCAAGGAGCAGCAAGACGCCGATTGCAGCTGTCCTGGAGGCCACCTAGCGGTACACGAAACCACGCGACGACAGCAGATGCAAGCTCGCGGCCTGCCGCGCCCACCGTCGCTCGAAGGCGGTTCGATCATTCTGATCCGGCGAAGTGAACGCGGCCATCCGGATCGCCTCGCGATCCGTCCAGTGCTCGAACAGCACGTCGAGATCGCGATCTTCGATCTCGCGAAGGACGAGCTGTCCCGAGCCCTCCCGCACGGCCGTTAACCCTAACTGCCGCTACTCGGATGACTGTGAGTGGCGCACGTCAGGCCTCTACCGATTGAGTAGTTGGGCGCTAAGGGACAGAAGTAGTTACGCGTGATCTCTAGAGCCGCCCGAGACGGTTTGACTGCGAGTTCGCGCCCTGCGAGGATCGGGGATCGGAGCCCGTCGAGAACTGCGTGCCGTAGAACGGACCGAGGTCGGCCTTTGGCGCGTTCGGATCGTCTCCGGCTGGGTACTGATTTTGGCGCTGTTGCCTCTGGGGGGCGCCGCATGTGGCCGCGGTTCCTCGAGCAGCTCGGATGCGGCCGTACCCGCCGCGTTCCAGAGCAAGGCCCTTGCCGTGTGCAAGGCGGCCGCTACGCAGAAGAAGGCGCAGGGACCGTTCCCCTATCCCGAGTTCAACCCGACGCGGCCTGACTGGTCGAAGTATCCGGGCGTCGCAGCCGCCTTGGTCAAGACGCCGGTGATCTTTCGCATGTGGCTGCACAACATGCAGGCACTCGGTGAGCCGTCGACGGGTCGCGCCGCGTGGGACGATCTTCTAGCCGCCATCCGCAGCCACGTCCGTATCGCCACCGAGCAGCAGGCAGCAGCCGCACACCGCGATAGCGACACCTTCACCAAGGACTACGACGAAGGCGGTACGACTCAGGACAAGCTGCTGCAGGCGGCTACGGCTGCTGGCGTGCCCGGCTGCGCCTCGGTGGATCGGTAGTCCTAAGCGTCCGATGGCAGGCGGCATAGGCTGGACCGGATGGACTGAGTAGCGTGGATCAATAGGGCAGAACACACCTGGGCCAGTGTGCGGGAATATCTCTTGAGCGGAAGTGTCGACCCGCGGCCACCGGCGTTGCGCGCACTCACGACGTGGAACAGACTTCTTCGCGTGGAAGCCTCCGAAGAGATCCGGCGCATCGTCGACCGGTGGACGAAGTCGATAGCTGAGGGCGACGCAGCGTCGGTTCGTGCGCGGTTATCGGAACACGACGGCACACTGATAATCGGCACCGATCTGGCTGAGTGGTGGCATGGCCAGGAAGCTCACGCCGTCTGGCGCCAGCAGATCGAAGAGCTGGGCACCTTCCCGGTCACTGCGGTTGAAATCGAGGCCTGGGAGGAAGGCACCGTGGGGTGGGCGAGCGTCAAGGAGACGATCGCCTGGGAAGGTGAGGAGCTCGAATCGAGGGGCACTTACGTCTTCCACCTCGAGCGCGGAGAGTGGAGGGTCGTGCAAGTCCACTGGTCATTCCCGAAGGCGAACGTCGACGCTCTGGGTAGATCGCTAACTGTCAGTCTCGAGGAACTCGAGAAGACGATCCGCCGCGAGCAACCCGATCTCTCTTCCACACTCGCCGCAGATGGAACGGTGACGATCGTCTTTACCGACATCGTCGACTCGACTCTCATGCTCGGACGGCTAGGTGACCAGGGATGGCTCGACGTCCTTCGAAGGCACAACGCCGTAATCGAAGAGGCAACGAGCGCCCATCGGGGCACGGTGGTCGAAACCCCAGGGCGATGGCTCAATGCTGGCGTTCTCGAGTGCGCGGCGGGCAGTCGCGTGTGCGATCGCGATCCAGCGCGAGATCAGAAGTGCATTCGATGACGACTCGCTCCCGATCCGTGTGCGAATTGGAGTCCACACTGGTGACGCGCTTCAGGAAGCGGACCACTTCTACGGCACGACCGTTCACTACGCGGCGCGGGTCGCTAGTCAGGCGGTCGGCGGTGAGGTGCTGGTCTCGAACTTGGTGCGAGAGCTGGTGGCGGGCTCGGGGGTCGAGTTGTCCGGGCGTCATCTCTGGTGCCCGAGCGCTCGCTTGTGCGACCTGTTATTAGTTCGCTGCCGCCCGGAATAGGCGGTTCATCCTAGAAGGGAGCCCCTGCATGGCGATTGCAATAGACCTCAACTTCCCCGGAGCGACGGCGGACCAGTACGACGCAACCGTCAAAGTGATTGGTCACGGCCCTACGGGTACCCCGCATGTTGGGGGCGCTCTCTTTCACTTGGCGATGGTCACGAGTGACGGTGTTCGTGTCATCGATGTCTGGGACTCACGAGAACAGTTCGAGAGCTTCTCCCAAGACAAGATCGTGCCGGCGTTGCAGCAGACTGGTATGCCTGCGCCGGAGATTCAGTTCATCGACGTGCACAGCTATTTGGTTGGGCCAGGCTAGATAGTTACCGCCCCGGGGCCTGCCGCGCGAGCTGTGCGGCGGGCCCTGCGAGTGCTCTCGCCTGACGTTCGTCCGTGCATGCCCCGACCGCGCTGAGTAGCTAGGCGAAGAGGGTCATAACCTCTCTACACCTTTATGTCTATGTCTATCGACCGAGTATCTACGCTGCTTCCAAATTGACGCGGTGACGGCGAAAGAGGAGGCAAGCACATGCCCGCCCATACGCGACTACCCGTTCATGGCACCGCCAGTGGCGAGGCGTACTGGGGCCCTGGCGACCGATACGTCTTCCACGTCACGGGCGCCGAGTCGGGCGCCTCTATGTTTGCTCTCGACTGCCTCGTTGGACCGGGTGGAGGACCGCCGCCGCACCGCCACCTTGCAGAGGACGAACTCTTCTTCCTCTATGAGGGATCGATCGAGCTCAACGCCGCCGGGAAGACCTACGTCGTATCAGCGGGCGAGGCGATCTTCGTGCCCAAGGGCACCACCCACAGCTACCGAAACGTGGGCGAGGGTAATGCGCTCATGTACACGATCTATACGCCCGCCGGGATGGAGGGCTGGTTCCGCGAGGTGTTCGAGCGCGTTCGATCGGGCGACTTCGAAATCGCTCCCCCGCCTGCCGACGAGGCGATGATCGCAAGGATGCTGGATGCGGGGCCGCGCTACAACGTCGAGTGGGTCGCGGAGTAGCTGAACTCGCGACTACCGAGCCCTTGGTCTGGCGGCGAGCACCTAAGCAGGCACTCGATCCCGAAACGCAGTAGCCGCCTGCCTTTGCGGGCGGCGTTGTCAGCCGGTTGTCAGCGGCCGGTGAAACAGCCCCCTCGACAGAAGAGAGGGCTAGGCCCGGAGCGGCTTTGCGCCTCAGCCGTCACGGTACCGGCAGCCTCCGACCACCCCACCACGCCGACCCCCACCCCCGCGAAGAGATCGAGTCGTCGCGGAGTCCTACGAGAACGGGGAACGCTACAGCCCGTTCCCGAGTGATCTCTGGAGCCCGTCATCAAGCTGTGCCGCCGCTTGAGAAGCGAAATGTCGGAAGAAGCGCGGCGCACATGGATCGCACCCAGGAGGTCGCCGGTTCGAGCCCGGCTAGCTCCACCAAGGTGCTGGGAGTTGTCGAAGTGCAGGGGAGGCCGAGCAAAGCCCCGCCTCCCCGGGTGGAAACATCAGGCTGGTTATGGCGTTCAGTCGTCGCTGAGCGGCGGTCCGAGCAGCGTCATGTCGTACTTCTCGAAGATCGCCGCGATTGCCGTCCGGTCGGCCGTGCCGTTCCGGGTTGCCGGGCCGAGCTCTTCGTAGAACCTGTGGCCGCCGCCGGGGGTGTAGACGACGATGACTTCACCCGGCTCGTCGGTCAGGTTGAGGAACGCGTGCGGGACACCAGAGGGGAGATAGGCGAAGCCGCCCTCCTCGATGTGGAACGTCTCGTCACCGATCTGGATCTTGTAGCGGCCCTTCAGAGCGTGGATCGTCTCCTCCTGCTTGTGGTGGACGTGCAGCGGCGGTCCGCCTTTCGGTGCGACCTCGACGATGAAGTAGTCGAACGCGCCACCGGTGTCTTCGCCGGTGACCTTGAAGATGAGGTCACGGCCGGGGCCAGACTGGAGCCGGAGCCCTTCGTCCGGTGCGAGAACGGTGTACGGGATGGTCGTCATGTTCATCTCCTGTCTCGGCCCGCCGGTGTGTGAGCGGGCGCGCGTGGCTGGGGGTGGTGGTCAGTGGCCGGGAGGCGGGCCTGGGGGGCCGAGGATCTCGAACCCGTTTCGCAGGGCGATCGCCGCGAGCCTCGCCATGTCCGGCGGGCCCTCCATCGGCGGGGGGAGAACGCGCTCGGGAGCGGGCTCACCGACTTCGCGCTGGAATCCCTCGAACTGCATAGGCGCGAAGCCGACCAGCGCTCTCGCTCCGCCGGCCTCGGCGTAGAAGGTGTGCGGCACCCCTTTGGGGCCGAACGCGAACCCGCCGGCCTTCAAGGAGAGCCGGGTGTCGGCGACCCAGACGGTGAGAGCGCCCTCGAGGACGTAGAACCACTCGTCCTCCTCGGCATGAACGTGCCAGGGAGGGCCGACGCTCTCGGGCACGACGACCTCAACCAGCCCGTACTCGCCGGCCGTGTCGTCGCGGCCGATCTTGATCGTTTGCAACATGCCCAGCAGCCAGATCGCCTCGCCCTCGTTCTCCTCGAGCCCGTACCCGAGCTCTGCTCGCTGCGCTGAGATGGTGCTCATTGCCCACTTCCTTTCCTCGCCGGTGATATCCTCTACAACTGTCTATACTACAACAGTTGCCGAGAGGACTGTCTCAGATGGAACGACCCTTGTCAAGCCCCTCGCCCGAGCGACTCCGCTGCTGGCGCCTGTTCTTCGAGAGCGCGCTTGCGCTCGGGGACGTGCTCGACACCGAGCTCGAGCAGGCGGTGGGCATCCCGCAGCGCTGGTACGACGTCCTCGTCCACCTCGAGGAATCGCCCGGTGGTATCCGCATGAACGAGCTCGCGGAACGGATCCTGTACAGCAAGAGCGGCTTCACCCGGGTCATCGACCGCATGGAGGAGGCAGGGCTCGTGGCGCGTGTCCGCCCCGCGGACGACCGCCGCTCGATCCTCGTCGTCCTCACCGACAAGGGCACCGAGACGATGGAAGAGGCCCGCGGCTACCACCGCGACGGAATCGAGCGGCACTTCTCGCGGCACCTCACCGACGCGGACATCAAGGCGCTCACTCGAGCGCTCGAGAAGGTGAGTGCGCATGCCCGCCCGCTTCGCCCTGGTCGTATCCGCAGCTAAACACCAACCCAGGCCGGTGCGATCGATCTGATCTGCATGCCCCGGGCCGACTTGTGCTACTGCATCGTCGGTGGGAGGGGCGGCCGTGTTGCCTGATCAGGCGGGCGTCGTGCTACCACAGGTGCTACCAATGTGAGCGGACTGGGCAGAACTGAGATCACTCCAGAAACGTAACTCTGAGGGAGCTACTGACTCAGTTCTGGGTCAGATTCAGCTGATCCGGACGGGCCGCGAGGCTATAACGCCACCCGTCGACGTTAAGAGGGTGCTGCGACGTCGACAGCCACTGACGCGCCCTCGCGTCTCAGTACGATGCGATGTGCATCAAGAGAGGCGAAGGGCCAAAGCCCAAGCGCCCGCCAACCTGCCTAGCCGCAAGGTGGCACGACGATGTGGCCCCATTGGGGCAACGGCTAGACCCTGTAGGAAGAGCGGCTAGGTGGAAAGCGACGCTGACGGTTCCGCTCCTTCGCATGTGACGAAGGAGGTCAACGATGTCCGCAGGTCAGGAAGGCCGCAGTGTGAACCGCTACGAGGCTCGGTTCGTGGAGAACCGCTGGGTCTGCTGGAACACAGTCACGGATCGCTGGGTCGGCACGTTCTCGGACGAGGAGTCCGCAGTCCGTCACGTCGCTGAGATGAACTCGTACTGCGCGGAGGTGAGGGACGAGTGATCACCTGGACGAACCTGTACACGCCCTTCGGGGTGAAGGTCACGCACGTCGCCTTCATCAGGGACGGCCTCTGGCGCGTGTGGGATCTCAAGACGCGCGAGGACGTGCTCGTCATCCCCGACTCCACACCGGATCCGTGGGTGACGGCCAAGTGGCATACCGCCTGGCTCAACGCGGGCTTCTCCCTCGACGCTGTGGAAGTGGGGCGGGGATGACGCGCGAGAGGCCGGGCCAGGATCGACTCTTCGAGGTGGAGCCGAGAACTACCCGCATCACCGGCACGGGCCGCACCCTGTACGCCCTCATTCCCGAGGACGACCCCTGCTACTACTTCGACCTTCTCTGCGACTGCATGGACATATGGGAGTCGGGAGGACTCGCCCCCGAACCGCCATTGCCCGAACAGCCACGCGTACGCCGTCTCGAAGCCCTCCGATGACCGGCCCCTCGGACACGATCATCTGCGTCGAATGGATCTACGAGGACGGGCGTCGAGAAAGCTGCTGCCGTGGGTTCGAAAAGGAGGCCGTGGACTTCCTGATGTCCGAACGTCCCCCTCTGACCGGCCAGTTGATGAAGCCAGCCCGGAACGACAAGAGGCCCCGGCAGAGGCCTCCGTCGTCTTCGAGTGATGGGGCTGGTTCGCTTACCGGCTCATCGCCTGCCTGACGATCTCGTCGGTGCCCGCCCGGTCGTACAGGGTGGCGTAGCGGTTGAGCGTCAGGCTCGCGTCCGTGTGCCCGAGGAGGTGGGCCAGCGTCACGGGGTTGATCCCGGCCGCGATCATGCGGCTCGCGAACGCGTGCCTCATGGAGTGGAAGGTGACGCCCTCGATCTCAGCGTGTTCTGCTGCGGCTGCGAAGCCCCGAGCCTGAACGTTGCGGTGCGTGAGGGGCGTCCCGATCTTCGAGGCGAACACCGGCGACTCCGGGGCGGAGAAGCCCTTGCCAAAGGCCTTCTCCTTCAGGCCCTTGAGGACTGCGACGGTGTCGGCTGCAAGCGGGATGCGGCGGGCACCCGCCCTCGTCTTCGGGAGCGTGTACTCGCCCGACCGGCTCCACTGGCGGCGGACATGAAGGACGCCTTCGGTCAGGTCGATGTCCTGCCACTGGAGGCCCAGCAGTTCGCCCTGGCGAAGGCCGGTGGCGAGCGCCACACGGATGAGGGGCGAGTAGTCGTAGCGGCTCTCCGGCTGGCGGGCCAAATACTCGGAGGCCGAAACGAGGTTGGTGATCTCCTCATCGCTCCAAACGTGGTCAACGTCGCGCTCGACCTTGGCACCACGGTCGCTGCTGTCGATCAGGGCGACGGGGTTGGCGGCGACCAGGCCGCGCTTGAGCGCGTACTTGAAGATCGCGTTCAGCACGTTCAGGTGAGACGTGACCGTCGAGGTAGCGAGGCCCCGGCCCTCCATCTTTCTCACGAACTTCAACACGTCGTCGTATCCGATCTCCCGGAGCTTCCGGCTGCCGAGTGCGGGGATGATCTCGTTGTCGAGGCTCGCCTGGTAGAGACGGCGAGTCATCTCGCGGAGCCTCCCGTTCTTCTGGTCGATCCAGTCCTGCGCGACTTCGGACAGCCTGATCCCTGCCGGTGCGAGCTTGACGCCCTTGGCCACCTTCCCCCTGATCTCGCCGTACTCGGCGACGGCGTCCCGTTCGAGGGTGGACGTGAGAAGGACACGCCGCCCATGGGCGTATCCGAAGAATGCCTTTGAACCATCGGCCCGAACCTGGTAGCTCAGGCCCCGATGGGAAGTCCGGTGATACGTTGATCTGGCTGTTGCTTCTGACATCGTCTGGCTCCTGCGTAGGTTGTTAAGCTCAACTGACTACATGTGCTGACTACGGAGGATAGGGACAGCAGCAGATTCGTCAAGTTTGGCTCCAATGCATGGCTTGCGGGTGTAGCTCAGTTGGTAGAGCGCCAGCCTTCCAAGCTGGATGTCGCCGGTTCGAGCCCGGTCGCCCGCTCTTCACGAAAGCCCCGCTCATGCCGGGTTTTTCTTCGAAGCGGGACCGCTGTGCACGGAGCCGCGCACGGAATAGTCCGAAAATAGTCCGGAGTCTCCAAGCCGCCTGGCCTCCAGCGTCCTGTGACTGAGGGGTTATTGGTGCCCAAGAGCGTCGATAAGGCGTTCCATTCGGTGACCGTATTCGTTGGGCTCGTCGGCCCCGCCCAGTCCGCGCTCCACAAGGTCGTCCGTGACGATGTGCCGTAGTTCCTCGCGCTCGTCATCGGACAGCCGCCTCTCCGCGAGAGCGTCGAGGAGCGGAAGCGAAGCCGGAGACCGGCGCGAGACCACCTCCCGGAGAAGGTCCATTTCCGTTCGAGAGCCCGTCGTTCACGACTTGGCACCGAACAGCCCGGGGCTCATCCGCCGATCCCTGCCGACGACGCTCGCGCCAGCACGTCAGTTACGACCACGCTCTCGTCCCTCGCATCCTTCGCGTAGACCCGTAAACTGAACCCGGCGTCCGCGAGCCTACACCCTTCGTGGCATTAGGAGCGAGAGTCAGCTACGAGAGGTCGGAACCCATCGGAGGAGATCCCGAGCTCGCGAGCTACCTGCGGATCGAGGAGCGCAACGCGGGCCGCCAGCAGCAGAGTACATCCCCCCTTTTGGATACACGACCGGGGGATTGATGCCCCGGATCACGGGACTCATCTTTCGACACGTGAGGGCGGCGGTCGTCGCGGACACGCGACGCGTTGATCAAAGGCGGCGGCTAAATGAAGATCTTGAAGGGCTTGACTCTTGTCACGACAGTCGTGCTCGCCCTCGCGGCTCAGGGCAGCGCGGCGGGCTCGGTCACAACTTCCGTCTACACCGTCGGTGCTCTAACGGTTCCGGGAGTCAAGACCGGCCTAGTCCTCAAGAAAGGGCATCCGGTCACCGTCACTGTGACGGGCACGGTCTGTTACTGGCCGGGGCCGCCGGCGATCCTCTGTGTGGGTCCCGACGGGGACGCGGGGCTCAATACCTCGAATCCTGCGTTCGTGCTCCCAGGCGCTACCGGAATCGCGCTCATCGGTCGTGTGGGGAACGGGCCGTGGGTGGAGGTTGGCAGCGGGGCGACGCTGTCCGGGAAGGGGGAGCTCGTGTTTGCCGTGAACGACGATTACTTCCCTGATAACACCGGCAGCTTCGAGGTCACCGTGTCCTACGAGGAATCCGGTGTGACGCGCACGTGCTGGCCGGGTTGGGGCTGGGGCGACGACAACCACCAGCATTGCGGGCCGCCAGGGCTCGCCGATAAGCCCGAACAGGGCTCCTCGAACAACCATGGCAAGTCCGAAGAGGAGCACGGCAAGTCCGAAGAGAACGGGAACCCGAAGAAGTGATTGAGCTGTACTCCAATGTGGAGCAGGTGCGGCTGACGGAGGTTAGAAGGAAGCGCGGCACGAACGAACTCATCTTTTTCTCCCCAGCACCACCAGTTCTCGTGACCACCAGTTCTCGTGACGTACGGGCTCGCGAACGTCAACGCACCGAAGGGATGGATCGGTGATCGAGAGGTAGCCAATCGAGGGACTCAGCTCTCGGCGGACTGCGGCCGATGGACAAGAACCCAGTTCTTCCCTCGTTCTACAGAAGCCCCGTCTGCCGCCGCCGCCGGGGCTTCTGCCTTTCAGGGTGCGGCTTTTTGGACTCGAAAATTTCAACCACACGTCGCGGGTCTTCATTTGGGTGTCGCCTCAATAGAGCTGCGGGTACGCCTCGATCTGGCCTAGAACGGCGGGGTGGCCCCGCGAGGAGGCTGCGCCGGCCTCGGTAGTCGCTTAGTGATCCGCCGAAGGCACTTCGAGAACGCCGATTCCGCCCCAAGTGCCTCCGCGGAGCAGTTCGCGGGGTGCCACGATCTCGCGCTTCGAACCGGTGAGGCTGCCCCACAGCCGATCGACCTCACACCCCGGCTCGATGGAATGAGCGAGGATGTCGTGAAGGGCGACGATCCCACCCGGAACGACGAGTGGTGAATACATGCGGAAGTCGCCGGAGACTCCGTCGTAGCTGTGGTCGCCATCGATGAACAGCACGTCCACTCCGTTCGAAGTTAGCGTGGCCGTCCGCTCGCGAATCGCAGGATCGAGAGAGTTGCCACGTACCAGATGCAGTTTCTGCAGCGGGTTCGCGTTCGCGCAGCTGCGGAGCTCAGCGTCACTAGCGCCTCCACCGAATGGGCCGTCCTCCAAGTCGACGCACACAATCGTCGCGTCGTCCATTGCTGCAGCGCAGAACGCGGCGAGCATGCCGCCCTTGCCCGCTCCGATCTCGACGATCGTCCGAGGGCGACCGACCAAGGCCAAGAACGGCGCAACCTCGGACAGCTTTTGGATAGCCCCGCACCGAATGGCGACTCGCCCGAACTTCACCCCGCGGTACATCCGCACGGGATTTCTGGTCACGCGAATCAGGTTCATGAGCAGCGTGACGTGGCGACGCTCTGGTCGGAACATGCGCCCCAGAGTCAAGCATCACGCCATGTGGGTAAGCGCCGCTCACGTTCCTCTGGGCGTACCCTTGCAATCCTCGGCGCTGCGCTCGCTGTCGCGGGCTTTATCGTGCTGTGCCTCATGCTGTGGTGGGGCCGACACAAGGCTCCTAACTACTGGGACGAGTAGCCCGCGCTGAATGACCGTGCTGCGGGGATACTGACACTGCCGATGCGGCGTTGAAGGAGATGCGCGGCGACGGTCTTGACATTGCGCGGATCGAAGAGCGGGAGCTGGATGGCGTCGGCGGTTTGAGTTGGTTGTTGTGAGCCGCTGAACGATGATGCCGCGCTCATCCTCGCGTAAGCGGTGTGTGTTACCGAGCCGCAGGCGGAGGAACACCCTCGCGGAGCCAGTGCACGTCCTCGGCGATCTCACGTTCCGGGTCCGATCCCATGTGGCCAGCCTCATCGTCGATCTTGACTACGCAGTCCGGGACGTTGGCGGCAAGCCACTCTCCGTGCGCGGCCGGGACAAGGACGTCGGTCTCGCCGTACTCGATGAGGACAGGTATGGAAATGTCTCGAACGTCGAAGCCCCAAGGTTGAAGGAATGCAAGGTCGTCATCCACCCATCCCCACACGCCGTTCACTGCCTGCTCGGGGGTCGACTCACGGATCACCTGACGAAACTCGGGACGGGCAAGCTGGGTCTTGTCGGACTCGCTGAGGTCGAACGCGCCAAGAATCGTCGATGGATCCTTGGCGACGCGTTTCCGCATAGCCGCATGCTCGCGCTCTAGCTCGACGCCGAGAACGTCCTCGCCCGCCTCCGCCCAGCCCATCTCCTTGATGTTCTCGGGATCCATGCCGGCAAGCCACGCGTCCCGCTCGAGGCCCGGAGATCCGAGAGGCGCAATGCCGACCGCGCAGGTCGCGCGAATCACCCGGTCGGGCAAGAGGGCGGCACAGGCGAGCACGTGTGGACCGCCTCCCGATCCGCCGCTCACGCCGAAGCGCTCGAACCCGAGGCTGTCGGCGAGCAGCAATACGTCCTCGGCCTCGTCTGCGACCGTCCGTCCGCGCCGACGTGCCGATCGACCGTACCCGGCCCGATCGTGGGTCACCACGCAAACGCCGAGCTTGGTGTAGAGCTCCTCGTTCGGCCACCGGCTGAGCCTGGATCCCGGCGTGCCATGCAGAGACATGATCGGAAAGCCCTGAGGATCACCCCAGACGGCAAAAGCAACAACGCGACCATCCTCGGCGGTCGTAGTCCTTAGAGACTCACTCACGATTCCGGCCTGATGCGGGCATCGCCACGACCCTACGCGGCTGGCCGAAACCGTTCAAGCCACTCAGCACATCGGCGCAGACGAGCAACCGACTCGCGCCGCGCAAAAAGACGGTCGACGACCCCGCGCGGTCGATAGCCCCTCGTGGTTCTAGCAAATCGCGTTCATGAACCGAAGCACGGGGTGGAGCTCGATTCTGTTCGGCGCGACCCCAGTCTGCCCGTGCAGGAAGTCGAAGAAGCCAACGCACCGGATCGTCGCCTTCCCGGTGAGCATCGTGAAGGACGAGCTTCCGGGCATCCCGCACGCCGCGACGAAGGCGTTGCGAGCGTTCCTCATTCGCGTCTTCGCGCCTGCGGTCGCGTCCGGAGTGCATGAGGGGACTGAGGATCCGGATCTTCATCGCAGGTAAGGCGGTTGTAACCCGGCTGAAAGGTGCCGTGCAACCGGCGCGAGCGATGGTGACCGCGGTCGATCGCAGCGAGCGATCGTGGAACAGGAGGTTCGGTCATGACTCACGGCAAGCGGATCAGGACAGGGCTCGGGATCGTTGCGGCGATGCTCGTCGTCGCAGCACCTACCTGCGTCGCCGCTTGTCCAGGCTGCCGAGCGCCTTTCGAAGCCGCGAGACGTGGACCTGTGCGGTCTTCACGGCGGTCGCCGGTGGATGACCTTCCCACAGCTCGTCGATCAGCCAATCGACCGGTCTCGGAGCAGCCGGACCGAACCGAGACCGTCCGGCGTCGTCGAGGAGAAAGGACCGACATGATCGGCAATGCCTTCGGTGCCTGGCCGTTGATCTTCGTGGCGGGGATCGCTTTTGCGGCACTCGCAGTAGCAATTCCGCTGGCGGTCGTCTCGATTCTCTCCCGCATCGAGAGGGTCGGTTCTTGGGCGCTCGAGCAGATCCGTCACGACGCCCGTCGAGGAACCAGCGCCTCCGCTCGCAAGCGGGAGAGTGAAGGGCTGCCCAGCGGCGACGAACTCACTGTCCGGTGACGCGCCCGCCACCCGGCAAGAACACGGGCGGGCGCGAATCGCGACCGAGAGCTTCAAAGCTGCCGACCAACTAGTCCCTACCGACGCACGGCGTGCAGCGCCCAGGCATGCCGTCGAGCAGCGCTTCCGCTACAGCGAGCGCGACCAGGCCGGCTGAGCTAACGGACGCACGCGACGTGGCCGGCGGAGCCGACTCGAAGTGTCAGATCAGCCGCGGGCCAGGACCGTAGGAAGTCCCGTTTTCAGTACGGAAATTCTGTCGGTTGTTGTCATCTCCTGACGTTGGTCTTTCCTAAGAACCCGCATAGCTAGCCGCATGTCGGTTCCAGTCGGCTCCAGTCACCTCGCGTCCTCTCCCTTCCAAGCTGGATGTCGCCGGTTCGAGCCCGGTCGCCCGCTTGAAAGAAGCTCCCTGGAAACCCCTGTTCGTCCGACGCAGGCCCGGCTTTCCCGAGTTCGGCCGGCGAACAGTCAGGCAAAAGTCCGGAAATCTTCCACCGATCCGAGAAGGCTCGTTCGAGGGACATCACCAACCCCTGCGTCATGTGAGGCACAGGAACCCCCCGGTTGGGTGGTAGGGGCGATCCTCACCTGGGCGCAAGCTTCCCGGACATGGGTGGGAAGTCGCCGCGCGACGCCGGGCGCACGTGGCACGCGGTCCTGGCCGCTGCCGCGGGCGTGAGCGTCGCTGCGCTCGCAGCGATACCGGCAGTGATGGCCGCCGGCGGTGAAGGCGGAGACACCGTCGGGATCTGCCACGCGCTTGGCGCGGGGGACTACGAACTGGTCACGGCGTCCGAGACCGACTTCTACGGAAGCCTTTCGGGCCATGGAACGCACGGCGACGACATCGTCCCACCTTTCACAATCGAGAATCCTGGGCCTGATGATCCGAGCTCTTTCCCGGGACAGAACTGGGACGACCAGGGACAGCCGATCCTCAACAACGGGTGCGCGCCGGAGCCACCCGCTCCGGAGCCTCCGGACCCGTCGAAGAAGGTCCGCATCTGTCACGCGACGAGCGCGCATTCGAATCCCTACGTCTCGGAGGAGCCGGCGATCGCGAACAACGGTGACCTCAAGGGCGGCCATCTCAACCACACGGGCCCGGTCTATCCCGCGGACGGCTGGGGAGACATCATTCCGCCGTACCAGTACGTCGACGAGACCGGGGTGCTCCAGACCTTCCCGGGCTACAACTGGGGCGAGGGTCAGGCGATCTACGAGAACGGCTGTGACCTGCCTGCTCCACCGGAACCCGAGCCCGTCACGCCTGTGCTCGAGTGCGTCGAGGCGACAGAGGACGGCTTCCTCGCCCACTTCGGATACGCCAATCCGAATGCGACCACCATCGAGCCGCCTTCGAGCCAGAACTACTTCTCGCCCGGAGCTGCGGATCGAAGACAGCCGGGGGCGTTCGGCCCGGGGGCTCACTCCGACGTCTTCCAGGTGAGCTGGGACGGCAGTGCTCTGACGTGGAACCTGACCGGGAGGAGCGTGACGGCCTCTTCCGAGTCGAAACCGCTGTGCGGGCGGCTCGCTCACCGTGAACAAGCATCTCCTCCCGGCCAACGATCCAGGGCGCTTCAGCCTGAAGATCGACGGAAACGTCGAGGGGGGCCAATTCGAGTCGGGGACGGTGGAACCACGGGCACGATCGCCGTCCCGAGCGGCAAACACGCCGTGAGCGAGTCGGCGTCGTCGGGCACCTCGCTCGACGACTACCGAGTTCAGATCGTGTGCCGTGGAGGCGAAGGCGACGGCGACGTCGTCGCACAAGGGGAGCGGAGCATCGCTCGAGGTCAAGGTGTCGAAGGGCGCGGCGATCGTCTGCACGATAACGAACGAGGCCAAGGACAACGCCGGCAACGTCTCGCCCGTTCTGGGCTGCGTGGTCTTCGACGGGAACACGCCCGCGCTCGCCGACTGGGGCTACTCGAACAAGTCGGCCGTCCCTGTGATCATCCCGATCGGAGGCGCCAACCACTTCACGCCAACCCCCGCCATACCGGAACCAGCCTGTGGCGTTTCAGGCGGGGTCGTACGCGGGCGTCTTCCAGACGGCGTTCGGAGGGGAGAGTGCGCTGACCTGGACGGTGTCGGGCCACTCTGTGACGGCGGACTCGAACTCGCGGCGCTGCACCGGGACGGTCGAGGTGCAGAAGGTCGTCGCGCCTGCGTCAGATCCTGGGCGCTTCAACCTCCTGATCAACGGCCAGCGGCTCGCGAACGGAGGCGACGGAACGACGACCGGGCCGGTCACGGTCGGCGTCGGCGAGGCAACCGTGAGCGAGACGGCTGGCACGGGCACGAACCTCGAGGACTACGACACGAGCGTTGTGTGCGCGCGCAACGGAACGGTCGAGGTCTCGATCCCGGAAACGAAGGTAGACGTGAGCGTGAAGAACGGCGAAGTGGTCGTTTGCCGCTTCACGAATGTCAGACACGGAACGCCGCCATCCCCGAAGCCTCCGGAGCCCACGCCTCCGGAGCCCACGCCGACGCCTCCGACCCCCATCCCACCGTCGTCGCCCGGCCCGAAGCCGCTGCTCGACCTCGAGGTGGTCAAGCGCGGTCAGCCGGCCGCGGTGCACATCGGGGGTCGAATCACCTGGACGATGACCGTGACGAACAGATCGTCGCTCGCCGCCGCGGACGTGAACGGGCTCAAGGTGAACGACCCGCGCTCGTTCCGGACGAGCCTGATCTCAATGAAGAGCACGCAGGGAACCTGTCGGCCGTACGTGTGCAACCTTGGACGCCTGGCGCCCAGAGCATCCGCGACCGTCGTGGCGGTGACAAGGGCGCTGGAGATCGGGCCCGTGGTCGACATCGTCAGAGTCGGGTCGGAGGAGATCGAGTCGAACTACCACAACAACGTCGCATCGGCCCTGGTGCGCGTCGTCGGGGAGTTCCGCCCGCCGAAGCTTCCGAGCGTATGCCGGACATTGACGGCGTCTCCGCGTGTGCTCCAGGCCGAGCGGACCTCGGCCGTACTATTGACTGCGCGAAACCGGCTCGGTCGTCCGCTGGTCGGCTTCCACGTGCGTGCTCGCGGCGGCGGAGTCATGGCTCGCGGGCGCACCAATCGGCAGGGAATCGCACGGATGACGATCGCCCCGACACGGCTCGGGCTGGTCGTGTTCGCCGGGGGAAGGCGGCCGGTTCTCCGAGGACGGCCGACTTGCATAACGGTGCTCGCCGCTCTTCAGGTGAGGGCCACGCACGTCACGGGCTAGTCCGCGCGGCTCAGCGCACGATGTCGATCGGCGTCCCGAGGGGGGCGAGCACCCGGAGCCGCGTCGCGACTGCATTGTCGACGCGAATGCATCCGTGCGAGACCGCCTCACCGAGCAGCTCGGGCCGATTGGTGCCGTGGATGCCGACGACGCCGTGATCCGGCCAATCGGTCAGGCTGGAACCAGCACTCGTCTCGAGTGCGTACGTGCCGAAGAACGGATCGGTCGGCACGAATCCGGCCCGAACGTAGAAGTTGTGGCCGAGCGGCGTCTCGGCGCCGGGGCGCCCGATTGCGACGATCCCTTGCAGCAGGAGCTTTCCGTCGCTGGCCCGCCGGACCTCGATCCGACGTTCGCCCAACCGGACGGTGATTCTGGTCCTGACCGGTTGGACGTCGACGACGTCGCTCGGCACCCAGCCGCGCTGCCCGTTCGGTCGACCGGGGAGGCTCAGGTGATACCACGTCGCTCCGTCCGATCCGCGTCGTGCCGAGAGCACGAGCACGATTTGGAACTGAAGATCGTCCCTGAACCGACGCATTCGTCGCACGATGCGCGCGTCCGAGTCGGGTTGTGCCCGCACCACGAGTGCGCGCAGCGGCACACCCGCAGCCGGAAACCTCGCTGGGAGCTCGCCTCGCGCGTGCGTCGGCTGGGCGGCGGCGAGGCTCGCCGCGCCTACGAGGATCGCCCAGCTCCGGGGTGTCAGCATGGACGCGATCAGGATAGGTCGGGCGTACGTCTCCGTACGTCCACCTTCTGGCTGACATCGCGTTGCCTTCAAGCGAGAGGACGCTCGCCCACGCCGGAGAGCTCGCGCTCAATAGCACGGGCGAGGATCTGGGTTAAGACCCGCACGAACAGTTCAGGGGAGCGGCCGCTCGCTCAAAGCGGCGGCTGTTGCTGGCTTTCCAACCCGCGCCGTAGCATCGGGCGATGAGCTGGGACGAAGCTTTCGCGGAGCGCTACGACGAGTGGTCGGCTCACATGACGGAGGACATCGCCTTCTATGTCGACCTTGCCCGCGAAGCCGAGGGGCAGCTCGTCGAGCTTGCCGTCGGAAGCGGACGTGTTGCGATCCCGGTCGCCCGCGAGACCGGTAAGCGAGTCATCGGTATCGACTCATCGCCTGCGATGCTCGAGCAGGCGCGAGGCCGTGCGGCCGAGGCCGGTGTCGAGCTCGACCTACGCGAGGGCGACATGCGCGATCTCACGCTCGACGAACAGGCGGCACTGATCTACTGCCCGTTTCGGGCGCTCCTGCACCTGCCGACCTGGGCCGATCGACGCCGCACCTTCGAGCGGGTTGCCGCATCCCTGCAACCGGGCGGGCGGTTCGCCTGGAACGCTTACGCCTTCGACCATCACATCGCAGCCCGACTCGACGGCAGCCACCAGGATCGAGCCGGTGCCGCACACGATTCGTTACGACATCGCCGACAACCGGGTCGACATCACGCTCGACCACAGCGGAACAAGCTCGCTGTGGTGGGCCACGAAGAACGAGTGGCTCGGGCTCATCGACGTCGCCGGACTCGATGTCGAGGCGCTCTACGGCGGCTTCGACCGAGAGCCGATCGGCGATGAGACCCGCGAGTACGTGTTCGTTGCGACCCGACCGAAGCAGTGACCTTTGTGCTCAAGCCCGTCCCGCTCACGCTCGAGGCCAACGGCGGGATCAAAGCCGCGTCACGGCCATCGTTTGATTGCGCCGCGCTGCTGTTCCGCCCGTGGCGTTGGAGACGTCACCGGCAGCCACGACATGCCGAGGAATAGACCCGATTGGGTCCTAGCGGGCGAGGTTCAGGAAGGACAGGCTTCGTTCGATGGCGCGCATGGTCGAAGAGGTCAGGCGCATGAACGCAAGGCACCAAGCAGAGCGGGAGCCAGGAGGTCAAGGAATGGATGTCAAGGGTGCAAAGGCGCTGAGCGAGCGCCTCGCAGAAGCCGCACGCAACGTTGATCCACCCCCCGCGAAAGCGGTGGACTCAGGAGACACTGACCGAGGGTCAGAGGTCGCCGACACTGCGGCGAAGGGGTAGCTGCGGCGTCAACGGAGGGCCGATACTCCACGGGTGCCGTTCGACTCACCGCTTGCCTCGCTTCGTCCGCCGAAAAGGCCCGCTCCGGCGGGCCTCTTTGTGCGAGTGCACGTAACGATGACGCCCATCGTTTGATTCCGCCGACCTGCTGTTCGCCCCCCGGCCCCGGTGGCCGTCACCGGCTGACCCCGGTTCCAACGCGCACGACTGAGGCGTGACGAATGAGGGCTGCGCGAGAGACTCAGCCGCCGCCGAGTCTCTCGCGCAGTGACGGCAAGCCCGCGCAGGCCCCACCTGCTTACAGGGGTGCGCCGTTCGCCGCAGACCGCCCGGCTCTCAGCACCGGACTCACCGTGGCACCACGGTAGGTGCGGGCGGCCAGGTCGTACAGGACACATTCGGGTCAACTCCCGACGGCGCGAACCGCCATGGAATAGACCCGAACGTGTCCTATCGGGCGAGGCGAGGACAGGACACGCTTCCTAGCGATGGAGGGGGAACGCGCCTGCCTCTCCCTCCATCCTCGACTTGTCGTTGCGAACGGGAGCGGCGAACTGCCGAAGGAGACGGACATGAGGGGCACGAGCAAGAAATACGAGATCCACTCGGGAGGCCGGCTGGTGTCGACCCAGTTCTCGGTTAGCCCGCTCCAGGCCGTTGTCGACTATGTGCGCTCGTACGGCGTCAAGGACGACGAGATCACGCGACTCGGAGTGGACTGCGTCTCCTGGCAGGGCGCTCGGTTCAAGGCAGTGCTCGTTCCCACGGAATCCCCGTTGATGCCCTTGAGAACTGCGGCTGGCCTCGTTGGTCGGATGACTCGCGAGCAGCGCGACTTCCTCCGCACGCAGATCGACGCTCGCATGCGCGAGCACCTGGGCGAGCGGGTCGAGGGGCGGACCGCTCGTCCCGGCGGTCACGTCCGGAAGCCGCCGAAGCAGGCGAAGTCGTGATCGGTTCCGGCGTCTCGCAGAGTGGCAGGTAAGCGCATGATCCGGTGCAGCTTCTGCGGCTCGCGTAAACACGCATCTTTGGGCCCGATCGTCTTGGCCTGCGTGTTCGCCCGGCCGGATGCGGTGCTGCCCGAAGCAACAGACGTGTGCGACTGGGAGGGCCGGGAAAGCGGCCCTCCAACGTAGCGGGGGCGGCGAGCCGAACGGCTCCTGCCGGGCTGGCTAAGCCCCGTCGCACCCGCTACGTTGGAGGGCCGGGAGACCGGCCCTCCTCCTTTTCGAGCAGCGAACGGCATCGGCGACCTCCACGTGAGCCGTCGATCGGCGACACTTCGGGTGATGGCCTCTGGCCTGGCAGTCGGCGGCGACATCGAGAAGGCTCTGGAGAGCGTCGGCGTCCCGAGCTACGTTCTCGACGAAACAGGAGTCGTCCGCTGGATCAATCCGGCAGCCAAGCAGCTTCTCGGCGACGTTCGCGGTCGCCACTTCACCTCCGTTGTCGCGGCCGAGGACAGCCGCCGCGCCCGCGAGCTGTTCTCCCAGAAAGTGCTCGGCACTTCCCCGGCCACAGAGGCGACCGGCGTCCTGGTTTCGACCGTCGGAACGCGGGTGGCCGTGGAGCTCAGCGCGGTGCCGCTCATGAACGGTGAACGGGTGGTCGGCGTCTTCGGACTGATCGAGGAACGCCCCGACGACAGCCCCACAGCGCCACCCCCGCATCTCACCCCCCGCCAGGTCGAGGTACTTCGTCTTCTGGAGCAGGGCCGCTCGACGAAGCAGATCGCCGCCGAGCTGCACCTGAGCACCGAAGACCGTCAGAAACCACATCCGCCGTCTCTTTCAGGCCCTCGGCGTCAACTCCCGACTGGAAGCCGTCGCCGCTGCGCGGGCCGCGTCACCCTAGGCGAGCGCCGCACCCTGGAGCCAAGCCCTCCCTGCGCCAGCGCCAGTCGAAAACGCGGCTTCCCTAGGACACCGCCCTCTCACGACCGCGGCACGGGTTCAAATCACGCGACGATTCGCCGGTCGAGTTGCGACGCTCGGTCGCCCGCTTCGCGCGCAGGAACCCGCCCGCGCTCCGCCGAACCGCCTCCCAAACCGGACTTCGGGAGGGTCGACGTATGGAACATCCGCTCGGGACGCGCCTCGCAGCGGAGGCGCTCGGCACGTTTCTCTTCTTCTTCCTCGGCTTCAGCGGGATCGCGGTGTCCGTGGACATCGGCATCGATGCCATCGGACCCCTCGGCATCGCCTTCGGCTTCGGTCTGGGCCTCGCGCTCGCGATCACCGCGTTCGGGCACATCTCCGGCGGGCACTACAACCCGGCGGTGAGCGCCGGACTCGCGATCGCCGGGAAGTTCCCGAGCCGCGACGTGGTTCCGTACTGGATCGCGCAGCTCGTCGGTGGGTTCGGCGCCGTGCTCGTGATGGCGATCGTCTACTCGAAAGCGGTCACGAACGCGCTCGGACACGAATCCGGGCAGCGGCATCGACGACTGGGCCGCACTCGTTCTCGAGATCATCGCGACCGGACTCTTCGTCATGGTGATCCTCACCGTCGCCACGGACGACCGCGCGGCCTGGAAGGGCGTCATGGCGCCGCTGCTCATCGGCCTCTTCATCTTCACCGCCGCGACGACGGTCGGCCCTGCCTCCGGTGGATCGTTCAACCCCGCGCGTTCGCTCGACCCGGTCCTCTACAACCAGGACTGGGGGAACGTGTGGATCTACATCGTCGGCCCGCTCGCAGGCGGTGTACTCGGCGCAGCGATCTGGACGTACCTCGTCGCCAGGGGCGCAAGCCCGCAGTCGCCTAGACGCATTGATGCCGGGGGCGCTTCGGCGCCCCGGCCACGCTCAGCGGCCGCTCGCAGAGAAGTGCTGATAGTCCTGCGCGCCCGACCAGCGCCCGCCCCAGCCCCAGCTGATGCGGTCGAAGGCGCGGACCAGGACCCCTCCTTCGACGGCCATGCCCGGCCGGTGCCGCGAGCGATCGAGGTAGCGGCGACTCGCCACGTGGGACGTGCGGCCGCCCGAGACGTACGGGTTCTCGATCGGATTGATGTCGATGGCGCGGCCGAATGCGTGCTCCGACCAGCGGGTGGTTCCGTCGACGTAGCGACAGTTGAACGCAGACGTGTTGTCGGCCTCGATCGACCTGAAGTCGGAGGCGCCGTACGCATCGACCGGGACCATGCGCCGAATGGGGAAGCCCGCGGCGTACAACTCCCGGAACGCGTCGACGACCTCCCGGGAGACGTCCCGATGGACGACGAGGCGACCCGTGTGCGCGCGTCCGTCGAACCCCCGGTACGTCATCGTCAAGAGCCGGAGATCGCGTAACGGCACCGGACAGCCGGGCCGCCAGGACACGCCGGTCATCCGTTTCGACCGAGCGCGCGTCGATCACCGCGATCGTCCCCCGAAACGGCACGACGCGTGATGTCGTGTCAGGTGCGGACGCGACGCCGGCCGAGACCCAGGCGAGTGCGAGTGCTCCGGCGAGGAGAGCGAGCTTCACGAAGTCGGGGTGGGCAGACTCGAACTGCCGGCCTCTCGCTCCCAAAGCGAGCGCTCTACCAGGCTGAGCTACACCCCGAGGGGCCACAGTGTAGGTGGATAGCCTGCGGCCCCATGGTCGACGCCCCGACCCTGCTGCCCGAGGGGCAGCCGGACGACAAGTCACGCCGGGGATACGCAATGGTCGCCATCGCGGCCACGCTGTTCGCCGTCAACGGCAGCGTGTCGAAGGTCGTTCTCGGCTCGGGACTATCGTCGCTCGAGCTCGCGCAGATCCGGAACACGTCGGCGGCGATCCTCTTCCTCGTCTTCCTGCTCGCGGTCGCGCCTGCCCGCCTCAGGGTGGATCGCCGCGAGCTCCTCTTCCTCGTCGCCTTCGGGCTCGTCGGGATCGCGCTCGTGCAATGGCTCTATTTCGTCGCGATCGAGAACCTCCCCGTAGGCGTCGCGCTCCTCATCGAGTTCACGGCGCCGCTCTTCGTCGCGCTCTTCGCCCGCTTCGTCTACAAGGAGCACGTCCGCAGGCGGCTCTGGGTGTCCGTCGCCCTGTGTCTCACCGGACTCGCGCTCGTGGTCGAGCTCTGGTCGGGAGTGGCGTTCAGCACCGTCGGCGTCACGGCGGCGTTCGGCGGAGCGCTGGCGCTGACCGCGTACCTCCTCATGGCCGAGCGTGAACGCCGCCACCGCGACGCCGCGTCGCTCTCGTTCTACGGCTTCCTCTTCGCCGCGCTCCTGTGGGCCGTGGTGCAGCCGCTGTGGAACTTCCCGTGGGACGTCCTCGACGACGACGTCTCCCTGCAGGGGAATCTCTCCGAGTACTCCGCCCCGGTGTGGGCGCTCGTGGCCTTCATCGTCGTGATCGGGACCGTGGTGACCTTCTCGCTCCTGACCGGGGCGCTCAAGCACATCAGCGCGACGCGCGCGTCGATCGTCGCGACGCTCGAGCCCGTCGTCGCGACGGTGATCGCATGGGCGTGGCTCGGCGAGACGTTCGGCCCGACCCAGCTCGTCGGGGGCGCCATCGTCATCGCGGGCATCCTCGTGGCCCAGTCGGCGCGCTGACGCGCGTACCCTGTGCGCCATGGTGGAACGCGTCCTCCTCGCCTCGCCGCGCGGGTACTGCGCGGGCGTCGAACGCGCCGTGGAGACGGTCGAGCTCGCGCTCGAGCACTACGGCGCGCCCGTGTACGTCCGGAAGCAGATCGTCCACAACATCCATGTCGTGCGAGATCTCGAAGCGCGCGGGGCGATCTTCGTCGACGAGGAGACCGAGGTGCCGGAGGGGGCCACGGTCGTGTACTCCGCACACGGAGTCGCGCCCTCGGTCTACGCGAACTCCGCACGGCTCAGCCACAACGTGATCGACGCCGTGTGCCCGCTCGTCACGAAGGTGCACGTGCAGGCGCGCAGGTACGCGGACGAGGGCTACACCGTCGTCCTCATCGGGCACGAGGGACACGAGGAGGTCGTGGGGACGATGGGCGAGGCGCCCGACGCGACCGTGCTCGTCCAGAACGTCGAGGAGGTGGAGGCCCTCGAGCTCCCCGCCGGCACGAAGCTCGCCTACGTCACGCAGACGACGTTGTCGGTCGACGAGACGGGCGAGATCATCACAACGCTCCGTCGACGTTTCCCGGACATCCGGGCACCGCGCAAGGAGGACATCTGCTACGCGACCTCCAACCGCCAGTGGGCGGTCAAGGAGATGCTGCCCGAGATCGACCTCCTGCTCGTCATCGGCTCGAGGAACTCCTCGAACTCGAACCGGCTCGTCGAGACCTCGCGGGCGGCGGGCACGGCGGCCCACCTGATCGACGACGAGACCGAGATCGACGAGGCCTGGCTCGAAGGCGCGCGCACCGTCGGGATCACATCTGGCGCGTCCGCGCCGGAGAAGCTCGTGACCCGCGTGTGCGACTGGTTCCGCGCACGTGGCGTCGCGCGCATCGAGCCGTACCGGATCGTGGAGGAGGACGTCACCTTCCGCCTCCCTGTCGAGCTCCGCCGCGAGCTCGAGCTCGCCGCGCAGTCCTAGCGACGCACGAGCGAGCGCAGCTCGTCGAGAAGGCTCGGCCTCGCCTCGTGTGGCGTCAGGAACTCGAGCAGTCTTCTAGGGCGAGCTCGCCCTCTCGATGCGCAGCTCGGCGGCGGCCGCGTCGACCGAGAGCGAGAGCGTCTCGCGCATGATCCACTCGCGATGCTCGAGCAGGTCCGACGTCCGCCTCCGGGATCGTGAGGCGGATCCGGTCCGTCAGCTCGAGACCCTGCTCCTTCCGCAGCGAGTTCACCGCGTGGATGAGGTCGTACACGCGCCCGGCGCGCAACAGGTCGTCGTCGAGGTGGAGCTCGAGCGCGACCGTCAGCCCGTCCGAGGCTGCGATCGCCCACCCGTCCTTGCCCTCGCGCTCGACGAGCACCTCGTCACGCGTGAGCTCGTGACCGGCGACGCGGATGCCACCGTCCGGCAGCTCCTCGAACTCGCCGTCTTGCAGTGCGGCCCGTACCGCGCCGAGCTCCTTGCCGAGCTTCGGGCCGAGGACGGGGAGATTCGGCTTCACGCGCAGCTCGCTCGCTTCGACGTGCCCGAACGAGACCTCACGGACACGAAGCTCGTCCGCGATCTCGTCCGCGTGCCCGGTCGCGCGCCGCGCACCCTCGACGACGAGGACGCGCAGCGGCTGGCGGAGCTTCACGCCCGACGTCGCCCGCGCCTGGCGGCCGAGCTCGACGACCCGGCGCAGCTCGGCGATCTCCGCGAGCAGCTCCGCGTCCGGAGCCGACGTCTCGGGCCAGCCTGCGAGATGCACCGAGTCGGGCGCTTCCGCGCACGGCGCGGTCAGCACACGCCAGAGATGGTCGGTGAGGAACGGCATGAGCGGAGCGACCGCGCGGAGCCCCTGGACGAGCGCGTACCAGAGCGTGCGCAGCGCCGCCGGGTCGCCGTCCCAGAAGCGCCGCCGCGAACGGCGGATGTACCAGTTCGAGACGTCGTCGACGAAGGCCTCGTATGCGCGCACGACGTCGACGGTGAGCCAGCTTTCGTAGCCCGCAGTCGCTTCCGCCACGAGCGCGTGCGTCCGCTCGACGAGCCACCGATCGAGCGGTTCGAGCTCACCCGCCGGGGCTTCGGCGAGATCGGCCCACTCCGGCGCCCAGCCCTCGACGTTCGCGTAGTCGACGAGGAACTTCGTCGAGTTCCAGAGCGTGAGCAGCCTGCGCTGGATCTCGTGGGCCGGGCCGAAGCCGAAGAGCAGGTTCTGGTTCGGCGGCTGCGAGCAGTACTGCCAGCGCATCACGTCCGCGCCCATGCGCGCGAAGGCGTCGGGTGCGTCGATCGTGTTCCCCCACGAGCTGTGCATCTCGCGGCCGCGCTCGTCGAGCATCTTCTCGTAGCCGAGCACCTTGCGAAACGGCGCCTGGCCCGTGAGCGCGACGGACATGAAGAGCTGCGAGTAGAACCAGAGCCGGATCTGCTCGCGCATCTCCGAAACCCAGTCGGCCGGGAACCACTCCTCCCAGTACGCATGGTCTGGCAGGTCGGCAGTGGTGAGCCCCTTCGCGGCGCCGGTCGCGTAGCCCTGCGGGACGTACTCGGGGCTTTCCCAGCCGAGCGTCGAGAACGGCACGATGCCCGCGTCGAGCCACACATCCCCGACCTCGGCGATCCGCTCGACCTCCTCGCCGCACGCTTCGCAGCGAATGCGAACCGCGTCGATCCAGGGGCGCCGGAGCTCCTCGAGATCCTCGACCGACCCGGTCGCGCGCTCCAGGAGCTCTGCCTTGCTGCCGATCACGTTCAGCTGCCCGCACGAGCACGGGTAGAACGGCAGCGGAAGGCCGTAGTAGCGACGCCGGGAGATGTTCCAGTCGCCCATGTTGCGGAGCCAGTCGTCCATGCGCTTGCCCATGTATGCGGGCGTCCATTCGACGGCCGCGTTCGACTCGAGGAGCGTTGGGCCGAATCTGATCGACGGCGATGAGCCAGTCGTCGGTCACGCGCCAGATCAACGGCGTGTCGCAGCGCCAGCAGTGCGGGTAGCGATGTTCGTAGGTCCCGGCCTCGAGGAGGAACCCGGTCTCCGCGAGGCGGCCGACGATCTGGTCGGCTGCCTCCGTCGTGGAGAGCCCGTGAAGCCAGCCGTACGAGTCGTAGAAACGACCCGCCTCGTCCACCGGCGAGAGCACGGGGAGCTCGTGCACGACGCCGAGGTCGAAGTCTTCCTGTCCGGCTCCGGGGGCGATGTGAACGATGCCGGTGCCCTCGTCGAGCGAGACGTCGTCCCACGGGATGACGCGGTGCTCGACTTCACTGCCGGGACCGAGATCGTCGAACGGCCCGCGGTAGCGGAGCCCGACGAGCTCGGCGCCCGGGACGACCTTCGCGAACGACTCGTCCGGGTACCGCGCGACGGCTACCCACTCGCCGTCCTCTCGTCGTCCGTACTCGGCATCGGGCTTGACTGCCGCCGCGACGTTCGCCGGCAACGTCCAGGGCGTGGTCGTCCAGATCACGACCGACTCGCCGGGCTGGTCGAGCAACGGGAAGCGCACGAACAGCGACGGGTCCGCCCGATCCTGGTAGACGCCGCTCTGGGTCAGCTCGTGCTGGGAGAGCGACGTGCCGCAGCGAGGGCACCATTCCGTCGAACGGTGCCCTAGGTAGAGCCACCCGCGCTCGTGCACGAGCTGCAGAAACCGCCAGATGTACTCGATGTTCGTGTCCGAGAACGTGAAGTAGTCCTTTCCCCAGTCCATCCACTGGCCGAGCCGGACGGAGCCGTCGGTGAGCGCCTTCGAGGACCGAACGACCACCTCGCGGCAGCGGCGTGCGAACTCGGCAAGCCCGAACTCCTCGATCTCCCGCTTCGAGTTGAGCCCGAGCTCCCGCTCGACGCCCACCTCGATCCAGAGGCCCTGGCAGTCGAATCCGTTCTGGTAGCGCTGGTGGAACCCGCGCATGCCCTTGTAGCGCTGGAAGACGTCCTTCAGGGTGCGTCCCCAGGCCGTATGGACGGCGAGCACCATCCTGTTCGCCGTGACCGGCCCGTCGACGAAGCTGAAGCGCGGCCCGCCGGCGTTCTGGGCGCGCAGCCTCTCGAACGTGGACTCGCGCTCCCAGCGGTCGAGGATCTCGAGCTCGAGAGCGTTATGGTCGGGCTTGTCCGGAAGCGGTGTGAAGATCCGATTCACGCGAGGTCAGTCTAGGGAAGGGTTTGGCGCGTTCCCGCGTTTACGCACAAGGATTCGGAAATGACACGTATGAAAGGATCGAATGAGTCTCATGGCACTTGACGTCACGGAAGCCACCTTCGAGCAGGAAGTCCTGAAGAGCGAGACACCCGTCATCGTCGACTTCTGGGCCGAGTGGTGCGGTCCGTGCCACGCCGTCGCTCCCGTCCTCGAGAAGATCGTCGAGGAGCGGAAGGACGAGGTGAAGCTCGTGAAGGTGAACATCGACGAGGAGCAGAATCTCTCCCTGAAGTACGGGGTCATGTCGATTCCGACGATGATCGTGTTCAGGGACGGCGAGCCCGCCGCAGCCGCGGTCGGCGCCCAGCCGAAGTCGATGCTCGAGCGGTCGCTCGGCTTCGCGGCCTGACGCTTCGGCACTTCACACGCGAGGCGTAACCTGATAGGAAGCCATTTGCAGCAAGTTTTGTTCGAGGCTTCCCCCTCCCCCTCCCCTAGCCGAAGGGCCGGCATGCCGGCCCTTCGGTTCATCTAGAGAACGCCTCGAGCCCATTCGGGAAGCGCGACCGCGAGCCACTCGAAGGCGAGCTCCTGCGGTGGCGGGAGCGCGTCGCGCGCGAACCACGCAAGCTCCGAGACGTCGTCCGCCGGCGCGAGCTCGCCGCCGACGATCGACGCTTGCCACACGAGGTTCAGCACGTGCGGGGCGTCCTCGCCACGGCCGTAGCGGTCGAGGTACATGCCGAAGAAGTCTCCGATCTCGATCTCGACTCCGGCCTCTTCGAGCAGCTCGCGGCGAAGCCCCGTTCGAGGATCCTCCCCTTCGTCGAGGAACCCGCCCGGCGTGTCCCACAGCCCCGCGTCGGGCTCGCCTGCACGCCGCGCGAGCAGGAGGCGCCCCGCCTCGTCGACGACGAGCGCCGCCGACTGCGGGAACGGGGTTCGCGTAGTGGACGAAGCCACAGACAGGGCACTCCACCCTCGACCCGTGGTGCTGCAGCTCCGCGCTGCAGCGTGGGCAGAACCGCCATTCTGCAAGGACGCCCACGCGGGTACCGTACTGCCGTGTCTCCGCGGCACGTTCCCGCGTCGGTCACCGAGCTCGCGCGTGTCGGGCTCTTCGGTGACCTCTCAGGCGAGACGCTTACGAAGCTCGCCGACCGCATGCAGCGCGAGGAGGTGTCGTCGGGAACGGTGCTCATCCGGGAGGGCGAGCCGGGCGACCGCTTCTTCGTGCTCCTCTCCGGCGTTGCCGGAGTGTCTCAGTCGGAACTCGGCGAGCGGCGCATCCTCAAGGCCGGCGAGTTCTTCGGCGAGGTCGCGCTGACGATGCACGTCCCGCGCACGGCGACGGTGACCGCGATGACCCCGTGCGTCGTCGCGCACTGCGACGAGGCGACGTTCGACGAGCTCGTTCGCCCCCTCTTCGCCGACGACTGGCTGTACGAAGGCCGGAGATCCGCGAGCGGAGTCTCCGTCGCTTGATGGCGTGGTCGTGCGCGCCGTGAACCCCTTGAGCCGTGCGCTCCGCGCCCGCGTCGTCTTCACTCGTCGACGTTCAACCGAGCTCGTCGAGCACGGAGTCCGAGAAGCGCGGCCACGCGTCCTTCGCCCACTCGCCGAACTCACGCGTGGTGAGCGCTGCGCAGACCACAGCCGCGGCCGGGTCGACCCAGAGGAACGTGCCCGTGCCTCCGAAGTGCCCGAAGGCCGCCGACGACGTGCGCGCGCCCATCCACGAGGGCGGCGACGTGTTCAGCTGGACGCCGAGCCCCCAGTCGAGCGGGTCGAAGCGCCCGTGGTCGGGCAATACGCCCGAGAGCCCCGGGAACTGCACGGCGACCATCTCGTCACGTGTCTCCTCGGCGACGAGGTGCGGACGCAGTAGCTCGTTCCCAACGGCGAGCACGTCCTCGAGCGACGCGTGCATGCCGGATCCCGGGTCGCCCGTGGAGTCGAGCCCGACGTCGAGCGGCTCGCACACCGCGAGGCGGACGTAGTCCGCGAACGGCATCTCGGCACGAGCCGCGAGCTGACTCGCCAGCACCCGGAACGCCTCGTTCGAGTAGATGCGGCGGTGCCCGGGACGCGCGATCGGCTCCGTACCCTCGAACGGGAGCCCGCTCGCGTGCGACAGCAGGTGACGGACCGTCGAGCCGGGAGGTCCTGCGGGCTCGTCGAGGTCGAGGACGCCCTCCTCCGCGGCGACCAGAGCCGCGAGAGCCGCGACCGGCTTCGAGACGGAGGCGAGACGAACGGAGCGCGACGCGTCTCCTCGCGTCGCGACGCGGCCCTCGGAATCGACGACACCGGCTGCGACGAACTCGACCGGCCACTCGTCGATCTGGCGAAGCGCCTGCACGCGGCGCGATACTAGTCGCGCCATGGAGCGCCGGAACATCGCCGGGACGGGCGCGTACGAGCCGATCGTCGGCTACTCGCGGGCCGTCGTTGCGGGCGATCGCGTCCACGTGTCGGGCACTGCCGCGAATCCTGCGGACGGCTCTCCGCCACCCGAGGACATCTACGACCAGACGCACGTGTGCCTGGAGCTGATCGGCACGGCGCTCGCGCAGGCGGGAACGAGCCTCGAGCACGTCGTGCGCACGCGCGTCTACCTGACCGACGCCGCAGACTTCGACGGCTTCGCGCGGGCGCACGCCGAGGTGTTCGGCGGCGTCCGTCCGGCGAACACGACCGTTCTCGCCGGCCTCTTCGACCCGAGATGGAAGGTCGAGATCGAGGTCGAGGCGGTCCTTCCGTGACGGACGATTCCGCGACGGGCAAGCAGGCCGTCCCCGCCTCGATCACCGGCAATGGCTCGCAGCCTGCCGGAAGCGTCCTCGACCACAAATTCGGCACGGGCGACCCGTACACGCTGGGCGTCGAGGAGGAGTACCAGCTCCTGGACCCCGAGACGTTCGACCTCGTCCAGCACATCGACACGATGCTCGCGGCCGTCACGGGTCACGAGCTCGAGGCGCGGATCAACGCCGAGCTGATGCAGTCCGTGCTCGAGATCGCGACGCCCGTCTGCCACAACGCCGGAGACGTCATGCGCTGGCTCACGACACTCCGCGGCTACGTGACCGAGATCGCCCACGAACAGGGAACCCGCGTCGGCGCGGCGGGAACGCATCCGTTCAGCCTCTTCGAACGCCAGCGGATCACCGCGAAGGACCGCTACCGCGCGCTCATCGACCAGCTGCAGTATGTCGCGCGGCGCGAGCTGATCTTCGGCATGCACGTCCACGTCGCGGTCGACGACGCGGAGAAGGCGATTCAGGTCGTCAACGGGCTCCTCCCGCACATCGCGCCGCTGCTTGCGCTATCGGCGAGCTCGCCGTTCTGGCGAGGCGAGGCGACGGGCCTCGCGTCGAGCCGGCAGATGGTCTTCTCCGCGTTCCCGCGTTCGGGACCGCCGCCGCGCTTCCGCGACTACGCCGACTACGCGTCCGTCGTCGGCCAGCTCGAACGCACCGGCTGCATCGCGGACTACACGCACATCTGGTGGGATATCCGCTTGCACCCGCGGCTCGGAACGATCGAGATCCGAATCTGCGACGCGGTCACCGAGGTCGAGGACGCGGTTGCGATTGCTGCGTACTGTCAGGCGCTCGTCAAGCAGCTCTGCGAGGAGCACGAGAGCGGCCGCGAGATCCCGTCGTACCACCGAATCCTGACGAGCGAGAACAAGTGGCTCGCCGCACGGTACGGACTCGAGGCGCCGATCATGGATCTCGCAACGGCGAGCCGAAACCGCGTACCGGTGGCGCGGATCATCCGGCGCACCGTCGGCGAGCTGCGACCACACGCGCGTGAGCTCGGCTCCGAGCGCGAGCTCGACGGCATCCTCGCGATCCTCGGCCGCGGATCCTCGTCGGATCGTCAGCTCCGGGTCTTCAACCGGTCGCGCGACATCGTCGAGGTTGCGCGCGCGATCGCCGACGCGACCGAGGCGGTCCCCGTCACGGCGTAGGTCTCACCTCGAGGCCATCCAGATCGACGATCGGGAAGGGCGGTTCCATTCGTGTCGGTTCCACGCGTGTCGAGGGCTGGTGCTGCCGTAGCGCCGTAGCCGGCCAGCTGCCCGTATCGTGCGGCGGTGACAGCGAGTCCCGCTGCCTTCCTGCTGGGTGTTGCTCTTGCCGCGGCGATTTCGGCTGGCGTCTTCGCACACGCGAACAGACATGGCAGCCGTCACGCAACGGCCTGGGGCGTCGCAGCGTTCCTCTTTGCAGGGATCACAGTGCCGGTGTACTTCATCCGCTACTGGGTGCGGGGGCGGCCCCACACGTAGAAGCGGTCGCGAAGGCCAGGCCGGCGTCCGCCCGCAGCATGAGGCGCTTGGACGTTGAAGTGGGCTGCTCGTCAACCCAGAACCGCGTTGGCTCTGCCGCCAGCCACATCCTCACTGGCTCTGTGGTCTACGCGGCGCCGCCTTCGAGCACGGACAGGATGTTCCCCGCGGGATCCTTGAACCACGCGATCGGCGGTCCGCCGCCTGCGCGCGAGATGCCCTTCTCGTCCTGCTCGAAGCCGTCGTACCGCTCGAAACTCACTCCGCGCTCCTCGAGCTCGGCGACGACGGCCTCGATGTCGTCGACCGGGAAGTTGAGGATCGTGTACGTCGCCGGCGCGTGACCCGGCTTCGGGTAGACGAGCGTGTCCCGGCCGCCTGCGAGGTGGAGCGTCAGCAGGCCGTTGTCCTCCGACGTCCGCAGTCCCAACGTCCCACCGTAGAACTGCCGCGCGCGCTCGATGTCGTCGACCGCAAATCCGCTGAATGCCTTGGCGTTCTCGAGCATCGGATCGCCTCTCCTTTCGGGGATGACGCTCGTCTTCGTAGTGCCCCGCCCCGGCCGGTGCCGAAACCTCGACGGGCGTCGCGAAGCTCAGTTGCCCCAGAGCGGCCTGACCTCGACCGTCCCGATCTGGGCGACGGGATGGCCGGCCGCGATCTCGACCGCCTCCTCGGGACTCCCGCACTCGATGATGTCGAAGCCGCCGACCGCCTCCTTCGTCTCGGCGAAGGGCCCGTCGGTCACCATCGTCTTGCCGTCACGGACGCGCACCGAGCGCGCACGCCGCGGCGGAGCGAGCTGGTCGCCGGTCACCCACATGCCTCGCTCCTGGAGGTCGTCGAGCCAGGGGAAGCCCTCCTCGGACGACGTCTCGTCCGGCCCTGGCTCGGTCTGCCCGTTCATCGCGTCCGTGCCCCAGCACACCAGCAGCAGGTACCTCATCGCGTGTCCTCCTGTTCGGTCGTGAAATCGTGCGTTACCCATTCATGACGGATGCGGACGAGCGGGATCGACATTCGCGCACGCCGACGCTGTTACGTCGGCGATGCCGAAGCCGGGGGCAGAGGTCGCGGCAGCGGGGCGAAGGCTGCGGACGGCAAACGCTCGGAGTCCCAGGCTGCCCCGCGAGCGTCACTCGCCGAGCCGCTCTTCACCGCACGGCGACGGCATCGCCTGCTTCCTTTCCGATGGCCTTTCGGACCGCCGCTCTCACCGGCAGCTTGTGGCTGCCGTTGCCCATGGCCATGAAGGAGCTGCGGAAGGGATGGCCGTCGATCGTTCCGCGGACCTTGACGAGACCGCGGTCCGAAAAACTCCACCGACTCCGGCCACACCAGGTACGTCCAGCCGCCCTTGTTGGGCTCTTCTGCAGCGCCGGTGAATTGCACGTTCACGGATCTCCTCTCAACCCCTGGGATCGCGGACAGGTCCATGTGGATGAATGACCATTGATGCCCGTCGAGGTCGCGGAAGCCGCGCATGTACATGAAGCCTTCGTCCTGCGGCTCGCCCAGCTCGTTCGCGCCCGCCGCTAGGGCCTTGTCGGTGAGCTCGTCGACCTGCTGTCTGCTGTCGGCGGAGAGGCCGACGATCACCTCTCGGCTCCGGGAGGTGTCTGCGACCTCCAGCGGGGCGATGAAGCCCTCGAAGAAGGGCTCGACGAGGAGCATGACCGAGGTGTCGCCGCTGACGATCATGCGGGTCGCGTTCTCGTCCGTGAATTGGTCGTCGAACGAGAAGCCGACCGAGGTGAAGAACTCCCTCGCCTTCCTCAGGTCCTTCACAGGGAGGTTGACGAACGTCTGCATCGCCATCGCGCGCTCCTCTCTCGATTCGGCGTGTCACTCGTATGACCCATCGCCGCGGCAGAAATCATCGCGGCCGACCAGTGAGCGGCAATGCGTCGTCGAGCTCCAGGTGGTGAATCGATTGCAAGCCCGTGGGCCTGTAGGAATGCTGGGCGAAGTCGCGCAAGCGAAGAGCGGCGGGCGCTCCACGTTGACAACCGGTGAAGTTCCGGTGAGCAGGTTGCGGGAACTCGACGCGGCCCTCGCCGCTTCAGGCACGGTGGGTGCTGTGGTTGAAACATTCGGCATCTCGCTGCTGCTGGCAGCGCCGTGGATCGTCGCGAACATCTGGGTCTGGTCGCGCGTTCCGCGTACGGACGCGATCCCGCCCTCGCTGGGCGAGCGCCTCCGCGAGCGCCTCTCGGCGTAGCTGGGCGTTCTACTCGCGCCAGTAGTTCGGCGCGTCGTGCAGGCTCCACATCACGAGCACGACGACGAGCAAGGCGGTCACGAGCGCGAGCGCGCTCGCGAAGATCGCGACGAACGGCCACACCGCCACAGCGGCGTAACTAGACAAGGTGGGCACGGCGAAGTCAAGAGCCTGGCGATCCTCCCTGGGCAACCGTCGCGAACCAAGCAAGGCTCGGCGAGCTCTCCTGCAAGTACCCGCTCGAGCCACCGCCTCGCCCGCCTGAAAGCAGTTTCGCGCGCAAGTCGTGGTTACCGGCGTCGCAGCAGCCGAAACACGACCAAGGCTGCGGCGAGAGCCCACCATGAGACGTGAATCAACGCGTTCTGCGAGAAGCCGACGGCAACACCGGATCTCCCGGCGGCGACGCGGACAGGGCCAACGTTCACGCCGCTCGCATCGAGCATGCGCTGAGCGTTGTCGACGTGCTCGGAGCCCGCTGTGGCTTCCATTGCGTCTCGGACAGTCTCCTCGTGAGCGCGATGCTTGGCAAGCCTCGCCGTGACTTCGCGACGTCACGCAACTCGGCGTCCCATCGCTCAGGTAGCGAACGAGCCAGTGCCTCGCGTTCGGGGGACTCGTCCAGACCCATGCGAGGGGGACGTTCTGCGCCACTGGTACGGTCTTTCCCGTGCTCGAGGCCGGCGCTCGTGTGCCCGACGTCAGCGTCTGGGCGAACATCCGAGAAGAGGCTCGGCCCCTGAAAGAGATCCTCGGGCCAGGCCTCTCGTTCCTGGCGTTCTATCTGTACGACTGGTCGCCGACCTGAACGAACGAGCTGTACCTCCTGCGGGACAGGAGCGACGACCTGGCTGCGGCCGGCATCCGGCCGTTCGCGATCTCTCGCGACTCGCCGTGGTCCCATCGCGCGTGGGCGCAGACGCTTGGCGTGGACGTCCCGCTCTTGTCCGACTGGAACGGTGACGCGATCCGTGGCTTCGACGTCGCGTTCGAGCCGTTGGGGATGTCCGACGTAGCCATGCGCTCCGCCTTCCTGATCCGGGACGGCGAGCACATCGAGGCGGCTTGGATGCTCGGAGGTGAGCTTCCCGACATCGACGAGGTGATCGTGGCCGCCGACGAGCTCAGCGCCTGAGCTGCAGCCGCCGAGCGGGGTACCGGCGGCCAAACTTCCAGACGAGCAGACCGAGCAGTTAGAGAGGCGCCTCATACGCCTGTGGTTCCCGGTCGCGCGCGTCGGAAACCACGCTAATAAGCGTCCCCGTCGAGCCCGCCGAGCAGCCAGTAGCCCTTCATACGACTGCGCTCCGGAGTCGCGCGGCTCGGAACCACGGAGTGCCCGCCGCTTCGCCTCCGCGATTCTCGAAGGTTGCGGCTCCGTCATGGAGACAGAGGAGCAGCGGCGTCTGAGCGCCGTCTGAGAAAGGCTGCAGAGATCCCTAAGAAGCCGGCTGCGCTTCGCTTACGGCACGACGACGAGCTTCGCCCTGGCGCCTTCGGCCTGACGACGCCACGCGTCCGCGACAGCGTCGAGCGGCACCCGCTCCACGTCGAGCACGATCTCACCCGCGACCGCGTGCTCGACGAGTCGACGGTAGTGATCCGCGAGCTCGTCGGGCGCAGCAGCAAAGCTGGTGTGTCCCAGGATCGTCAGGCTCTTGAAGCGCACGGCCGCGGAGGCGAGCTCCGACATCGCTCCTGCCGACTGGCCCAGGTTGACCATCCTCGCCCACGGAACCGCCGCCTGGACCGCGGCGGCGGCCGGCTCGCCCCACAGCGGATCGAAGACGTAGTTCGGTCCCTCGCCGCCGAAAGCGTCCTTGAAGGCCGCGACCAGGTCTTCCGCCTCGTCGAGGCGGACCGTCGCGTCCGCGCCGAGCTGAACGGCACGCTCGAGGCCCGCCGCACTGCGTCCCGCCGCGACGACACGTCCCGCGCCGAGAAGCTTCGAGACCTGCACGGCGACGAGCCCGACAGACCCCGTCGCGCCGAGGACGAGCACGTTCTCGCCGCCCTCGAGCGGCGCCCTCCAGGCGAACGGCAGCCAGCCGGCGAGACCGGCGATGCCGAGCCCGGCGGCGAGGGCAGGATCGGCGCCGTCCGGCACCTCGTAGAGGTGCGAGTCTCCGACCGGTGCGCGTTCGGCCATCGCGCCGTTCGAGGTTCGCCCGAGCGAGCCGCCGAAGAGCCAGACCAACCGCCCGTCGCTGGTACGGCCCACGGCCTCGCAGCCGGGGACGTAGGGCAGCTCCGGATGGCCCGTCGCGAGGATGCCGCGTGACACCGCGAGGTCGATCGGGTTGATCGGAGCCGCGAGGACCTCGATCGTCTCCCCCGACGGAACCTCGACGTCGCCCACCGCGGGCACCGCGCCGACGTCGGCGATCAACGCTGCCCGCATCACGTGGCCAGCGCGCGGCGCGTGGTCGTGGCGGAACCGCGTCTCGGCTGCGTCGCCATGTTCGCGGATCTTCTCGACCAGGCGCCCCGAGCGCAACCGGGTGAGTAGCGCGGAGCGGCGCCGAGATCGCAGCCGCGGCAGCCCGCCGGGTGGGCCGGGCTGCCGCGCGTCAGACTTGGAGCTCTAGGCCGTCTCGCCGGTGGGCCGTGCGTACGTGAGGATGAGCACGCCGTCGCCGACCGTCCTCGTGTCGACGAGCTGGAGCCGCTTCCTTTCGGCCGTCTCGCCGAAGAGGCGCATGCCGCTGCCGAGCACCACCGGGAAGACCATCAGCCGGAGCTCGTCGACCAGGTCGTCTTCGAGCAGCGCCCGCACGAGGCTGCCGCTGCCGTGAACGACGACGTCCCCGTCGTACTGCTCCTTCAGCTTCGCGACGCCGGTGGCAAGGTCGCCCTCGAGCACGCTCGAGTTGCTCCACTCGGGACGTTCGAGCGTCGAGGAGACGACGTGCTTGGGCATCGAGTTGAACTTGTCCGCGAACTCCCCGTCACGCGACGGCCAGGCCTCGGCGAAACCCTCGTACGTGACGCGCCCGAGCAGCAACGCGTCGGTCGCCATCGTCTCCTCGAGCTTGAACGTGTCCCCCTCGCCGCGGTCGATCTCGAAGGTCCAGCCACCATGCTTGAAGTTCTCCGACCCGCCCGGGTCTTCCATGACCCCGTCGAGTGAGACGAATTCGGTGACGACGATCCTGCCCATACGGTCCTCCTCTCGGTGAACGTGGCGCGCAGTCCGGCCACCCGGATACCATAATCAAAGTGCTAGTTGATAAACCAATCGGATGAAAAGGTCGGCCGGCAAAGGTCCGACGGGGGCGTAGCGACATGGCGGTCGACCAGCTGACAGAGACGTTTGCCGCGCTTGCGGATCCCACCCGCCGCGCCATCCTCACGCGTCTTGCAGACGGCGACGCGACCGTGAACGAGCTCGCCGCGCCGTTCCCGATCACGGTTCAGGCGGTGTCCAAGCACCTCAAGGTGCTGGAGCGCGCGGGCCTGATCACCCGCGGGCGCTCGGCGCAGCTGCGGCCCTCGCGGCTGCACGGCGCGCGCCTCGGCGAGGCCGCCGAGTGGCTCGAGACGTACCGTCCGTTCTGGCAGGAGCGCTTCGACCGCCTCGACGAGCGCCTGCAGACGACGGGCAGGACGACGCGACCATGACGGAGCCGCGGGGCGTGGACGCTGGGTTTCGGGTCGGAATCGCGATCACCCGGGTGTTCGACGCTCCACGGGAGCGAGTCTGGCGGGAGTGGACGGAGCCCGAGGCGTTCGCGGATTGGTTCGGAGCGGCCGACGGCGAGGTGCCGCTGTCCACGGTCTCGATGGACGTCAGACCCGGCGGCTCCTGGAGATTGACGATGCTCGCGGGTCCCGAGCGGCGCGAGATCCACTGGAAAGGCGTCTATCGCGAGGTGGTGGAGCCCGAGCGGCTGGTGTTCACGGTCACCGACGAGCCCGATGACGACCGTTACGAGCTGATCGTCGTCCTGCTGGTCGACCTCGGCGACGGGCGCACCGAGATGCGGTTCGAGCAGCTGGGGCTGATGTCGCCCGAGGAGTACGGGCGCGCAGGCTCCGGGTGGTCGACCTTCTTCGACCGCATCGACGAGCGGCTCACCGGCTGACATCGCGCCCGGGGCGGCGGTGGCGCGATCACCGGCAGGTGCTGAGCGTGCGGGTGCGCGCGCGCTACGGGCCAGAGGGGCTCTACATACCCATCGAGTGATAGCCGGCGTCGACGTACAGCGTCGTCCCGGAGACGTTCGCCGCCTCTTCCGAGAGCAGGTAGGCAGCGGCAGCGCCGCAGTCGTCCGACTCGATCTGGCGGTGGAGCGGTGCGCGCTCCTCGAACATCGTCTGCATCGTGGTGAACCCGGCGATCGAGCGAGCCGCGAGCGTGCGGACGGGGCCGGCGGAGATCGCATTCACGCGGATGTTCTTGAAGCCGAGATCCCAGGCGAGGTAGCGAACGCTCGCGTCGAGGGTCGCCTTGGCGACGCCCATGACGTTGTAGTGCGGGACGGCGCGCTCCCCGCCGAGGTAGGTCATGGTCACGATCGAGCCGCCACCACGAGCCTCCATGAGCGGCTCCGCCGCCCGCGAGCATGCGACGAAGGAGTACGCGCTGATGTCGACGGCCATCCAGAAGCGGTCGCGCGGCGTGTCGACGAACCGGCCCTCGAGATCCTCCGCGGCTGCGAACGCCACCGAGTGGACGAGGACGTCGAGTCCGCCGCCGAACACATCGCTCACCTCCGAGAAGACGCGCGAGAGATCGTCGTCGGAGCGTACGTCGCACTCGGTGACGAGCGGGCTCGAGACGGTGGCCGCGAGGTCGCGGACGTTCTTCTCGATGCGCTCGCCCTGGTAGGTGAAGGCCACCGACGCGCCCTCGTCGGCGAGCCGCTTCGCGATCGCCCACGCGATCGAGCGCTGGTTGGCGACGCCGAGGACGAGCGCCTGCTTCCCTTCGAACCTGCCGGCCACGCGGCGATCCTAATCGGATAGCGTCGCCCGAACCGGGACGAGACGACTCGAATCCGAAAGGCCCTGGTAATCGCGCCCTTTCGTTCGCTTGTCTCGCCAACCCGGGTTCACGAGATACCAGTTCGATACCACAACGGGCGATTACGAGACTCCGCGTCGTCGTTCGCGATCCGGGCGAATCACTGACGTAGAGCCTGCTCTATGGCGATCTCTCGCTGAGCGACCGGAAGGGGCGACTAACCCCTAAGACCCCGGTGGTCGCGAACGAGAGCGCGACATGCTCGCCCATATGGAAGATCTCACGGCCCGACCCCTGTCCGGGGGTGGGGCCGTCAGAGCTACAGCTTGTAACAGTCAGTAAGCACGAGAGGCAAAGTCAACGTCTCCGGGTGCGTATACGTCTGGGCGAAGGTCGAACCCAGGTCATACCTGCATGCGGCGTCCAGGGCGGCGAACTGGCTGGCGTAGTCCGTGATGTGCCAGTTGCATTGCCAGACGAGCGCGCCAACAGCGAAGGCCTGGAAGGTCCCGCCATATGCGGCGCAGACTTCCGCTCCCGTCCTTGGTTGTGGTCGCGGCAATACGGTGCCGCCCGAGGCGCCGTACGACACGCACTCGGTCTCGGACGCAAACGGGGTCCCGTCGGCGCGAACGAGATTCATCCAACCGCCCTTCTGGCACAGCTTCGCGTTCGCAGAGTTCCCGCCGCCTGGCTTCGCGAGCGCGACATTGTCGACGTACTCACTCACCGGAAGATTGATGTTGGTATACGGGCGCGTGATCCGGATCCGAATCTCATGCGACCCGGCGGAGAGTGGCACGGACGACGCACTCAACGTGCTCCGCACTACCCCCTCACAGCTGCCGAAGTCGTGTGACGCGACGACGCCACTATCGACGAAAAGCTCGAAGTTGCCGCATGATTGATTGATTCCGGGCAGATTGGTCTCCGAGGCAATGTCCACCGACACGTCGACCAAGCCCGCCGTGGTGCTCACGCTCTGGTAGATGCCGCCCCCCTCGTAGACCAAGTTGTGAGTGACTTGGCCGACATCGAACTGGGCGGCGTTCGACGCGCCACTCCCGGTCGTATCGAATGAAACGACAGCCGGGGTGCCGATTGTGCCGTTGCCAGTCACAAACGTCGTCCAGCCAGAGAGCGTGCCCGATTTGAAGTCACCGTTCGTCAGGCCTGTCGGCGGTGCGGCCGCCGCTGGAATGGCGAACACTCCGAGTACGGTCAGCGCCACCAGCAGTGTAAGAGCGCTAAAGCGAGGCAATCCCCACATGCTTGTGTCCCTCCCCCTTTGCGGGAGCAGACCGCCCTAGCCCGACGACAATCAAAGTTCGTCTCATGAAGCGATCCTTTCCCCTTGTTGGATAAACCAGAGGATCGCTCCCTCCAGCCGCAGTGCTCTGGACCCTACGAGTTTGTTGCTGTAATTACAAGGGCTCTGCGGATACACATTCGTGACTGCCCAGGCTCACGCTCACGTTCGGCTCCGCCGAGCGTCTCGCGCATCGGTAGGAACCCGTCGGTCAGTGCAGAAGCGCGAGCGCTCCGGCAAGCTCGTCTAGCGCAGCGTCGGGGGTCGCTTCTACCCAGGCGATCTCGCTCGGGCCGGGATCCGGGTCGCGTCCGCGCCGACAATCCGGGCAGAGCGTGGACTCGTCGCGGCGGCGGAACGAGACCTCGTACTCGATCTCGCACTTTCTCGCAGTTCTTCGCGACCATCGCCTTCTTGCCGTTCGGCGCTCCCGAACGTCGTCGCGCGATCTCCGAACGCAGATACGACCGGAGCCATTCACTTCGCTGCCACGCACTGAAGTGCCCTAACTCGGGGACGATCCACTGCGCGAGATCTTCTAACGGGGTCGGAGCGTGTGGAGCGACCCAGTTCACGGCGCAGCGATTTGAGGGCTTTGATTCCTGTGGGACAGGTTCCCAGTCGTCTTAGCGCTCGAAGCGGGCGAGAGCGCTGCACGTAGGGCGCTAGACGCGGCCCTAGCTCTCGTTTGGCTCCCTCCCATGCGCCTGAGCGTAGGGTGCGCGCGCTTTCGGGAGCGTTCACGCGCCTCGTAACGTGAGCGCGACGAGCGACGAAAGGACTGGCAATGGCTGACGACATGATCTATTACGAGAGCGGCGCGTATGGGCGACGACTTGAGAACGCTCCCGCCGACCGACCGCTCGGCAAAGTCTGGCCCGCCGGAATGATCCCGGCAGGTGAAGCAGCGCTAAGACGAGCGCGCCAGCTTTACGGCGATCCACGCGACGAGTCCGACTTCGACTTTCAGGACGAGGGCGCAACCATCATCGAGCGCGAGACTGGCAAGCGCTTCCGGCGCGCGACCCACGACTGCATTGGCGTTACCGATCCCAAGGGCGTGGCGGGCTACTGCGAGCGCGACGGCTGGCTCATCTTCTGGTGCGATCCAGAGCGGCAACCTGAGATCCAGTCCGTGCAGACGGCCACCGTGCTCCAGATCCAGGTGCCGTCGTGAAGCCAATCAAGTATCTGAGACTGCAAGACTGGCAAGAGGTCAACGCGGGCGGGATCTATGACCCAGGACGTCGCCCAGTGGCGCCGTTCGTCGTCTCGTCGGGCGACCCAGTCATTGAACCCGAGCATCCCGTCGGGAACGCCGTCGGCGGACTCTACGGATCCGAGTTCGCGAAGCGACGACGCCAGGGTCAGCGCGCTCGCGACGTACGAGCGAAGCTGGACGAGCTGGGCATACGTCCGAAGCGATGATAGAGATCGCGTTCACCGAGGGCGCGCTTGTCGTCCTGCTTCTGCTCATGCTCGTCGTGGTCGGGCGATGAGCGAGCCAATCGGAGAGCAGCCCACCCAGGGATCGCTCGCAGGAGCGACGAGTGGGAGCGTTGGCGCCAACGAAGCGCGCGATCCAAAGTGGACTACGCCAGAGCAGGGAAAGGTCTGGTCTCCGAAGGACGACTACACGTACCTGGATCCTCGCTGCTGGTCGCCACCGTGGGCTAACGGGCGTCCCACCAACGAGCAGGAGAGCTAGGCGTGTGTCAAACGTACGAGCGACGCTCTACGGCCAACGAGCTACGTAGCTCTTTGCCCCGTACCGCTCGATCTGGCTTAGGTCAGCCAAGAAAAGGCCGCATTTTAGGAGCGCGCCGTCTATTGACCACCCCACCTTCTAATCCGAGTGACACTGATGGATGAACGTGTGAACAACTGTTTCCTGCGCGATCCTGAGCGATCTAGCGAGATCGCGTATGCCTAGCTCGGATTGGCCCGACGAATGGCGCCCGCACGGCCCGAACTGCTTCTGTCGCAGGTGTACGTGGGCGCGTAAGCGCGCTGCTCGTCGCCCGGCTCAGCCCCACGTCGTCGTCTACGCGGACGAGACTGCCGCGCACATACGCACGCTCGTTGCAGCCGGCTGGTCGCAACGAAAGATCGCGAGAGCGGCCGGGGTGTCTCTCGGGGTCGTCAACAAGGCGACCAAGCCCGAACGCGTCATTGACGTCGCCACCGCGGAGAAGATTCTCGCTGTGAGTTGAGCTTCGCGGTGGAGCGCGCCCCCACAGCGACGGGGGCGACCCGCGAGAAACACGGAGGGCCCTCTCGGGCCCTTCGTGCCATGTGGTACGCCCGTCACGGGAGACAGAGCGACGGCGAAGAGCGTACGCGGCTCCCCGCTGACGTAGACTGGGCGCGTCGGACCAGCCGCCCGCGCTTGGTCGGGGGCGGTATACGAATCCGAGGACGCCCGCTATTTGCGGGCGTTTCTCGTTGGCCCCGTGGACAACTGGGGATGGCCTGGGGATAACTACTGGCCTTCGTGAAAATCGCGCGCTACGCTCGACGCGATTCGTATGGTCCCGATCCCGACAGCCAAGTGAAGCCCGCCCCCGTCTTGGACCCGATGGCGGATGTCCTCGACACGATGGTGGCGCTGCAAAACATGGGAAGCGTCGATGCCGAACGCGGGCTCACGGCTCGACAGCGTGGCATCCTTCGTCGTGGGCGACTATTCCTGCGGACTCAGATCTTCCTGGCGAGTCGTCGGACGAGTTCACGCGACGACGACGGGCATCGCGTTCATCACCGTCGGCGCGATCATCGTCGCCATCGTGGTGGTGCTCGTCGCGCTCGCGCACCTACTCGACCATCAGACGATCCTGACCTAGCCCGCTCCGGCGGGTGCTTCTGCCTGCTCGGAGATCGTCCGTGAAGCCGCTCGGCACCACGGAGCGCAAGGTGATCCTGGCGGCGGCGCTCTACCAGTCGAAGCACGGTGAAGCTCCGACGTGGACCGAGCTTCACCGGATCACCAAGACCGGCCGGAGCAAGATCCGGTTCGTCATCGTCGGGCTGCGCAAGAAGGGCCTCGTCACGTACGACGACGGCGTACCCAGGTCGCTGAAAGTTCGCCCGGAAGCCGTCGCGCTCGCCGTGGGGCAGAAGTCGTGAGCGAGCCCTTCGACCTCGAGGAGTACCGGCGCGAGCGTCTCGCCCGTCTGGAGCGCGAGAACGACTACCTGCGCGCTGAGCGGGATCGCCTGGTGCAGCTCCTCGCCGAAGCTCTCAAGGTCGGAGTCGCGGGGACGAGCACGACGCCCACTGCACTGCTCGTCCTGCTCGCCGACATGCTCGGGATCGATCTGGCCGTCGCCGCGGTCGTAGAGCAGCGCAAGCGTAGGGATGCCCGGCTGCTTGACGAGCGAATGATCCGCCTGTTGAGAGAGACGGCGTGAGTACGCCGATGGCCGACGTCCCATTCGGGGATCCGCCCTGGTACGAGAGCACAGGCGACCTGCTTCGCGAACCCGATCCAGGGCCGATGCCGTGGCTCGTCGAGAAGCTCGTCGCCGACTTCTCCATCGCGAACCTAGTCGGGTCCTACAAGGTCGCGAAGTCGTACACCCTGCTGGAGCTTGGCATCGCCGTCGTGACCGGCAAGCCAGCGTTCGGCGAGTACGCGGTGCCGAATCCGGGTCCGGTTCTGCTCGTCATGGAGGAGAGCAGTCGCGACGCCTATCACCGTCGCATTGACATGCTCTCGCGGGGATACGCGCTTACGCCCGACGCGCTGAACGGTCTCCACTTCTCTGCGAATCGGCGCGTTCGTCTCAGCGACCCGCACTGGCAGGAACGTCTGCTCCTGGCGGCTCAGCACCTTCAGCCGCGCGCGATCTTCCTCGACCCGTGGGCACGGATGAAGGGCAGCGACGTAGACGACGACAGGTCGAAGGAGGTCGATCCGGTGCTCGACTTCCTGCTAGCGCTGAAGGATGAGACGAAGACAACTGTCCTCTACTCGGCGCACACAGGGCACCAGGGCGAGCACCAGCGCGGCACGAGCAGCTTTGAGGGGTTCTGGGAGTCGCGCCTGCATCTCGTCAAGGAGAAGGACGACGACGAGAAGCGCACCCTGACCGCCGCGCATCGCGACGCCGAGAGCGGCCACGAGTTCAAGTTCACGCTCGCGTTCGACTCCACGACGCGCTCGCTCCGGATGCGCCGCTGGATGACCGAGAAGGAGCGCGAAGTCGAGCAGCATCTTCGCGAGCACCCCGACGCGAGCAAGCGGAAGACGTACGACGCGCTCGGTGGCAACAAGGAGGAAGTCTTTCACCTCTACGACGTCGTCAAGGAACGTCTGGAAGGCGTGGACCAACGACGAGGTCCCGGTTGGTCCCGCCCCCTTTGCGCCCACCTCCCAAACCGGGACCACGAACACCCCCTCTCTCTCTCCAGAGAGAGAGGGGTTCGGTCCCGGTGGGGTGGGAGGCGGGACCATCGGTTCGGTCCCGCCGGACTACGTCCTCGTCTGGGAGTGCCCCGACTGCACGCGAATCTGGTCGCCGCCACCAGAGCACTGCAAGTGCGGACGAGCAGCATGATCGTCGTCGCGCCGACGAGGACGTTCTCGCTCGATACCGCGATGGAGCGCTGGAACGTCTCGCGCGATCTCGCGGACACGATCCTGTACTGGATGGTCGCGCAGCAGTTCGTCGTCGAGATCGGCGACGGGTTCGTCGTCACGGATCGTGGTCGCGGCTACGGCGAGCTTCTGGATGACGTCGCTCGCGAGCTGTTGGAGATCCGCTGACCGTTATGGCGAAACCGCCTCCTCCGGAGTCGTCGGCGCTGCTCCCTTCCGAGCACGCGCCGTTGCATTCGCTAGAGACGGACTGGGACATTTTCTGTGCGATCGAGACCGAGATCGGGCAGGCCGAAGCCACCGGTATCGAGGCGCGCTGGCGCTGTGGTCGGATGCTCCTTCGCTACGAGAAGCGGCAGGGCAGCAAGTACTCGCCGCTCGCCGACGCCGTACGCAAGCTCTCGGCCGAGTTCGGGGTGAGCGAGCGCGAGCTTCTCAATCGAAGGCAGTTCGCAGAGGAGTATCCAAACTTCTGTCCCACGGGTCAGAAGTTTTCGGCTTGGCACGAAGTTCGCGACTCTCTCGGCACCCGCGGCCGCGAATCTCCGGAGGACACGACGCCGAACGAGGAAGGCGGCTGGGATAGCTTGGAGGGGGATCTCCACGACGAGCACGGCGGCGTCGTGAATCCCGCGCTGGTGAAGCACTTCGTTCGTGACGGGATGCGTCGCGACAAGGAGCGCCAGCGCAGGCGCCGCGAGTACGACCACACGCTGCCCGTCGTCGCCTTCAACGGCAGTCCGATGGCGGCCGTCACAGATCACCAGTGCCCGTACTGCCTCGCCGAGTGGAGCGGGCGCTGTCGTCCGCACGACCCGAAGGAAGCGCAGGGGCCGGACGCGACGAGCAGGAGCAAGTTGCTCCCGAAGGTTCATCCCGACGCTAAGTGCTTCGTCTGCGGAGGCACGGACGATCTCCGCATCCATACCGTGAATCGCGAGAACCAGGCGCTGCAGTTCGTCTGCTCGTGGGACTGCGTGATGTCCGCTCGTCTCGAGGAGGATCGCGCTCTGGTGCGAGAGGACGAGTCGTGAGCGTCGTCGCGAAGGCAACGCGCCTACTCGTCGCCGGTCGCGTTCGCGTCGTCGCCGCAGACGCGCGCACTCTGACCGCGACCGTCGTCGGTGACCACGGCGACTATCGCGTTGAGGTTCGTGGTCGCGAGATCTCTTGCTCGTGTCCGTCGCGGCGAGTGTGCAGTCACGCTACGGCCGTCGCGCTCGTCGCAGGTTGGCGCGAGGAGCGAGAGCGCGCGTGAGCGAGTTCACCCCTGACCCGCAGCGTCCAGGCAGCGTCGTAGAGGTGTGCGCGGACTGCGGCTGGCCGCCTGCTCTTGACGGTCGCTGTCTCTGCTTCTACCCCGAGCATCGCGAGTGGTATGGCCGCTACTTCGCGTACCTGACCGAGAGCCTTCCACGCCTTCGGAGCCTGAAGGGGCTTGGGCCGCGAGCGGAGGACAACTGATGAGCGACAGACTCCTCACGGCGCGCGAGCTAGGCGAGTACCTCGGCCTGAGCGCGAGCACGATCCTGGATCGCTTCGAGAGCGGCGACCTTCCCGGCTTTCGCCTCTTCGGGAAGAAGGGCGGCCCGGTGCGCTTCCGGCTCAGCGAGATTGAGACGCAGCTCTCAGGTTGGCGCGTCGGGCTCGCGCGCGAAGACGAGAGCGAGCGCTGACGGGTTCCCGGTGGACCTAGAAGCACGATCAGTCTTCAATCGAGCTATGGCTGGTAGAGAGCCTCCCTCCCGAAAGACAGATCTGGCGACGAGCGTAAGCGTCGCGCTCTACCCGTGGCGCGCGCTCGTCGTCGGAGAGATGGGTGGTAACGATGGGTGCCGAGCTAACCAAGGCACAGTCGGGGAAGATCGCAACGACGATCGAGCCGTTCGCCACGAAGGACGAGAAGCGCAACCTGCTCGTCCAGCGCTACGCCGAGAAGTGGGTCAGGTTCAAGACCGGCAAGCGCTCGTCGCGTCCCCCGGTCGCTGGGCTGGACGCGAAGACTCGCGCCAAGCTCTCCGGCGCTCTGGACGAATCGCTCTCGTTGCCCGAGAAGCCGCGCAAGGCGAAGGCCGCCGCGTAGCCGCAGACCCCGATGGTCGCAGGAGCGGTTCGACTCCGCTCCGGGGTCATCGCAACGAAGGGAAGGAGAACGACGATGCCAGCTAGACAGAACGGCACGGTGGATCGTCTCGCTCGTCCCGGCTCGCTCTGGCGAGCGCGCTGGTTTGACGAGAACGACCAACGCAAGACCAAGGGCGGGTTCGCGACGAAGACCGAAGCTCGCGCGTACCTCCGCGAACGAGTGGACGAGATCGAGGCGCTTCGTGGCGGCGATCGTCGGTGCGCTTCGTCGTCGCGAGATGCCCACCCTGAACGAGCTCGCGGACGAGTATCTCGCCCAGCACGTCTGCGAGACGAACACGCTGTCGACGATCACCTGGCGTCTGAAGCGAGCCCGAGACACGTTCGGAGACACTCGCGTGGATCGTCTCGCGATCAGCGAGCTTCGCGCATGGCGAGCGACGCTCCCGAGCTCAGTCCGCGTACTCGTACGTCAAGGTGCTGGGTCAGTTGCTCAAGTACGCAGTCGTCGTCGGACTCGTAGACGAGAACGTGGCGACGAAGATCCCGAACCCGGCACCCAAGCGACGCGAGGTTCCAACGTTCGGATCGCTGGCCGAAGTTGAAGCCATCGCCGCGGAGATCGCTCCCGCCTACGCCGCCATCCCGATCTTCGTCGCGCTGACGGGATTGCGTCCCGAAGAGTGGCTCGCGCTTGAACGTCGCGACGTAGACGACGACGGCGTACACGTTCGTCGCGTTTACACGGACGGGCAGGTCAAGCCGTACGGGAAGCAGCAAGGCTCGCTACGAGTCGTCCCGCTCCCGGATCGCGCGGCCCAGGCGTTGAGCGAGATGGTGCCCAGAGCTGGACACGCGACTCCTGTTCCCGAGTCGCCATCGCAGCGACTACATCAGCCTCGACCACTGGCGGCGCCAGGACTGGAACCCGGCGCTACGAGCAGCGGGGCTAGAGCATCGCTCGCCATACGCGCTTCGCCATACCTACGCGTCGTTCGCCATCGCGAGCGGCGTCTCCCTCTTCGAGCTAGCTCGCTTCATGGGCACGAGCGTCGCCCAGATCGACGCGACCTACGGGCACCTTCTGCCCGACGCGCGAGAGCGCGCAAAGTCCGCGCTGGACGCGTTCGTAGCCACCTCAGACGTCGCGCTCGCTCGCGAGCAGTAGACGTTCGTTGCCACCGGGTGGGTAGGGTCGCCTGCCCATCCGGCTCCCTCAGCGTTAGAACGCGATACGTCAGGCTCTACGTCAGGATCTAGGCCGGATCGCGAGCTAGCCCTAGAGCGCTACCACGGTACGTGGTCGCTCGCTGATACCAACTCGATACCACTACGGGGCGAAACGACCCGACGTAGCGAAGCCAGATCGCGCTCGCGAACGAGCCTCAATCCCAGTGCTAGAGCCACTTAGCGCCAGGTCGCGCCAGAGCGCTCCGGCGCGCCCGAAGGAGCCTAATCGGATAGCGTGGCCGAGCGATGGCCGGGGAGCGAGTCGCCGTGATCACAGGAGCGTCCTCGGGCATCGGGGAGGCAACGGCGCGCGAGCTCGCGAAGCGGGGCTGGCACTGTGTCCTCCTCGCGCGCCGCGCCGATCGTCTCGAGGCGATCGCGGCCGAGATCGGAGCCGAGTGGGAGAGATGCGACGTGCGCGAACGAGCCGAGGTCGACGACGTTGCGGCACGCATCCTCGAACGACACCCTGCGATCGCGCTGCTCGTCAACAACGCGGGGGTTCCCGGACGCGGGACCTTCGTCTCGACCTCGCCCGAGACCGTCGAGCGCGTGATCGAGACGAACTACCTCGGCGGCGTCTGGTGCATGCGCGCGTTCATGCCCGGCTTGCGGAGCGCGGCCGCGGCCGCCCGCGGAGCGCACGTCGTGAACGTCGTCTCCGTCGCCGGGACGATCGCGTTCGCGCCCGCCGGCCCGTACGCGGCCGCGAAGCACGCGCAACTCGCCTTCTCGCGCTCCCTGACGGCGACGCTCCGCCCGGAAGGAATCCAGGTGCACACGCTCTTGCCCGGGTTCGTCGAGACCGAAGGCTTCACTCCGCGCTCGAACCTGCGCAGCGGGCTCATGCGCCGATTCGTGTTGGATGCCGACGACGTCGGACGGGCGATCGTGAAGGCGGTCGAGCGAGGCCGCAAGGAGATGACGATTCCGTGGTTTCCGTATCGCCCGGTGTCGATCTTCCAGGCGCTCTTCCCCGGCGTGCTCGCCCGGCTCGTCGGGAGCTACGGGTACACGCCGGGCACCCAGGACTAGTTTCTAGGGCCCCGGCTTGCGGGCGACGTACCAGCCCACCTCGATCTCGTACGGGATCGCCGGTGCAGGCCCGCGAATGCGGATGCGCTCGGCCTCGTCGAAGCCGGCCAGCTCGAGTCGCTCCTCGAGGTCAACCTGCTCGCGCGTGACCTCCGACGAGAGCAGTACGAGATCATTCGCGTCGAGGTAGCCGCGGATGTCCGCGTCGGGAAGCAGTCGCTGGTGCGTCGCATCGCGCAGCCGCTCGAACCGGTCCATCTCGAGGCTCAGGAGCGGGTCGATCGAGCCGAGCTGATCGGCGATGAAGATCTTGTCGCCGGATCGCGCGACGCGCGCGAGCTCGGAGACGGCGAGCTCCGGGCGACGCACGTGATGGAGGACGCGGTGGCAGCAGACGATGTCGAACTCCGCGTAGCCGAAGGGGAGGCTCGTCACGTCCGCCTCTTGGAAGCGGACGTTCGTCGGCGCCGCCGACCGTGCCGCCTCGAGGTAGTCCGCACGGACGTCGATACCGACGACCTCCGCGACGTGCGGCGCGAGCGCGAAAGCCACCGAGCCGGTGCCGCACCCCGCATCGAGGACGGCTTCGGTGCCGGTGAACGGACCGAGGAGCCGCCGGAGGCGTTGCTCGAGGTCGACGCTCCGCTGCTCCTGCAGTGCGAGCCGCAGCTCGACGCTCACGAGCTCGCCTCGAGCACGGCCAGCTCACGTGCAAGCGCGAGTGCTTCCTCGCGCGTCGAGATCGTTCCCACTGCCCGCTCCTCGTCGATGACGTCGAGGATACGTCCGATCGCAGGCCCGGGCTCGAGGCCGAGCTCGTCGCCGCGAACGAGGGGCTCCTTCGGCTCCGAGCGCCTCGCCGCCTCCACTACCCCGGTCAGCTCCGGTGCTCCGACGTACGCGAGCGCGTCGATCGACCACGGCTCGGTGAGGCGGCGGAAGCGGTGGATCGACCGCGGAGAGGGATCGTCCGGCTTGCGCGCACGTGCGAGCGCGGCCGCGTAGCGCTTCAGCTCGTTCGAGATCGGCAGTCGCGAGAGGCTCGATCCGAGCACGACCACGAGCCGGAAGTCGGGGTCGTCGAGCACGTCGAGCCGCTCGTCGAGCGATCCGCCGAGCGGCTCGAGCAGGCCGACCTCGTCGAGGCGGCGGAAGCCGTCTGCGGACAGTCGCCGCAGCTCGGCGAGAACGCGCTCGCCCGCGGGCTGCGTGACGAGCCCCGACGAAGCTCGCAGGAGGGACTCGGTGCGCTCGTCCATCCGGAAGCCCAGCTCGTCCTCGAAGCGCACCGCCCGTAGCAAGCGCAAGGGATCATCGCGGAAGATCCCCGCGGAGACCGCACGGACGACGCCGGCGCGAAGGTCGTCACCTCCGTCGTGCGGGTCGTACGTGTCACCGGTCCCGACGTCCTCCGCGATGGCGTTGAACGTGAAGTCGCGCGACGCGAGATCTGCGTCGACGCCGGCGCCGAGCGGGGTGAAGTCGACCGTCTCCACGCTGCCGTCCGCGACGACTCGCCAGGCTCCGTGTCGCTCGGAGAGCGGGAACACGGCTCCGCCGTAGCGATCGGCGAACCGTTGTGCAGCCGTGCGCGGTTCCGCGCACGCGACGTCGAGGTCGAGGACAGGGCGAAGGAGGAGCTCGTCGCGGACAGCGCCGCCGACGATCCACGCCTCCTCGCCGGCGAAGATCTCCCGCAGGCGCTCATCCATCGACTGCGACCCGCCGCGCTCGCCCCGAGCGCGTGTTGAAGCCGGTGGCGATCTCGTACGCGATCGTCTCAGCGACCCGCGCGTGCTCCTCGACGAGGATCCCGTCGCCGACGAGCGTGACCGGCGTGCCGGCCGGAAGCTCACCGTCGAGCACGACCGCGAGCGCGTCCATCGAGATCGTCCCCACGACTCGGCGGCGTTGTCCGTCCACGCTGACGTCGGTGCCGGTCATGTCTCGTCGGAAGCCGTCCGCGTAGCCGACGGGAACGATGCCGATCCAGGTGGGCCGGTCGGCGACGTATTTCCTGCCGTAGCCGGTGCTCTCGCCCGGCTCGAGCCGCTTGACGAGAGCGAGGTACGACTCCCAGCGAAGCGCGGGCTCGAGCCCCTCGGCGGCTGGATCGGCGCCGAAGGGGGAGATCCCGTAGAGGGCGATCCCGCAGCGGACGGCGTCGAAGCGCGCCTCCGCGTACCGGAGCGTCGCCGCACTGTTCGCGAGATGGCGCGTGAGGGCCTCGAGGCCCGACGTCGCCTCGCGGAAGCGGTCGACCTGGAGGCTCGTGAATACCGGATCTGCCTCCGCCGAGGCGAGGTGGCTCATCACCCCGACGACGTCCCGGGACGGAGCAGGCAGCTCGGAGAGGCCCCAGCGGCCCATGCCCGTGTCGATCTCCAGGTGGACCGGCACTCCCTCCACGACCCTCCCGTCGGCCGCGACGAGCTCGAGCCGCGCGGCGCGGGCGTCGCCGATCTCGCGCTCGGAGACCGGTCCGAGTACGACGATGCGGGCGTTGCGTAGGGCCGTGCGGAGCTGCAGCGCCTCGGGCAGGGTCGCGACGCACAGCGCGGACGCGCCCGCATCGAGCGCCGCCTTCGACACGTCGACGGCGCCGTGCCCGTAGCCCTCCGCCTTGACGACGGCCCACAGCTCGGCGCCTTCGGCCGCGCGCAGCAGCGTCGCGGCATTACGCCGAATCGCTCCGAGATCGATGGTGAAGCTGGACCGCTCCAGCGCAGCCATTCTCCGCAATTGGGTCGACGCCCGTGGACGATGCAGCCGGCAGGCGACACGGCGCCCGGATCTCGGTCGCCGAAGCTCGACCCGGCTACTGGATCTGCGTCTCGCAGGAGGGGTGGAAGGTGTCCGTGCCGCCTCCGCCTATGCAGACGTCGGTGCCTTGATCTCCTCGCAGGCTGTCGTTCCCGGCGCCCCCGACGATGCAGTCGTTGCCGTTGTTACCGCGGATCATGTCGACGCCGGCGCTCCCGAGAACGAGATGCTTCCGGAATCGTCGTTGATCGTCCCCGAGCCGGTCGTGGTGCCCGCGAGCGCGATCCCCGAGCACGCGAAACTGACTCTGCGTCAGGCCTCGAGCGCCGCGGGCAGAAGCTCGAGGAGGTCTCCGGCGACGAGCCCGGCCGCGTGCTCCGAAAGGGTCGCGGCACGGCCGTGCGCGACGGCAGCAGCCGCGGCTGCGGTCACTCCGTCGAGCCCCTTCGAGAGGAACGCAGCTACTACGCCCGTGAGGACATCTCCCGTTCCGGCGGTCGCGAGCGCAGGCGGTCCGAGGTCGCAGACGACAACCGCGCCGCCGGGCGACGCGACGAGCGTGTCGGCACCCTTGAGCAATACGGTCGCGCCGAAGCGGTCAGCCGCGGTTCTCGCCGCTTCGAGCCGATGCGCGCCCACCCACGCGGAGTCGCGCTCGGAGGAGTCGAGCCAGCTCGCCGGCGTGTGGGGTGAGCACCGTCTCCGCCGTGCGCTCGACCGGCTCGAGGCCGAACAGGCCGTCCGCATCGACGACGGCCGGAAGGTCGATCCGCTCGAGCAACTCGCGGACGAGCGCTCGCCGCGCGTCGGAGCGTCCCAAGCCGGGTCCGATGGCCAGTGCCGACGCGCGGGTCGCTGCCTCCTCCAGCACGTCGGCTGCCCCTTCGTCCGACCAGGCGAGCTTCACGGGCTCGAGCGCGAGTGCCTCGGCGGCGGGCAAGGCGTCGGCCGGCACGGCCAGGGTCGCGTAGCCCGCGTCGGCGCGAAGTGCCGCCATCGCCGCGAGACAGGCGGCGCTCGTGGTCCCACGCTGGCCGCCCACGACGAGCACCGATCCCGACGAGTACTTCGTGTCCCGCGCGGAGCGGCGCGGCACGACGTCGAGCAGTTCCGGCAGCGCGCGACGAATCGACGTCGACGACCTCTCGAGCCCGATGTCGGCGACGACGACCTGCCCGGCGTGGAAGCGGCCGGGCGCAACTGCGAGCCCCACCTTCGGCGCGTGGAACGTCACCGTGAGATCGGCTTCGACCGCAACGCCGGCCACCTCGCCCGTCGACGCGTCGACCCCGGACGGGACGTCGACCGCCACGACATGTCCGTGCGCTGCGTTGACGCGCTCGATGAGCTCCGACGCCTCGGGCCGCGGGGTTCCGCTGAACCCCGTCCCGAAGAGGGCATCGACGACGACGTCGTACCGGTCCAGGTCCTCCTCCGTCTCGTCCGCGACGTGCCCCGCCTCGCGCAGGACGCGCGCGGCTACCCGCCCGTCCCCGCCGTTCGATCCTCCGCCGCACACGCATGCGAACGAGCGTGCTGCCGGAAACGCGCGCATCGCCTCGCGGGCGACGGCCGCGCCCGCGCGCTCCATCAGCTCCGGGATCGAGTCGGGGTAGTTCGGGTACGCCTCCTCGACCGCGCGCATCTCGGCGGCCGTGTAGAGAGGCTCGAAGGAATCAGGCATCCTCGCGTGGCGAGACGACCGCGATCGCCGCCGCGAGCTCGCGCGAATGCGTCATCGAGAGGTCGATCGCACCCGCCCGCACGCGCTCGGCGTATGCGGCAGTCCTCCCGGAGAGTCGCACCCCCGGCTTCGGGCGACCGACGATCTCGATCTCCTTCCAGGTGAAGCGGACGCCGCAGCCGAGCGCCTTGCCCACCGCTTCCTTCCCCGCGAACCGCCCCGCGTAGCTCTGCCCGGGACGGGCGCGCGAGTCGCAGTACTCCCGCTCGGCCTCCGTGAAGCAGCGCTCGCGGAATCCCGGCCGCTCGAGCGCACGCTCGATCCGCCCGATCTCGATGATGTCGACGCCCACCTTCACGGCGCCCATTCGCCGCCGGTCAGGTCCTCCTCGAGCAGCGCGGGGAACTGGGCGAGGGACGAGACGACGATGTTCGGAGAGGTCTCCGCCGACTCGAGCGTCTCGGGCCTGAACTTGCCGGTGCGCACGAGCGCGGTCTTCATCCCGAACAGGTGGGCGCCGCGAACGTCCGCGTCGGCGTCGTCCGTGACGAGCCACGTCAGCTCCGGCTCTGCGTCGAGTGCGTCGAGCGCAGCGGCGAAGTAGGACGGGCTCGGCTTGCCGAGCACGGTCGCCTCGACTCCGGTCGTGTATTCGAGGCCGGCGACGAACGCACCCGAGTCGAGCATCGGCCCACGACTCGTCTGCCACCACTTGTTCTTGTGCAGGCAGTAGAGCGCCGCACCCATCTGGATCTCGTCGAACGCGCGCGCGAGGTTCATGTAGCTGAAGACCTGGTTGGGCTCGAGCGTCTCGTCGCAACCTCCGATGAGGACGACGTCCGCGTGGTCGCCGACGAGCTCGAGGCCTTCGAGGTCGGAGACGATGCCGGGCATGACGAGAGCGAGCACCCGCTTGCCCGCGAGCTCGCGCACCGCGGCTCCCGGCGTCGTCTGCAGCTCCTCGTCGTCGAGGGTGAAGCCCATGTCGCGCAGCTCGCCGGCGAGGCGGGTGCGTGGACGCGTCGAGTTGTTCGTGACGTACCGCAGCGCGTGACCCGCCCGCCGCAGCTCCGAGATCGCGTCTGCGGCGCCCGGAATCGGCTCCCCGGAGACGTGCAGAACGCCGTCGACGTCGAGCAGAATGCACGCCATGGAGCGTGAGTCTATTCGTCCCATTTCGCGGCTTGGCCCGCTCTGACCGCGCGTGGCGCGACGTCGCTCCGGTGCTCGCGTTGCGACCCGTTCAGCACTCAGATCTGGCTCGGCTACGTCGGCTCGTTTGGCGACGTTTGGGTCCCGAATGGGTCGCGAACGCGAGAGCGAGCGCCCGTCATCCAGCGCTCGCTCGTCGTAGCTCAGCTCTGAGTCGCGACGCTCGCGCTCTCCGCCAGGAACAAGTCCAGGGCGGTCCGCGTCCGGTCGAGCGCGTCGGGGAGAAGGTGTCCGTACGTCTTGTCGAGCATCGCGACCGACGTGCCCATGAAGCGGGCTAGCTCGAACAGCGAGACCCCGGCGGCGATGGCGAGACTCGCATACGTGTGCCGGAGCGTACGGACTCCGGTGCTCCAGCCCGGCTGCTCGTACTGCCGGTGTCCAGTGATGGCGGCGGAAGCGATTGAAGTCGATCCAGTCGCTCGTACGGATGCTTGGGAACAGCAGCATCGAGTCGATCCTGGGCGGAAGCTCGCGTAGAACCTCAGCCGCTCGCGCCGGGAGCGGGACGACTCGCAGCGACCCGGACTGCTTCCCGTAGTGCTTGAGCGTGCGGTCCGTGTAGACCCGGCGGACGTGGATCACGTCGCCGTCCACGTCGTGACGTTCCAGCGCCAACCACTCCGAGGGACGTAGCCCAGTGAGCGCGGCGAAAATCGGGATGGCGCGATACACCGGGATCATCTCCGCAGCGACGGCCTTCACTTCCGCGAGCGACGAGAACGTCGGCACCTCTCGATGCTTCGGCGCGGGGTTCGGGATCTTTGTCGCCGGGTTGTCGCTCAGCACTCCAACGGCGACCGCGTAGTGGAGCAACTGGCGCAGCGCCTTGACGTGGTAGTACGCCGAGCGCTCGGGCAGCGTCTTACGCCACGCCCGAAGCTCCGAGATCGCGGGTTGCCGTTCGTGCGCTTGAACTCGCGCCCGGTTGCGATCTCCACCCACCGCTTGCGCTCAACCTGTTCGAACTCGTCGGCGTCCCGTTGCGGCCATCGCCGAGATGCAGCCTGGATCGCGTCGTCGGTCGCGCGCGGCAAGACGTGAATGCCTCCGGCGTCGCGCGGATCTCTCGTCGCGAGCTGCTTGCCCGTTGAGATCTCCATCGCTCCCCACGGGTTGACCTCCTCCCAGCTCATGCCGTTACCTCCTGGTCGTCTACGAGCTTTGTAGACGGCGCGTGAACGCCTCAGCGCCGTTAGGACCAAACGGCTGGGGCCCGTCACGTTGCCGCGTAAGTTGCCCCGAGTCTAGGTCCCACCTAGCCTTTTGGGGGGGACGCGGTCATAATGGTGGCACTGCGGCGCGAGGGGGAAGATGTCGGGGAGCTTCAGACTGTTGCTGGCCTGGACGGCCAAGTTCGCTTGCGACCTCTACGAGCGCGCCTGGGCTCGCGCGGGTGTCCCGCTGGTCGAGCGATGAGCCCCTACCTCTGGCTCGGCGTCTGGTTCGCCATGCTCGCGGCCTCTGTGGCCGCGCACGAGGCCGGACACGTCGTCGTCGGCCGCCGATACGGCTGGGACTACGCCGGGTTCACGATGAAGCTCACCGGCCCGAAGGTGCTGATGGGCCACTCCTCGTCCGAACGGGAGGACTGGAACCTCGGCAGAGTCGCTTTGGCCGGACCGCTCGCCACGCTCGTGGCATGCACGATCTTCATCGGCCTCGCGTATCTCCCCATCGAGAACGCCTGGATCTTCGAATCCCTGGCCGCGGCCAACTTCGCGATCTTCGTCCTCAACCTGCTACCGCTCCCCATTACCGACGGCGGCCACATCCTCTACGCCGTGACGGGATGGCGAATGAGTTGGGGCCGCGCAGCCACAGCCTGGATGGCGGTGGAGGTTCTCATCGTTCTCGGGCTCGCACTGCGGGGACTGCTCCGCTGAGTTGTGCAGAACGGCTGCGCTTCGTATGCTCGTCAACGGGCCGGGCGTGACTGATCACGCGAGGCGGCGACCCCGAGGGGGGATTCGACTCCTCAACTCCCCTGGAACGTCCGGCCCTCTTCCTCGGGTTGACAGGCTCGCACGAGACGCATAGATCTTGAGGGTCGGGCGCGACGCTGGACGGGATCGGCCGACACGGGGGAACTGGGGCGAACCTCGTCTTGAGCTAACGGGCCATCCTGAGGCTGTCGCGTCCGGCCCCGAGGTTGCTCGCGCTGCTGCGCTGACTGACGGTTGCGCAGCCCGCTCGGGAAGGAGCACACTGGCGGAGAGGCCGGGCACACCACTGCACATGGAGCGCCGCCCACTGGCCGCAGGCAGGCGACCGCTCTCGTGCCCGGCCTCACCATGGGGCCGGGCGCATGACTGGGTCGGTTCAGAGTCCCCTCTCCGGCCGACCGCCATTACGTCGCGCCCGGCCCGCATGTCCGCTTCCGAGCGCCTGGACGATTTGGCCGGAGCGCTCGCGCTACTGCGCTAGGTCTCGGCGCCGCCTACTACTTGCTTGGCGAGCCCTTCCAACAGACCCCAACTAAGGCCGGGGTTCGCCTTCACGAGCGGCCGGAAGTCCCAGCCGTCGATAGTGAAACAGTGCATGGTCGTCAACGCGCGCACCGTCGAGGTGCGCCGTCCCTCGTTGAGCAGCGCAAGTTCGCCGAAGTGGTCACCTGGGCCGAGTCGACGAACCGACTTCCCACCAACGCTCACCTCGGCCTCCCCGCGCTCGATGACGAAGAAGCAGACACCCGCTGTGCCCTCCTCTGCCATCGTTGAGTTGGCCTCGAAAGTGCGTTCGTGGAGTATTGCCTCGACCGACCGGAGCGTGTTCCGATCCGCCCCGGAGAAGAGCGGCACTCGGGCTAGGGCTGCGATCCGTTCGTCTCGCTTCATCACGCCTCCAACGCTGCCGTATCGGGGGAAGGGCGGCCGGCTTCGACGAGTTCAAAAGGGAGAAAGAACAGGAGGGGTCGCGTCCCTCCCCCGTGTTCATCGCTTACCCGGGTGAGCAATCGGGAAACGTCCGACGAGCCACGGGGCGCTCGCGCTGCTGCGCTGACAGAAGCCTACGGACAGGCTCGCTCAGGCTTGATCAAGGTCCCTAGCGTGCCAGGCGTGAACGGAACCGCTCTGGGAATGTTAGGCAGCACTCCGGTGGTTACGGTCGTCGTGGCGATGCAGCGGGCGGTCGCAGCGAACGCACGTGATGCCTCCGGCGTCGCTTCGTCTAGACCCTTTGTAGACGAGCGTGAACGGGGCCACGAAGCGCGCGCACCCTACGCTCAGCGCATGGAAGGACGAGAACACCAGAGGAGTAGCTCGCGCGCCGGATTCGTGCTCCCCGCGTCGCGTTCTAACGCTGTTGGAGCGCGTAGCCAGGGTGGGAACCTGTCCGAAGAAGCAAAGCCCGCAAATCGCTGCGCCGTGGCGTCGCGTCTAGAGCAGCTCGCAGCGCAGATCGTCCCCGAGCTAGCGGATCTCTCCATTGACGAGCGAGCGATGTGGCTTCGCGGCTATCTGCAGACGGAGATCCAGCAGCGACTGCGCTATGGAATGCCGACGAGCGAGACCGTCTACCAGCCACCCAATCGCCCCCTTGGGGAGAGGGAAACGGGGGACGCCAAGGACCGACCCGGCCACCGACCCCTTCGCCGGTCATCGCGGCGCCCCTTCCTGGGGAAGATCCTGACGGTGCGCGCGGTCTAATGATCGGGCGCTAACCATCCGAGGGCGTCCTGTCTGTCACTTGCCGAGATCGAGGGGGCGTGGCGCGCGCTCCTCCTGCCCGCCCCCTCCATCTCCATAGTTCGCCCCGACGCCGCTGCCGCGATCCGGGCGTAGCGTCGTGCTCGTTGAGACCGGAAGCCCGTCTCCAGCTCACGACGGTGTCACATCGGAGGCGGGCTTCTCGGCGTCATACCGCTGCCGACTAACCAGCGAGAACGAGCGTTGTGGTATCTCGCTGGTATCTCGCGAACCCGGGTTCGTCGGGCGAGCGAGCGAAAGGCCCGGATTACCAGCGCTTTCTCGTAAACGAGCACAGGAGGTCAGCCAGTGGAGCGTGAGTCTATTCGGGTCACACGCTCCGTCCTCCTCCCGCTCTCCGAGATCGGGCTACGCGTCTCGAGGTCGAGCGGCCCAGGCGGCCAGCACGCCCAGAAGTCGTCGACGAGGGTCGAGGCGTCGTTCGAGGTCGAGACCTCGGCGGCGCTCACGGACGCTCAGCGCCGCCGAGTCCTCACGCGTGTCGGTCCGGTCATTCGTGCGGTCGCCCAGGACGAGCGGAGCCAGGCCCGGAACCGCGAGCTGGCGGTCGAGCGGCTCGTCGCGAAGCTTCGCGAGGCGCTCGCCGTCCCCCGCCGCCGAGTGCCCACGAGACCCAGCTCCGCCGCACGGAAGCGGCGGCTCGAGGAAAAGCGTCGTCGAGCACGGACGAAGACGCTCCGAAGGCCGCCGGCCTCGGAATAGACTCGAAGGCGGTGGACGCGCTCCGGCTTGCATCGCTCCTCCCGGAGCTTCCGAGTGAGCGAACCCGGCTGCTCGACAACCTCGGCCGTGTGCGCCGCGAGGTCGGGCCGATCACGATGGAGCTCTCCGACGCGGTCGCGGACCACATGAACATCCGCCGCGGCGAGGTACACGAGGTCGTGTCCTTCTACTCGTTCCTGCAGGTGCCGGCCGATGCGGTTCGCGTGTGCACCGGCCCCGTCTGCGACTGCTTCGGCGCCCGCGAGCTCCTCGCCTCGACGCCGGGAGCGATCGAGGTCGCGTGCCTCGGCCACTGCGACCTGGCGCCTGCGATGACCCGTGGCGACGAAATCGTCCCCGCGGTCACGCACTCGACGAACGAGGGCCCGGCCGTCGCGCTCGGCGCCGGTGACGCGACGCTCGCGGACTACGAGCGCCGGGGCGGGCTCCAGCTGCTGCGCGAGCCGCCGCCGCTCGAGCGGATCGTCGACGAGCTGAAGGCCTCGGGCCTGACCGGCTACGGCGGCGCCGGCTTCCCCACCGGCCTCAAGTGGGAGTCCGTGGCGCGCGAGCCCGGCCCGCGCTACGTCGTCGTGAACGCTGACGAGGGCGAGCCGGGGACGATCAAGGACCGCTACGTGATGGAGCTCCGCCCGCACCTCATGGTCGAGGCCACGGTGCTTGCGATGCGCACGCTCGAGGCCAGACGAGGGCCACATCTACCTGCGCGAGGAGTACGCGACTTCGCGGGCACGCCTGCAGCAGGCGATCGACGAGTTCCGCGCGGCCGGGCTGCTCGAGGGGCTCACGCTCGAGCTGGTCGTCGGCGCGGGCGCGTACATCGCCGGCGAGGAGACGGCGATGCTGGAGTCGATGGAGGGCCGGCGTGCGATGCCGCGGCTCAAGCCACCGTTCCCGAGCCAGGTCGGCTACCTCGGGCGCCCGACGCTGATCCAGAACGTCGAGACGCTCGCGCACATCCCGGCGATCCTGCGAAGCGGCGGCGAGTGGTGGGCCGCGCTGGGCGCCGACGGCTCGAAGGGCACGCGGCTCTGGTCCGTCACGGGCGCCGTCGCGAGGCCGGGCTGCTACGAGGCGCCGAACGGGATCACGACGCGCGAGCTCGTCGAGAGCCATGCCGGCGGCTTCACCGAGGACGTGGGCGCGGTCGTGCCCGGCGGCGCCGCGAGCGGGATCCTTCCGGCCGCCGCGCTCGACGCGCCCCTGACACGTGACGGTCTCGCCGAGTGGGGAGCGGGGCCGGGCTCGGCCGCCGTGCAGGTCTTCCCGACCTCGTACTCGCCGCTCCGCCTCCTCGCCGAGACGATGCGCTTCTTCGCCGAGGAGTCCTGCCAGAAGTGCACGCCGTGCCGGATCGGCAACCGCGCCCTCCACCACCTAGCGGAGGAGCTCGGGCACGGTCGGGCTCCGATGACGCGCGAGAAGGTCGACGAGTGGCTCCTGGCGATGGAGAAGACGTCGATCTGCGGCCTCGGCCAGGCGGCGCCGTTCCCGGTTCGCAACGCGATGAGCCACTGGCCCGAGCTGTTCGCGCCGCTCGCGGAGAGCACAGCCGCATGAGTGCCGACCTCGCCCGGCTCGTCGACGGGTTCCGGGTGTCGCAGACGATCCACGCTTGCGTCGAGCTCGGAATCCCGGATCTGCTCGACGACGGCGAGCGCACCGCCGACGATCTCGCGGAGGCGAGCGGCGCCGATCCGCCGACTCTGTATCGCTTGCTGCGCGCTCTGGCGAGCTTCGGGATCCTCCACGAGGAGGACGGGCGCCGCTTCTCGCTGACCAAGCTCGGGCAGCCGCTATGCAGCGATGTGCCCGGCTCGCTGCGCGGCTGGGTGAGACTCAGCGGGCGCGAGCACGTGTGGCGGTCCTGGGGAAATCTCACGAATGCCGTCCGCGAAGGGGAAAACGCGTTCCGGTCGCTTCACGGGACGGACGTCTGGGAGTGGCGCACAGCCCACCCGGAGGAGAGCGCGATCTTCGACGAGGCGATGATGTCGCTGACCGGGGCGGGGAACGCCGCGGTCCTCGCCGCTTACGACTTCGACCGGTTCGGGACGGTCGTCGACGTGGCCGGTGGGAACGGGACGCTGCTGGCCGCGCTCCTCGCCGCGCATCCGCGGATGCGCGGAATCCTGTTCGACCAGGAGCACGTCGTCAACGGCGCCGAGCCGGTGCTGCGGAGCGGCAGGCGTGCTCGATCGCTGCGAGGTCGTCGCCGGCAGCTTCTTCTCGTCGATACCCGAGGGCGGCGACGCATACGTCCTGAAGTCGATCATCCATGACTGGGAAGACGAGGAGTCGGTCGCGATCCTGCGCAGCTGCCGCGAGGCGATGGGGCCGGAGGCCGCGGCGCTCGTAATCGAGCGCGATCTCGGGCCACCGAACGAGAACCCGATGGCGAAGCTCTCGGATCTGAACATGTTCGTCATGCCGGGTGGCCGCGAGCGGACCCTCGACGAGTACGCGGCCCTGCTCGACCGAGCCGGCCTGCGACTCGCCGCTGCGCATCCGACGACGAGCGGCCATCTCGTCATCGAGGCCGGGGTACAGTGACCGCGATGGTCGAGTTCACGCTCGACGGCAAGGCCGCCAGCGCCTCCGAGGGCGAGCTGCTCGTCCACGCGGCGGCGCGGCACGGCACGTTCATCCCGACCCTCTGCCACGACGACAAGCTCGACCCGTACGGCGGCTGCCGCATGTGCGTGGTCGACGTCGAAGGCGCCCCGCGGCCGCTGCCCGCGTGTGCGACCCGCGTCACCGAGGGGATGGTCGTGTCGACGAACGGCCCGATCACGGGCTTCCAGCGCACGCTCACCGAGATGCTCCTCTCGGAGCATCTGAACGCCTCTCCCGGCGGACGCCCGAACGAGCTCGTCGACCTCGCGAGCGAGCTCGGCGCCGACGCGCCGCTCCTCCTCCCGGACGCGAAGCGCAAGGAGTACGACGACCGCAACAAGCTCATGGGGTACGACGCGGACGCGTGCATCCTGTGCGCGCGCTGCGTCCGCTACACGCAGGAGGTCATGCAGTGCTCGGCGCTCTCGCTCGAGGGGCGCGGAGGGCACGCGCGCATCGTCCCGACCTGGGAGCTCTCGTGGCTCGACACCGAGTGCGAGCTGTGCGGCGGCTGTCTCTCCGTCTGCCCGACCGGCGCGATCTACGAGAAGTTCGAGGAGGGCACGTCACGCCCGGAGCGCCAGCTCGAGCAGGTCCGCACGACGTGCACGTTCTGCGGCGTCGGTTGCCAGATCGACCTCAATCTCGATCCGGACACGAAGCACATCGTCAAGGTCACGTCGAAGGACGAGTACCTCCCGAACGAGGGCAACCTCTGCGTCAAGGGCCGCTTCGCCTTCAACTTCGTGCACCACCCCGACCGTCTGACACAGCCGCTCGTCCGCGGCGAGGACGGAGAGCTCCATCCGACGTCGTGGGAGCACGCGCTCGAGACTGCGGCCTCGGGCCTGAGGAAGGTCGTCGCCGAGCACGGGCCGCAGGCGATCGGCATCCTGTCCTCGGCCCGGCTGACGAACGAGGAGAACTACCTCATCCAGAAGCTCGCCCGCACGGCGGTCGGAACGAACTCCGTCCACTCGTGCGAGTCGACCTGACACGCTCCGACTCTTTACGGCCTGGTCAGGTCGTTGGGCAGAGGAGCGAGCAGCAATTCGATTCCCGAGATCGAGAACGCCCGCTTCGTCTTCGTCATCGGATCGAACACGACGGAGGCGCACCCGGTGCTCGCGCTGCGCATCAAGAAGGCCGTGCGCTCGGGCGGCACGCTCGTCGTCGCCGATCCGCGGAAGATCTGGCTGACGAAGATCGCGAAGCGCCACCTCCAGCTCCGTCCGGGGACGGACGTGTGGCTCCTGAACGCGATGATGCACACGATCCTCTCCGAGGGACTGCAGGACGAGGACTACATCCGCGACTACACCGACGACTTCGACGCGGTGCGCGAGGTCGTCATGCGGTACTCGCCCGAGGACGCCGAGCGCATGACGGGCGTCCCGGCCGACGACATCCGCGCGACCGCGCGCGAGTACGCGACGGAGCGGCACGCGGCGATCTTCTACACGCTCGGCATTACCGAGCACGCGTGCGGCGTCGACAACATCTGGTCGCTCTCGAACCTCGTCCTCATGACCGGACACCTCGGCTACGAGTCGACCGGCCTGAACGCTCTCCGCGGCCAGAACAACGTCCAGGGCCTCAACGACTCGGGCGCGAACCCCGTCTACCTCCCGGGCTACCAGCCCCTCGACGACCCCGAGATCCGGCGGAAGTTCTCCGAGGCGTGGGGCGTCGAGGTGCCCGAGACGCCGGGGTACCGCCTCGACCAGATGATGAGCGGCCTCCACGACGGCCGTGTTCGGGCGCTGTACCTCATCGGCGAGAACCCAGCGCAGACGGAGCCGAACGCGCACCACGTCGACGAGGGGCTCGGAAGTGTGGACTTCATGGTCTCCCAGGACATCTTCCTCAACGACATGACCGCGAAGTACGCAGACGTCGTTCTCCCGGCGTCCAGCTTTGCCGAGAAGGACGGCACGTTCACGAACACCGAGCGCCGAATCAGCCGCGTCCGCGCCGCTGCGCCTCTGCCCGGCGAGGCGAAGGGCGACCGCGAGATCGTCATCCTCATGGCGAGGGCGCTCGGCGCGCACTGGCCGGAGTACCCGGACGCGGAGTCGGTGTGGAACGAGCTGGCCGACCTCGCCCCCAACTGGTACGGCGTCCGCTACGACCGCCTCGAGGAGAACGGCGTCCAGTGGCCGGTCGCCGAGATCGGAGGCCCGGACACGAAGTTCCTCCACGCACCCGCGCCGGCACGCGCGGGCGGGCGCGGCAAGTTCTTCCCCGTCGAGTACCAGGCGCCGATCGAGCAGCCGGACTCGGAGTACCCGCTCGTCCTCTCGACCGGCAGGACGCTCTACCACTACAACTCGGCCACGATGACCATGCGCGAGTCGGGGATCACCGACAAGCAGGTGGATCCCTTCTTCGAGATCTCCGCCGAGGACGCGTCCGCGCTCGGCCTCGGCGACGGGGACTGGGCGCGACTCGTCTCGCGACGTGGCGACCTGCAGGCGCGCGCGCACATCACCGACCGCGTGTTCCCCGGGCTCGTGTGGATGGCGCTCCACTTCGCCGAGCAGAAGGTGAACTGGCTCACGCACGACGTCGGCGACCCGCTCATCGGCACGCCCGAGTACAAGGTGAGCGCCGTCCGCGTCGAGCGGGCGGCGTGAGCGCCGACGCTCGCCGCCGAGCACGTCACACCGCACATCCGCGGTCGCTTCGGGAAGCCTTACCGCTACGAGCCGGAGTGCGAGTCGACGCAGCTCCTGCTCCTCGGCTCCGGTCTACCGGAAGGCGCCGTCGCGGCCACCGACCACCAGACCGAGGGGAAGGGCCGGCACGGTCGCCGCTGGCTCGCGCCGCCCGGAACCTCCATCCTCGCCTCGGTCCTGCTCCACCCCCCGGCGGAACGCCACCTCCCCGAGCTCTCGCTCGTCGCCGCGCTCGCGGCCGCGGAGGCGATCGAGGAGGCGACGGGCCTCACCGCGCAGATCAAGTGGCCGAACGACGTGATGCTGAACCGGCGGAAGGTCGCCGGCATCCTCTCCGAGCTCTCCGACGGCGCCGTCGTCGTCGGCATCGGCATCAACGTCAACCAGACCCGCGAGGAGCTTCCCCAAGACACGACGACCCCCGCGGGCTCGCTCCGTACGCTGACCGGCCAGACGCACGACTCCGCGCGACTGCTCGGATCGCTGCTCTTCCGATTCGAGCGGATCTACGACGGGTGGAGGCACGGCGGCCTCGACGACCTCTACGGCGAGGTCGGCGCCCGCGACTTCCTCCGCGGACGCCGGATCACGATCGACGGCCAGCCAGCGACCGCGCTGCAGATCCTCCGCGACGGACGCCTCGAGGTCGCCAGCGGCAACGGCCACGGCGAGAAGCGCGTGATCGAGTCGGGCGAGGTGCTGTTCGAGCGCTAGCCGCCGCGGTTCGCGAGCGCGCTGATGAGGATGTAGAGCGCGACGCCGATCGGCACGACCAGGCGCGCGAGCCGCCGCCAGCCCGGCTTGCGCGGTGGCTCGTCCTTCTCGTCGGCTTCGAACTCCGGCGGCAGCTCGACGTCCTCGAGATCGGCGTCGAACGCCTCGGGCTCGATCTCCTCGACGTCGACCGTACGAGCTGCGAGCGGGTCGTCGGGCTCGGCCGGCTCGTCCACCTCGAGGGTGCTCCCCTCGAGCTCGAACAGGCTCGGCCAGCGGCCGCACGTCCGGCACGCGTTGGCGACGGGCTCGTTGACCGTGCCGCACTGGGAGCAGCGCCAGGGAGCGTCCGGCACGGTGAGAGCTTAGGCGCCCCGGTCGGCTACTGCGACATCCGAAGGGGGATCTCGACGAGCTTCGTCCGCGACCCGTCCTCGGCGGAGCGCTCGAAGACGACGAGCGAGCCGACTCCGTCGAAAGGCACCGTGAACGGCTTCGTCGTGAAGTCGAACGTGCCGCGAGTGCCGGTTCCGGAGGTCGCCGTCACGAAGTTCTCGTCGACGATGCGGCCGTCCGAGTCGGTGAGCTCGTAGTTGAACGTCGCCTCGAACGTGTTGGCGGTGCCGGTGGCGCGGATCGGGCTCGTCACGTCCGCGAACGGAAGCGGCGACTCGACGAGGATCGCCGGGAGTCTGGTCCTCGAAGTCGGCGCGCGTGTAGAGCCGATCTCCCTGAACCGCGTCGATGGTCGGAAACTGCGTGAGCGTGTAGACGATCTGCGCATACGCCTCGGGTGAGTACTGCCCTCCGGGCTGGAAGTGAGCGACCCCGTCCTCGATCTTCAAGCTCGGCCCACCGCCCGGGATTGCCGTCGTCGCGGCGAGCGCGTCCTTCTCGTCGGCGCTCGGGCCCTCGAAGAGCGCCTCCAGTGCTGCGGACTCGACCTGGTCGCCCTCGACCTCACGGGCGACAGGCCACACCTTGCCGTCGCGGAGCCAGTACAGCTTGACCTGAGAGCTCGCCGCGGAATCCCCACCGCCGCAACCCGCGACGAGCAGCGCGCCCGCGAAGGCCAACACCAGCGCCGCGCGCTTCACGGCGAGAGCGTAGCCCCGTGCCGGGGATCGCGTACGACGGCAGCAAGCCGCCGCCTGAGATCGGCGTGGTCGAGCTCGATCGCCAGCCCGAGCCGGCCCGCGGTCTCCTCCTCGAGCCCCTGGAAGAGGTCGACCGTCTCCCAGAGCGCCCGCGCCGCGTCCCGCAGGTCGTAGTGCGCGTAGGCGAGCTCGAGCGCCGACAGCGCGCCCGCGTCCGCCCAGCGCTCGAGGTGGCGGCCGCCCTCGAGCACCGGCGCATTCGGATCCACCGCCTTCGCGTGCCAGCCGAGGAGCGTCACCAGGGATCTCTTCATCGCCCCGTTCACGGCGTCGACGGCGACGAACACGTCACCCTTGCGGAGTCTCTGCCCCGCCCACAGCGCCGTCGCCCAGAAATCCGACGCGAGCTCGTGCAGGGCGACGTCGTCCGGCGGCAGGACAGGTCGCTCGTCGACGGCGTCGTCGAACGCGACGCTCGCGGCGACGACGAGATCGGTCGGCGTGTCGACGTCGAGCAGGCGCAGCTCGTCGAGCGCGAGCACGGTCGGGTTCACGCCGCGGAGCGAGAGCTCCCCGTGCGCGACGCGCTCCTCGAGCTGCGGGAGCATCGCCCTCCAGTAGACGCCGGGAAGCGGCCCCGTCTGCGGTACGGCGGCCGCGTCCAGGAGCTCGCCGAGCAGCGCAGGCGTCACGAGCGGGCAGTCGACCGGGAGGACGAGGGCGCGCTCGTGCCGCGCGGCGCGGAGGCCGGCGATGACTCCGAACACCGGCGCGCGGTCCTCGGCGCCGTCATCGAGGACCGGGAACGGCAGCTCGAGAGCGTCGGCGGCCTTGCCGACGGCGAGGACCTCCTCGCACGTCTCTCCCAGCGCGCGCCAGGCGCGTTCGGCGAGCGTCTCGCCGCGAAACGGCGCAAGCGCCTTCGGCGATCCGAACCGCTCGGACGCGCCGCCGACGAGCAGGATGCCCGTTGCGGCTACGCGATCCGCCACTGCTCGGTGTAGACGGTGATCCGGCCCTCGCGCACCCAGCCGCAGAGCGTGACCCCGCGATCGGTCGCGAGCTCCACGGCGAGCGACGACGGCGCTCCGACGGCGACGAGGACGGGACAACCGGCGACAGCCGCCTTCTGCACGAGCTCGAACGAGAGCCGTCCGCTCACGCACAAGACGTAGGCCGAGAGCGGAAGCATGCCCTCCCCGAACGCCCAGCCCACGACCTTGTCCATGGCGTTGTGCCTCCCCACGTCCTCACGCACGCAGAGGAGCTCACCGTCCGGATCGAAGAGTCCGGTCGCATGCAGCCCCCCGGTCGCCTCGAACACGCGCTGCGCGCCGCGCAGCCGCTCGGGAAGCGAGATCGCGACCTCGGCGGCGACCCTGAGCTCGCTCTGTACGCGCGGCGCGTCGACCTGCACCGCCTCGATCGCGCCCTTCCCGCAGACGCCGCAGGACGACGAGGTGTAGAAGTGCCGCCTCAGGCGTTCCGGATCGAACCCGTTCGCCTCGACCTCGACCGTGTTCGCCGCGAGATCGGCGGGGATCCGAGCGGACAGAGGGGCGAGCCCCTCGGTCACGCAGAAGCCGAGCGCGAGCTCCTCGTCGTGGCCAGGAGTGCGCATCGTGACGGCCATCGGCTCGCCGCCGATGCGGATCTCGAGCGGCTCCTCCACTGCGACCACCTCACGCTCGCGACTCCCCGCGGGGAGCAGGAGCGCGTCGACGTCGCGGGTCGAGTACGGGGGCGCAGCAGGCTCGCCGGTCACACGGTCAGCGTACTCGCGGGAAGAGCTCGAGCTCTTCCCGCGAGCAGCGCCGAGTTCAGCTCGCGTTCGCGCAGACCGCGAACACCGTGATCGACCAGTTCGCGGCCGTGGCCGATACCTCGCGCACGGTCGCGCGGTAGACGTTGTCGTTGTCCGGGAACGACTGCTGCACGACGAGCGGCGTGAGCGTCGGATTGAGGCGGACACCGCCACCGAGTAGCCGCTTGCCGGTCGGGCAGGTCGTGGACTGCGTCTTCGGCGTGAGGCTGTTCGACGCGGAAGTCGTCTCGACCCGCTCCATAGCGCTCAGTCCCGCTGGCCCGGCCGGCCCAGCGGGGCCGGTCGGTCCGGCTGGGCCGGCTGGACCGCGAGGCCCTGCCGCGAGCTGGCCGGCGGCGAAGTCGACCCGGAGCAGCGAGTGATTCTTCACCTTCGCCGAAGTCACGGCGGAGTTCTTGAGCTGAGGAGTGCCTACGCTGTTTCGCGGTACCTGCAGAACCGTTGCGTAGCCGGTGCCCGCGAGCGCGAACACGAGCGCAACGCAGGCGATGACGAGGGCAGGCGAAGGGCGCCGTATGGAGATCATGAGTACCTCCCGTTGGTCGTCGGCCTGTGGAGCCGCCGACCGTACCGAGGCCGTATGACGGTTCCGTGAAGGGCAGCGCCTAGGCAGGCACGGCCGAGCGGTCGAGCACGTCGAGGAAGGCCCTCGACCACTCCGCGAGGTCGCCCCAGCCGCGGCACGACACCATATTCCCGTCGACGACGGCCGCGCCGTCCACGTACTCGGCGCCCGCGAGCTCGATGTCCGGCGCGAGCGGCCCGAACCCCGACGAGCGACGGCCCTGCAACAGCCCGAGCGCGGCAGGAACCTGCGGCCCGTGGCACAGCGTTCCGACCGGCTTCTCCTCGGCGAAGAAGTGCTCGACGATCCGCCGGACGTCCGGATCGACGCGGATGTACTCCGGCGCCCGTCCGCCCGGGATCACGACGGCCGCGAACGCAGACGGATCGACGTCGGCGAACGCAAGATCGACCGGGCAGGCTCGCCCCGGCTTCTCGACGTACGTGTCGAACTCCGGCTCGAAGTCGTGGACGACGAGCTTGATCGGCCGCGTCGTGGGTGCAGTGACGTACGGCTCGTGCCCGGCCTCGAGGAGGCGGTACTTCACGAACATCGTCTCCAGGTCCTCGGCCGCGTCGCCGGCGAGGATCAGCACCTTCGCCATCGTCCCTCCTCGGTCGCTGCCCCGATCGTACTGCGGCTCACGCATCGAGCGGCAACCGGAAGCGGATGACCGCGCCCTGCCCGGCCGCGTTCGCGGCCTCGATGGTGCCGCCATGAGCCTCGACGAGGCTCCTTGCGATGGCGAGCCCGAGCCCGCTTCCACCCGAGTCGGCGGAACGGGCGTAGCGGTCGAAGACGGAGTCCAGCTGATCCTCCGGGATCCCGCGCCCCGAGTCCTCGACGGCCATCGACGATCGCCCGCTCCTGCACGCGTGAGCCGGATGGTCACCCCGCCGCCGGCCGGCGTGTGGCGGATCGCGTTCGCCACGAGGTTGTCGAGTACCTGCCGGAGGCGGAGCGGATCGACGTCGATCTCGGGCACGTCGTCGCCGACGCTGGTGAGGCTGACGTCCGCGAGCGCGGCGGTCGGGGCGAACGCGGAGACGACCTCACCGGCGATGGCGGCGAGATCGGTCGGCTCGCGCTCGAGCCGGAGCGCTCCCGCATCGGCCGTCGAGAGCGTCTGCAGGTCGTCGAGCAGCCGCGCCATGACCCGGGTCTCCTCCAACACGGTCGAGACGTGCGCCTCGTCGAGAGCGTGGACGCCGTCGACCATCGCCTCGAGGCTCCCCTGGACGACCGCGAGCGGCGTGCGGAGCTCGTGGGTGACGTCGGCGAGAAGGCGCCGGCGCTGGTCGTCGCTCGCCTGGAGCCGTGCCGCCATCTCGTTGAAGGCACTCCCCAGCCTGCGCACCTCGCCGGGGCCGCGCGCCGCGACCCGCGTCGAGTAATCGCCGCCCGCCACGCGGTCGGCCGCCTCCATCACCTCTCCGATGGGACCGAACATCCTCTTCACCGAGCGGCCCACGACGAGTAGGCCCGCGACGAACACGAGCAGGCCGACCACCGCGGCTCCGACGCGTGTGCCGGCGGACGCGTCACCGAGTGCGGCGGCGAACACCGCGACCGCGAGGAGCGACGCGGCAAAGAGAAGCGAAAAGAGCAGGCCGAGGAGCACCGCGACGCGCCGCATGAAGCGGCGTCTTCCGCGACCGCGGCCAGGCCCGCCGGACCAGCGCTCCCGCACCCACGGCGGCGGGCCGCCCGCTCGTGCGCGCGACCGCCACTCGCCGGACTCGTCAGGCATCGGCAAAGCGGTACCCGACCCCGTGCACGGTCTGGATGTAGCGAGGCGAGCCGCGCGTGGGCTCGATCTTCCGGCGCAGGTTCTTCACATGAGCGTCGATCGCACGCTCATACGACTCGAACGAGACGCCGTGGACCGCGTCGAGCAGCTGGCCACGGGTAAAGACGCGACCCGGATCTCGCGCAAGCGTCACGAGGAGCGCGAACTCCGTCGCCGTGAGCTCGACGCTCCGATCGGCGACCGTGACCCGTCGTCGAGGCACGTCGATCACGACGTCGAGTGCCTCCACGATCTCGACCGCGGCCGTCCTCGCCGCGGTGCGACGGAGCACCGCCCGAACCCGTGCCACGAGCTCCTTCGGGCTGAACGGCTTGACGACGTAGTCGTCCGCGCCCAGCTCGAGCCCCACGACGCGGTCGGTCTCGTCGCCGCGTGCGGTGAGGATCACGATCGGCACGTCGACCGAGCCGCGCAGTTCGCGGAGCACGTCCAGCCCGTCGCGATCCGGCAGACCGAGGTCGAGGACGACGAGAGCCGGCGCGCTCGCCCGAGCGGCGGCGAGCGCCTCGGCCGCGCTCGAAGCCCGCACGACGGCGAACCCCGCGCGCACGAGGTAGTCGTGGACGAGCCGAGCGATGCCCGGCTCGTCCTCCACGACGAGGATCGTCTCCATCTGTCGACGTCAACAGTTCCAGCCGGGCGACACCCCGGCAAGGCTCGGGCTCAGGACGGCTCGGCGCTCGTCGGCTCGGAACCGCCCTCGTGCGCCCGCTTGTGCCAGTCCTCGAGCCATTGCGGTCCACCACGCGACCCGTTCCAGGGCCCGCCGCGCCGTCCGCGGCGGAAGAACGAGAAGACGAGGAAGAGGAACAGGGCGAAGAAGAGGAGGCCGAACGGGAAGAAGAAGAACCCGTGACCGTAGTGCCCGTCCGTGACGACGATCGTCTGTCCGGCGTCCGTCGTGCCGGAACCCCCACTCACGACGACCGCATCGTGACGCGGTCCCCAGTCTCCATCGGCGCTCGCGCCGATCCCAACGCCGATGCCGACGAGGGCCAGGGCGACGAGGATGCCTGCAATCACCTTCATGTCCATTCCTTCCGTGTCGATTGCGTCATGCGAGACCACGGTAGGACTGCGACGTGGAGGACCTGTGAACGCGCCGCGGAGGCGCTGCGGAGATACGAGGGGCTACTCGACCGTGACGGTCTTGGCCAGGTTCCGCGGCTGGTCGACGTTCAGGCCGCGAAGACGGGCGATCCGGTAGGCGAGGAGCTGCAGCGGGAGGATCGCGAGCACGACCTGCAGGAAGGCCGGAGTCTTCGGCACGTAGATCACGTCGTCGGCGTGGTGCTGGATGTCCTCGTTGCCGTCGGTCGCGATCGCGATGACGTGCGCGCCACGTGCCCGGACCTCCTGGATGTTCGAGACGATCTTGTCGTAGACGTGGATGTTCGTGGCGACGACGACGACCGGCGTCTGCTCGTCGAGAAGCGCGATCGGCCCGTGCTTCATCTCCCCCGCCGAGTACGCCTCGGTCGGGATGTACGAGATCTCCTTCAGCTTCAGCGCACCCTCGAGCGCGACCGGCAGTCCGATATGGCGGCCCAGGTAGAGGAAGAAGGCAGCGTCGTGGTAACGCTGCGCGATCTCCTCGATGGGATGGTCCCCGTCGAGGAACTGCCTGGATCTTCGACGGGAGCTTGTAGACGAAGTCGAGGATGAACTCGATCTCCCCGCGCGGGAGCGTCTCGCGGATCTGGGCGAGCTTGAGCGCGACGAGGTACAGGAGTGCAACCTGGGCCGTGAACGTCTTCGACGCGGCGACCCCCATCTCGAGCCCTGCCCGCGTGTACAGCACGGAGTCGACCTCGCGGGTCACCTGCGAGCCCATCATGTTCGTGATCGCGACGGTGCGGGCGCCGCGCTCGCGGGCGAGCTTGAGCGCCTCGATCGTGTCGCGCGTCTCGCCCGACTGCGTGATCCCGATGACGAGGTCGTGCTCGCTTATGACCGGATTCCGGTAGACCCACTCGCTCGCGATGTCGAACTCGACCGGAACCCGGGCCCACTCCTCGATGAGATAGCGGCCGACCACGCAGGCGTGGTACGCGGTTCCGCACGCGAGCAGGACGATGCGGCGGAGATCCTTGACGTCCTGTCCGGTCATGTCGAGGCCCTCGAGGACGAGCGTCCCGTGACGCACGCGGTCGCCGATCGTCTCCGCGACAGCCTCGGGCTGCTCGTAGATCTCCTTGAGCATGAACGTCTCGAACCCGGCTTTCTCTGCGCCCTCGTCGTCCCAGTCGAGCTCCGAGACGTCGTGCTGGACGGCCACGCCTTCGGAGGTCTGGTAGGTCGCCCCCTCCGGGCGGATGGCGACGATCTCGCCGTCGCTCGGGAACTGGACGACCCGCGTCTCGCGGAGGAAGGCGGCCGCGTTCGACGCGAGGAACATCTCGTCGACGCCGACGCCGACGACGAGCGGCACCTGGTGACGCGCGCCGACGAGGAGGCCTGGATGGTCGTGGTGGATCACGACGAACGCGAAGTGGCCCTCGAGCTGCTGGAAGGCGAGCCGGACGGCCTCGACGAGGTCGCCCTCGTAGTACCTCTCGACGAGATGGGTGACCGTCTCGGCGTCGGTCTCCGACCTGAACGTGTGCCCTTCGGCGACGAGGCTCTCGGTCAGCTCGCGGTAGTTCTCGACGATGCCGTTGAGCACGATCGAGAGCTTCGACGCAGTGCAGCCCGCGAGCGGGTGGGCGTTGGCCTCCGTGACGCCTCCGTGCGTCGCCCAGCGCGTGTGGCCGAGGCCGGTCGTCGCGACCGATCCGTTGCCGCCCGCGCGCTCCTTCAGGTTGCCGAGCGGCCCGACGGCCCGGACGTAGTCGAGCCCGTCCGCCTCGAGGAGCGCGATCCCAGCGGAGTCGTAGCCGCGGTACTCCAGGCGCTCGAGGCCCTGAAGCAGGAGCGCCTTGCACTCACGCGATCCGACGTATCCGATGATTCCGCACATCAGCTGGGTCTCAGTAAACGCGAAAGAGCCCGGCGGCGCCCTCCGTCGGGCTCAGCCGAGCTCTGCTTGCACGAGCGCGGCGATGCTAGCACAGAGCTTCTCGGCATCCCCTGCATTTTCCGCCTCGACCAGGACGCGGAACATCGGCTCCGTGCCCGAGGGCCGAACAAGCACCCTGCCACGATCGCCCAGCTCGGCGTTCACGCGGTCGACCTCGTCGGCCACCGCCTGCGGAAGCTCGCGGGCCGAGACGCGCACGTTGCGCAGCACCTGCGGGAGCCGCTCCATCACCGCGACGGCCTCGCTCGGCGCCCGGCCACGAATCGCGCCGCAGAGGAGAAGCGCCGCCGCGAGACCGTCGCCCGTCACGTGGTCGCGGAGCCAGACGATATGCCCTGACTGCTCCCCGCCGAGGAGACCGTCTTGACGCTTCAACGCCTCGAGGAGGTACCGGTCACCGACGGGTGTCGTGACGACTTCCACCGAGTGCTCGGCCATGAGCCGATGGAAGCCAAGGTTCGTCATGACCGTGACCGCCACCAGGTCGACGCCGAGATGGAGCGCGAGCACGGCGGTGATCTGGTCGCCGTCGACCGGCTCTCCTCGCTCGTCGACCGCGAGCATCCGGTCCCCGTCACCGTCGAATGCAACCCCGAGATCGAGAGAGGCGCTCGTGACGAGCCGCTGCAGGCTCGACAGGTCGGTCGCGCCGCAGCCGACGTTGATGTTCGACCCGTCCGGCTCGACGCCGATCGCGTGCACCTCGGCACCGAGCTGTGCGAACGCGCGCGGTGCGATGTCCGCATACGCGCCGTTTGCGCAGTCGACGCCCACGCGGAGGCCGCCGAGATCGGAGCCGAAGTGCCCGAGCACGTGCTCCAGGTACCGATCGGCGGCGTCGGCGACCGGTTCGGTTCCTCCACCGCCGGAGCCTGTGGCGTCGAGCAGCCCCTCGATCTCCTCCTCCTCCTCGTCGACGAGCTTGCCGCCCTCGAGGAAGAGCTTCACGCCGTTGTACTCGGGAGGGTTGTGGGAGGCGGAAACGACGACGCCGAGGCGCTCGGCGAGGAGGGCGACGGCGGGCGTCGGAAGGACGCCGCCGAGAACCGCCGCGCCCCCTGCGGAGGCGATCCCGCGCGCGACCGCCGCCTCGAGCTCCGGCCCCGAGCTGCGGGTGTCGCGACCGACGAGGACGCGTCCGCCTCCCGCCCACAGCGTCGCGGCCTTTCCGATCCCCTCGACGAGCTCGGGCGTCAGGTCTTCGCCGACAACACCGCGGACCCCATCGGTCCCGAAGTAACGGCGGGACATGCCCGCGACGCTAGCGCTTGCTGAACTGCGGAGCCTTGCGCGCCTTGTGCAGGCCGGCCTTCTTGCGCTCGACGATGCGAGCGTCGCGCGTGAGGAAGCCCTGGCGCTTCAGCGGAACGCGAATCTCGGGATCGGCCTCGACGAGCGCGCGAGCGATCCCGTGCCTGATTGCGCCTGCCTGGCCCGATGGCCCGCCGCCGGCGACCCGCACGCGCAGGTCGTACGTCGACGCGGCCTCGGCGACCTCGAGCGGCGCGAGCACCATCTTGCGATGCACTGCGCGAGGGAAGTAGTCCTCGAGCGTCCGTCCGTTGATCCAGGTCTGCCCGTCCCCGGGCCGCAGGATCACGCGCGCGACCGACGTCTTCCGCTTGCCCGTACCGAGGTACTGCGCGATCTCGCTCACGAGAACTCCAGCGGCTTCGGCGCCTGGGCGGCGTGCGGATGGTCGGGGCCGGCGTACACCTTGAGCTTGGTGATCTGCGCCGATGCGAGCTTGTTCTTCGGGAGCATTCCCTTGACAGCCTTGCGGATGACCTCGGTCGGACGCCGATCGAGCTGCTCGCGCAGCGTGCGCTGCTTGATCCCGCCCGGGTAGCCGGAGTGCCGGTAGTAGATCTTCGTGTCGAGCTTGGACCCGGTCACGGCGATCTTCTCGGCGTTGACCACGACCACGAAGTCACCCGTGTCGACGTGCGGCGTGTACACCGGCTTGTTCTTGCCACGGAGCGTGTCGGCAATCTGGGTCGCCAGACGGCCGAGCGTCTTCCCGTCGGCATCGACGAGGAACCACTCGCGCTGGATCTCTCCGGGCTTGGCCGTGTACGTCTTCATCACAGAAAGAGGGCGGACTCGCCGTCCGCCGGCGGGGGATTGTAGCAACGAACGCCTGGCGCACAACGACCCGACTTCGATACGGAAATCCCGGGCCCCCCCGCTCGTTCACGCCACCGGATCGGGCACGACTGCGGGCGGACGGCGGGCGAACAGGATCGCCGCCGCGGGCACTACAACCGCGATCGTCGCGCCGACTGCAATCGCGGTGGCGCCCCACTCCGTGTAGGCAGCGCCGCCGAGTAGTGCGAGCGCGGCCGCGAGCAGCCCGGCCGAGAGATCGGTGAAGCCGACGAGCTTGCCGCGCTCGACTGGCGTTGCGTGGGTGACGAGCTCGGCGGTCGCGGAGATGTAGGAGAGGTTCCAGCCGAGCCCGAGCAAGAACAGGGAGACCGACGTCCAGGCGATCGACTGGACGAAGGCGAGCATCACCGTGGAGACGGCCATGATCGTGAGGCCCCACAGGAGCGTCGGCCGCCGCCCGACGCGGTCGACGAGTGCGCCGATCACGAGCACGAGCGCATACATCCCCACGATGTGGAGGCTGATCACGGTGAAGACGTCTGCCTGCGCGTGCTGGTGGCCCACGACGATGTAACCGGTCAGGTTCATCACGCCGGCCATCACGGCGAAGCTGGCGAGCGCGGCAAGCACCGCCGACGGCACGCCCGGGCGTCGCAGGATCTCGACGAGCGGTGCTGCGGGCACCGCCGCAGGGGCACCGGCATCCTCCGCCGCAGCCTGGAGCTCGAGCGCGATCGTCCGCGGGTCCGGGCGGATGTTCAGGGCGAGGATGAGCCCGACGAGTGCCATCGCCGACGCGACGAACCACGGAACGACGAGGGTGTCCAGCTCGAAGTCCTTTCCCGCGAAGAGCGGGCGGAAGACGAGTGGGCCCATGGCTGCGCCGAAGAGCGCTCCGAAGAGGACGTACGAGATCGCCCGTGCCTTCCTGTCCGGCGGGTACATATCTGCGGCCGCTGTCCGCGCGAGGAGCACGCCGCCGTTCATCGCTCCGACTCCGACGAAGCCGAAGATGACGAGCGGGGCGCTGTCCACGAGACAGCCGAGCGCTGTCAACGCGCAGCCCACGGATCCGATGACGAACCCGCCGGCGATGACCGGCACACGCCCGATGCGATCCATGAGACGGCCCGCCGGAAGCGCGGCGAGGGCTCCTGCCGTCAGGAAGATGGCGGGGCCGAGGCCGAGGATCGACTCGATGCCCGTCACGAGGACGAGGGTGATCGTCGCGACGGCGACGGCGAGCTGGATGACGCCGGAAAGGGTGACGAGGCAGAGGCTCAGCAGGATGGTGTTGCGCCGGATCTGCTTCGCGCTCGCCACAGGCGACAGATTCAACCAGCCCCGCTCGGGACTTCCTGAGCGCATCCAGTATCGGTGGGATGATCGCGCCGTGCGGGAGAAGCTCCCGGCCGCTGACGGCGTAACACGCCGTAGGCGTTACGATGGCCGGGACGTAACGGGGAGCTCGGGGCAGCCGGGCTGAGAGGGCGGACGAGCGCACCGCCGACCCGCGGAACCTGATCTGGGTAATGCCAGCGGAGGAAGGCGTGCCGAACGAGGTCGTAGTAGTCGTATCGGGCGGCGAGGCACCGGCTCTCGACGCCGCCCTCGCAGTGCCCCCGAACGCGACCGTCATCGGGGCCGATCGGGGCCTCGAGCACGCAAGAGCGCTGGGGCTCGAGATCGCAGTCGCGGTCGGAGACTTCGACTCGGCCACACCCGAGGCCGTCGCCGCCGCGGAGCGTGCCGGCGTACGCGTCGAGCGCCATCCGGCGGAGAAGGACGCAACGGACCTCGAGCTCGCGCTGAACGCGGCGATCGGGCTGCAGCCCGCACGAATCCTCGTCCTCGCCGGTCGCGGAGGCCGCCTCGACCACGAGCTCTCATCGCTGCTCCTCCTCGCATCCGAGAGGTACGCGAGCGCGCAGATCGACGCGTTCGTCGGCGACGCGCGCGTCCACGTGGTGTGGCGCGCGCGCGAGCTCGAAGGCGTGCCCGGCGAGATCCTCACGCTCCTTCCCGTCCACGGAGCAGCCGAGGGCGTGCGCACCGACGGGCTCGCCTATCCCCTCCGCGGCGAGACGCTCGAGGCGGGCTCGACACGCGGCGTCTCGAACGTCTTCGCCGAGACGACCGCGCGCGTCACGCTCGAGCGGGGCGTGCTGCTCGCAATCCGGCCGGAAGGCTCCGCGTGATCCGGTCTCACACCGCGCTCTGGGTGCTCGTCGCGGCGGCTGCGCTCACGCTCGCCGGTTGCGGCGGGGGCGGCGGGACACCGAGCGAGGTCGTCCTCGTCACGCACGACGCATTCGCGATCTCTCCGGAGGTAAAGCAGGCGTTCGAGGACGAGAGCGGGTTGAAGCTGCGGATCCTCAAGGCGGGCGACGCCGGCGAGGTCGTGACGCGGGCATTGCTCACGGCCGGCAACCCAGAGGGCGACGTGCTCTTCGGCATCGACAACAACCTGCTCGCCGCGGGCTCTCGCCGGCGACGTGTTCGAGGCATACGAGTCTCCCGAGCTCCCGAGCGTCGATCCCGAGCCTCGACGCTCGACCACGAGCATCGCGTCACGCCTGATCGACCGCGGAGACGTCTGTCTCAATTCGACAAGACGCTGGTTCGCCGAGCATGGCTCGCGGCCCCGACGCGCCTGGACGAGCTCACGCTGCCTCGCTACCGCAACCTCTCGTAGTCGAGAACCCGGCGACGTCCACCCCGGGCCTCGCCTTCATGCTCGCGACGATCGCGCAGCTACGGCGACGGCTGGCAGGACTACTGGCGGAAGCTGCGGCAGAACGGCGTCCTCGTCGTCGACGGCTGGGAGGAGGCCTACTTCGCTCGCTTCTCGGGTCGCCGCCGGCACAGCGGGAAGCGCCCGATCGTCGTCTCCTACGCGTCGAGCCCGCCGGCAGAGATGCTCTGCCGCAAGCCGCATCCTTCGAAGCGCCGACCGGAGTCGTGGAGGACAGCTGCTTCCGCCAGATCGAGTTCGCCGGTGTCCTGCGCGGCGCGAAGAACGAGGACGGGGCGCGCAAGCTGATCGACTTCATGCTCTCGAAGCGCTTCCAGGAGGACATCCCGCTGTCAATGTTCGTCTTCCCGGTCTCAAGGACGCCGTGCTCCCGCGCGTGTTCGAGCGTTCGCGCAGTCGTGCCCGTCCCACCGCTGGACCTCCCGCCTCGAGGAGATCGAGGCGAACCGAGAGCGGTGGGTGGACGAGTGGACGGACATCGTGGTGCGATGAGCGGCCGCGCAAAGAACCTTGCGCATTGATCGGATTCCGCGAGTGCGGAATCCGACCGCGCTAACACCTTGGCGCGCGCTGACGTACGGCGTACCGCTCGCGTTCTTCGGGCTGTTCTTCCTGTATCCGCTCGGCGCCATCGTGGAGCGCGGCCTCACCGGAACGGGAGACTCGCCGCTCGACGTGCTCACCGACCCGCTGACGCGCGACGTCGTGTGGTTCACCGTGTGGGAAGCGACCGCGTCGACCCTGCTCACTCTCGCGGTTGCGATGCCGGCCACGTACGTGCTCGGGCGCTACCGCTTCCGCGGCCGGAGCGTGGTCAGCGCACTCACCGTCGTGCCGTTCGTGCTGCCGACCGTGGTCGTCGCGCTCGCCTTCCTCGCCGTCCTGCCCGACCGCTTCGAGCGAGGCTGGGCGCCGATCCTCGCCGCGCACGCGTTCTTCAACGTCGCCGTGGTCGTGCGAATCGTCGGCACGTACTGGGCGAGCCTCGATCCGCGCATGGCGGAGGCGGCAGCGACACTCGGCGCGCCTCCTGCGACCCGCTTCCGCGAGGTCACGCTGCCGCTGCTTGCCCCCGCAATCGCAGCGGCAGCAGCGATCGTATTCCTCTTCTCGTTCACCTCGTTCGGCGTCGTGCTCATCCTCGGGGGCCCGAGGTACTCGACGATCGAGGCCGAGATCTACAACCAGGCCGTCCGCCTCTTCGACCTCCGCGCCGCCGCGGTGCTGTCCCTCGTGCAACTCGTGTGTGTGTTCGGCGCAGTGTGGGCCGCGACCCGATTCGAGAGCCGCCTCGTCTTCCTCACGCCTCTCCGCGCGGAGATCGACACGCTCCGCGCGGTGCGAACTGCGCGCGACAGACTCGTCGTCGCCGTCGGGCTCGGCGTGCTCGCACTCTTCCTCGGCGTCCCCATCGCCGTGCTCGTGGAGCGGTCGCTCGCGGAGAGCGGCGGGTACGGGCTGGACGCGTACCGAGCTCTCGGCGACCAGACGAGCGTGCTCCTCGCGGCGCCATGGGAGGCGATCGTGAATTCGATCGTGTACGCGACGGCAGCGACGCTCATCGCCGTGGTCGTCGGCGGCCTCGCGGCCTATGCGGTGGCTGATGCGCGGGGCTCTCGCTACCTCGACGCGCTCGTGCTCCTCCCGCTCGGCGTCTCGGCGGTGATGCTGGGGCTCGGCTTCCTGATCGCTTTCGACACCCCGCCGCTCGACTTCCGCGCCGCACCGTGGATCGTCCCCGTCGCGCAGTCGCTCGTGGCGATCCCCTTCGTCGTCCGGATCGTCGCGCCGACGCTCCGCTCGATCGATCCCCGCCAGCGCGAGGCGGCGGCGCTGCTCGGCGCCTCGCCCGGCCGCGTCCGGCGCGAGGTCGACCTGCCCATCGTCTCGCGGGCACTCGCCGTCGCTGCCGGCTTCGCGTTCGCCATCTCGCTGGGCGAGTTCGGGGCGACCGTCTTCCTCGCGCGCCCCGACCGCCCGACGCTCCCGGTCGCGATCTTCCGCTTCCTCGGACGGCCGGGCGAGACGAACGTCGCGCAGGCATATGCGCTCGCGGTCGTGCTGATGCTCGCGACGGTCGTGTCGGTGCTCCTCGTCGAACGGCTGCGTCCGCGCCGACGCGGGTGGTTCTAGGGATGCTGCGCGCTGCAGAGCTCAGCGTCCGGTTCGACGGAAAGGCGGCGCTGGACGAAGCGTCGCTCGACGTCGAGGACGGGGAGGTCGTCACGATCCTCGGGCCGAGCGGCTGTGGCAAGACGACGCTGCTCAGGGTCGTCGCCGGCCTCCAGCTGCCCGACACCGGTCGCGTGGTCCTCGACGGCGCGGATCTCGCCGGCGTCGCGCCGCACCGCCGAGGCATCGGCCTCGTGTTCCAGGATCACGCGCTGTTCCCGCACCGGGACGTCTTCGGGAACGTCGCCTTCGGGCTCCGGATGCGTGGAGACTCGCCCGGTCAGGTCACGCGGCGCACGTCCGAGCTCCTCGCCCTCGTCGGCCTGACCGGTCTCGAAGCGCGCTCGGTCGGATCGCTCTCCGGTGGCGAGCAGCAGCGGGTCGCGCTCGCCCGGGCGCTTGCGCCCGAGCCGCGCGTGCTGCTTCTGGACGAGCCTCTCGGATCTCTCGACCGCCGCCTCCGCGACCGCCTGCTCGAGGAGCTCCGGGAGCTGTTCGACGAGCTCGAGCTGACGGCGATCTACGTGACGCACGACCGCACCGAGGCATTCATGCTCGGAGATCGCGTCGCGGTCATGCGAGCCGGACGAATCGTCCAGGTCGCGACGCCCGACGAGCTCTGGGCGAACCCTTTCGACGCGGACACCGCGCGGTTCCTCGGAATCGCGAACGTCGACGCGAACGAGGCGATCAGGCCGGAGGCGGTCACGGTCCGATCCTCGGCGAACGGGAACGGGGTCGTCGAGAGCGCCGCGCGCACGGGGCCGACCGTGCGGCTCCTCGTCCGGCTCGACGACGGCAGGCGCCTCGAGGCGGTCGTCGCCTCGCTCGCGCACCCTGCGGTGGGCGACCGGGTCGACGTGGAGGTCGATCCAGAGGGCATCGTTCGCCTTCGATGATCCGGCGCCGCGTGGTCGTGCACGGGCTCGTGCAGGGTGTGTTCTTTCGCGACTCGGTGCGACGGCGTGCGCTGACGACGAACGTCGCGGGCTGGGTCCGTAACAACCCCGACGGGTCTGTCGAGGCGGTCTTCGAGGGTCCGCCCGATGAGGTGGAGCGGCTCGTCGCCTTCAGTCACGAAGGGCCTCGTGGCGCGCGAGTTGACCGCGTCGAGACTCTCGAGGAGGCGCCAGAGGGTCTCAGCGGCTTCGTGATCGGCTAGCCGCTCCGACTACTCGGCCTCGCCGCTCGAGTCCTCGTCCACGGCGGGATCGTCGATCTCGTCGGGATCGTCGAAGCCGTCCTCGAGAGCGGAGTCGAGGCTCTCGTCACCCTCGTCCCAGTCGTCCTCCCCGTCCGCGTCCGGTGTCGCGCCCGCGCTTCCGAAGCCTTCGTCTTCCCAGAGATCGGTCATCACCCCTCCTCGAGCCGTCGTCGACGGCGGCGAGACTACCTCTCCGCTGCACAGGTACGGTCGCCCGCCATCACCTTGTCGAAGACCGCGTCGATCTCGCCGTCGCGGGCCAGATCGGCGCGCGTGAGCCCGGCCACCTCGACCTGCATGACCGGCATGGCACCCGGCCCGCCGACGGTGACGCGGTACCTCTCACCCGCAGCGGCAGGCCGCACGTCCTGGCTGGGGTAGCCGGCGAACGGCCGCTGCGGGACGAAGCTGTGGCAGAAGGTTCCAGTCCCCTTGTGCGTCAGGATCCCCGACTCGCGCTTCCAGCCCGGCCCGTACGCCGAGTTGAACGTGTCGATGTAGAGGTTCCGGCCGTACTTGTCCTTCGGCACGCCCTTTGGCGTTCGCGCCGAATCCGAAGATGGGCTGGCCGAGGTACGAGTAGCGGCCGAAGAGCCCTTGCCAGCGGCCGCCGTATGTCCAGTTCGCATACACCTCGAGTTTCGGGAGCTCGCCGGAGAAGTGGGCGAGGTGGAGCTCCCAGCTCGATTGCGCGGGGAGCCAGGGATCGAAGCCGAGAAGCGGAAGGCGCCGCTGCCAGGCCTGGATCGTCCAGTAGCTGCCGTTCGGCGCCTTGCAGGCGGCGACCAGTAGCGGCAGGGCGGGGCCGTCGTACGGGCGGCAGCCGTTCCTGAACGTCTGCCAGTACCGCCCGTTGCGGTACTTCCCCCACCCACCCGCGTAGTCCCAGCGGAAGCGCACCTGCGGGACCTCCTCCGACGGAGCGCGCGCGTTGATCGCGCCCCACGCAAGGACGTGACGCACGCTCCCGTCGGCGCGGCGGTAGGTGACGAGCGCCTCCCCTTTGCCGTTGACCCGCAGCGAGAGGAGCTGAGCGTTCGAGTCCTGGAGCAGCTCGCTGGCGGGAACGGGCGCTGCAGCGAACGCAAGCGCGACGACGACTGCGGAGAGGAGCACTGCGAGGCGCATCGGGGAATGGATCGGCGCAGGCTACAGGCGCGGCTGTCCCTCAGACGAGGGGCGGAGTCATTCCCACTCGATGGTGGCCGGCGGCTTGGAGGAGATGTCGTAGACGACACGGTTCACGCCGGGGATCTCGTTGATGATCCTGCTCGAGATCGCCTCGAGGACGTCGTACGGGATCCGGGCCCAATCGGCGGTCATGGCGTCCTCCGACGTCACCGCACGGATGACGATCGGGTATGCGTACGTGCGCTCGTCGCCCTGCACGCCGACGGAGCGGATGGCGGGGAGGACGGCGAAGCTCTGCCAGAGCTCGCGGTAGAGGTCCGCGCGGCGGATCTCCTCGAGCAGGATCGCGTCGGCGCGGCGGAGGACGGCGAGCCGCTCCTCCGTGACGTCTCCGATGATCCGGATCGCGAGGCCGGGCCCCGGGAACGGCTGGCGCCAGACCATCCGCTCGGGCATCCCCAGCTCCTCGCCGACGCGCCGCACCTCGTCCTTGAAGAGGAGGCGCAGCGGCTCGACGAGCTCCATGCGCATGTCCGCAGGGAGACCGCCGACGTTGTGGTGCGATTTGATGAGCGCGGCGACGCCGTCGTCCGTGCCCCCCGACTCGATGACGTCCGAGTAGAGCGTCCCCTGGACGAGGAAGCGGACGTCAGCCGAGCTTGCCGCTTCCTCCTCGAACACGCGGATGAACTCCTCGCCGACGATCTTCCGCTTCTCCTCCGGGTCGGAGACGCCCGCGAGCCGCGTGAGGAAGCGCTTCTGCGCCTGCACGTGGACGAGCGGGACGTGGAAGTGGCCGGCGAAGGTCTCGACGACCTGCTCCGCCTCGTTCTCGCGGAGGAGGCCGTGGTCGACGAAGACGCAGGTCAGCTGGTCTCCGACCGCCTTGTGCACGAGGAGCGCCGCGACGGCCGAGTCGACGCCGCCCGAGAGCGCGCACAGGACACGTTCCGACCCGACGGCGGCACGAATGCGCGCGACCTGCTCCTCGATGACCGCGGCGGGAGTCCACGTGGGTGGCGTGCCCGCGACTTCGTAGAGGAAGTTCTTGAGGATGTCCTGGCCGTGCGGCGTGTGCACGACCTCGGGGTGGAACTGGACGCCGTAGAGCAGCCGCTCGCGATCCTCGAACGCGGCGATCGGGGTCGACGGCGAGCTCGCGGTCACCTCGGCGCCGGCGGGCGGCGCGGTGACGGAGTCGCGATGGCTCATCCAGACCGTCTGCTGGGGCGGCAGGTCGTGGAACAGCTCGGACTCGCCCGCCTCCAGCTCTGCCTTGCCGAACTCGGACGCGCCGGTGCGCTCGACCGCTCCCCCGAGGTCGCGCGCCATGAGCTGCATGCCGTAACAGATTCCGAGCGTCGGGATCCCGAGTCGCGAAGATGGCCGTGTCGAGATCGGGCGCGCCGTCCGCGTAGACGGACGCCGGACCGCCGGAGAGGATGAGCGCTGCAGGGTTGCGCGCTGCGACCTCCGCCGCGGACAGCCGGTGCCCGACGAGCTCGGAGTAGACGCGCGCCTCGCGAACCCGCCGCGCGATGAGCTGGCTGTACTGGCCGCCGAGATCTACGACCAGCACGGGACGCTCCTCCGGTGCTGGCTCGGGCGTCGGGAGCGGGACGACCTTCGCCACGTCAGCGCCGGTAGTTGGGGGCGTCCTTCGTGATCGTCACGCCGTGGGGATGGCTCTCCTGGAGCCCCGCGGGCGTGATCCGCGTGAAGCGCGTGGTCGTCTTCATCTCCTCGATCGTCGCGGCGCCGCAGTACCCCATCGACTGGCGGAGCCCGCCGACGACCTGGTGGACGATCGGCCCAAGCGGACCCTTGTACGGAACCCGGCCTTCGATGCCTTCCGGCACGAGCTTGTCGACGTCCTCGACGTCGCCCTGGAAGTAGCGGTCCTTCGAGAACGAGCGCGCCTTCATCGCGCCGAGCGACCCCATCCCGCGGTACTCCTTGAAACGCTCGCCCTGCGCGACGATGACCTCGCCCGGCGCCTCGTCCGTACCGGCGAGCATGGAGCCGAGCATGACGACGTCCGCGCCGGCGGCGATCGCCTTGGCGATGTCGCCGGAGTTGCGCACGCCCCCGTCGGCGATCACGGGGACGTCCTGGCCGGCGAGCGCCCGCGCCGCGTCGTACACCGCCGTGATCTGCGGAACGCCGACCCCGGCGACCACTCGGGTCGTGCAGATGCTCCCTGGCCCGACCCCGAGCTTCACGGCATCCGCGCCGGCGTCGACCAGCGCCAGCGCGCCGTCCGCGGTCGCGACGTTCCCCGCGACGAGCTGGACGTCGTGCTGTGCCTTGATCAACCGCACGACGTCGAGAACGCCGTGGGAGTGGCCGTGCGCCGTGTCCACGACGAGCACGTCGACCTCCGCGTCCACGAGCGCCGCGGCGCGCTCGAGCGCGTCCGGCCCCACCCCGACGGCCGCGCCGACGCGCAACCGGCCCTGGTCGTCCTTCGTCGCGTCCGGGTACTTGATGCGCTTGGAGATGTCCTTGACCGTGATGAGACCTTTCAGACGCCCGTCCGCGTCCACGACCGGCAGCTTCTCGATCTTGTTGCGGTGGAGGATTGCCTCGGCCTCCTCGAGGGTCGTCCCGACCGGCGCGGTCACGAGGTTGCGGTTCGTCATCAGCGCCGAGATGGGCTGCGCGGTGTCCGTCTCGAAGCGCAGGTCGCGGTTCGTGAGGATGCCGACGAGGACACCCTCGTCGTCCGTGATCGGCACGCCCGAGATGCGATAGCGCTCCATCAGCTCGAGCGCCTCGGCGACCGTGTTGCCGGGCGCGAGCGTGACGGGCTCGACGATCATCCCCGACTCCGAGCGCTTGACCTTGTCCACCTCGGCGACCTGGTCCTCGATGGAGAGATTGCGGTGCACGATGCCCAGGCCGCCGGTTCGTGCGAGCGCGATCGCCAGCCGCGCCTCCGTCACCGTGTCCATCGCCGCAGAGATCAGGGGGATCTCGAGCGAGATGCGCGGCGTCAGTCGCGTGACCGTCGAGACGTCGTTGGGAAGGACATGCGACTCCGCGGGAACGAGGAGGACGTCGTCGAAGGTGAGCCCCTCCTTACCGAACTTCTGCTCGAGCGCGATGAGGCGCTCGATCTCGGCTTCGCGGAACTCGGTCTCCATGGAGCGACGTTAGCAGCGCCCGGTGACGCCGATCAGGCGACCTCGACGCCCACGCCGGCGAGATACACCTTGAATTGCGCAGCGCCTGCGACGTCGCCCTTGGCCTCCAAGATCGCGAAGGCCTCCGCGGCCGTGCTCGCGGCATCGTCGGGTCGGCCCGCGCGCGCGAGAGCCTCTGCCCGAAAGATTCGACTGCTCGTGCGTGGGAAGTGGAAGTCGGCCGTGTCAGCAAGCGCCACTGCGTTGGCTGTCCGTCGGTCCGCCTCCTCGTGGTCGCCACGCCGGAGTACAGCGCTCCGGTGACGAGGTCGAGCCAGACGAAGTTCGAGAGATCGTCGGCGCCCGTCGTCTCGCGAACCCGCGCGCACAGCTCCTCGATCTCGGCATCGTCCGCGCCCCTGCGATACAGACACTCGGCGAGGACGGCGGCGACGGTCGGGTAGTAGGAGTTGTCGCCGATCGCACCGAGGGCTTCCAGGCCCTGGCGGAGGACGCGCTCCTCGGCGGCGAAGTCTCCGGCCCGGAACTCGATCTCGGCGTCGCCGAGGGTCATCCCGCCGGAGGTCTGGACGAGCCCCGCGTCGAGGTACGCCTGCCGGGCCGCGCTGTGCAGTTCACGCGCGCCATCGATGTCGCCCTTCATTGCGTGCAAACGAGCGAGAACGGCCGCCTCCGAAGCGTCCTCCAGCAGGCCGGAGTTGGGTGCCCCGAGCGCGACTGATGCGTTCGATCGCCTCGCCTACCGGCGTCGGGCCCTGGTAGTAGCTTCCGCGCAGCCTGCCCCGGATGCTCGCGGCAGGTCGGGAATGCTCGGCGCCCGCCCGGCGGAAGTGCTCGAGCGCATGCTCACAGGCCTCCGCGGCGTCGTTGGCGCGTATTGCGAACCACGCCTCCCACGCGACGCTCGACCAGTAGAGCGCGAGGCCATAGTCGTCTCCCGTCGACTCGAAGACGGCGCGAGCATCGTCTCTCCAGGCATCGCGGTCCTCGAAGGGCATCTCGTTCTCTCCGAAGAGCGCCCATGTGGCCATTGTCACCGTGGCGCGAGCGCGAGTCCCCGGGTCGGTGGCCTGCGCCGCCTCCGACAGCACCCTCCAGGCGTCCGCGTCGCCCGACTCGAACAGGGCGTCGGCGAACGCCGGAGCAAGCGCCAGCCGGGCCTCGTCGCCGTCCGGCAGCAGAGCCGTCGCACGAGCGAAGAGCGAGCGTCCCGCGTTGAAGTCACCGCGCTCGAGTGCTCCTTCCCCGGCAGCTGCAAGACGTGCCGAAGCACGACGCGCGAGCTCGGCAAGGCCGGGATCGGACCTGTCCAGCTCGGCTCGGTAGCGCTGAGCCTGCTCGAGGTGATAGCCGACGATCTCGTCCCGCTCGACGAGGTCGTGCGTCGACAGCCAGTCGGCGAAGCGCTCGTGCAGCTCCGCCCGCGTCGACTTGGGGAGCGACTCGTACGCGGCGTCGCGGATCAGCAGGTGGCGGAAGCGAAAGCCCTCGTCCCGGGGGAACGTCGGCGGGGTCGAGCGGATGAGCTCCTTGCGAACGAGTGTCTGGAGGTGCGACTCGACTGCGGGGCGCACCGGATCGGGCGCGAGCTCGGCAACCGAGCCCCGGTGAAACACCTCGCCTTCGATCGCACCGCGCTCCATCACCAGGCGGACGTCTCCGTCGAGCGAGTCGATCCGGGCCTGCAGCAGCGCATGAATGGTGGGTGGCACGGCGATCTCGCCGTTGCCACCGTGCTCCCGGACCATTGCGAGCATCTCCTCGACGAACAGGGGGTTGCCGGCTGACGCGACCGTGATCTTGTCTCGCAGGTCCGCGGCGAGCGGCGCAGACGCGCCGATGCGGTCCATGAGCTCGGTGCATTCGTCCGGGTCGAGCGGCTCGAGCAGGAGCGAGGCCGCGTTGAGCTTGCCCCCGCCCCACTCGGGGCGCACGTCGAGCAGCTCGGTGCGCGCCACCATGAGGAGGAAGATCGGCACGCCGCGCGAGAGATCTGCGATGTGCTCGACGAGCTCGAGGAACACCGGCTCCGACCATTGGAGGTCGTCGATGACGACGACCTGGGGACGTTCGCCGGCACGACCCTCGAGCAGCCGGCGAAAGGCGAGCTGCGTCTCGGCCGGCGAGGTGCCGATCACGGAGTCGGGATCGACCCCGATCGAGGTCAGGATGTCCACGAGCGGCCAGTACGTGGTTCCCTCCCCGTAGGAGAGGCAGCGTCCGCGGAGCACGTCGGCGGAATCGCCGACGCGCTCGAGGAAGTCGGCGACGAGCCGCGACTTCCCGATGCCCGCCGGGCCGAGCAGCGTGAACAGATGGCATGCCGGGTCGGCGACCGCGTCCTCGTAGTCGCGCCAGAGTCGCTGCCGCTCGCGCGCGCGCCCCACGAGCGGGATGTCGAGATGCCGAGCGAGCGGAGCGGCGTCGCCGCGCACCTCGAGCAGGCGATACGCCGCGACGGGCTCGGACTTCCCCTTGAGGCTGAGCGGCTCGACGGGGTCGACCTCGACTGCGTCGCGGACGAGCCGCCGGGTCCCGTCGCCTATCAGGATCTCTCCGGAAGCCGCCGCCTGCTCGAGACGGGCTGCGACGTTGACAGCGTCGCCGGTGACGAGCGTCTCCCCTTCGCCGCCGACCACGACCTCACCGGTGTTGATCCCGATGCGGGCCTCGAGGCCGTGCGCGGCAACCGCCTCGCGCATCTCGGTCGGCGGCACGGGCCGCGCGGAGCGCGTCGTCCTCGTGGGCCGCGGGAACTCCGAAGACGGCCATGACGGCGTCGCCGACGAACTTCTCGACCGAGCCGCCGTGGCGCTCGAGGATCGTGCGCAGGTCCTCGAAGGTGCGCCCCAACCACGCGCGCACGACTTCGGGATCGGTCGACTCGCCGAGCGCGGTCGAGCCGACGAGGTCGCAGAAGAGGACGGTCACGACCTTGCGCTGCTCGCGCGCCGACCTCGGCCGCGACGAGCAGCGCCCCACAGGCGCTGCAGAAGCGTGCCTCGTCCGCGTTCTCACGTCCGCAGCTCGGACAAGCCGTCACGACGGAGATGAGTCTACGAGGGTCGGGCGGCGCGAAGCTCGTCCAGGACCGTGCGGGTGCGCGCGGCCGAGACGACATTGCCCTTCTGCTCGTGCAGCGCGATCGCCCGCTCGTAGGCCGACGCCGACTCCCCAACCTTCCCCGCACGAGCGAGCACCTCGCCGAGCGCATCGAAGACCAGCGCCTTCACGAGGAGGAGGTCGATCGGTTCGACGAGCACGACGGCCTCGCGGGCGAGCGCCTCCGCCGCCGCATGCTCGCCGCGCGTCGAAAGAACCCGTGCGAGCGCCGCTCGCCAGCGCGGCTGGGCATCCAGATCGTCGGCCGCAGCGATCGCACGACTCTGCCCTGCAAACAGTTCCGCCTCGTCGTAGCGACGACTCAGGAACAGGACGTCAGCGAGCATCGCATCGACGGTGCAGCGTGCCCCCGAGTCTCCGATCTCGACGAGGAGATCGTGCCCAAGACGCAGTTCTCGCTCGGCTCTCTCGAGGTCACCGGAGACCGTCTCGGCGAATCCGACGTCCATCGCGTAGATCGACCGCTGGAGAGTGAGGCCGAACTCCTCGATCAACGCCCAGCGCATCGTGCACTCGAGCTGCGAGCTTCGACGCCGTCACCCTGCAGTGCTGCGCACAGCCCGCGAACCTGGCAGGCATGCGCTCTCTCAGCGGCATTCGTGGTCTCGCTCTCGAGGAGCGTAGTGCAGAACGCGATGCCCTCCTCGGCCGGCGTCGGCCCCCACGCGATCGGGCGCAGCCTCGTCATCAAGGCCTCGCGCTCGAGCGCTCCGCTGCCCGCCTGGCGTGCGAGATCCGCCGCCCGGCGAAGGTCTGCGTCGCCGTCGCCCGCCTGGCCGAGCATGAACCGGCACATCCCGATCTCCGTGTACGCTCGCGCGAGGTTCGCGAGATCACCCGTGCGCTCCAACGACGAGGCGATCTCGATGGCAGCTTCCAGCTCCGCCTCCATGGGCGACTCGGGATCGATCCGGCTTCGGAGACGGTTGTACGCGATGCGCGCGCGCGAACTTCGACGCTGCTCGTTGCCGACCTCACCGGCCTCGTCGATGGTCGCCCGCAGCAGCTTCTCGGCCCGCTCGAGCTCCCCGCGGCGCACGAGAGCCAGAGCGAGATCGAGGCGCGCTTCGAGCCCCCTCGGATCGTCGGGGGGGAGAAGGTCGACGCCTCGCTGGAGGAGGCCGACTGCAGCCGGAAAGTCAGCCCGGCCGAGCGCGCCGATTCCCGCGACCACGAGCTTCTCGCCTGCTCTCGTCGGCCAGGTGCACGCTCCGCATCGCCCTCCAGACCGAGTTCGGCGCGCAGCCGGAACGCGCGCTCGAGGTGGTATCCGAGGATCTCGTCGAGCTCGAACCGTACGGCCGGAGTCGAGCTCTCGAGCCATGCCGCCAATCGCTCGTGGAGTCCTGCCCGCAGCTCCTTGGGCATCGAGCCGTACGCCGCGTCGCGGATCAGGAGGTGTCGGAATCGAAACGCCTCGTCGCCGGGCATGAGCGTCGTTTCGGGGCGGATGAGCTCCTTGCGTACGAGGCCGGAGAGCTGTGCGTCGAGCGCGGGCCGGAGCTCGGTCGGTACGAGCTGGACGACGGAGCCTCGATGAAAGAGCTCACCCTCGACGGCAGCATGCCCGATGACGACCCGCTCCTCGTCCGCGAAGGAGATCGAGGCGAGCCTGTAGCAGTGCCTGGATGGTCGGTGGCACGGCGATCTCCGCGCCGTCGCCCTCCCGCACCATGGCGACCATTTCTTCGACGTAGAGCGCGTTCCCCTCAGAGGCCGCGGCGATGCGCTCGCGAGTCCCGTCGTCCAGCTTCGGTATCGCCGAGCAGGTGCTCGATCAGGTCTGCACATTCGTCCGGGGCCAGCGGCTCGAGCAGCAGGGACGTCGCGTTGAGCTTCCCTCCGCCCCAATCCGGCCGGTCGTCGAGCAGCTCGGTGCGCGCGATGCAGAGCAGAAAGATCGGTGCGTTCCGCGAGAGGTCGGCGACGTGCTCGACGAGATCGACGAACACTGGTTCCGCCCACTGCAGATCGTCGACGACGACGACCTGAGGCCGATCGACGGCACGCGCCTCCAGGAGCCTCCTGAAGGCGACCCTCGTCTCCTCGGGAGTCGAGGCGACGACGCTCTCGGGCTCGACGCCGATCGCGGTCAGGATCTCGACGAGCGGCCAGTAGGTAATGCCCTCCCCGTAGGGAAGGCAGCGACCGCGCAACACGTCGGCGGAGTCGCCGGCACGGTCGAGGAAGTCTGCGACGAGCCGCGATTTCCCGATCCCCGCGGGGCCGAGCAGGGTGAACAGGCGGCAGCTCCGGTCCGCCACGGCATCGTCGTAGTCACGCCAGATTCTTCGCCGCTCGCGCTCGCGGCCCACGAGCGGTGTCTCCAGGTGGCGCGCGAGCCCCTCCGCGTCGGGGAGTACCTCGAGCAGCCGGTATGCATCTACGGGCTCGGACTTCCCTTTGAGCTCGAGCGGTTCGATTGGCTCGAGCCGCACGGCATCGCGTACGAGCAACCTCGTCTCCGCGCCGATGAGCACCTCGCCGGATCCCGCCGCCTGCTCGAGCCTCGCCGCGACATTGACCGCGTCGCCGGTGACCAAGGTCTCACCCTCCCCCCCGACGACGACCTCGCCGGTGTTGATGCCGATACGCGCCTCGAGACCATGATCCGCGGTTGTGTTCCGCATCTCCGATGCCGCCCTTACCGCGCGGAGCGCGTCGTCCTCGTGCGCAACCGGAATGCCGAAGACGGCCATCACCGCGTCGCCGACGAACTTCTCGACGCTGCCGCCGTGCCGCTCGATGACGATGCGGAGGTCCGCGAAGTAGCGACGCATCCGAGCACGAAGCGCCTCCGGATCCGTCGTCTCCCCGAGCGCAGTGGAGCCGACGAGGTCGCAGAAGAGAATCGTGACGACCTTGCGCTGCTCGCGCATTGCCGCAGTCTAAGAGCGCTAGGAGCGAACGGCGTTCAGCTCTGCGAGCTCGATGTCGCCCGCGAACGTCGCCGCGAACGCCGGCTCGAAGCGACCGGCACCGACCTCGCGCACCGACGCGGCGCCCGCCGCGACCGCGGCGCGAATCGCGTCGTCGGGAGCTCGGTCGTCGCCGACAGCCGCGAGGAACTGCGCCAGCAAGACGTCGCCCGAGCCGACGCCCGAGACCGGCTCCACGTGTGGAGCGAACGCGCGCAGTCGGCGGGTCTTACGCCCGAAGCGCATGAAGGCGAAGCAGCCGTTCTCGAGCGTGATCAGCACGTTCCGGGCTCCCATCTCCGCGATCGCGTCGAGTGCCATGAGGAAGTCGTCGTCGTCCTCGAGCTCCTGGCCCACGAGCTGCTCGGCCTCGCGCTGGTTGGGCGAGACGAGGAACGGGCCCGCCTCGACGCCGAGCTGGAGCGGCTCGCCCTCGCTGTCGAGCACGACCCTCACGTCGCGCCGCGCCAGGTCGCGGACGGCGTCCGCGTAGAACGTCGTCGCCACCTTCCGCGGCAGCGAGCCGGAGAGCACGACGAAGTCCGCACCGCGCGAGAGGTAGTGCAGCTTCTCCATCAGCATCTCGAGCTCGTGCGCCGTCACCTCCGGGCCCCACTCGTTGATCTCGGTGTGCGTGCCAGCCGTCGGATCGACCACCGCGGTCGACGTGCGCGACTCGGCCGCGATGCGGACGAAGTCGTTGAGGATGGACTCGGACGTGAGCTCTTCGATGATGCGCGTGCCGGTTCGCCCACCGGCGAGCCCGGTCGCGACGACGGGAACCTCGAGGATCTTGAGCGCCCGCGCGACGTTGATCCCCTTGCCGCCCGCGAGCGTCATGACGTCGCTCGAGCGGTGCCGGAATCCGATCTGGAAGACCGGCACGGTCAGCGTCCGGTCGAGCGCGGCGTTCGTCGTCACCGTGACGATCACGTGACGATCCCCCAGAGGTTCCGAGCCGTCTGGCTCACGTACCACTTGGCCTTCGCCCAGAGCCCTGCGTCGGGCACCGCCGCGGCGGCGACCAGGCTCGAGGCGGCGACGAGGCGGCTTCCGTCGTACACCTCGACGCGCCCGAGCCGCGCGCCCTTCGCCACCGGCAGCGTGAGCGCCGTGGGCGCGACGACGCGCTCGACGAGCGGCCTGCCGACCCTGATCGAGCGAGAGATCCCGCGTGGCGCGACGAGCTCGACGTCCGGCTGCCCGTAGCCGGTCTCCGCCGTCGCGTAGACCCGCGTGCGGTCGACCACCTGGACGGCGCGGTACTGGTCGAGGCCGTACGTGAGCAGCTCCCGCAACGCGTCGTTGCGCGTGGCACGCGAGTCGCTCCCGAGCACCGCGCCGTACACGGTCGTGGCTCCACGGGCTGCTGCGGCGGTCTCGGACCAGCCGGCGTCGCGCGTGTGACCGGTCTTTCCGGCGACGAGCGGCCCCCAGCTCGAGAGCAGGTCGTCCGTGCTCTCGAACGTGCGCCCTCCGGGCAGCGTCACGCTCGAGCGCGACAGCGCGTCCCGGATGAACGGGATCCCGAGCGCGTAGCGCACGAGCGCCGTGACGTCACGTGCGCTCGACACGTGTCCCTGCTCGTCGAGCCCGTGCGGATTCTCGAAGTGGGTATCGGAGAGCCCGAGCTCCTTCGCCTTGGCGTTCATCAGCTCGACGAAGCGATCGGCAGATCCGTTCCCGACGTGAAGCGCGAGCGCCTCGGCGGCGTCGTTGGCGCTCGGAATGAGCGTCGCGCGCAGGAGCTCCGCCACCGTGAGCTCCTCGCCGGCGCGGAGGTACACGGTCGACTCGCCGATCCTCGCCGCCTCGGGGCTGACGCGGACGACGTCGTCCAGCTTCGCGTGCTCGAGCACGACGATCGCGGTCATCAACTTCGTGATGCTGGCGATCGCCCGGGAGCTGTCGGCGTCGTGCCGCGCGAGGATCGCGCCGTCGTCACCCACGAGGAACCACGAGGCCGCTGGGAGCTGCGGCTCCGACGTCTGGGCGCCGGCGCTCGAAGCCAGGACGAAGGTCGCGAGTGCGGCGACGAGAGCGACGACGGCGAGCAGTGCTCTGCGCATCAGCGGGCGACAATGTACTCGCCGCGCTACCACCCCGCCGCGGCCCACACCTGGGCGGCGAGGTTCTGGGCTTCGGTTCCCGCTGCAGTACGCCAGTCCACCTCGCTGTCGCGGTACGCGAAGATCACCGACCGCGAGGCGGTGACGAGAGCACTCGCCGGCCCCGCCGTGAACGCCCGGGCGACATCCGCTGGTGTCGCGCCCTGCGCGCCCACTCCCGGAAGCAGCAGCGGCGACAGCGGAAGCAGGCGCCGGGCCTCGGAGAGGGCGCGCGGATGTGTCGCGCCCACCACGGCGCCCACACTCGACATGCCTTTCTCGCCGACGAGCGGCTCGCTCCACTCGTGGACGAGCTCGGCGAGGTGATGCCACAGGGGCCGCGCGTCGGACATGGCGAGGTCCTGGACGTCGACGGCACCCGCGTTGGACGTGCGCACGAGGAAGAACACGCCGGCGCCGTGCCTCCGGCAGGCCGCGAGGAACGGCTCGACCGAGTCCAGCCCGAGGTACGGGCTCGCCGTCATTGCGTCGGCGAGCGGGACGCCGTCGTCACGCGGCTCGAGGTACGCCTCGGCGTAGGCCCGGGACGTGGAGCCGATGTCGCCACGCTTGGCGTCGACGAGGACGAGGAGACCCGCCGAGCGCGCGTAGTCACAGACCTCCTCGAGCGCGCGGAATCCGTCCGACCCGAGCGCCTCGAAGAAGGCGGTCTGCGGCTTGACGGCGACGACGTACGGCCCGACCGCGTCGACGATCCCCTTGCAGAAGCGCGCGACCGAGGAGGCCGCGGCCGCCCGTCCGAGAACTGCCTCGCCGCGGAGCTCCATCGGGAGGAGGTCGAGCCGCGGATCGAGCCCGACGACGAGCTGGCTCTGCTTGCGCGCCACGGCGTCCGCGACCCGGTCGGCGAAGTTGGCGACGGCCACGACCCCACAGGCTACGTTCCTGACCGACGGTCTCAGGCGGCGAGGATCTCGGCCGCGCGCAGCCCGACGACTCGCAGCTCGGGCGGAGGCCGTCGCAGGACGCTTGCGACCACGAGCAACTCGGCTGCGTCCTCCGGGGCGAGCGACGTCTCGGCGCTCCCTGCAGCCGCCAGCCCGGCCTCGATCTCGAGCCTCCCGGCGGCGCCCTTCGGGACCGCTCGGCGCACGATGCGTCCCCCGGAGAGGAAGAACGCGCGCCAGAATGCGGGTTCCCGGGCCGGGGCGAGGACGCACAGCTCCTCCCGGCGCAGGCGCTCGAGCTCGGCGACGCGCGATGCCACCGCCTCGAGAGCTGCAATGCGGTCGCGAAGGCGCGCCGCATCCTCGAAGCGGAGCTCCCGCGCCAGCCGCGGCAGCCGCCTGCGCAGCGTCGGAAGCACCGAGGAGAGGTCGTCACCCTCGAAGTCGCCGAGCGCGCGCGCCGCGAGCTGCGCCTGCCGCTTGCTCGTGAGGGGGCCGAAGCGCGTCGGGGCGGAGACCACCGCCCAGCGATCGGCCTTCCGTTCGAGGTAGCACGAGGGGCGAGTCGAACGCGCATTCGCGGGCGGGCGGAGCTCACGGATGAGACGAAGCTCCTCGAGCGACGCCTCGAGCTCGGAACCGAGCTCTCGCCACTCCACGCGAGCGAGCGCCCCGAGGGCTGCCTCGACCGCCGGCCGCTGACGGTCGCCCGCGAAGTAGGAACGCAGGCGGGCGCGGAGATCACGTGCCTTGCCGACGTAGAGAACGGTGTCGTTTCGGTCCCGGAAGAGGTAGACGCCGGGGGTCGACGGCGCACCGGCAACGAGTGAGCGCCTCGCGTGGAGCTTCCTGGCACGAGGCGCAGCCAGCTCGATCACCTCCGCGAGGGTGCGCGCGCCCCGCTCCTGCGCGAGACCGAGCAGCGCGACCAGGATCTCGGCGGTCGCGACGGCGTCGGGAAGCGCGCGATGGCAGGGCTGGCACGAAGTTCCGAAGAAGTGCGCGAGCTGCGCGAGCGAGAACCGCTCGCTGCGGCGGTGGAGGAGACGCCTTGCGAGCCAGACCGTGTCGACGACGGGCGCAGCGACCCGCCGACCGGTCAAGCGCTCGACCGCACGGTCGAGGAAGCCGACGTCGAAGCGCGCGTTGTGCGCCGCGAGCGGCGCGTCGCCGGCGAACGCGAGGAAGCGCCGAACGGCGAGCTCGGGACGCGGCGCCTGCCGCAGCTCCGACTCGCGCAGCCCGGTGAGGCGCGCGATCGTCGGCGGGAGCGCAACCCCCGGCCGGACGAGTGTCTCGAACGTGTCCTCGATCGCGAGCGCCTTCACGCGGACGGCACCGATCTCGCACATGCGGTCGCGCGCCGCGGACAGGCCTGTCGTCTCGAGGTCGAAGACGACGAGCTCGGCGTCCTCGATCAGGGTCTCGCTCTCGCCCCCGTCGGCCAGCCCCACGCGAGCGCCGCGCCACTCGAGTCGGGAATCACCGTCGACGACGTCCGCGAGCAGGGAATGCGCGAGCGTGGTGGGAGCGCGTTCCAGGGCGAAGAGCGCCCGCGCCGCGTCCTCCGGGGCGACCGCACCGCGTCGTGCGTGGACGAGCTCGACGAGGCGATCGGCGGCGTCGAAGGAGAGCTGCATCCCGAACCACCGTATACGAACATATGTTCGCCTACAAGGCCAAACGAAAGGCCGCCAAGCGGCGGCCCTTCGCAATCCTCCGTATCGGGGTCGCTAGCCGCCCTTGACCGCAGCCTTGAGCGCGCTCCCAGCCGTGAACTTCGGGACTGTCGTCGCGGCGATGTGAACCTTCTCGCCCGTCCGCGGGTTGACACCCATGCGCGCGGCGCGCGCCGAGGTCGAGAACTTGCCGAAGCCAGTGAAGGTGATGGCCTCGCCGTTCTTCAATGTGCCCGAGATCGTGTCCAGCACGGCGTCCACCGCCGCACCGGCATCACGCTTGGACATTCCGGCCGCATCAGCTACGGCGTCCACGAACTCCTGCTTGGTCACTGCTCTCCTCCTGACGTCGGATTCGCGTTCACGAAACCGAAGGAGCCTAACACCCCTTCGGTTTTGGCTCAACCATCACGATTGCGGGGACTTTCGCAGCTCCAGCAGCTCGCTCGCCCGAAAGAGCGGCCGAAGCCGCACGCCGAGGCGGGCAAGAGCATCCGAACCGCCCTCCTCCCGGTCGACGACGCAAACGGCGTTGCGGACGACGAGCCCCTCGTCCCGGACGGCCGACACTGCCTCCGCGAGCGCGCCACCGGAGGTGACGACGTCCTCGAGAAGGCACACGAGCTCGCCGGGCTGGAAAGGCCCTTCGATCCGTTGCGCCGTGCCGTATTCCTTGGTTTCACCGCGCACGATGATGAACGGCAGTCCGGACGCCATCGCTGCCGAAGCTGCCAACGCGACCGCCCCGAGAGCCGGCCCGGCGAGCCGAACGGCGTCCGGCTCGCACTCGCGAGCGACGTCCGCGAGCGCCTCCCCGAGCGACTTCAGGATCTCGGGCTCCGTCTCGAAGCGGTACTTGTCGAGGTACCACGTCGACCGACGGCCCGAACGGAGGACGAAGTCGCCCTCGAGGAGCGCGCGCTCGACGAGGAGCGCGCCGAGCTCGTCGTGCGTCACGTCCTGAGCGCAGAGCGTGCGACGGCGGCGAGCCGCTCGAAGCCGGGCGAGCCGGGCTCGAGCACGACCGACGAGCCGTCCACGTACGAGACGCCTGCGCGCTCCTCGGGCCCCGAAGGCCCGAAGAACGTCCTCCACGCCCAGATCGCGAGCCCGACGAGGATCGCGAGGCGGATGAGCTTCCTCACTCGGCGCTCTCCTTCTTCCGACTGGCGCGCCGCTTCTTCGGCTCGGACGCGTCGATCGCCTGAGCGCACGTCCGGAGGTCGTAGACGACGAGCCCCGACGTCGGCGTCGGCCCCGTCACGGCGGCGACGGTCCTACCGCCTTCGCGGATGACGAAGAACGCACCCTCGTCGAGCTCGACCTCCACGCGTGTGACCTCACGCCCTTCGCTCCCGAGCTCGGAAGCGGCCGCCACGAGATCGAGCGTCGAGGCCGTCAGCGCGTCCACGGTCGCCGGATCCTCCGAGGAGGCGGCAAGGACCGAGCCGTTCGCCTCCAGGACGATCGCGCTCGTGATCTGCGACGTGAGCTCCATCAGCTCGCGAAGCGCCTGCGCAGCCTCCATGCCGGCCGACGCTATCAGCGTTCGGCGAGCAGTCGCGACAGCGCGCGCGCCGCCTGGGCGCGATGCGAGTGCTCGGCCTTCCAGGCGTCGCCCAGCTCGGCCACCGTCGACGAGGCTCCGAGCGGGACGAATATCGGGTCGTAGCCGAACCCCGCGCTGCCCCGGGGTGCGTCGGCGATGTCGCCTTCGAGCATCCCGGTCGCACGCAGCTCCTCGCCGGCGGGCGTCGAGACCACGAGCTCGCACACGTACCGGGCCCCGCGCTCCGCCGAGTCGCCGAGCTCCGAGAGAAGGTGCGCGACGCCATCCGCGGCCCAGCGCGCGGACTCGACGCCCGGCCGCCCTCCGAGAGCCACGACCTCGATCCCGGAATCCTCGCCTGCGACCCATGCGTCCGCAGGCGCGTGCGCCCTCCCGTGCCGCACCTTGATGCGCGCATTGTCGAGGAACGTCTCTCCGTCCTCGACCGGCTCACCCGGCGCGTCGAGGAGTGCGATCTCCCAGGCGGGAAGGGCAGCCCGCAGCTCGCGCAGCTTGTGCTCGTTCGTCGAGGCGAGGAACAGCTTCAAGCCGCAGGCGCCGCGGCTGCCTCGCCCTGTGCTGCGGTGAGCTCGTCGATCCCGCCCGCGGCGAGATCGAGCAGTTCGTCGAGCAGCTCGCGCGAGAACGGGTCGCGCTCGGCCGTCGCCTGAACCTCGACGAGCCGGCCGTCACCGGTCATCACGACGTTCATGTCGGTCTCCGCCGTCGAGTCCTCCTCGTAGTCGAGGTCGAGCACGGCCTCCCCCTCGACGATCCCGACGGAGACGGCGGCGATCGAGCCCGTGAGCGACTTCGAGAGCCCGAAGCGGTCGAGGGCGCGGCGCGCCGCGATCCACGCACCTGTGATGGAGGCGCAGCGCGTCCCGCCGTCTGCCTGCAGGACGTCGCAGTCGAGCCAGAGCGTTCGCTCGCCCAGCGCCTGGAAGTCGCAGACCGAGCGGAGCGCACGACCGATCAGGCGCTGGATCTCGACCGTCCTGCCATCGGGCCGTCCGCGCGAGACCGCCCGCTGCGTGCGCTCCCCGGTCGAGGCGGGAAGCATCGCGTACTCGGCCGTCATCCAACCGCGGCCGGATCTCTGTAGCCAGCGCGGGACCCCTTCCTCGACGGTCGCCGTGCACAGCACGATCGTCTTGCCCTGCGCGTACAGGACGGAGCCGTGCGGCTGCTCCAGGTAGTCCGCCACGATGTCGAGCTCCCGCAGCTGATCGGCGCGCCTGCCGTCGTGCCTGCTCACGCGACCGCCTCGAGCGCCGTGACCTCGACGTGCTCGGCCGACGCGATCGGCAGCTGGAGGAACCGGCGTCCCATCTCGCGGAAGACTCCGGGATCGCCGGTCGTGAGGAAGCGGTACGCGCCCTCGCGGCCGTCCTCGTTCTCGATCCCCTTCCGTTCGAGCGTCTCCGCGACCTCGCGCGCGGTCTCCTCCGCCGAGAAGACGAGCGTGACGCCTCGCCCGAACACGCGCTGGAGGATCGGGCGGATGAGCGGGTAGTGCGTGCATCCGAGGATCACCGTGTCGACTCTGGCCTCCTTGAGCGGCGCCGCATACTCGCGGACTGCGTCCACGATCTCCTCCCCGAAAGCATCGTCGCCCTCGATCAACGGCACGAGGCGCGGGCAGGCGACCGAGGTGACCTCGGCACCGGCGTCCAGCGAGCGCACGAGGTCCGGATAGCGCCCACTCGCGACCGTCGCCTCCGTCGCGAGCAGCCCGATCCTCCGGCTGCGCGTCGCGAGAACTGCGGCATGCGCCTCGGGCGCGAGCACCCCGATCACCGGTACCGCGAGCTCCCGCTGGAGATCGGGGAGCGCGGCCGCGGTCGCGGAGTTGCACGCGGCGACGATCAGCTTGACGCCCTGGCGCTCCAGGTAAGCCGCGATCTCGGACGCGAAGCGGCGGATCTCGTCGAGCGGTCGCGGCCCGTACGGGAGCCTCGCGCCGTCGCCGAGGTACACGAAGTCCTCGTGCGGAAGCGTGACGAGGCACTCGTGGAGGACGGTGAGCCCGCCCATGCCGGAGTCGAACACGCCGATGGGGCGGGGGTCCACGCGCGGGATTCTAGGGAGGCGCCCGACCGGCACCGCGGCTCGTAACGCGCCCGCCGCTACCCTTCCGCCCCGTGCTGAAGGTCTGGCTAGCGGCGCTGGCAGGCGCGCTCGCCCTCCTCGTCGGCGACGCCTCCGGGTCTCCCGCGGCGAAGCTGGACGTCTCGATCCCGATGGACGACGGCGTCTCGATCGCAGCGACGCTCTACCTTCCCGACGGCACGCCGCCTGCCGGCGGCTGGCCCGCGATCGTCTTCCTGCACGGGCTCGCGGGCAACCGGCAGCAGATGAACGCGCTCGTCGAGGGGTACGGCTTCACGGGCGGCGAGCTACGCGATCCTCACGTTCGACGCACGCGGCCACGGCGACTCGGGCGGGCTCGTCGGAATCGACGGGCCGCGCGAGGTGGCCGACACGCGAGCCGTCCACGACTGGCTGGCTGCGCGCCCGGACGTGTCCGACACGAGGATCGGAGCCTGGGGCATCTCGTACGGCGGCGGCGCGGTCTTCAACTCCCTCGTCGCGGGAGTCCCGTGGGCCGCGGTCGGGACGGCCGAGACGTGGACGGATCTCGGCTCGGCGCTCTTTCCGCAAGGCCTCGTCAAGTCGGGCCTCGTCGCCGGGCTCTCGAGCTCGATTCCCGACGCGCGGCGAGATCCGTCACTCGCTTCGCTGACGGCGGCCGCATACGCCGGCGACCTCGCGGGCGTGAGGCCTTGGGCGGCTGCCCGCTCGAGCCTGGCGAAGCTCGGCACGGTCACGACGCCGGTGTTCATGGCGCAGGGCCGCCGCGACTTCCTCTTCGGCATCGACCAGGGCGTGCGTGCGTTCAACCGGCTGAAAGGCCCGAAGGTCCTCTACGTCGGCCTCCACGGGCACGCGCCGTCGACGTTCCCGGCCGCGGACACCGGCTTCCTCATGTCGCAGGTGCACGCGTGGTTCGACTGCTTCCTGGCACAGACGCCGTGCTCGCGCGCCCAGGCTGCGTTCGCACTCGCACCGGAGACGTTTTCCGGCGGCACCGTCCCCTGGCGCGGCACGCTGCCTCCGGTATCGCCGACGTTCGTGTCGTTCCCGGGCGTGACCACGTTCGCGCGCAGCGGCAAGGCGGTACGCAGCTCGGCGCGGCTCCGGAAGCCGATCGAGATCTTCGGAGCGCCGACCGTGCAGACCTCCATCGCAGCGAGCGGCGGCTGGTCGCGGCTCGTTGCCGTGCTCACCGCGCGGACTCCCGCCGGCAAGGAGATCCTCGTGAGCGCCGGCGGCGTCCCGACGAAGCCTGGCGCGCAGAAGGTCACCATCCAGCTCATCAGCCAGGCGACCCTCGTCCCGAAGGGCTCGCGCCTGACCCTGACGCTCGCCTCGTCCTCCACGGCTCAGTCGAGCTCGAACCTCCTGTACCTCGACCTCCCGATGCCGCAGAGCGCGCGGGCGCGCGTCGGCACGGCGATCCTCAAGCTGCCCGGGCTCCGCACACAGGTCACGAAGTGACCGTGCGACCTGTGCGCAGATCGGAATTCCGCTCGCGCGGACTTTCCGATCGCGCGACAGTCAACGACGCTCGGATCTCACTCCTCTCGTTTGCGACCGGAGCGGCTGTCGGTCTCGCGGCGCTGGCTCTGGTCGCGACCGCTGGCGCGACGCCTGCCGCCGATCCCGGCGTCACCGGAACGAGCGTGCTCCTCGGCGGCACCGTCCCGCTCACAGGCGAGGCCGCGGCCTTCGGGACCGTCGCTCCCGGCGCGAAGGCGTACTTCGACTACGTGAACGCGAAGGGCGGAGTCAACGGCCGCAAGATCGAGTACCGCTACTACGACGACGCGTACAACCCGGCGCAGACCGTCCAGCTGACGCGCCGGCTCGTCGAGCAGGACCGGGTGTTCGCGGTCTTCAACTCGGTCGGGACGCAGAACAACCTCGCGGTCCGCGACTACCTGAACGCCCAGAAGGTTCCCCAGCTCTTCGCCGCGGACGGCTCGCAGTCGATCGGACGCAGCTGGGCCAAGTACCCATGGACGATGGGCTTCCTGCAGAGCTATCGCGGCGAAGGCGACGTCTACGGGAAGACCATCGTGAAGTCGCGGCCCAAGGCGAAGATCGCCGTGCTCTACGAGAACACGGAGCTCGGCCTCGACATGCTGACGGGGTTGACGCGCGCCATCGCCGGAAAGGGGCCGCGCGTCGTCGCGAAGCAGTCGTACGAGTTCACCGGCGGCGACGTCTCGGGTCAGATCGGGCTCCTGAAGGCGTCGAAGGCGGACACGCTCATGCTGTTCGCGACGCCGAAGTTCTTCCTGAACGCGATCGTCGCGGCGCACAAGCTCGGGTGGAAGCCGCAGGTGTACATCGCGTCCGTCTCGATCGAGCCGACGATCATGGGCATCGCGCGCTTCAACGCGCCCGAGCTGACGAAGGGCGCGCTCTCGATCGCGTTCGTGAAGAACCCGAACGACCCGATCTGGGCGAAGGATCCAGCCGTCGCTCTCTACCGCTCGATCATGCGGAAGTACGACCCGACCGGGAAGCCGACCGACGTCTACAACTGGTACGGCATGACCGTCGCGTGGACGATGGTCGAGACGTTGCGCCAGGCTGGGAAGAACCTCACCCGCGCGAGCCTGCTCAAGGCGGCGCAGAGCCTCGACACCGACGTCCAACCCGTTCATGCTTCCGGGCATCAGGTTGAAGACCTCGCGGACCGACTACCGCCCGATGGAGCAGGTCTACCTCTACCGCTACGACAACGAGCAGTGGGTCAGGGCAAGCGGGCTCCTCCACGCGAGGGGATGACCACGCGCAGACCGCTGTGACAGACTCGCGAAGTCGAACAGGAGGACCGATGAAGGGACGAATCTGGACCGTTGCTGGTCGGGGCTCGCGAGCGATCGCCGCGCTCATCGCGGTTCCGCCGCCATCGCTGCGTACACGTCCCCGAAGCTCGAGGTGCAGCAGGCGGGCACGACGACGTCGTTCAAGTTGACACAGAGCCCGAGTGAAGATCCGACGGCCGTCGTCAGCATCTTCGTTCCGACCGGCACCACGCTTACGACCTACCAGGCTCCCGGGACCGTACTCGGCAAGGCGTCGGCACTTCTCAGGCCTCGATTCGCTGGCCGATGCCGAGCTGCCGGTCGAAGGAAACGTCGTCGTCGCCGCGCCGGGTCAGGTGTCCGCTGACACGCAGCTCCGATGCACTCAGGGCGTGACCCCGCTCGCGACCTGGCTGATGTCGGTCAGCTCGCCGGCATCCCGGTTCAGGTGCCCGTCTTCCTCGTTCCGAGCACTGCGCCGTTCTCGGCTCTCAGCCCGGCGTCCATCCGAGCATGCCTTACCTCCCCGACATCTCACCGTGGACCAGGGTGGGCTCCAGGGGCGCCGCAGGTCGTGAACGCAGAGCTCTCTGTCAAGGGCGTGCTCTCGCCGGTTCCGCGTCGGTTTTTTCGTCGCCATCCTGGTGCCGTGGACCGTGGGTACCGCAACACCGAATCAGGCGGCAACGATCGCCACTCCGGCGGCAGTCGCACCCGGCGCCGTGACGATCACGGCGAAGAGATCGGGGAAGGGCGCCATCGTCAGCGGGGCGGTCACGCAGGCCGGTCAACCGCGGGGCGGAGCGACGGTCAGCGTCCTCGGCGGCTCCGCGAAGGCGAAGCTCACGACACGCAAGCGAGTGGTGGTCTCGGCGAACGGACGGTTCACGCGCGAAGTTCGCGGTCGGGACGTTCTTCCGTGCCGACGCGGTCGCAACCGGCATGGCGGCCCCGCCGCTCTGCGCCCAGCTGGCGCCACTGCAGTCGCTGGGGATCCCGTGCGTGAATCCGACCGTGAACGGCTTCTCGGCCAAGAGCAAGGTCGTCCGCAAGAAGTAGCGAGGCGACAGACCAAGGGGCCGGCTCGCGTCGGCCCCTTGGTCGACCCCACCGCCCGGCAGCTACGGGTGGTACTGCTCGTCGATCGTGAGCACCGGGTTCGGGTACTTGTCCCCGACGCGCATCCAGAAGCCGAAGCCCTTCGGGTCGCCGAACAGCTTGCGGTGTGCCGGATTCTTCCCGGCGAGGATCTTGCTCAACTCGTCCACCGAGATGGTCGTGGCGCGGAGGCCTTGCGTGACGATCGTGACCGTCGCCGTCGGCGCGACCACGTACGTGAGCAGGTGATGTGTCTCGTCGAACGTCACGGAGTCGTTCGGGACGTCACGCGAGCCGGTCTGCTCGAACGCCTCCTGCTCGGCGGTCGCGCCGAAGAGCAGCATCGCGGGATCGAAGCGCAGCTTCCACTTGCCGCCCTCACGGGCCAACGACTTGATGTGACCGAAGACCGTCGTCTGGCCGGCGGGGGTCGCACGAGGCAGGCGGAGCGGCCCTGAAGAGGAGCTCTTGGTCGAGGCCGCGGATGCCGTTGCCAGCGAGCCACAGACCGCGATCGCACCGAGGACGAGCAGCAGGTTCTTCATGATTCTCCCATCGAGTTCGTTTGCGTTCTCGAAGCCAGTGTCGGTCTCGGAGACGCGCCGATCCATGGCGCGACGATGGGCATTCGATGGAAGTTCCGTCGGCGAGCCGTCTCAGAAGTCAGCGGGCGACCACGCCGGGCGGTCGTAGCGGCTCGCAAGTCGGTTGAACGCTGCCGCAAAGCGCGACTTGGCGGCGGTTGCCTGCTCGTCCACCCGAGCTGCCAGGTCGAAGTCGCGGTTCCCCGGCAAGGGGCACGTAGCCGTGTCGCCGAGCGCAAGGAAGCCGTCGCGGTAGTGGCGATCCGCCTCGATCGACTCCTGGAGCGCGCGCTGGAGGCGGGTGACGAGGGTTGCCGTCTCGGTCGTCGGCGTCGGCAGGGCGCCGAGCTGCTCCAGGATGCTCTGTCGGTTGTCGGCGACGCTCGCTATCCGCCGGGCGGCCTCGCTCGGCAGGATCGAACAGTCGAGACCCTCCGAGAGCGCGTCACGGATCTCGCGTCGACCGGCTGCGGACTGGGCGAGAACGTTCTCCATCCGGTCGAGGAACGTTCCGATCTCGGCCGCCTGGCCGTCCGAGCCGGACCCTCGGTCGGAGCCTCTCGTGGCGACGACGGCAGCGACGGCCGCCACGACCACCGCCGCGCCCACGACCGCTGCGATCCAGAGCAGGAGCCTGCGGGGAATCCTGCGCGGCGACCGTGGGAGCGCATCGGTGGCGTGAGGACGCGTCGGCTCCCCGTGCTCGACCGAAGCGACGGCGGGCGCCGCCCTCGTTGCGGGCTCCGCGTCGCCGGCGACCGCGTCTCGCAGAGCCCGCGCGAACGCGCCGGCGCTCGCGTACCGCGCCTCGGGCTGCTTCGCGAGCGCGGCGGCGACAACCGCGTCGAGCGCGCGCGGGAGCTCCGGCCGCAGCTCCGACACCGGCGGCGGAAGATCGCCCAGATGCGCCTGGAGAACGGCGAACTCGGTGTCGCGCGTGAACGGCGGCCGTCCCGTGAGGCAGTGGAAGGCGATGCCACCGAGCGAGTAGACATCGGCGCGCGCGTCGAGCGGCCGCCCTTCGATCTGCTCCGGGGCGCAGTAGTCCGCGGTCCCGAGGAAGAAGCCCGTCCGGGTCGTCGCCGGCGAGCTCATGCGCTTCGCGAGCCCGAAGTCGCACAGGTAGACGTGACCGTCCGGCTCCGCAAGGAGGACGTTCGCCGGCTTCACGTCGCGGTGCACGAGCCCGGCTGCGTGAGCCGCGTCGAGCGCACCGGCGACCTGCTCGACGACGCGAACCGTCTCCGCGACGGAGAGCGGCCGGTCGTCCCGAAGGACCTGCTGCAGGCTCGATCCTCGGACGTAGCGCATCGCGAGGAAGAGCACGCCGTCCGCCTCGCCTGCGTCGTAGACGGGGATGACGTTCGGATGGTCGAGCGACGCGGCGAGCTGCGCCTCGCGCAGAAACCGCGCACGAAAGTCGTCGTCGTGCGCGAGCTCGGGGGAGATGACCTTGAGCGCGACCTGGCGCCCGAGGCGCTCGTGCGTGGCGAGGTAGACGGATCCCATCCCGCCGCGTCCGAGCACCGACTCGAGCGTGTAGCCGCCGAGCGTGTCGCCGACACCCGGTGCGCTGCCAGTCGGCATCGTCAGCTCGCCTCGCCCGTCAACCGGCCGGACAAGTCCCGAGCCGGTAGCCGCGCCCGCGCTCGCTCTCGACCAGATCCTCGGCGCCGAACCGCCGGAGCTCTCGACGCAGCTCCCAGACCAGCCTTGCCAGCTCGAGCCGCGTGTGCATCGGCTCGTCCTCCCAGACGGCCCGCATCAGCTCGTCGTGCTCGCACAGCACGGGCGTGCCGCCGGCCTCCGCGTTTCGGTCGGCCATGTGGCGAACGAGCCGGTGACCCTGCGGGCGGAGATGGATCTCGTGGCGGGCGCTCCCTCGCCGGAGCACCAGGCGTGCGGCCTGCGAGTCGTACGCCAGGCACGCCTCCTCGGACCCCGCGCCGGAGCGGATCGTCGAGATCGGAGCGGCACGCGTCGCCTGTCCGCCGGCGAGTTGACGGAAGGCGAGCTCGAAGTAGTGCCTCGCGCCCTCCTCGTCGACGGCTGCCAGGACGCAGACCACGTCTCCGTCCCGGAGCGCAGTTCGCCCCTCCACCCGTTCCAGCGCGGCTTCCCGACGGAGAAACGTCCCGTTGACGCTCCCGCCGTCCACGACGTCCCACCGCTCACCGACGCGTTCCAGCGCGTAGTGAGCCGTCCGTGAGACGAAGAGCTCGGGATCGGGTTGCAGCGCGATGTCGTTCAGCTCCTCCAGCCGGCCGACGGTCACGCGGTCGACCGAGAGGGCGAGGCTCGCGATCGGACCTCCGTCCGGCCCGACGACGACGACCTCCGCGCTCGCTGCCTCCACCGCGACGCTTATAGCCCACTCCGGCGGCGCACAACGCCTCTATGTTGACGCGCATGCCCGCGACCGTCCGTCTCGGCACCTGCAGCTTCGCCGACGAGGGGCTCGTCAAGACCTGGTATCCGAAAGGGGTCTCGACGTCGCAGGCCCGCCTGGCGTTCTATTCCGAGCGGTTCGACACCGTCGAGGTCGACTCGCCGTACTACCACCTCCCCGACCCGGCCGTCACCGGCCGCTGGGCGCAGCGAACTCCGCCGGAGTTCGTCTTCCACGTGAAGGCGCACAAGACGATGACCTGGCACGAGGGCGAGCCGACCGACGAGGCATTCGCCGAGTTTCGCGCGTCGATCGAGCCGCTCGAGCTCTCCGGGAAGCTACGCGGGATCCTCCTGCAGTACCACCCTCGGGTTCAGAAGTCGCCCGAGGCACTGGCCGAGCTCGAGCGGGTCCGTTCGCGGATCGAGCCGATGGTGCCGCTCGTCGAGTTCCGGCACCGCTCGTGGATGGAGCCCCAGGAACGCGCCGACACGCTCGCGTTCCTGGAACGGAACGGCCTCGCGTACGTCTCGGTCGACACGCCGATGACGCGTGCGTCGAACGTCGTCGCACGGCACGCGGAGGCGACGCATCCGGTCGCGTACGTCCGCTTCCACGGCCGGAACGAGAAGACGTGGAACATCAAGTCGGAGAAGTCGTCGGAGCGGTTCGACTGGATGTACGAGGAGGCCGAGCTGGCGGAGTGGGTGGAGAAGCTCGGACGACTCGCGGACCAGGCAGACGAGGTGTATGCGATGTTCAACAACAATCGCGACGACTTCGCGCCGCGGAGCGCCGTCATCCTCCGCGGGCTGCTCGAGGAAGCCCACATCCCGGCCGCCGGCGGCATCGAGCCGCCACCCCGGACGCCGACGCTCTTCTGATGGTTGATGCCATGAGTCGCCAGCTCCGGGGCGGAGCTGGCCGTTCGGGAAGCGAACGCCCGACGCCAGGCCTCTTCGGGCCGGTCCGGCGTAGCGGCCGGACGCGCCAGATCGCGCATCCGGACGCGCGAGATCGTGGCATCAGCCATCGAAGTACAGTCGGGCCGTGCGCGTTCTCTCGGTCACCCACGGGCCGACCGTGCCGGGCGGCGTCTTCGACGAAGCGGTCGAGGCCGCCGGCCACACGCTGGAGCGCTGGCAGGTGCCCGATGGAGCCGCCCCCGCCGCGGCGGGGAGCTACGACGCGGTGATGGTCTTCGGCGGCTCCATGCACCCCGACCAGGACGACCGCTTCCACTGGCTCGGCAACGAGGAGGAGTTCTTGAAGGACGTCCTTGCGGAGCGCGTCCCGGTGTTCGGCGTCTGCCTCGGCGCGCAGATGCTCGCCCGCGCGGCCGGTGCCGCCGTGGGTCCTGCGGGTGCCCCCGAGGTCGGCTGGCTCGACGTCGATCTCACCGCCGAGGGCGCCGCGGATCCCGTGCTCGGCCGGCTTCCGGCGACCGCGACGGTCTTCCAGTGGCACCACTACACGTTCGACCTTCCGGCGGGCGCGACCGAGCTCGCGCGGAGCGCGATCTGCACGCAGGCGTTCAGGCTCGCGGACCGGCCCGCGTGGGGAATCCAGTTCCACGCGGAGGTGACCCTGGCGATGGTGACGGCGTGGACGAGGGAGGATCCGGACGAGCTCCCGATGCCGGCCGCGGAGCTGCAAGCCGAGTCGGAGAGCAGCATCGCCCGCTCGAACGAGCAGGGCCACGCGCTCGCCGAAGCCTTCCTGCGCGAAGCGGGCCTTCTCGAGCCGATGAAGCTTCGACACGATGCGGCTGCAGAGCTGACGCCTTCAGGGATCCTCGCGCACCGCAGACTCGCGCTAGCGAGCCTCCGGACTTGCGCGCGGCCTAGTCGGCCACCTCGCGCGACCACTCGTGCCAGGAGCCGACGTAGTTGCGAGCGCGGTAGCCGGCACCCAGCAGAACCTGAACGGCGTAGCCCGAACGGCTCCCGACGTGGCAGTACGCGACGATCTCGGCGCCCTGCGGCAGGCCGACGGCGACTCGAACCTCGTCCGCGCTTCGGCACTGGAGGATCCGTTCGAGCGGGACATTCACCGCTCCGGGAATGTGCCCCTGCCGCGGGTCGCAATGCGCACCGGCGGCCCCCTCGAACTCGAGCGACGTACGGACGTCGAGCAGCGTGAGCCCGCCCTCGTCGAGTCGCGAGCGCAGCTCCGCGAGCGTCACGTCTTCCATTGACCCACGAAGTCGAGCAGCACCTGGTTGAAGCGCTGCGGCTGGTCGAGGGCGACGAAGTGACCGGCGTCCGGGAAGACCTCGAGCCGTCCGTCGAGCGCCGTCGCCGCCAACTGCTCGGCCTCGGTGACCGAGACGAGCTCGTCGCGTTCCCCGACGCACACGAGGACCGGGCCGCCGAACGACGCCACGACACCAGTGAGATCGAGCCGATCTCGCATCGCCTCCTGCGCGATGGCGAGGTGCCCGAGGTCCGCGTCCTCGTCCGCGCGGTCGGGCCTGTAGCCCAGCCGCAGCTCGACGATGACCTCCTGCCGGTAACGGCGGCGCTCGAACGAGTCGGCGTCGGCACGCGAGCCGACGAGCGCCATCCCGACGATCCGCTCGGGCGCGCGCCGCGCGAGCGCGAGCGCGCAGTACCCGCCCATCGAGGAACCGACCGCGACGAGCGGACCATCGGTCTCGCGGAGCAGCTGAGCCGCCCAGTCGTCGATCGACGGGCCGCGCCCGTAGAGAAGCGGCGCCACGGGATCGAATCCCGCCTCCCTGAGCACCGAGACCTGGGACACCCAGACGCGCTCGGAGACCGGCCAGCCGTGGAGCAGGACGACCTTCACGAGCGCTCGATCCTCACAGAGCCGTCGAGCTCCGGCGCATCGGCCCACCCCGTCCCGGCGCCCTCGACGCGCATGACAGCCGCGAGCTCCGCCAGCAGCTCGCGCGCGGGCGGGAGGTCTGCGGGAGAGGGCGCCGTGTGCGCCACCCGGCGCACCGCGTCGGGCTCGGCCCCCGTCAGCCGGGCGACGACCGTCGGGTTCGCAGCGAGGCCGACGACGTCGCCGGGCGGAAGCGGGCCGTAGAACTCGGGCACGGACAGGTACTCGTCCACGATCCGCCCTCGCTCGAAGAGGATCATCCGCACGAGCTCCTCGCGCTCGACGCCGAGCAGCAGGGTCACGGCCCCCATCCTGTCGCAGAGCTCGCGCGCGAGCCGGCGGAGCAGCTCCGGATTCCGATCGCAGACGTCGTCGTAGACGGTGATCCAGCCGCCACGCGGCGGCTGGACGAGCGAGCCGCGCGAGCCGCCGGGGAGCCTCGGGACCAGCTGCCTCACGGCCTGCTCGACCGCGCTCAGGTCGTCGGACTGGATGTGGATGGAGCCGTAGGACGACGCCTCCTGCGAGCCGAGGCGCTCCTCGAGCGCCGCGACCGAGCCCGTCATGATCACGACCTCGTCCTTCAGCCCCCAGCGCGCGTAGAGCGAGCGCGCGACGTGATTCGACGCCTGGACGTCGAGGTCGAAGCTCTCGATCCCGAGCTCGCGGAACGCGGCAAGCACCTTCCGCATGAGCTCCGTCGCGATCCCGCTGCGCCGCGCATCGTGAGAGACGAAGAGGTCGGTCAGCGTCCCGTACCCGGAAGCGCGCCTCCGCGCGAGCGCGAAGCCGATCGGCGTGCCGTCGTCCTCCTCTGCCACGAATGCGAGCTCGGTCGCGATGATCTCGCGAATCTCGCCGAGCTCGACCTCCACGTCGGCCGGCCCCTGGTGGGTCGGCGGCGGGATCTCGTGGTCGAACTCCTGCCAGAGCCCCGCGATCGCGTCGAAGTCGTCGGCTGCCGCACGCCGAACGTTCACGTACTCACCTACCCAGCCATCCTCGCGCCCGCGAGCAGGAACTGCGCGGACAGGTTCTGGAACGGTGCGAACCGCTCGCTCATGCGACGGACCTCCTCGATCGACAGGGAACGACCCTCAGCGTAAAACGTCGAGACCGCCTTTCGCACGCCGAGGTCACCTGCCGGCCACGCGTGCGGGCGCGCGAGGCAGCGCGCGAGGAACCAGTCGGCGGTCCACCGCCCGAGACCGCGCACGGATGTCACTGTGGCGATCACCGATTCGTCGTCGAGCGCTGCGAGCGCGCCGAGGTCGAGGTCGGAGTGCGCGAGCTCGAGCACGTACTCGGCCTTCGCCCGCGAGAAGCCGAGCGGCGTGAAGTGCCGGGGGCGGAGCTCGCGGATTCGCTCGCGGGTCGGGAACTCCCACGCCACCTGGTGCCGCACGCCGTAGCGCTCCACGAGGTTGCCTCGGATCGAGGCGGCCGCGTGCAGGGAGATCTGCTGCGCCGTGATCGCAACGACCAGGGCCTCGAACGGCTGCGGAGTGAGCGTCGGCCGGAGTCCCGGAAGCGACGCGACGATGCCCCGGAGCGTCGGGTCGGACATGCCCTCGCGAAACACGTCGAGGTCGAAGGGAAGACCGAGCAGCCGCCCGATCTCGACGGCGGCGGCGTCACTCCAGGGCTCGATCTCGACACCGCCCTCCGCTGCGGAGACGCGCACCTCCTGCCCCGCGACGACGCGGTGCAGGCCGCCCTCGTGCCAGACGGTTGCGCGGTCGGAGCCGAAGTCGCGGAACCGACCGGTCGACAGCTCGAAGTCGTAGGGCTGAGGGACCCGCAGCAGCAAGCCGCGGACGCTAGTCGACGGTCAGGCTGCGCCGTCGCGTACGAGAGCCAGCTCGGGTCGCGCGGCGAGGTACGTGCGAGAAGCCAGCCGAGCTACGGCTTCCGGTCGCGCCTCAGCGTCGCTGGGACGACCGCGCCGCCCGCATCGAGCGCGCGGTCGACCTCGTAGAAGTCGGCGAAGGCCTCGAACGGCACGCCCTTGCGCGCGAGGTACTCGGCAAGGCCCGCCCGCGCGAACACGCGGCCTGCACCGAGGGCAACACAGCGGTCGGAGAAGCCGTCGCCGACGTAGATGACCTCCCCGAGCTCTCCGAGGTCCGAGCGTTTGCACAGCTCGCCGCAGACCGGACAGACCTCGCCGCCACGGAAGAGCGCCCGCCAGCCGTCCGGACGCGGATCGAGTCGGTTGGCGACGACATCGAGCTCGATCCCCTCGCGCTCGAGCACGGGCTCGATGAGCTCGTGGAACCCGCTCGAGACGATCAGCGGACGGCGCCGCCGTGCGAGCTCGGCGAACCCGGCGCGAACGCGGACATGCTCACGGACCCAGGCGACGACGGCCGGCAGCGGAGCGCGCACGCTCTCGAACTCGAAGGCGATGACCTCGTGCAGGGTGAGGTCGCGACCGAGACGCCGCTCCGCTTCGTGATAGATGCCGGCGTCGCCGAACTCGAGGAGCACGAGGTGGAGGCCGTCGACCTCCGTCACCGTTCCGTCCCAATCCACGACGAGCCGCTCCGGCACGAACGTCTCATACCAGCTCCCGGGCTCTGCCAACCCGCATTACTAGAGCGTCGTCTGCCCGAGCACCCCGATCCCTTCGACGTCGATCTCGACGGCGCTTCCCGGCGCGATCCCCTCGACGAGGCCGCAGGCCGGGCCGGCGATCAGGTCGCCCGGATAGAGCCGCGTTCGCTCCGCTGCGAGAGCGAACGCCGCGTCCCACCCGAACCCGGGAGCGACCTGGCGCAGGCTCTCGCGTCCGTCCACGCGAACGACCTGGACGCATTCGCCGGGGTCGAACGCATCGACGGTCACCACGACGGGCCCGAAGCCGAGCGCGAAGTCGCGGTCCTTCGGCGGCCGGCGCGTCGGATCGCGCCACTCCGCGAGGATCGTGAACGCGGCGAGTCTGCCGTCCGCCCCGGCGACCGCGGCGATCCGCGGAGCGAGAGCCAGCTCGGCACCGGTAGAGACCTCCGCGTTCGGCCCGTGCACGGCAGCGGGATTCGCAAACGTAAAGGAATCAGGGTCCTCGAAGACACGGATCGCGGGCGGATGGAGGATCGGTGCGAGCAGCCGCACGTCGGCGAGTGGGTAGTCCATGTGCTCCCTCGCGGATCCGCCACCGGTGAAGAAGGACTGCAGCGTCTGTGCGGCGAGATGCACCACCCGGCCGTCCTCGACCCGGCCGACCCAGCCGCGCTCCAGCGGGTGGTCCACGGGATGGAACATGCAGAGGTTCACGGCTCGGTGTGTACCACCACGTCGGTCACGGCCGGTACGGCACCGCGCACGCGCTCCTCGATCGCGCTCGCGCGACCGTGGGCGTCGGCGAGCGACCCTGCACGCGGAAGCGCGAGCGTGAGAAAGACGACGATCCCGTCGTCCGTGCGCACGAACCGCAGCTCGCGCGGATCCGCTCCGGTCTCCTCTCGCACCGCGAACTCGATCGCCGCCGTATCGATGTCGATCTCCCTCCCGGCCGACGTCTCCCGGAGCGGCTCGAGGTGCGTCTGGACGCTCTTGACCTCAGGTACGCCCGCGCGAATTGCGGCTTCGACCTGCTCCGCGATGTCGTGCGCCTGGTCGAGCGGAAGATCGCCCGGCAACTTGAGGTGGAGCGCGACCTCGATGTTCCCGTCGACGTCGAGGACCTTGAGGTTGTGGAGCTCGCGCACGTGCGACACCGTGAGCGCCGCAGCGAGCACGCGCTCGCGGAGCGCCCCGGCTCCCTCGCGAGGCTCGACGTGGACGACGACGTCGATCCCGGGCAGGGCCTCGTGCAGGACGTGCTCGACCCGATCGGCGGCGGCGTGGCCCTGGCCGATGGCTGCGCCGGGTGCAACGCCGATCACGACATCCGCGAAGTGCTCTCCACCCGCCCGGCGGAGCCGGAGCCGCCGCAGCTCGACGGGCGGATCGAGGCCCGCGATCGCGTTGCGTGCGCGCCGCGTGTCGTCCTCGGGCGACCGGTCCATGAGCACGTCCACGTTCCGGCGGGCGAGACGTATCGCCGCCGAGACGACGAGCGCCGAGACGAAGAGCGCCGCGATCGAGTCTCCGGCGGGGAAGCCGAGCGCCGCCATCGCGAGGCCCGCCAGGACCGCAAGGGTTCCAGCGAAATCACTGCCGAAGTGGAGCGCGTTGGCGAACAGGGCGTCGCTGCGATAGCGCCGCGCGCCGCGGAGGGACACGGTCGTGCGCGAACCGTCGATCACGAGCACCAGCCCGATCGCAGCGAAGGTCCACCAGCTCGGATCGACGTTGAACTCGACGACGTCCGCGAGCCGCAGGATCGCCAGGACTGCGATCAAGATGCTGACGGCGACGAGGAAGCCGGCTTCCGCCAGCGCCGCGAGGTTCTGCGCCTTCGCGTGGCCGTACGGATGGCCGCGGTCGGCCGGGCGCACGGCAACCGAGACCGCGAAGAACGTCAGGAGCGCGGCGGCGAGATCGGTGCCGGAGTGCGCCGCTTCGGCGAGGAGGCCGAGGCTCGAGCTACCGAGGCCGGCGGCGAGCTTGATCGCGACGAGGAGACAGGCGGCCCCGACCGAGACGAGCGCGGTGCGCTTCTGCGGAGACATGAGCGAAGGCTAGAGCGGAACACGAGTTGCACGCACGTGCTCGCTTCGGATGGTGCCGCGCGCCGGGGCTGCCCCGGCGCGCGGGTGGGTCGATTGCCAGTTCGGGATCTCTACGCCGCCTCGACCTCGACGGCCCCGTAGGTGAGCGTCAGGCTCTCGACAGGCCTGTCGCCGCTACCGCCGTGCTGCGTTCCTGCGCTGCGGACGGAGCCGCCGGTGCAGCGTGGGCCGATCCGCTTCCGAACGCCCTGCCGAGCGGGCCCAGATTCGCCGAGCTGGACTAGAGGTTGCCGCGGAGCGCCTGCTCGCGCTCGATGGCCTCGAAGAGCGACTTGAAGTTGCCGAGCCCGAAGCCGCGCGAGCCGTGGCGCTCGATCACCTCGAAGAAGAGCGTCGGGCGGTCCTGGACGATCTTCGTGAACAGCTGCAGGAGGTAGCCCTCCTCATCACGGTCGACGAGGATCCCCATCGCGCGGAGGTCGTCCCAGCTCTCCTCGATCTCGCCGACGCGCTCCTGGACGATGTCGTAGTACGTGTCGGGCGTCGCGATGAAGAGGACGCCGTGCTCGCGCAGCGCAGCGACCGTCCGGACGATGTCCTCGGACTGCATGGCGATGTGCTGCACGCCAGGGCTGCCGTGGAACTCCAGGTACTCCTCGATCTGGCTCTTCCGCTTCCCCTCGGCCGGCTCGTTGATCGGGAACTTGATCTTCCCCGCGCCGTCCGTCATCACCTTCGACATGAGCGCGGAGTACTCGGTCGAGATGTCCTCGTCCGAGAAGTGCGTGAGCTGCGTGAAGCCGAGGACGCGCGCGTAGAAGTCGACCCACTCGTCCATCCGGCCGAGCTCGACGTTGCCGACCACGTGGTCGATCGCGATCAGCCCCAGCCCGCGCGCGGGGCCGCCGTTCGGCGAGACGGACTGATACCCAGGCAGGTACGGGCCGGAGTACTCCGAGCGGTTGACGAACGTGTGGACGTTGTCGCCGTACGTCGCGATCGCCGCGAGCTCGACGCGCCCGGAGTCGTCCTCCTCCCAGTGCGGCTCGACGACGCCCCTGGCGCCCCGCTGCACCGCCTGGCGGTACGCGTTCGTCGCGTCGGGCACGGTGAGTGCGACGTCTCGGACGCTGTCTCCCTTGGTCGCAGCCCACCTGCAGATCTCCGAGTCGGCGCGCAGCCCGCTCGTCAGCACGAAGCGGATGTCGCCCTGCTCGAGAAGGTAGGAAGCTCGGTCGCGAACGCCCGTCTCGGGCCCGGCGTACGCGGTCCGCGTGAAGCCGTAGGCGTGCTCGTAGAAGTAGGCGGACTGCTTCGCGTTCCCGACCCAGATCTCGATGTGGTCCCACCCGTCGATCGGCATGAAGTCGTGTTCGCTCATGGGCCCGATTCTAGGTCGCCTGCGCGGCGGGAGGCCGGCGGCGCGCGACGACGATTCCGGCGGCGATCAACAAGCCGCCGAGCACCTGCAGGAGACCGAGCGGCTCCGACAGGAGGATCACGGCGAGCACCGCTGCGACGAACGGCTGCAGGTTCGCTGCAAGCGTCGCTCGCGCAGGCCCGATCCGTGAGATCGAGCGGAACCAGAAGACGTTCGTCAGGACGAGCGGTCCGATAGTCGCGAAGACGCAGCAGCGCCCAGACCTGCCAGCTCAGGTGCCAGTCCTGGTCGCTCGTCTGCGGGAGCCCGACGAGTGCGATGAGAACCCAGGCGCAAGGGATGACGACGGCGCTCACCCGCGACGGCGAGTACGTGGCCATGAGCGGCGCGACGGCGACCGAGTACGCAGCCCACGTCGCGCAGATGCCGAGGCCGAGCGCGATGCCCGACGTAGCCGCCGGAGACTTCGCCGCCCGACCCGACCGCCACGAGCCCCACGCCCGCGAACGAGACCGCCGCTCCGAGCCAGAACCGGCGGCTCAGGCGCTCACGCCCCAACACGAGCCCGAAGAGCGCTGCGAAGATCGGGATCGCGCCGAGGATGAGCCCTATCGTCGACGCAGTCGTCTTGTCGAGGGCCAAGACGAAGCAGACCTGATTGAGCCATAGCGTGACCGAGGCGAATGCGAGAACCGGCAGGTGTCGGCGCTCGATCCGCAGCGTGCGCTCGACCAGGAGCGTCAGCACGACGAAGATCGCGCCCGCGAGGGCGTACCGGATCGTCGCGTACGAGAGCGGCTCGAGGCCCTGGTCGAGGATGTACTTGGTGACGCTGAGGTTCAGCGACCAGAGCAGGATCGTCGCGAGCAGCATCAGCTCGACGGTCGACGGGTCGGCGCACGGCTCGACGCTAGCGACGGGTCCGGTCTAGCCCGGCTCGAACGCGAGCTCGCGGAGCTGCGCGTCGATGGTGCCCGCCCAGTCGCGGTTCGCTGCCGGGCTCGCCGGACTCGGATGCGCGATGCATCCGATCTCGACCTGCGATCCGAGCGCCTTCCGCACGCGCCTCTCCGCGAAGCGGCCGACGCCGACGACGAGCCGCGGGCGCAGTACCTCGACGACCTTCACGAGCGCCTCGTCGCACGCGCGGAAGAGCTCGGCTCGCTCGGCCGGCGGGAGCTTGTCCGGCGTGCGATTCCTCCCCGACTCCTCCATGAACACGAGCGGGCACCAGTTCGCCACGAAGACCCGCCCGAAGAACCGCTCGGCCGTGCCGAAGCGGTCGCGCGCCCAGCCCCAGAACCGCGTCCCGCTCACCTCCGACCGCGTGCACGCGAAGCCGGCGATCGGCCGCAGCGGATGCTCGCGCGGCGGCTTCGCGACCGGCCCCGTGATCCCCAGGAAGTCGCGCACCATGGCGACGTCGCCGAACGGCACGCCCGTCTGCGCCATCCCGAACGGGCCCGGGTTCATGCCGACCATGACGACCTCCCGCGGGGACGTCCGTCCCCAGCGCTCGAGGTAGGCCTCGTGCGGCGCCCACGCGTAGACGAGCGGGTTGTAGACGAACGGCACGGACGCGAAGGCGAGCGCATCGACGCGCTCCGCGAGCTCCGAGCTGATCGCGACCAGGGGCGTCATGCGCGGAGTCCTAGCCGACGAGGCGTTCGACGCGCCGTCCGCGGTTAGGCTGTCGGGCATGGTCGAGCCCACGCGCGACGACATCGACGCTCTCGTCGGGCCTGCGACCCCGCACTTCGCCTACCAGCTCCGTGCGCGCATACGGGAGCTCGTCGAGGACCTGCCGGACGACCATCCCGTGCGGCGCTACGGCGAGGAGAAGATGGAGCTCCTCGACCGTCTCGGGCATGCATCATCGCTCGCCGCCGACGGCCCGCGCGAGTCGCCGAGCCGGATCGGCTGGGAGACCGTCCCGTCCTCCGCCCCTGCGTACGACCCGCTGCCGAAGGCGGAATGACGTTCGAACGAGCGTCCGTCCTGGTCACGGGCGGGTCGAGAGGCATCGGGAAGGCGATCGCGCTCCGCTTCGCGTCGCTCGGCGCGGCACGCGTCGCGATCGGCTACATGCGGGGCGACACCCCCGCCGAGGAGACCGCCGAGGAGCTGCGAGCGCTCGGCGCCGAGCCCGTCCTCGTTCGCGGCAACGTGGCGTCGAGCCGCGTCGCCGACGAGGTGGCAGCCCTCGGCCGGCTCGACGTCCTCGTTCATGCCGCAGCGACCGGGGTCATGCGTCCCGCGCTCGAGACCGACGACAAGCACTGGGACTGGACGCTGTCGGCCAATGCGCGTGCGCTCCTCTCGCTCACGAAGGCGGCCGCACCCGCGATGTCCGCGGGCTCGTCGATCGTCGGGATCTCGAGCCTCGGCTCGGTGCGTGTCCTCGACAACTACACGCTCGTCGGCGCCTCCAAGGCGGCACTCGAGGCGCTCGTCCGCTACCTCGCGGTCGAGCTCGCGCCGCGGGGGATCAGGGTCAATGCCGTCTCGGCGGGCGTGGTCGACACGGACGCGCTCGAGCACTTCCCCAACAAGGACGCGATGCTGGAGATGGGGATCCGGAACCCCGTCGGGCGGCTCGTCACACGCGAGGACGTCGCTGCCGTGGTCACCTTCCTCTGCTCGCCCGAGGCGGAGATGATCCGCGGCCAGACGGTGGTGGTCGACGGAGGCTGGAGCCTCCTCGCAAGCGTCGCTACTGGTGCATGAAGCCCTGACGGGCTGCCGAGACGAGCGCGACCGCCTCGGGGAAGAGCACGCGCATCGCGTCGCGAAGCGCGAGCGCCTGCGCGTCGGAAGGGCCCTCGACCTGCATCTGCCCGAGCGCCGCGGCCGTGAGCTCGACGGCCGTCGAGAGCGTCAGCGTCGCGAACTGCTCGCGCTGCGTCTCCTGCACCGTCTCGGCCTGTCGCTCGGCGAAGTCGCGGAGCGCGCCGAGGAGATCCTCGGGATCGCCGCCGCCGAACGGGAAGAAGCCGCCACTGCCCTCCATCTGGCAGAGGTTACGTGAGGTCCGCCAGGTAGCCGGCTTCCACCTCGCGCTGGAGCTCGGAGACGGCGCCCTGGGCGGCCTTCAAGGCCGCGGCGAACGGCGAGGGTCCGCCCGGATCGAGCTCCTGCTCGAGACGCCGAGTGGCGGCACCGATCTCGTCGAGACGCTCGGGGGTCGAGAGCTGCGGCGGCTCCCCGATCACGTCGCGGAGTGCGCGCGCGGCCTCCTCGGCGTCCTCGATCCCCTCGGGCGCCTCGCGCTCCCGCAGGTCCGCGAGGCTCGCGATGAGCCCGTCCAGGTCGCCGCCGCCCGCGGAGTCTGCAGCGACCTCACAGAGGGCCGCGATGGAGACGGCAGCGCGAAGGTCCGGGCGCGTCGTCACGACGGCGCCGTCACCCCGGACGGCGAGCCAGCCGCGGGTGCCGTCTGCTCCGTCGACCGAGCAGACGAACAGCCGCACACCCGGCCGGGGCTCGGTCGCGAGCACGCCGGAGACGCTCGAGCCAGTCTCGACGGCCGCGAGCGCGTGCTCGGCTGCGCGCTCGAGCTCGTCGTTCAGGCTCACGTTCACCCACAATAGGGCGCGTGCCGACGGTCGACGCCAAGGAGCTGTTCGCACCGCTGGGCCCGTCGTATGACCGTGTCGGCGCGACGTTGTCGTTCGGCCAGGACCCACGCTGGCGGCACTTCCTCGTCTCGAGGCTGCCGCGAGACGGGGGCCACGTGCTCGACGTCGCCACGGGCACGGGACTCGTTGCGGCCGAGCTGCTCGGGCGCGGGTTCACGGTCACGGGGGTCGATCAGAGCCCCGACATGCTCGGCCGTGCGCGGGAGCGGTTCGGCCCGCGAATCGAGCTCGTCGAAGCCTCGGCCGAGAACCTTCCCTTTGCGGCGGGCTCCTTCGACCACCTCACCGTCACCTACCTGCTCCGCTACGTCGCCGATCCGGCGGCCACGCTCGGCGAGCTGGCGCGAGTGGTGCGGCCCGGCGGAGTCGTCGCGTCGCTCGAGTTCGGCGTGCCGACGGGCCTCGCCCGGCCCGCCTGGGAGCTCTACGTCCGAGCCGGCCTGCCGCTCGCCGGCCGCTTCCTGCGCCACGGCTGGAGCGAGGTGGGCGACTTCCTCGGCGGATCGATCCGCGAGTACTGGGAGCACTACCCGCTCGAGCGTCAGCTCGAGCTGTGGGCCGAGGCGGGCCTCGCGGAAGTCTCGGTGCGGAGGATGAGCCTGGGAGGAGGGGTCGTCATGTGGGGTTCCAAGACGTGAGCGCTCCCTCGGCGAGACCCTCCTGGTACGCGCTCGAGACCGGAGGCTGGCGCGACTACGTCACCCTCCTCCACCTCCCGTACACGGCCTGGCACCTCTCCTTCGTGGTCATCGGCGGCTGCCTCGCGCCGCTCGTCGCCTGGGGACGGCTCGGAGCCGCTGTCGCGGCCTTCGGCCTGGCCGTCGGAGTCGGCGCGCACGCGCTGGACGAGCTGCGCAGTCGGCCGCTCGATACGTCGATACCGAGCTCGGTCCTCGTCGGGCTCGCTTCCGTCTCGATCGGAGCAGCCTGCGTGATCGGCATCGTCGGCGCCATCGAGTTCGAGGCGTGGCTTGCGCTGCTCGTCCCGGTCGGCGCATTCCTCGTGGTCGCCTACAACCTCGAGCTCGCGGGCGGCCGCTTCCACTCGGATCTCTGGTTCGGCCTTGCCTGGGGCGGCTTCCCGGTGATCTGCGGTTATGCGGCGGTCGCGGGCGACCTGGATGCCGCCGCTTTTCTGGGCGCGGCGTTCGCGGTCCTGCTCTCGCTCGCGCAGCGCACCCTGTCGAACCACGTGCGCTTCGTTCGCCGTCGGGTCGCCGCCGTCGACGGAGAGCTCGAGCTCCGCGACGGCTCCCGAAGCCGCCTCGACGCCGGCGCTCTCATCGTCGCGGAGGAGCGCGGGCTCCGCCTCCTCGCCGCCGCGTCGGTCGTGCTCGCGGCCGGCCTCGTCGCGATGCGGATCTAGAGTGGCCTCGTGTCCACGCTCGCCTGGATCCTGGTCGCCGTGCTCGTGGCCGCGGTGCTTCTCTGCGTCGTGCTCGCACTGGCGCTGCGTCACGCCCGAGCGAGAGCGACGCGCACCGAGCAGCTCGTAACCGAGGCACGGCGCGCGGTTCGCGCCGCCGCGGAGGAGGAGTCAGCCAAACAGTCCGAGCAGCTGCGCGTCGCGATCGCGCGGGCGCAGGCGGACTCGTTGTCGGCGTACGTCGCAGAAGAGCGCCGACTCTCCGATCAACGCCGCGGAGAGCTCGCGGTGCGGGAGCGCGAGCTGTCGGAGCGCATGGCGGAGCTCGTCGCCGCGGTCGAGCAGCGAGTGGAGGAGCGCCTGCGCGCCTGGGAGTCCGACCTCGAGCGCGCCCAGAACGCCCTCCAGGGCGCGGTCTCGACGCTCGAGCAGCGGATGCGCCAGCGCATCGCGGACGTCGAGGCACGGATCGCGACCGAGTCGGACGAGCTCAACGCGACCATCGACGACCAGCGCGCCGCGGCCGTTCGCCTGCGTGAGGAGCTCGAGACGAGTGCACGCGACTCCCTTGCGCGAGCTCTCGAGGAGCTCCAGGCCCAGGCCGACGACGGCCGCCGGACCATCGACGAGCTCAACGAGCGCCTGCGACAGCACGAGCACGCCGTGGGCGAGCAGGTCGAGCGTGCGGAAAGCGAGGCACGCAGTCGGATCGAGTTCGCATTCGCCGAGCTCGAACGCCGCCAGGTGGAGCAGCTCGAGCGGGCGACCACCCGGGAGATCGACGCTCGCAGCGAGGCGGGCGCCCGCGAGTTCGAGAACCGCATGCGAGCGATTCGCGAGGAGGCGGCGGACCGACTCCACGAGGAGCTCGACCGCATCGCCGAGACGTTCCTCCGACGGGCGGACGGCGTCGTCGCCGCGGAGTTGCAGCATGCCGTGACCGCGGCCTCACAGCGCCTCGACGACCGGATCGTCGAGCTCGTACGGCAGCAGGAGGCGGACCGAGCCACAGGCTGAACGCGTGCAGGGAACACCGTCGGGACGGCGAATCCCCGGCGCATGGCAGAGACGACCGAGGCTCCTGTCTGGCGCGAGAACGAGCCCGCGAAGGTCGAAAGCTGGCGGTTGCACGTCCTCCTCGAGGCCGGCTACCCCGTGCACCTCGCGGAGCGCATCGCGGTGAGCGAGGTCGATCTCCACGACGCCGTTCAGCTCGTCACGCGTGGCTGCGATCCCGTGACGGCGACCGAGATCCTGCTCTAGACCGTCACACAGCGGCGCGAGCCGCAAGGATTCGTGGATGGACGAGGGAGTCGTACTGCTGCTCGTCGGCGCCGTGCTGGCCGCGAGCGTCCTGGTCGCGCTCGGCTCCGCGCGGACCGGCGTCCCCGTTCTCGTCGCGTTCCTGGCGCTGGGGATGCTCCTCGGTTCCGACGGCCCCGGAGGCATCGACTTCGACGATGTCGAGCTCGCTCGCCACGTCGGTGTCGTCGGGCTCGTGCTCATCCTCTTCGAGGGCGGGCTGCAGACGTCCTGGCGCCGGCTGAGGAGCGTCGCCGTCCCGGCCGCGCTGCTCAGCACGGTCGGCGTCGTCGTGACCGCGCTGCTCACCGGCCTTGCGGCGAAGCTCCTCTTCGACCTCACGTGGCTCGAGGCGATCCTGCTCGGGGCGGTCGTGGCGTCGACCGACGCCGCAGCCGTCTTCGCGACCCTCCGCTACACGAGGATCCGGCGCCGTCTCGCGCGAACGCTCGAAGCGGAGTCCGGCGGCAACGATCCGATGGCGATCGCGCTCACGCTCGGCCTCATCGCCTGGATCGAGAGCCCGGACAGCAACGGCTTCGGGGACCTCGTGCTCCTCGTCGTGCGCCAGCTCGGGCTCGGCCTGGCCGTCGGGGTGGTCCTGGCCGTCGCGGCGACCTGGATCTTCGCTCGCCTTCCCCGATCGGTGGGACCGTTCGCACCTGTCGCGTCGCTCGCCGCCGCAGGGATCTCGTTCGGCGCCGCGGACGTCGTCGGGGGCAGCGGCTTCCTCTCCGTGTACCTCGTCGGACTCGCCGTCGGAAGCACGCCCTCGCGCTACCGCCGCCAACTCGCCGGCTTCCACGAAGGGCTCGCGTTCGTAGCGCAGGTCGTCATGTTCGTCGTGCTCGGCCTGCTCGTGTTCCCGCGCGAACTCGCGGACGTCGCCCTCTCCAGCCTCGCGCTCGCGGCACTGCTCATGCTGCTGATCCGGCCCGCGGCCGTCTGGGTCTCGACCGCCTTCGCCGGCTTCACCGGCCGGGAGAAGCTCCTGCTCGGATGGGCCGGTCTCCGCGGTGCGGTTCCGATCGTGCTCGCGACATTCGTGCTCTCCTCGGAGGTCGCCCGCGCGGACACGATCTTCAATGCGGTCTTCTTCGTCGTCCTCGTCTCGGCGATCCTTCAGGGCACCACGCTCGAGCGGGTCGCGGGAAGGCTGAACCTGCTCGCGCCCGTCGCTCCCAGGCACGAGGCGCCGATCGAGCTCAGCGAGTCGAGCACGCTCGACCTGCTCGACTTCGTGGTCGCCGAGGATCACGCGATCGCGGGAGCCGCCGTCCGCGAGGTCGGTCTGCCGAGAACCGCCATCATCGCCGTCGTCGTCCGGGACGATGCATCCATCCCGCCGCGCGGAAGCACCGTCATCGAGCCCGGCGACCGCCTCTACGTCCTCGCCCCGCACGGGATGCGCCCGGCCATCGAGGACGTCTTCTCGCGCTGGCAGCGACGCGTGTAGGAGCGCCGGGCCGGCGATAACCTGGCGACGTGGCGAAGGTCGAGCACATCCTCTACGGCGACCGCAAGGTCTTCACCGTCTCCGCTTTCAACCGAGGGATCGGGATGCACCTCGGGCGCCTCCCCACCGTCTGGGTCGAGGGCGAGATCACGGAGCTCCGCCACAACCAGGCGTGGGCGAACGTCTTCCTGACGCTCAAGGACCCGAAGACCGGAGCGACCCTCGCGGTCACGATCGCACGGCGCATCTACGACCGCCTCGAGCTCGACCTCGACGAGGGGGAGTCGGTGCACGTCGCGGGACGCGCAGAGCTGTTCGAGCAGAAGGCCGAGCTCGCCTTTCGAGCGACGACCATCGAGCGGATCGGGCTCGGGGGACACCTGCTTGCGCTCGAGCAGCTGAAGCGCGCGCTCGCCCGGGAGGGGCTCTTCGCCGCCGACCGCAAGCGTCGCCTGCCGCGCGTGCCGCGAGCGGTCGGAATCCTCACCGGCGCCGACGCCGCCGCGCGCGGAGACCTCGTCACCACGATCGGCGCCCGCTTTCCCGCAACGAAGGTCGTCCTCGTCGAGACGAGAGTGCAGGGCAAGGGCGCCGCTCGGGCGATCGTCTCCGCCCTGACCGCGCTGACCCGTCATCCCGAGGTCGACGTCGTCGTCCTCTCTCGCGGCGGCGGGAGCTTCGAAGATCTCCTGCCGTTCAGCGACGAAGCGGTCGTTCGGGCCGTTGCCGCCTCGCCCGTCCCGATCGTCTCGGCCGTCGGGCACGAGCAGGACACGCCACTCTGCGATCTCGCCGCGGACGTCCGCGCCGCGACGCCGACGGCGGCCGCGACCCTCGTGGTGCCGAGCCTCGTCGAGACGGAGGCGACGCTCGCTCAGACCCGGCGTCGTCTCGAGCTCGCCATCCATGCGCAGCTCGAGCGGACGCGGAGCAGGCTCGAGCGCCAGCAGGAGCGCCTGCGGCTCGCGCCGCGTCTTCTGCTCGAGCGCCGCCGCGCGACGCTCGACCACGCCGGCGCGCGACTGCAGACGCTGTCGCCGCTCGCGACGCTCGGCCGCGGCTACGCGATCGTCCGCTCGGGCGCGGAGGCGGTTCGCGACGCGGCATTGCTGAACGCGGGCGCCACGCTCGACATCCAGCTGGCGTCCGGCTCGCTGGACGCACGGGTCGAGCAGGTCCGGCCGTGAGCGCGGAGCGCAGCTTCGAGGAGCTGCAGCGGGAACTGGAGGAGATCGTGACGCGGCTCGAGCGCGGCGACGTGCCGGTCGACGAGGCGATCGGCCTGTTCCGTCGGGGCGAGGAGCTCTACGCGGCCTGCGTCGAGCGCCTGCAGGGCGCCGAGCTGCGAGTCGAGGAGCTCACGCCCGGCGATCCGCGTACGTGACACGGGGTACGCGGTTCGTGTATGAATCGGCCCATGGCGAAGCCGAATACAGCGCTCCTCCGTAACGTCCGACTCTTCTCCGACCTCGACGAGAGAGATCTCGAGAGCCTCGCGGACGAGTTCAACGAGCGGAGATTCAGCGCCGGCCAGAAAGTCGCGCTCGAAGGCGAGGGCGGCCTCATGTTCTTCGTGGTCGAGAGCGGCGAGCTGTCCGTCGAGGTCCACGGCGAGTCCGTGTCCACGATGGGCCCGGGATCTGCCTTCGGAGAGATCGCGTTGATCGACCGCCGTCCGCGGACGGCCACGGTGACCGCCGTGAACGATGTCACGGCGTACGGCCTGCCGGTGTTCGTCTTCCGGCCGTTCGTCGAGGCCCGACCGCAGCTGGCGTGGAAGCTGCTCGAGTCCATGGCCGACCGCCTCGCCGTCGCCGAGTCACGCGTGGGCACCTAGGAGGCCGAGCCTCCGCCCGAGCGCCTGGAGGTCCTCGCGCGCCCGTGAGGGGTCGCCCGAGAGGGGGATCGTCTCGACGCCGGGAAGCTCGTCGACCACGCGGCCGCCGAAGACCACGCAGCGCACGCCCAGCCTCGCGCAGCGCGCCGCCACGATCCCGGGTGCCTTCCCCTCCGCAGTCGTGCGGTCGACCTGCCCCTCGCCCGTGATGACGAGCTCGCAGCCCTCGAGCTGCGCGTCGAATCCGACGAGATCGAGCACCGCGGGCGCGCCGGGAACGAGATCCGCGCCGAGCGCGGCGAACGCCGCGCCGAGACCTCCAGCCGCACCCGAGCCGGGAAGCGCAGCGTAGGGCGCCGAGCTCGGCGATGGCGGCGAGCCTGCGCTCGAGAACGACGACGTCCTGCGGCGACGCTCCCTTCTGCGGGCCGAACAGGCGCGCCGCGTCGGCGAGCTCTGTGCGCACGTCGCAGAGGACGGTCGTGGGAGTCGGAAGTCGATGAAGGACCTCCCGCAGCCCCGCTCCGCCGTCCACTGTCGCGGTCCCGCCAAGCCCGACGACCAGGCCCTGGGCGCCCTCCCGGAGCGCCGCGAGCACGAGCTCTCCGAGACCCCGGCTGGAGGCGACGAGAGGATCCCGCTCGCTCTCCGCCAGTAGCGGCAGCCCGATCGCGGAGGCCGCCTCGACCACCGCGCGGCCGTCCGGGAGCACCAGCCACGGCGCCGACACGGGCCGCCCGAGCGGATCCGACACGATCGCGTCGAGCACCTCGCCGCCGAGCGCCGCGTGCAGCGCGTCCGCCGTTCCCTCGCCGCCGTCCGCGATCGGCAACTCGACCGTCTCGGCGCCAACGGCGCGCGCTCCCCCGGCGAGCGCCGCCGCGGCCTCCCGGGCCGAGAGGACTCCCTTGAGGCTAGCGGGGCACAGCAGCACCCTCACGGGCTGCCTCGGGCGCGGTCTCGTGATCGAGCTCGTCGACGAGCTCGCGAACCTCCTCGACCGCGTTCTCGGACGACTTCTCGTCCTCCTCCATCCGCCGGAGCATCGCGAACGAGATGCCCTCGCGCGCGAGCGCGAGCAGGCCGAGGCCGACGCCGACCGACATCTCCACGGCCTGCAGCACCAGCCCGTACGCGAACCCAGTGGCGTACGGCACGCCATAGTTGCGGAGCGGCAAGGCCACCGCCGCCTGCATGAGGCCGACGTTACCGGGCCAGAGCGGGAAGACCGTTGCGACGTTCATGAGCAGCAACACGACCCCGGCCGCCGGAAGCGGAGCGCCAAGACCGAACGCCTTCATGACGGTCCAGACGGCGAAGAGCTGAAGGACCCACCCGAGGAGTCTGACAGACGATCGCGGCGGCTGCGGGAAGCGGTGCGCGGAGGACGCTGAGCCCTTGCCGCGCCATCGCGACGACGCGCCGGACCGTTCCCGCATCCTCGAGTGAGGGCATGCGGTGGTCGAGCCGGCGGGCGGAGAGCATCGCCACCGCGAGGAGCGCGGCGCCCACGAGCCCGAAGATCACGAGGCTCGTGATCGCCCAGCCCGGAATCTTCGCCGTCAGCAGAACGTAGAGGACGAGCAACGCGATCGCGGGTAGGTCGAACAGGCGATGTGCGAAGACGGTGCCGACGAGCGTCGCGCTCGTCCCCTCACCGTGGTCGGGCAGACGGCGGCGCAGCACCGCCACCCGCGCGAGCTCGCCCGCCCGCGCCGGCAGCACCGCGTTTCCGAGCAACCCGACGCAGAAGGCCGAGAAGACGTGCGAGTTGCGCGGGTGCGGCTCCGGAAGCGCCTGGTCGAGCGTCAACTTCCACGCAGCAGACCGCGCGACGATGGAGAGGAAGTTGATGAACATCGCGAGGATCACCCACCGCCAGGTCACGACGTCGAACGCGTCCCACACGGCACCCCAGTCGGGGCCGCGCCACCAGAGCGCGAGGACGGTGCCGACGACGAGTGCCAGCCCGACTCCGCCGCGCAGCCAGGGGCTTCGGGACCAGCGCACCACGCTCATGCTGCCGCCCGCACCCCTTCCACGACGAGCGACGTGTAGATCTCCTCGAGACGTGACGCGATTCGCGGCCAGGAGTAGTGCTCGACCGCAAGCGTTCGCGCCGCCTCTCCCATCCGCACACGCGACGGCTCGTCCGCCACGAGGCCGGCCACCGCTTCGACGAGCGCGTCGGGATCGTCCGGCCGAACCGGCACGGCGACAGCGGGCGTGAGCACCTCGCGGTACCCCGGGATGTCCGAGGCCACGACCGGGAGCGCGCAGGCGAACGCACGGGTCAGCACCATGCCGAAGCTCTCCTGGCCGACGGAGGGAGCGACGAGCGCTTTCGCGCCGAGGAGCGTGCGGGTCAACTCCTCCTGGCTCAAGAAGCCCACGACGTCGAGCCCGTCGTCGTGGACGCGGAGCCTCGTCAGCAGAAGCCTGACCGCGAGGGGGTCCGCCCCGGCCACGGTGAGACGGAGCCCCGTCCGCCGGTGGATCTCCGGCCAGGCGCGGAGCAGCACCTGCAGCCCCTTGCGCGGCTCGTGCCGCCCGGCGAACACGATCCGGTGCTCCCGCCCACCGACAGGCGCCGACTCGGGCACCAGCACGCCGTTCGGGAGGACCTCATAGTCGCCGGGGAGCCAGCGCGCCTGCGACTCCCGCGCCCGCTCGGAGACCGTGATCCTGTGATCGATCCTGTCGATGAGGAAGCCCCACAACGGCTTTCCCCCTCTCATCCAGCCGAGGTCGCCCGACGCGTGGAACGTCGCAACCATTGGGCAACGGGCACGGATCAGCGCGCTCAAACAGATCGTCGGAGTCATGGGCTCGTGCAGGTGCAGCACGTCGAAGCGCTCCCGCTCGAGCGCGCGCACCGTGCGAGAGTAGGAGCGCGGAGAGAGGACGATGTTCGGGAGCGAGCCGTTCGCCGGGACGATCACCGAGCGCCCGACCGGGATCACGTTCGCCGGCGGATTCCCGTGCCGGCCGACCCGCGGGTGCAGCACACGGGTGAACTGGCCCGGCGGATCGTTCCCCATCACCAGGCGCACGTCGTGGCCGAGCTCCTCGAGCGCCGACGCCTGCTGCTCCGCGTGCTCCACGACGGCGCCCCAGAACGACCACGAGAACGGGACGACGATCCCGATCTTCACCGGCGGCAGCCTAACGACACTTGACTACGCTAGGGCCGATGCGATTCGACGGGATCCACCACGTGACGTGCATCACGGGCGACGCGCCCGGCAACGTCGACTTCTACACACGTGTCCTCGGGCTCCGGCTCGTGAAGAAGACGGTGAACCAGGACGACCCGACCGTCTACCACCTCTTCTACGCCGACGAGGACGGCACGCCGGGCAGCGACATCACCTTCTTCGAGTACCCAGGCGTGCGGAGAGGGCGTGCCGGAGCCGGGATGGTGCACACCGTGCAGTGGCGCGTCGCGTCCGAGGCAGCTCTCGACTTCTGGGAGGAGCGGCTCGCGGCCGAGCCGGCTCCGCTGACGCGGGACGACGGCGGCGTCACCTTCGAGGATCCCGAGGGGCTGCGACATCGGCTCGTCGTCGCCTCCGTCGAGGACGCGCCCCTGACCGCCGAGCACCCGGACGTGCCCGCCGAGCATGCGCTCCAGGGTTTCGACGCCGTCCGCGCGTACGGCGTCGCCCCCGAGGCGAGCCGCAAGATGCTCGAGGAGACCCTCGGCTTCGTCCCCGCCGGCGCGAACAGCTGGGAGGCACGCGGCCCCACTCGTGGCGGGCTCTACGCCTACGACGAACCGCCGGCGGAGCGCGGGCTCGGCGGCGCCGGAACGGTGCACCACGTCGCGTGGTCGTCGCCGCTGGACGAGCACGCCACCTGGCACGAGCGCGTCGTCGCCGCCGGTCTCCAGCCCTCGCCGATCATCGACCGCTTCTGGTTCCGCTCGATCTACTTCCGCGAGCCGAACGGCGTCCTCTTCGAGATCGCGACCCTCGGCCCCGGCTTCTCCGTGGACGAGGACAGCGAGCACCTGGGTGAGTCGCTCATCCTCCCGCCCGCGTTCGAGCACCTCCGCTCCGAGGTCGAGCCGATCCTCACGCCGATCCCGGATCCCCGCCCCTGGGCGCGAACGGGGTAGCGGGAGATCGATCGCGCTCTCGAGCGCGCGGACGACCCCCTTGAAGCTCGTCGTTGCGCTCATCGCCCTCGTCCTGGCGGCTGGCTGCGATCGCGGTCACTGCCCGGATCGTGCTCGACGACGAGGAGAAGCCCCACGTCTCGGCTCTCGAGGTACCCGTGCAGATGACGGCGGACCCGCTCACCTTCGCCGAGGGGAAGACGCAAGCGTACGAGCGTGCTGCGGCTTTCGGCTTGAGCCACGCTCTGTTCGCCAAGAGCCCTGGAGGCGTCATCGCATCGGCACGGCGCACGGCGGCTTACCGTGAGCTCATCGAGCGCGCCGTCTCCGGATCCGGGCTCGATGCCGATCTCGTCGAGGCAATCGTCCTTCTGGAAAGCGCGGGTCGTCCCGAGGTCATCGCCGGAGACGACCCGGCGAACGCGGCCGGACTGACGCAGATCGTCGCCGGAACAGCGACCGACTTCCTCTCGATGAGGGTGGATCTCGAGGACAGCAGACGGCTGACGCGGCTGATCGACGAGGCGAAGAGCAAGGGCGATCGCGCAACGGCCGCTCGGCTGCGCGCAGAGCGACGAGATGTCGATCAGCGCTTCGATCCCGAGCAAGCCCTGGCGGGGACGGTGCGCTATCTGACGGAGGCCGAGCGCGTGTTCGGGCGCGACGACCTGGCAGTCGTCTCGTACCACATGGGGATCGGCAACCTGGCTGGTGTGCTGCGCGCGTACGCCGGGCGCTCCGACGATCCCATCGACCGCGTCGTTCGAGACGGCGACCTCGACTACGCGAAGGTCTACTTCGACTCGTCGCCGGACCGTCACCGCGGAGCGTGGGAGCGACTGGCCTCACTGGGCGACGACTCGCAGACGTACTACTGGCGTGTGCTCGCGGCCCGCGAGATCATGAGCCTCTACCGCGACAATCCCGCCCGCCTGGGCCAACTCGCCGGGCTTCACGATCGCCTGCCGAGCGCCGAGCTCGTGCTCCATCCTCCCGATCTCAGTCGGCGCTATGCCGACGTCGAGCAGCTGGACGATGCAGTGTCTCACGGTCAACTCGTGCCGCTCGGGAGCGGCAGCGACTCCCACTACACGATCGATCCGGCGCTGGAGAGAGCGACGCGTCCGCTCGGCAACGAGGGTGCGGGCTACCGCACGCTGCGTCCGCGGGCGTTGCGGCTTCTGCGCTACCTGGCGAGCACGGTCTACGAGATCAGCGGAGAGCGCCGCCCCCTCGCGGTCACGAGGGCGACGTATGACGAGGCCGTGGGAAGCACGCTGACGCCGCCGGATCGCGGCGCCACGGAGCACGCAGGCGTCCACGCCGGCGGCTATGCCTTCGACGTACGGCGGCGCTACGGCTCGGGAGCGCAGGCCGAGGCCTTCCAGTGGGCTCTCGAGCGGCTGCAAGCGCTCGGCTTGATCACGTGGGCGAGAGGGCGGGCGGTGATCCACGTGGTCGTTTCGCCACGCGCTTCGTCATGATCACGAAGCATTCCGTAGAGGCTGCCGGCGCGAGCTCCTCTGCCAAACCCTCCTAGTGGCCGTGCGCGGCGTGCGCGAGCGCGTGGCCCTTCCCGCGGCGGATGAGCGCGCGGTTCACGAGGAACGTCGGCCCCCAGGCGACCGCAAGCGAGATCGCGAGCGAGCCCCAGAAGAGGAGGTCCGAGAGGCCTGCGTTCAGCGCTCCCGGCCAGACGAGCAGAACGGCGTTGTCGACGATCTCCATCGTCACGATGGAGAAGGTGTCCGCGACGAGCGCGATGCCAATCGCCGCGCCGAGCGCCGTCCCCGCGCGCAGGAGCGGGATCAGCGTCAGCGAGTAGCCGAAGACGAAGGCGAGCGCTAGCGCGAGCACGATCGAGGCGGCGTTGCCCCAGCCCCACCACGTCGCGAGCACCATGCCGAGCACCTCGCCGATGCCACAGCCGGTCAGGCAGTGGTTCGTCGCGCTGGCCGCGAGGCGGTTGACGCCCACGGGCCGAGACTAGCCTCGGTGAGCCTCGCGGAGAATCGGCGACGTAGACTCGAGCGATGATCCTCGAGGGCGAAGGGCTCGCCGAGCTGCACACCCATCTCGGAGGCTCGGTGGCCTCGGACATCCTCTGGTCGATCGCGCACGAGCAGGGCATCGCGCTGCCGGTGAAGGACTACTGGGCGTTCGACGCGCTCGTCACGGTGTCGGATCCGCACGGCGTGCAGGGGCTCGACGAGCTCGATCAGATCTACCACTGGACGGAGCTCATCCAGTCCTCGCCGCTCGCCGTCGAGCGCTCCGTGCACGGCGCGATCGGCGGCGCCTACCGGTCGCAGGGGATCACGACGCTCGAGCTCCGGTTCAACCCGATGAAGCGGAACCGCGGCGGCGAGCGCGACCTCGACCACATCATCCTCGCGGCGATCCGGGGCGTCGACCGGGCGAGCATCGAGTACCCGCAGGTGCGTGCCGGCTTGATCCTGATGATGGACCGCACCTTCGAGCTGCGCCTGAACGAGATCATCGCGGACAAGGCGATCAGCTGGTCAGGACGCGGAATCGTGGGAATCGACATCGCAGGCCCACGGCCTGGCGGCGGCCGTTACGAGTACGCGCAGATCGAGCCGATCGTCGCGACGGCGCGCGAGGCCGGGCTCGGCGTCACGATCCACGTCGGCGAGGAGGGGGGCGAGACGGGCCGCAGCGAGATCGCCGACGTCGTCGAGCACCTTCGCCCCGACCGGATCGGGCACGGCATCCTCGCGGCGCAGGATCCGGCCCTCATGGCGGCGATCCGCGACCTCGGCATCACGCTCGAGATCTGCCCCACCTCGAACCTGCTCACGAAGGCGCTGCCCGACGACGGCGCCGTTCGCGACACGATTCGCACGTTCGTCGAGCACGACGTGCCGTTCACGATCGCCACGGACGGGCCGGAGATGATGCGGACGCACCTGCGCGACGAGCTCGAGCTGCTGCTCCGTATCGGGGCGCTCGACGAGCGTGGGCTTCGGGAGGCGAACGCCCGCGGGCACGCGGCCGCTTTCCGGCGACCGGTCCGCGTCGGCGTGCCCGCCTGATCGTGAACCCGCCTTACGACCCGGACGAGGTCGAGCTGGAGCTGCTCGAGGCGGAGAGCACCGAGGCGCTCAAGGCGAGGCTCGAGCGCGAGCACTCGGAGCTCCTACAGGAGCTCCGCTCGCTCATCCCGGGCGCGACGGTCCTGCTCGGCTTCCTGCTCGCCGTGAGCTTCACGGCGCAGTTTCGCGAGCTCGATCGTGCGGAGCGCTACGTCTACTTCGTCACGCTCGTCTCTACCGCCGTCGCCGTCGTGCTCTTCCTCGCACCCGCGGCGCACCACCGCCTCCGCTTCCGGGAGGGAGACAAGGACGACATCCTGCGCAAGGGCAACCGGGAGGCGATTGCCGGCACCGTTGCCAGCTCGATCGCGTTCACGGGCGTCCTCTACCTGGTCGCCGAGCGCATCTTCGGCACGCTCGTGGCGACCCTTGCGGCGCTCGCGTTCTTCGCGTTCACGGCGTGGCGGTGGTGGAGCTTCGCCCTGCTGCGCACGCTCCAGGCCGAGCGGCGCGAGTCGCGAAGGCTGCCCAAGACCGGGATTCGCTGACCGCGAATCCCGGTCGCGCCAGTCCCTACAGCCGGCCGCTTCGCTGGATCGCTGTCACAGGTCAACCTCTACTCGGGCTCGACGCTGGCGGCGAGGTCGCGGAGGAATGCACGAACCTCCCCGGGCCCGACGATGTGGATGCCCTCACGGCGTCCGTCGGCACGACTGCTCGGCAGCAGCCCGCCCACGTGCCCGGCCACCGAGCCGGGAGGGAGCGCCTCGAGCAGGTCGTGGTCGGTGCGGTCGTCGCCGAGACCGAGGACGAAGTGCGTCGAATCCTTGGCCCCGCCCGGGAACAGGCTCCGCACGTAGACGCCCTTGTCCACCCCGAGCGCGCGCACCTCGACCACCTGGTGGCCCACGAGCACTTCGGCGGGCGCTCCCGCGAGGTGCTGGTGGAGGTCGTTCAGGAGCTCGCGTGCGCGCCACGACCCGTACTCGGGCTCCGCCTGCCGGTAGTGCCACGCGACGCTGCACGACTTCCGCTCGACGTGGGCGCCCGGAACGTCGGCTGCGACGCGCCGCAGGAGCCGCTCGATGGGCCGAAGCCACGACAGGTCGAGGTCGAGGAGCGGGTGCCACTCGCCTCCCGGCGCGCGCGCAAGGTATCCGTGCTCGGCGCAGAGATAGATGGGAAGCCGGCCGAGCCACTGCTCCAGGTTCCTGCGGCGGCGGCCGCTGACGATGTGGACGCCGGTCGCGGGAAGAGCCGCGAGCGAGCGCAGGAGCGCGCGGATCTCGGGCGTCGGTTGTGCGAGGTCCGGGTGGATCTCGAACTCCCGGAGCGTGCCGTCGTAGTCGAGCACGATCGTGCGCTGCCGAGCCCGCGCGAACCGGCGGGTGAGCCTCTCCTGGATCGCCGTGTCGACCGTCGGTGGCCGCTTCCCTCGCCGGTCGCGCCGCGAGTAGCGGCCGAGCCGCGAGAGGAATCCCTCGGCCCAGCGCCGCGTGTCGAGGGCTTCGACACGCTTCGCCATCGTCTCGAGCCGTCGCTGGCGCTCGCGCGCGCTGAGCTGGAGCGCCGTCGCGAGATGCTCGACGACGCCGTCGACGTCCCAGGGGTTCACGAGCAGCGCGCCGGGAAGCACCTGCGCCGCGCCCGCGAGCTCGGACAGGAGCAGGGCTCCACGCCAGCGGCCCGGAAGACCCGGCTCCGATTGGCACAGCACGAACTCGTGCGCGACGAGGTTCATCCCGTCGCGCAACGCGGTGACCATCATCACGTCCGCGCGCCGGTACAGCGCCACGAGGCCCGGCTTCGAGATGTCACGGTGGATGTATTCGACCGGGGTCGAGCCGGGCTGCCCGAAGCGGCCGTTGATCCGTGAGATGAGCAACTCGATCTCGTCGCGCTGGGCCCGGTACTCGGGGCTCTCGAGCCGCGACGGCACGAGGACCTGGATCATCGTGGTCGTCCGCGCGCGCGAGGGATCCTGCTCGAGGAAGCGCTCGAACGCTTGCAGCTTGTGCGGGATCCCCTTCGTGTAGTCGAGTCGCTCGACGCCGAGCACGAGGTTGCGACCCTCGTACTGGAGCTCCAGGTCCGCGAGCAGGCGCGCGGTCTCCGGATCCCTGAGCGTCGCCCGGAAGCCCTCCGTGTCGATCCCGATCGGGTCGACGCCGATGCCGACCCGGCGCCCGTCGAGCTCGAGCCAGTCGGGGCTGGAGTCGATGCCGAGGATGCGGAGCACCGACGAGCGGAAGTGCCTTGCGTAGTCGCCGATCTGGAAGCTGATGTAGTCCGCCCCGAGCACGCCTCGGAGCAGCTGTTCGCGCCCGGGCAGCAGTCGGTACACCTCGCTCGACGGGAACGGCGTGTGCAGGAAGAAGCCGATCGAGAGGGACGGCTCGCGCCGCCTCAAGCAGCGCCGGCACGAGCATCAGATGGAAGTCGTGGATCCAGACCCGGCTCCCTTCCTCGGCGTGCTCGAGTATCCGGTCTGCGAAGCGCTCGTTCACCTCGACGTAGCGCTGCCACGCCTCGGGCGTGATCCGGAGCCGGTCCGAGAAGTAGTGGAAGAGCGGCCAGAGCGTGTCGTTGCAGACCTTCCCGTAGAAGTCCGCCTCCTCGTGCTCGGTGAGAAGAACCGGCGCGAGGTGGTCCCGCGCCAGCCTGCGCGCGACACGGCGCTCGAGGTCGGGCGGCACCACCGTTCCCGGCCAGCCGACCCAGGTCGAGTCTCCCCGCACCGCCTCCAGCGCGACCGCGAGACCCCCTGCGCTCCGCGAGACCTCGATGTCCTTGCCGGAGATCGTGAGCCTGACGGGCAGACGGTTACTCGCGATGACGAGCCCCTTGTGTCCGCTGTTACCTGCCAATCGTCCTCCCGACTCTCGTCCTTCGCGACGAGGCGGCCGCCGAGGCGCCGCCTCCCGGGATTCTGGCGGATCGGACACCCCGCGCTGGCGGAGCCTCCGCCCGGGCTGCTTAGGTACGGCCTTCAACCATGAGCAACGCTCGCCTTCAGCTCCGCGCACGCGGGGGAAACCACGTTCCTCCCACGTACCAGCTTCTTCCTGAATACGCGGGGAACCTCGCCGGTTCCCCGCACCCCTCCCCGCTCAGTGGCCACGAGGGATTGGCCGATGAGCCACGGCCTCGCGATCATCGGGAACTGCTCGTACAGCGCGCTCCTCAAGGAGGGCTCCGTCGAGTGGATGTGCTGGCCTCGGCCCGACTCGAGCTTCGTCTTCGGCCCTCTCCTCGATCGGGAGAAGGGCGGGGTCTTCACGGTCGAGGGCGTCGACGCCGATTCGGTCGAGCAGGTCTACGCGGAGAACACGAACGTCCTCCGCACGATCTTCCACGGCGAGCGGGGATCGTTCGAGCTCATCGACTTCGCTCCCCGTTTCCAGCTGTACGACCGCTTCTTCAAGCCCTCGATGCTGATCCGCATCCTGCGCCCGCTGACCGGCGAGCCCCGCGCGCGCGTCCGCTGCCGACCCACCTACGACTACGGCCTCGACGACATCGGTCGCTGGCGCGCGTCCAACCACATCGAGTTCACGGGGTTCCCCGCACCCGTCCGCTTCACGACGAACGTCCCGCTGACGTACGTCGAGGACGAGCGGCCGTTCCTCCTCGAGGGGGACCGCCACCTCGTCCTGACGTGGGGCGAGCCGCTCGAGGCCGGGCTCGAGGAGACCGCCGAGAGGTTCCTCGAGCGGACCCTCGACTACTGGCGCCGTTGGGTGAAGGGAACACGCGTGCCGCGCGACTATCAGCAGGAGGTGGTGCGCTCGGCGCTCGCGCTCAAGCTCCACCAGTACGACGACACGGGCGCACTGCTTGCGGCGACGACGACGAGCATCCCGGAGTACCCCGGCTCCGGCCGCAACTGGGACTACCGCTTCTGCTGGCTCCGCGATGCGTACTTCACGCTCAACGCGCTCGAGCGGCTCGGTCACTCCGAGGAGATGGAGCGCTTCCTCGAGTACCTGCGCAACCTCAGCGAGCAGCGCGCCGGCGTGCTGCAGCCCGCCTACCGGATCAACGGCGACTCGGACGCCGAGGAGCGCATCCTCGAGCACCTCGCGGGCTTCGAAGGCGACGGGCCTGTGCGCATCGGGAACCAGGCGTTCGAGCACGTCCAGAACGACGTCTACGGCGAGATGGTGCTCGGCGTCAGCCGCCTCTTCCTCGACGCCCGCTTCGTCGGCGAGGTCCCGCGCCATACGGCGGTCGAGATGATCCAGGTGCTCGTCGACCAGATGGACGCGCGGCTGGACGAGCCGGATGCCGGTCTCTGGGAGTTTCGCGGCAAGACGCGCCTGCACAGCTTCTCCGTGCTCATGCACTGGGCCGGCGCGCGCCGTGCGGTCGAGGTGGCCGAGGCGCTCGAGGCGCCCGAGCTCGCAGCCCACGCGCGCTCGGTCGAGGTGCGTGCGCGCGAGCTCCTCGAGACGCAGTGCTGGAACGAGGAGATCGGCGCCCTCACCCAGGTCGCCGGCGAGCCACAGCTCGACGCGGCGATGCTGCTGGCGATCCATCTCGGGTTCTTCGAGCCCGAGGATCCGCGCGCGTCCCGTCACGTCGACGCCATACGCGCTTCGCTGTCCGTCGACGGTGGCCTGCTGCGCCGGTACACGGTGACCGACGACTTCGGCCAGATGGAGGCCGCGTTCACCGTCTGCACGTTCTGGCTCGTCGAGGCGCTCGCCCTCATCGGCCGCACGGACGAGGCGCGCGATCTCTTCGAGCGGCTCCTGACCCTCGACAACGGGCTCGGTCTCTATTCCGAGGACATCCTCCCGGACACGCTGGAGCAGAGCGGCAACTTCCCACAGACGTACAGCCACGTCGGGCTCATCAACGCGGCGTTCCGGCTCTCGCGGCGCTGGGACTGAGTTCTCCGCAGGCCGGAATCCCGTTAAGCACGGGACTCCGGCCGCGAACGTCAAAGACGCTCGCTCCGTAACGCGCTTCGTCGCCACAGTCCTACGACGTCCATCCGCCCGACCCGTGCCGTCGCTTTCGGACACCCAGGGGTCAGACCCCGCGACACGTCCCCATTAGACGAGGCGGCTGACTCGAGCAGCAGCTCGAATCGTATTTCGGAGTGCACGCGCGACGGCGGGCGTTCTCACGAGCATGGCCCCACCGGCGTTTCTCCTCCGATGACCGCCCCCGCCAAGCACGTCTGGATCGGCCTCGCGGTCGTGTACGTCGTGTGGGGCTCGACCTACTTCGGCATCAAGATCGCGGTCGAGACCATCCCGCCGCTCCTCGCCGCCGGATCGCGCTTCCTCGTCGCGGCACTCCTGCTCGCCGCGATCCTCGCGTGGCGCGGGACGTCATTGCGGATCTCGCGCGCAGAGCTCGTCGCGAGCCTGATCGTCGGCACGCTCCTGCTCGGGCTGGGCGTGGGCCTCGTGCACGTCGCCGAGACGAGGATCGACTCGAGCGTCGCCGCGATGATCGCCGGCACCGTCCCGCTCCAGATCATCCTGCTGCGCCTCCTCTCCGGTGAGAACCCAGCACGGGCGACGCGCCTGAGCACGCTGGCGGGGCTCATCGGCCTGCTCCTCGTCGTGGCGCCGGGGCTCGGCGCCGGCTCGACGGCGCTCGGGCTCGCGATCATGATCAGCGGCTCGGTCTCGTGGACGCTCGGCTCGTTCCTCTCGAAGCGGCTCCCACTCCCACGCGACCCGTTCGTGGGGTCGGTCTACGAGATGGCGGCCGGCGGCGTGTTCCTCGCGCTCGGCTCGCTCGCGTTCGGCGAGTGGAGTGACGTCGGCTCGGGGACGTTCGCGCTCGACTCGGTGCTCGCGTGGATGTACCTCGTCGTGGCCGGCTCGCTCGTAGGCTTCTCCGCGTACGCGTGGCTGCTCAAGGTCGCGCCGATCTCCCTCGTCGTCACGCACCAGTATGTGAACCCGCTCGTCGCGATCGCCCTCGGCATGGCGTTCCTCGGCGAGCGGCCGAGCGTGTGGACGCTCGCCGGCGCGGCACTGATCATCGGCGCGGTGTACGTCGCGATCCGCGCGGAGTTCCCGCGGAAGGCTAGGGGCGCTCGACCTGCGAGCGTCGCGACGCGAGGAACTCCAGCAGATCAGACCGTGTGATGATCCCGGCCGGACGGCCGTCGCTGACGACGACGACGGCGCCGCTACCGCCGGACAGACCCTCGTAGACCTGGTCGACTGACGCGTCCGCATCGACGGCCGGTAGCGGGGGCTGCATCGCGACGGCAACGTCCTCGTTCAGCGCGTCGCCGTTCTTGAAGACGCGGTCGAGGAGCTCGCGCTCCTGCAACGAGCCGACGACGTCGGCGAGCGATTCGACGGGCTCGTCGCGGACGACCGGGAGCTGCGAGATGCCGTACTGCTGCATGGCATCGATCGCGGCACCCACCTTCTCGTGCGAGCCGATCGTCACGAGGTCGGGAACCTCGTGTCCGGCACGCCGGAAGCGGAGAACCTCCTCGACCGTCGGCGTAGGCGTCGTCCGCTCGAGGAAGCCGTACTGGATCATCCAGTTGTCGTCGTAGAACTTCGAGAGGTACGACCGACCCGAGTCGGGGAACAGCATCAGCACGCGCGACTCGGGGCCGAGCCGCCTCGCGACCTGGATCCCGGCCCACGCGGTCGAGCCCGTGGAGCCTCCGACGAGGAGGCCCTCTTCGCGGGCCAGGCGCCGTGCGGTGAGGAACGAGTCCCGGTCGGACACGCGAACCCACTCGTCGACCACGGACGCGTCCAACGTGTCGGGCCAGCACTCCTTGCCGATCCCCTCGACGAGATAGGGGCCCTCGGGGTGATCGGCGTCGGCGGTGAACACCGAGCCCTCGGGGTCGACCGCGACGATGAGGGCGCGCGAGCCGTGCTCCTTGAAGTAGCGGCCGACGCCCGTGATCGTGCCACCAGTCCCCACCGAGACGACGACTGCATCGATGTCGCCCCCGTCGGTCTGCTCCCACAGCTCGGGACCGGTCGTCGCGTAGTGGGCCTCCGGGTTGGCCGGGTTCGAATACTGGTCGGGCTTGAAGCCGCCCGGGATCTCCTCGGCGAGCCGATCCGACACGGAGTAATAGCTCTCGGGCGAGTGCGGGTCGACCGCGGTGGGGGTGATGACGACCTCCGCCCCGTACGCCCGGAGCATCGAGATCTTCTCCTGGCTCATCTTGTCCGGCATCACGAAGATGCAGCGGTAGCCGCGCTGTGCAGCGGCCATGGCCAGCCCGACGCCGGTGTTCCCCGAGGTCGGCTCGACGAGCGTCCCACCAGGACGGAGTCGGCCGTCGCGTTCGGCCGCCTCGACCATCGCGAGGCCGATCCGGTCCTTCACGGAGCCACCGGGATTCAGGTACTCGAGCTTCGCGAGAAGCTCCCCGGGAACCTCACGCGAGAGACGTTGGAGCCGCACGATCGGCGTGTGCCCGACGAGCTCGAGCACGGTGGGGAACTCACGGCGCGCCATCGCGCGCGAAGCCTAGTCCCTTCGCAGACCGGAATCTGCAAGGGCAGATTCCCGGTCGCGCAAACCCCTGAAGCCGCCGCATTCGCGGCGGATCGCCTCGAAGGACGACGTTGGCCTGCTTCGCCGGTAGCGTTCCGACCCGTGACGGTCTACGTCGAAGCAGATCAGCTCGAGGCAGGACTGCCGCACATCCTCGACTCACCCTCCGTTCTCGGGACGGTGGAGCTCGTCGTGCGCCGTCCGGCGGAGGGCGAGCGCGAGGTCTTGGAGGAAGGCGTCCTCGACCTCGAGCACGGCCTCGTCGGCGACCGCTGGCGGCCGCGCTCCCACATTGACGGCGACGACGGAAGACTCGCGCAGGTGACGCTCATGAACGCCAGGGTGATCGACCTCGTCGCCGGTCATCGCGATCGCTGGCCGCTCGCCGGGGACCAGCTGTACGTCGATCTCGACCTGCGCCACGAGAACCTGCCACCGGGCACGCGGCTGCAAGCGGGGTCGGCGATCCTCGAGGTGACCGACCTGCCCCACACCGGGTGCGCGAAGTTCACCGCGCGCTTCGGGTCCGGCGCGACGCAGTTCGTCAACGGGAAGCCTCACCGGCACCTTCGTCTTCGCGGGATGAACACGCGGATCGTCACGCCCGGCGCCGTGCGCCCAGGCGACACGCATCCGCAAGCTCTAGCGCGTCGACCGCCGTCAGTGGCGGAAGTGCCGCCGGCCGGTGAAGACCATCGCGGCTCCGGCGGCGGACACTGCCTCGATGACCTCCGCGTCGCGCTTCGAGCCGCCCGGCTGGATGAGCGCGACCACGCCCGCGTCGAGCGCGAGCCGCGCGCCGTCGGCGAACGGGAAGAACGCGTCGGAGGCGAGCACGGCGCCGTCCAGCGCGTGCCCGAGCTCCCGCGCCTTCTCGATCGCGATGCGCACGGCGTCGACGCGACTCATCTGACCCGCGCCGATCCCGAGCGTCTGCCCGTCGCGCGCGAGGACGATCGCGTTCGACGTCACGTGCTTCACGACCGTCCAGGCGAAGAGGAGGTCGCGCCAACCGCTCTCCGCGAGCTCCCCGCACACGACGCTCAACTCGCTCCTGGGGGCGGTGCCGACGTCGCGGTCCTGCACGAGGACGCCGCCGAGGACGCGGCGGTAGTCGCGCTCGCCCTCGTCGAGCCCGCGCTGCTCCGAGTACTCGAGGATCCGGAGCGACTGCTTGGCCTTCAGGGTCTCGAGCGCCGGTGCCTCGTAGACGGGCGCGAAGAGCACCTCGACGAACTGCTCGCGCGAGCGCGTTCCCGAGGTCCGTCCCGACGGCGCGGTTGAGGACGACGACACCGCCGTAGGCCGAGACCGGGTCGGCCGCGAGCGCCTGCGCGTACGCCTGATCGATCGTCTCCGCGACAGCGACGCCGCACGGGTTCGCGTGCTTGACGATCACGCACGCAGGGCCGTCGAGCTCGGCGGCGAGCAGCCGCGCAGCGGAGAGGTCGTTCAGGTTGTTGAAGGAGAGAGGCTTGCCGCCGAGCTGCTCGACGAACGAGAGCAGGTGCGTGCGCGCCCCACGCTCTGCGTAGTACGCGGCTGCCTGGTGCGGGTTCTCCCCGTAGGACAGCTCGAGCGCGCGATCGAAGGCCGGAACGAAAGTCTCGGGGAAGTCGTCGCCACGCTGGAACCAGCGCGCGATCGCCGAGTCGTACGCGGCCGTGCGCGCGAACGCGACGGTCGCGAGCCGCCTGCGCAGCTCCAGCGTCGTCGTCCCGCGTCCGGCCCAGAGCTCGGCGAGGACTGCGTCGTAATCCTGCGGACGGCAGACGGCCACGACGGAAGCGAAGCTCTTCGCGGCGGCGCGCAGGAGCGCCGGCCCCCCGATGTCGATCATCTCGATCAACCCGCTCTCGTCCAGCTCGGGTCGGTCGACCGCAAGCTCGAAGGGATAGAGGTTCACGCACACGAGGTCGAACAGCTCGATGCCGTGCTCGGCGACGATTGCGAGGTCCTCCTCGAGCTCGCGCCGAGCGAGGATGCCCGCGTGGATGTGCGGGTGGAGCGTCTTGACGCGGCCGCCGAGGATCTCCGGAAAGCCGGTGACGTCCTCGACCGTCGTGACCGCGAGTCCCCCCTCGGCGAGCACGGTCGCCGTGCCGCCGCTCGACACGATCTCGAACCCGAGCTCGGAGAGCCCGCGCGCGAACTCCACGACTCGGTCCTTGTCGTAGACGGAGATCAGCGCGCGCACAGCTCGCTCACCACCTTCGGCAGCAGCCGGTGCTCGGCTTCGTGGACGCGCTCCCGAAGGGACTCCACGGTATCCCCGTCGACGACGGGGACCGGCTCGCTCGCGATCACTGGGCCCGTGTCGACGCCGTCGTCGACGTAGTGCACGGTCGCCGCGGCGGCCGTCGCGCCGGCTTCGAGCACGTCCTCGAGGGGATGCGCGCCGGGGAAGCCGGGGAGCGGCGCCGGGTGGACGTTCACCACGCGCTGCGGGAAGCGCTCGAGGAACGACGGGCGCAGGAGGTGCATGTAGCCGGCACACACCACGAGCTCGACGCTCCGTCCCACGAACCATTCGGCCATAGCCGCGTCGCGCGCATCCCGGTCGGGGTAGTCCTCGAGTGGGAACACCCCTGTCGGAACGCCGGCCGCCCGGGCGCGCTCGAGACCGCGCGCGCCCGCAACGTTCGACGCGACCGCTGCCACCGGAAGGTCGGCGTCGAGCAACGCCTGCAGGTTCGTGCCCTCGCCCGAGACGAGAACGCCGATCACGCGGGCTCGATCCTTCCGATCACGAGGTCGTCGCCGGGCTCACGCACGACGGCGACGTACCCGATCCCGAGATTGAAAACACGTCGCAGCTCCTCCTCGGAGACGTGCCTGGCGAGCCACTCGAAGACCGGTGGCCGCGTCCACGCGTCCCAGTCGACCTCGGCGCGCAGCGCGGGCGGGACGACCCGCGCCAGGTTTCCTGCGATCCCGCCGCCCGTCACGTGCGCGAGGGCCAGCGCCTGTCCCCGGAGCCGTCGCACGTCGTCGAGGTAGAGGCGAGTCGGCGCGAGCAGGTCGTCGCCGGCATAATCCTCGACCTCGAGCACGCTGCGGACGAGCGTGAACCCGTTCGCATGCACCCCGGCCGAGGGGAGCCCGACGACGACGTCGCCGGCCCGAACGCCCGCACCGTCGATCAGTCGGTCGCGATCGACGATCCCCACGCACGTCCCGGCGAAGTCGAGCTCGTTCTCCCGATAGATCCCGGGGAGCTCCGCCGTCTCGCCGCCGACGAGCGCACAGCCGGCGTCGCGGCAGACCGCTGCCGCTCCCTCGACGAGCTCGGCCACGCTCTCCAGGTCGATCCGGTTCGCGGCGACGTAGTCGAGGAAGAAGAGCGGGTCGGCGCCCGTCGTGATCACGTCGTTGATGCAGTGCGCAGCGAGATCGGCGCCACAGGCGCGCAGCGCTCCGCGCTGTCGCGCGAGGATGAGCTTCGTGCCCACGGAGTCCGTCGATGCCGCGAGGAAGCGCTCGCCGTCGAGCGGATGGAGCCCCGCGAACGCGCCGAATCCGGAGGCGCCCGTCGACTCGACCGCCGCACGCAGCCGCTCGACGACGGCGTCCGCCTTCGCGATCGAGACGCCCGCAGCCTCGTAGGTCCGCTCGCCCGCCTCCACGCGCCGAGCGTATCGTCCATGGCCGTGGACACCGCTCGCCTCCGGCTCGCGGTCGCGGGGGAAACCATGTTTCCCCCGCGTACCCCCTTCTTCTCGGGAGCGTGGGTAACCGCCCGGTTCCCCACACCCCTCCACGCTCACAGCCCAAGCAAGCTTGGCCTGTGAGCCAGCCGTCCCTGCTGACGAGCTGGACGCTCGAGCCTCTGCAGCTCGCACCAATCGCGCTGATCGCCGTCGCCTACGGCCTGCGGGCCCGGACGCTCGCGCGCCGCGACCAGCCCGTTCCCGGCTGGCGCATCGCGCTCTTCACTCTCGGGATCGCGCTCCTCGTGCTCGCGGTCGCCTCCCCGATCGCCACGATCGGCGAGGACGAGCTCTTCTCCTTCCACATGGCGCAGCACCTGCTCATCGGAGACCTCGCGCCGCTCTGCCTCCTCGCCGGGCTGACCGGCCCGCTCCTGCGCCCGATCCTCGCGCTCCCGGGCGTCATGCGGCTCCGCGTGCTCGCGAACCCCTTCGTCGCCTTCCCGATCTGGACTCTGAACCTCGTCGTCTGGCACCTCCCGTTCTTGTACGAGGCGGCCGTACGGCACAGCGCCGTGCACGCGGTCGAGCACATCGCGTTCTTCAGCGCCGGCATCGTGCTCTGGCTGCCCATTCTCGAGACGCTCCCGGCGCCCGAGTGGTTCGGAACGGGAGCAAAGCTCGCCTACATCGTCGGCGTGCGCCTCGTCGCGACGGTCGTCGGCAACGTCTTCATCTGGGGCGGCGCGGCCTTCTACGACGTGTACGCGACGGGCGACGACTACCTCGGCCTCTCCCCGGACGCCGACCAGAGCCTCGCCGGGTCACTGATGATGCTCGAGGGGTCGATCGTCACGATCGTCGCGCTCGCGTGGCTCTTCCTGCGGCTCGCGCAGGAGGGCGACGTGCGGCAGGAGCTCATCGAGAGCGGCGTCGACGAGCGAACCGCGCGACGGGCGGTTCGCTACCGGCGCTGGGAGGAGCTCACGTAGGCGCCTAGTCCGGCTGCGGTGCGTCAGCGTGAGGCGAGCTACGCGGGCGCGGGCTCGAAGCGCAGCTTCTCGACCCTCGACGGCACCCGGGTCGGGTAGTCGCGCGTGAAGCAGGCGCGGCAGACCGAGTCCGCGGGCAGCCGCGTCGCCTCCTGCATGCCGTCGATCGAGAGGTAGTGGAGCGACGTCGCGCCGATGTGCGCGCGCATCTCCTCGACCGAGCGGTGTGCCGCAGCGAGCTCGTCCTCGTCGGCCATGTCGATGCCGTAGAAGCAGGGCGAGACGACTGGCGGCGAGGAGATACGGACGTGCACTTCGGCAGCTCCGCCGGCGAAGAGCATCTGCACGAGCTGCCGCATGGTGTTGCCTCGGACGATCGAGTCGTCGACCGCGACGATGCGCTTCCCCTCGACCTCGTCGAGCGGGTTGAACTTCATGCGGATTCCCTGCTCGCGCATCCCCTGGTCGGGCTGGATGAACGTGCGCGCGACGTAGCGGTTCTTGATCAGCGCCTCGTTGAACGGGATGCCGGACGCGTTCGAGAAGCCGATCGCCGCCGGAGTCCCGGAGTCCGGGATGCCGATGACGAGGTCCGCTTCGACGGGAGCCTCCCGCGCGAGACGCTCGCCCATGCGGACGCGCGCTCCGTGCACCTCGACGCCGCCGACCCGCGAGTCCGGGCGAGCGAAGTAGACGTGCTCGAAGATGCACAGCGCGTGACGCCCAGCCGGAAGGGCCTGGGCAGCGTGTACGCCCTCGTCGTCGACCCACACGACCTCTCCCGGGCGTACATCGCGAACGGCCTCGCCGCCGACGAGGTCGACCGCGCACGTCTCGGACGCGACGACCCAGTCGTCTCCGATGCGCCCGAGCGTGAGCGGGCGAAAGCCGAACGGGTCACGGAACGCGACGAGTGTCCCGTCCACGAGAGCCGTGACCGAGTAGGCGCCCTGGAGGCGGGACATCGCAGCGCCTACCGCCTCGACGAGCGGCGCCCCGTCTCGCGCGATCAGCGCGGCGATGACCTCGGAGTCGAGACCGGAGTCGAGCTTGACGCCATCCTCCACGAGCTCCGCCCGAAGCTCCTCGACGTTCACGAGGTTCCCGTTGTGCCCGAGCGCGACCGTGCGAGCGCGGCCGTGATGGATCAGGGGCTGGGCGTTCGCCCACTTGTTCGCACCGGTCGTCGAGTAGCGGGTGTGGCCGATCGCGGCGATCCCGGGCAGCGCCTGGAGCTGCTCCTCGTCGAAGACGTGCGCCACGAGGCCCATCTCGCGCAGCACGGTGAGTCGCTTCCCGTCGGACACGGCGATCCCGGCCGCCTCCTGGCCGCGGTGCTGGAGCGCGAACAGGCCGAAGTACGCGAGACGGGCGACGTCACGCTCCTCCGAACGGATTCCGAAGACACCACACATGTCAGTCGCTCGCCTCCCAAGCGCTCCGTAAGCGCGAAAGCTCGACACCGAGGAGGGTACCCCCGCCGGCCTCGCCGATCCTCCGCAGCGGGACGCTGAACTCGCTCGCAACTCTCTCGATCTCGTCCGCCGACCCGGGAGCGCATGCGACCACGGCGCGACCGCCGACCTCGCCGAACAGCTCGACCATGTCGTCACGCAGATCGAGCGACGCGCCGCACCCGGACACGAGGGCAGCCTCCGCGAGGGACACCGCGAGCCCGCCCTCGGACGCGTCGTGTACGAGGGTCGCCAAGGGCGCGACGTGCCAGAGGAGCGAGACGAGCCGCGCCTCCGCCTCGAGGTCGAGCGGCGGCGGTGTCCCGCCGAGCCTCCCGTAGCGGGCCTGGAGCTCGGATCCTGCGAGCGTCACAGCCGAGGCGAAGGCGGCGAAGAGCACGTCGCCCGCACGCCAGCCCTTCGGCACGCGGCGAACGTCCTCGACCAGCCCCACGGCGCCGACGACCGGCGTGGGATGGATCGCGCGTCCGTTCGTCTCGTTGTAGAGCGAGACGTTCCCGGAAACGACCGGGATCCCGAGCGCCTCGCACGCAGCGGCGATCCCGTCGATCGCCTGCGCGAGCTCCCAGCCGATCTCGGGCTTCTCCGGGTTCCCGAAGTTCAGGCAGTCCGTCAGGCCGATCGGCTCGCCGCCGACGCACGCGACGTTCCGCGCAGCCTCGAGCGAAGCGAGCGCGCCGCCCGTGAACGGATCGAGCTTGGCAATGCGCCCCTGCCCGTCGAGGGAGAGCGCCAGCCCCCGCATCGACGGACGAAGCCGGAGTACGGCGGCGTCGAGGCCAGGGCGCCGGACCGTGCGCGAGCCCACGAGCTGGTCGTAGCGCCGAAAGACGAACTCACGGCTGCGAATGGCCACCGAGCCGACGAGCTCGAGGAGCGCGTCCGCTGCCGGCGGAGCCTCGAGCAGCTCCTGCTGTACAGGCGCAGGTCGGCGGGTCTGACCGACCTCGTAGCGCGGGCACTCCTCGGTGAGGAGCCGGGCCGGGATCTCGCCGACGACCTCGCCGCCCCAGAACGCGCGCAGGAGACCTGTCGCGGTGACCTCGCCGATCTCCGCGTGCTCGAGCTCCCAGCGGTCGAGCACGACCTCGACTGCCTCCAGCATCTGCGGACGGACGATCGCGATCATCCGCTCCTGGCTCTCCGAGATCATCACCTCCCAGGGCTCCATGCCCTCCTCGCGGAGTGGCACGCGGTCGAGGTGAACGTCGATGCCGAGGTCGGCCGCCATCTCGGAGAGCGAGGAGGCGATGCCTGCCGCGCCACAGTCCTGCAGCGACTCGACGAGCCCCGACGAGACGAGCTCGACGGACGCTTCGATGAGCTTCTTCCCCGTGAACGGATCGCCGACCTGGACCGTCGGCCGCTTCTCCGCCGAGTCCTCGTCGAGCTCCTGACTGGCGAGGACGGACGCGCCGCCGATCCCGTCGCGGCCGGTGGTCGCCCCGTACAGGATCACGTGCTGGCCCGCGACGGTCGCCTTCGCGCGCATGAGCCGCTCGACGGGGAGCAACCCCACGCACATCGCGTTGACGAGGCAATTGTCGCGGTACGCCTCGTCGAAGATCGGCCTCGCCGCCGACCGTGGGGACGCCGACGCAGTTCCCGTAGTGGCCGATGCCGGCGACCGCACGGGAAAAGTGCCAGTCGGGCTCCGCGAACCGGAGGCCATCGAGGAGCGCGACCGGCCGTGCGCCCATCGCGACGATGTCGCGCAGGATCCCGCCCACTCCCGTGGCGGCTCCCTGGAAGGGCTCCACGGCCGAAGGGTGGTTGTGACTCTCCACCTTGAACGCGACCGCGAGCCCGTCGCCGAGATCGAGGACGCCCGCGTTCTCGCCGGGCCCCTGCAGGACGCGAGGACCCGTCGACGGCAACCGCTTGAGCAGGAGCGCCGAGTGCTTGTAGCCGCAGTGCTCCGACCAGAGAAGCGAGAAGACGGCGAGCTCGAAGTCGTTCGGTTCGCGTTCGAGCAGTGAGCGGATCCGCGCGAACTCCTCGTCCGTGAGGCCGAGTGCGCGATGGAGCGCCGGATCCGTCACGCTGCTCAGGGGACGGGCACCGGCCCTTGAGCAGCGGGGAAGGGTGTGGGGGACCGGACGGTTCCCCACGTCTTCAAGAAGGGGGCACACGGGGGAAACATCGTTTCCCCCGTGAACGCGATCCAGAGGCGAGCGTTGCTGCTCAGAGGGTCAGCGTATCCGGCGGGCAAGACCGCAGGCCGTGGGTAGCCTCGAGCCGTGCGCTCGTACTGGCCGTTGATCCTGCTCCTCGCATCGATGTGGGGCGCTTCGTACCTCTTCATCAAGGTCGCGGTCGAGGACATCCCACCTGCTGCGATGACCGACATGAGGCTCGGGATCGCAGCAGTCCTGCTCACGGCCTACCTGGCGCAGCGCTCAGGAGCGCGAGCAGCCTTCTCCGCTCTGCGTGCCGCGTGGGTGCCCTGTCTGGTGCTCGGACTCATCAACGCCGCACTGCCGATGACGCTCGTCGCCTGGGGAGAGACCCACATCGACTCGAGCATCGCCGGAATTGCGCAGGCGTCGGTCCCGATATTCGTTGCGCTGCTGGGTCTCCGCTTTCTACCGCACGACCCGCTTCGTGCGGGTCAGATCCTCGGGCTCGCGGTCGGGCTCGGTGGCGTCGCATTGATCACGGGCGTGCATCCCAACGGTGGAGCGTGGGCGGTCGCCGGGACCTTCGCCGTCGTCCTCTCATCGCTGTCGTATGCGGGCGGCGGCATCTACGGACAGCTTCGGATCCACGGAACGCCCGGACCCGTGCTGGCCGCCGGATCGATGATCGCTGGGGCGCTGGCGTTGCTGCCGCTCGCAATCGCCGACCCGCCGACAGAAGCGCCGGGCCGAACGGCGCTCGCCGGCCTTCTCGCACTCGCTCTCGTGCCGACGTTCGCCGGGCAGTTGCTTCTCTTCAGGATTCTGCGGCTATACGGGAGCCGCCGGCTGTCGCTCGTGACGTTCCTGATGCCCGGATTCGCGGTGGTCTACGGCGCGGTGCTGCTGGACGAGTCGGTCACCGCAGCCGCCCTGGCCGGGCTCGCGCTGATCCTGCTCGGCGTGATACTCGCCTCCGGCCAGCGCCTGCTCGGCGTTCGGGCACAGGGGGAACCTGCGTGAACGTCTCGATCCGGCGAGCGCGCGAGGAAGACGTCGGCTTCCTCGTCGAGCTCGTCTCGCACGAAGACGTCGAGCCGTTTCTCGCGGCCTCGCGTGCGAGAGGGCCGGACGAGATCCGGACGGAGATCGTCCGCTCCGACGAGGATCCGGCCGCGTTCGGGCTCTTCGTCATCGAGGTCGGCGGCGAGCTCGCCGGAACGATGGGCTTCACCCGGACGAACGAACGGAGCCGCATCGCCAACCTCGGCGGACTCGCGGTGCATCCGAGCCACCGCGGAGCGAAGGTCGCCGACACGGCAGCCCGTCTCTTCCAGCGCCACCTCTTCGACGACCTCGGGTTCCACCGCGTACAGATGGAGATCTACGGCTTCAACGAGCGAGCGCTGGCGCACGCAGAGCGAGCGGGCTTCACGCGCGAAGGAGTCCGGCGCAAGGCGTACTGGCGAAACGACGAATGGGTCGACGGCGTGCTGTACGGGCTCGTCGTCGAGGACATCGCGGACGAGTAGCCGGCGCGCGCACGAAGCCGCTGGAACAGGGACGGCTCAGTGTGTGCCGTTCGACGTCGTCTGCGCGACCGCCCGGAGCAGGGCGTCGCGGATCCACTCGGGCTCGGGCCACCCCGACGGCCCTCGGTGCGTCCGGTAGATGCGATCGTCGGCGCTGTAGTCCGAGTAGAGAGGTGCCGGATCCACGTCGCGGCCGTCCACGAGGACGGTCGGCGATCCCAGTGCGCGATGCGCCTCGGCGTCCTCGTCGGAGGAGACCTCGACCACTTCGATCTCGGCAGGTACGCCGGTCTCGTCGACGACGCGCTCGACCACGACGAGTGCCATTCCTCGATTCGGACAGTCCTCCCGCGCGAGGATCTCCACGCGTACCGATGCGTTGGCTTGCGTTGTCACGTCGGCCCCCCTCCCCAGGTGAGCGTCGGCAGTTCGTCAGTTCTTCCCCACTGCTGACGCTATTGACCCGATCGGGGGATGCAATCCCTCGAACGAGGGAGCGCCGATCGTCTAGAGGCCCCGAAGCGCGCGCTCGAGCACCGGGTCCTGCCCGGCGAAGTACTGCGCGGAGGTGAGATCGACGCGAACGTCCGGGAGCGACCGCGAGCCGGTGGTCGTTCGGGCCTCGCTTCCGCTCGTGGTAGCGAGCGGCGACGTAGACGTACCAGCCGAGGCTCGGCAGCAGCACGGGAACGGTGTCGCCGTACGTCTCGACACCGCCGCCCGTGGGCTCGCCGACGATGACGGCTCGCGTGCCGCGATCGATCTCCGCCGCGAAGTTGGCCGCCGCCGAGAAGGTCGCGCGCCCGACGAGCAGGTACAGCTTCCCACGTCTGTTCACCTGCTTCGAGCCGAAGAGGTCGACGAGCGGGCCGTACGTCGTGTTGTCGCCTCCCCCGTTCAGGCGAACGTCGACGATCACGCGCCGCGTGTCGGCGGAGAGGGCGAGTCGACGGATCCTGCGGAGTACCGCCGGTGCCGGCCTGACGACGGCGTTGTAGCCGACGTACGCGGCCCGTCCTCCGGAAAGGGCTCGCGCCCACAGCGCCTTCGAGCTGTTCGCGAGATACAGCGGCCGTCGGGCGCTCGGCAGCACCGACGGGTAGTGCCCGTGCAGCGGATCGGCGAACTCTCCCGCGTACTGCGGGCCTGGCATCGGCGTCAGCGTGACGTCCGCGCGCTCCCCTCCGCGACGCTCGAACGCGAACTCGGCCGGTCCCGCCGCGTCGACGATCCCGAGGCCGTGGAGCACCTCCGCCGTGAGCGCGTAGTGCGGAGCCATGCCGCGCGTGTTCGACGCGTTGTCGTGAGGAACCAGGGGGTCGACCAGCTCGAACACACGCTCGACCGGGACCCCGTCGATCGCGACGAGCCGGTCACCCACGAGCGCCCCGTCCACCGCGTCCACGACGAAGACGCCGTCGGCGAACCGATACAGGCGAATCGGATAGAGATGCAGCGGCCGCACGTTGCCGGGATCCCCGGGGAAGAGGCCGGTGTGCCCGTTGCGCGGCCCGAGCGAGGAGATGATCCGAAGGACGCCGACGAGGAGCTCGTCCCGCGAGATGCTCGACGCGCGCCCGGCCAGCGCCTCCACCTCGGCCTCGAACCGCCTCCTCGAGATGCTGCGGAAGGGCGCGGGATGAATCTGCTCGATCGACGAGCCGAGGTCGCGCACGTCCTCGGCGGCGGTGGCGGGTGCGGACGGACGAGCCTGCGCCGACGAGACGAGCGCGACCATGGCGAGCGGCAAGAGGAGCAGGCCCGTCATCCGCATGGGCTGGGATGATGTCCTATCGGAACTTACATGTCAAGATTGACATATTAGTGTCGCTCCGCTACGCACTCCTCGGATCCCTCGCCGACCAGCCTCGGACGGGCTACGCCCTGCTCAAGCACTTCGAGCAGTCGCTCGCGTACGCATGGCCCGCCAGCCACAGTCAGATCTACCCGGAGCTGGCGCGACTCCTCGACGAGGGCCTGATCGAGCAGACCGAGACCGGAGCGCGGAACTCGAAGACCTACGCCGTCACCGACGCCGGCCTCGCGGACATGCGGCGGTGGCTGCTCGAGACGACGCCCGACCGGCGGGTACGCAGCGATGCAGCCTTGCGGGCCTTCTTCCTCTGGCTGCTCGAGCCTGCGGAGGCCGAGCATCAGCTCGGGGACGAGCGCTCGTACTGGCAGGGCGTGCTCGACGAGTTCCGCCGGATCCAGGACGAGCCGACGGGCGACAACAAGAAGGCGCGCTCCCTCCGCATCGCGCTCGAGGGGGGAATCCGCACGGTCGAGGCACGCCTCGCCTGGCTCGACGACGCGATCGCCGAGATCCGCTCCCAGGAGTGGAAATCGCTGGAGCCCGGCTAGGAGCGCCTCAGCGCAGCGCGTCGCATGCCGCGGCCGTCCACGCCTGCACCGCGCGGGCGCGGCGGTGGTAGACGTGAATGCCGGACTCGAGCGCGAAGCCGAGCGCGCCGTGGACCTGGTGCACGCTCGCCGTCACGTCGCAACACGCAGCTCCCGCCCAGCGGAGCTCTCCATCCTGGATGCCTCCCTCGTCGGCGATCGCCGCCCATGCCAGCAGGGTCATCGCCTCCACTGCGAGCGCCGCGTCCGCGAGGCGCGACTGCACCGCGGGGAGCGATGCCAGCGCGGCGCCGAACTGCTCGCGGGTACGTGCGTGCTCGACAGCGAGCTCGAGAGAGCGGGAGGCGAGACCCGCGAGGTAGGCGAGCGTCGCCGCGTTCCACGCACGCCAGCACGCCGTGGCGGCGACACGCTCGAGGCTGCTCGACGCGACGACGTCGACGCGGACGGTTCCACTCCCGTCCAGCGTCGGCTCGGGGCGTGCCTCGCCGGCCGGCGGGCCGAGCGCCAAGCCGCCCCCCTGCTCCGGCAGCGCGAGTGCCGCTGCGGCGCGGCCGTGTCGCGCGCGCCCGTCGATCCAGAGCGGCGCACCCAGCGTCGCCTCGTCGACGAGGCAGATCGGCGCCGCGGCGCGACCGAGCTCGATGCCTCCGGCGACTGCCGGGCCCAGGAGCTCGGCGCCCGCCCAGAGCTCGCTCCAGCCGGCCTCGGCGAGGCGGCGCGCGAGCTCGTCGTCGCGATCGTCCTGCCACGTGCCGAGATCCGGCTCGCGTGGCGGCTCCCAGCCGGCGAGCGTGCCGCGCAGCGACTCCGCGAAGAGGGAGAGCTCGGCGGGTACGTCGAAGGTCATCCGAGCTCCCCGAGGACGGCATCCGTGTGCTCGCCGAGCGACGGCGCCGGAGCCGGCGATCGCAAAGCTTCCCCAACGCGGACGAACGGCGCGAGCAGCCGGACGGCGCCGAGCCCCGGCTGCTCGATCTCTCCGACGAGCCGCTCGGCGAGGACCTGAGGGTCGGCGCCGACCGCCTCACGTCGTTGCACCGGGCCGCAGGGAACCCCGACGACCTCGAGCCGATCGATCCACTCGCCCACGGTGTGCTCGGTAAAGGCCTGCGCGATGCGCGCGGTGAGCTCCACCTTGCCGGCGAGCAGCGGAGAGGCGTCGGGAACGAGGTCCGGAGCCTCGATCGTCGAGTCGTCGAGCCCGAACAGGCCGAGGAAAGCCCGCCGCTGGGCGAGGTTGAGGCACGCGACCGCGACGAAGCCGTCCGCTGCCTCGAAGCAGCGGTAGTACGGGTTCATCGCAACGCCGGCCGCGATCTCGTCCGCCCGCAGGTCGAGGTGGTGGCGATCGGCGGCGAGCGAGTTGTCCTCCTCGCCGGCCAGCCAGACGAGGTCCTGCAGCTGGACGGCCAGCGCGGCCGCCAGGAGCGAGACGTCCACGAGCTCGCCGTCCCCGGTCGCCCGCGCCCGCACGAGCGCAGCGAGGACACCGGTGGCGAGCAGGAAGCCCGCGGTGAGGTCCGCCATCGGGATCCCGCCCGCCCGCACGGGGACGGCGTCGCCGCGAGACGCGTGCGCGGTCAGGAGGCCTGCCCGGGCCTGCGCGATGAGGTCGTACGCAGGCGCGTCCGCGAGCGGCCCGGTCGTGCCGAACGACGTGACGCGGCCGACGACGACCTTCGCATGCGCCGTGTGAAGCGCCTCCCAGCCGAGCCCGAAGCGCTCGGCGCGCTCGCGCGGGAAGTTGTGGAGCACGACGTCGGCTGACGCGAGCAGGCGCTCGCTCGTCGCGAGGCCCTCGTCCGACTTCAGGTCGACGACGACCGAACGCTTCCCTCGGTTCAGCGGGACGAAGTAGCGGCCGATTCCGGGCGCGGCCGGCAGCACGTGGCGGTAGCCGTCCCCGGCCGGCGGCTCCACCTTGACGACGTCCGCGCCGAGATCGGCGAGCAGCACGCCGCACAGCGGGCCGGCGACGTACTGCGCGTACTCGACGACGCGGACTCCTTCGAGCGGCAACGTCATCTCAGTCCCAGGCCGCGTCGAGCGATGACCGTCTGCAGGATCTCCGCGGAGCCGCCCGAGATGGTCGAGCCGACCGACGCGCGGTAGAGGGCGCCGAGACGACCCTCGAGCGGAGACGCGGCGTGACCGTCCGCGAGGCCCTCGAGACCGAGCAGCTCGATTCCCTCCCGCGCGACCCGCTGCGCGAGCCGCGCGCCCGCGAGCTTGGCCATGGCGGACGCGGCACTCGCAGGCTCTCCGCGGTCGAGGAGGTCGGCGGCACGCAACGAGAGCAGCCGCGCGCCCGCGAGCTCGCCGCGCAGGTGCGCGATGCGCGCCCAGGCACGGTCGAGCCGATCGGTCTCCTCGAGCCGGCGCTCGAGGGCGTCGAGCACCCAGGCGAGACCGCCGAGCTTCTCTGCCGTGATCCGCTCGAAGTCGAGCGTGTGCATGAGGACATCCCAACCGCGGTCGACCTCGCCGACGAGGTTCTCGGCGGGGATCTCCGCGCCGTCGACGAAGACCTCGCAGAGGTAGCCGCCGCCGAGCACGGGAAAGCGGCGCACCTCGATCCCCGGAGTGTCGAGCGGCGCGACGAGCACGGAGATGCCGCGATGCCGCTGTTCGTCGGGGTTCGTGCGCACCGCGAGGTAGATCCAGTCGGCGAGCCACGCGCTCGAGGTCCAGATCTTGTGCCCGTCGACGACGAACACGTCTCCGCGACGCGCGGCACGCGTGCTCAGTGAGGCGAGGTCGCTGCCCGCTCCGGGCTCGGAGAACCCCTGGCAGAAGGTGAGCTCGCCTCGGGCGATCGGGCCCAGCAGTCGCTCCCGGAGCTCGGGCGAGCCATGCCGCTCGAGCGCGCAGCCGATCGTCTTGTACGAGAGGAGGTAGAGGGAGAGCGGCAGCCAGTGATAGCCGAGAACCTCCTCGACGAGCGCCGTATCCACGTGGGTGAGCCCTCGCCCCCCGAGCTCCGGAGGCCACGTCATGCCGATCCAGCCCGCCTCGCCGAGCGCGCGCGTGACCTCGCGCGAGTCGCCGTCGGAGAGCATCCCCTGCCGCCGCCATTCGGGATCGGCCTCGAGCGCCGGGCGCAGCGAGGCCGCGAAAGCAGCCGCCTGCTCGCGCAGCGCGCGTTGGTCGTCGCTCGGGCGCAGGTCCACCGAGCGCCGATCCTACGGTGCGTAGGATCGGCGAGTGGAGCACGTGCGCGCCTGGGTTCCGCTCGCCGACGGCACGCGGCTCGCGGCCCGGTTGTGGCTGCCGGACGAGCTCCCTGCCGCCGTCGTCCTCGAGGCGCTCCCCTATCGCATGGACGACCTGACCTCGTCGTATCGGGCCGAGTACGAGCGCCTGTGCGGCGAGGGCGGGCTCGCGGTCGCCCGTGTCGACCTCCGTGGCACCGGCTCCTCCGAGGGCGTCGCGACGGACGAGTACCCGCCACAGGAGCAGGCGGACCTCAGGGAGGTCATCGCGTGGCTCGCCGCGCAGGAGTGGAGCAACGGCCGCGTCGGCATGTACGGGACGTCCTACTCGGGCTTCAACTCCATCCAGCTCGCGATGGAGCAACCGCCGGCGCTCGGGGCGATCTGCGCGATCTACGCGACCGACGATCGCTACACGGACGACGTCCACTACACGGGCGGCGTGCTCCGCTGCATCGACCTCGTGGACTACGTCCTCTACATGGCCGCCATGAACGTGCTCCCACCGGTGCCGGGCGTGTTCGGAGACGGCTGGCGCGACGAATGGCTGAAGAGGATCGACAACGCCGAGCCATGGCTACTGCGGTGGCTCGAGGAGCAGGTCGACTCCCCGTACTGGCGACACGGGTCGCTGCGGCCCGACTACGGGCGCATCGCGTGCCCGACCATGATCGTCGCGGGCTGGGCTGACGGCTACCGCAACAACACTTTCCGGACGTTCGAGGCCCTCGAATGCCCGAAGCGCCTGCTCGTCGGGCCGTGGAGCCACATGTCCACCGCCACCTCGATCCCGGGACCCCACATCGACCTCGTGCCGGAGCTCGTCCGCTGGTTCCGCCGCTGGCTCTGCGACGAGGAGAACGGCATCGACGACGAGCCTCCCATCAGCGTCTTCGTCAGGCGCTCGACGAAGCCCGAGCCCGACCTGGCCGAGCTACGCGGGGGCTGGCGCGCCGAGAGAGGATGGCCGCTCGCCCGGAGCCGCACGCGGACGTTCGCAGCGGACCCGCCGGTCGGATCCGACGAGATCGCGATCAACGGCGACATCGGGACCAGCGCCTGGATCTCGTGTGCCGGACGGCTGCCCTGGGGGCAAGCGTCTGATCAGCGGGAGGACGACGCGCGCTCCCTCGTTCACGATTGGGCGCTCGCGGACGAGCTCGAGATCCTCGGGTATCCGGTTCTCTCGGCGACGATCGCGTCGTCGGTGCCGGTCGCGTACCTCTCCGCGAGGCTCTGCGACGTCTTTCCCGACGGGACCTCCGCGCTCGTGTCCCGAGGCGTCCTCAACCTCACGCACCGTGACTCGTCCACGGACCCCGAGCCGCTCGAGCCCGGGACGCTGACGGAAGTCGAGGTCGAGCTCGACGCGACCTCGTGGGTCTTCGAGGCAGGTCATCGCGTGCGCCTCTCGCTTGCCGCGGCCGACTGGCCGAACGTCTGGCCGCCGCCCAAGGCGGGCACGCTGGCGGTCGACCGCAGCACCCTCGAGCTCGCGTTGCCGGTCGTCGAGGGCCCGCCGGAGATCATCGACACTCCCGCGTTCACCCCCTCGCCGGGCAAGGAGACACATGGACCGGCGCCGGTGGGCGAGCAGCCTGCGCTCGTCTGGAGGATCGAGCACGACGTGCTCGGACGCGAGCGGCGAGCGGTGGTCTCACACGGGTCCAGCTACGAGGGCGAGGCCGGGGCGCGCATCGACGAGCGCTACGAGGGTGTGGTGGGAGTCTCCCTCACCGACCCCGGAGCGGCCTGGGCACGCGCAACCAGCCGCTACGTCGTCAGGTGGCCCGAGGCCGACTGCGCGACCGAAGCAACACTGGACTTCCGCTCCGACGCGGACGCCTACTACGTCGCCGTCGAGGTCATTGCGGAGGAGCTCTCGGACGACGAGGCGACGGGTATCGGTCGCCGCCAG
>CAVZNK010000034.1:0-53430 GCA_963776555.1 uncultured Gaiellaceae bacterium | reverse complement strand
TCCGAGCCCGGCGACGATCGCGTCGGCCGCGACCGTCACGCCGTCCTTCGTGGTCAGCGTGCCTGGACCGACCTTCTCGACGAACTGCTCTGCGAGGACGGTGACGCCCTTACCGCGGTAGTAGTCGTTGACGAAGGACGCGAGCTCTGCCGGGAAGAGGCGTGCGCCGATCCCGTGGTCGGGGAAGACGATCGTGACGTCGCACCCGTTCGAGGCGAGCGCAGCTGCGACCTCAGAGCCGATGAACCCGCCACCGATCACGGCGGCGCGGATGCCGTCGCCGGCGAGCTCGCGCAGCCGCCGGTAGTCGTCGAGCGTTCGGTAGTAGATGACGCCCGCGTCGTCGTCCGACGGGAGGCGCCGCGCCGAGCCGCCGGTCGCCAACAGGACCTTGTCGTACGAGTGCGTGTCACCGGCGTCGTCCGTGGCCGTCCGCGTGCTCAGGTCGAGCCCGACGATGCGCCGGCCGTGGTGAATCTCGACGCCGAGCTCAGGTGTCCCCCGGAACACGGAGCTCTCCTCCTTGCCACTCCACAGCGCTTTCGACAGCGGCGGGCGGGCGTACGGGTCGTGCTGCTCGGCCGTGAACATCGCGATCGACCCATCGGGATCGAGATCGCGGATCCCGCGACACGCGGCATCGCCCGTCATCCCGCCGCCTACAACCAGATAGCGGTACTCCATCTTCTGCGATCGTAACCACCTCGAGCAGGTGGCCGCGCTAGAGTCCCGCGCGGCTTTGACACGGTGGCGAGTATCGGTGGTGGTAGTGGCTGCGGCCATGGTCATGGCCTGTGCGTTCCTCCCGGCATCCGGTGCGGCGCGGCAGCAAGCAGGCGCTGAGCGCGTCGCGATCTTCTACTACCCGTGGTACGCCAACCCAACGAAGGACGGCCGCTGGGCCCACTGGTACGTCGATCACGACGGGACGCCGCTGCTCTCGACCCGCTACTTCCCGAGCCGCGGTCTCTACTCGTCCTCGAACGCGAAGATCGTCGCCGCGCAAATGCGCGAGATCGCTGCGGCCGGCGTTGGCACGATCGTCGTCTCGTGGTGGGGATTCGACTCGCCCGAGAACGATCGGCTCGGGCCGGTCGTCCAGGCGGCGGCGCAGGAGGGGCTGGACGTTGCGATCCACTTGGAGCCGTATCCCGGACGAACGCCTGCGAAGGCGGCCGAGGACATCGAACGGCTGCACCGGGAGCAGGGCTTCACGGACTTCTACGTCTACGACGCGGATCACGACCCCGCGGCCGAGTGGGCCGACGCGCTTGCGCCCCTCGACGACGTGCGCGTCTTCGGACACACGCCGTTCGTCGGCCGTGCGAAAGCGTCCGGGTTCGACGGCCTCTACACCTACGACGTGATCACGTGGAACGGCTCCCAGTTCCGGCGGCTGTGCACGCAGGCGCACGCGGTCGGGCTCCTGTGCGCGCCCTCCGTCGGCCCGGGGTTCGACGCACGGCTTGCGACGCGCATGGAGTCGGTGCGGCTCCGCAATGACGGGTTGACGTACGACCGGATGTGGAAGACGGTCCTTGGAGCGAATCCGGACCTCGTCACGGTGACGAGTTACAACGAGTGGCAGGAAGGCACGCAGATCGAGCCGGCGAGGGTCGCGGTCGGAAAGCCGAGCTACGAGGGGGCGTGGGGGCTGCACGGCGTTGCGGCGCAGCGCTCGTACCTGACGGCGACCGCGCGGTGGGCGGAGCGCCTTCGCGGCCGTCCGACGCAGTAGCGGATCAGTAGAGCGCCGTCGCGAGCCGGCGGCGGTACGCGACCGTGACGGGATCGTCGTGCCCGAGGTCGTGGAACACCGCGAGCGCGACTTCCCGGAGCCGCTCGCGACGCTCTGGCGCCGCGTCCGGGATCTCTCCGAGCAGGAGGTCGAGCGCTCGCTCGGGCTCGCCGTCCTCGAGCGCAGTCCGCACGTCCGGGAGCTCGCCGCTCTCGCGAAGCTCGTCTACGACGCCGGCAACCTTGGGTGGGGCAATAAGCTCGTCGAGGAAGGACGCGACCGCGACCGGCGAGCGAGCGCCGACGAACTCGGAGACCACCCGGCCGTCCTTGAAGGCCTTCACCGCAGGGATTCCCTGCACCCGGAACATCGCCGAGAGGCCCGGGTTCGCATCGACGTCGACCTTTGCGAGCTCGACCTCGTCGTCCCGGGCGGAGATCTGCTCCTCCAGGACGGGCGTGAGCGCGCGGCACGGACCGCACCATGCGGCCCAGAAGTCGACCACGACGGGGCGCTCCCGGGAGCGCTCGATGACGTCCTGCTCGAACGTCGCTTCGGTGACGTCCACGCTCATCCTGGACGCGACTGTAGCTACAGGCTTGCCGGAAGCATCACGTAGAACGCCACATCGCGGGCGTGGAACCACGCTTCTTCGCTCCCGGCGTCATCGACGCCTGCGACCTCAGGTGACCTTCACCGGGCGACGACCACATCCGCCCCGCAGCCTGCGACCAGAGCCGCAGGAACGCGGTCAGCGTCGATGCCGGCGAGCGAGGGATGTGCGAGGTCGACCTCGATCGCCGGCCAGCTGTCGAGACCGAGCGATTGGGCGCCGACGTCCTGGCCGAAGGCGTACAGCTCTCCGGCCGAGAAGATGCCGCGGCGACCCATCTGGCGGCGCCCGATGCCCTCGAGCTCGCGCAGCTCCTCGAAGGGGTCGATGCGGACGTTCGAGTCGGAGCCGATACAGATCGGGATCGCACGCTTGCGCACTCGCTCGACCGGCAGGAACCCGTCGCCGAGGTCGGCCTCGGTCGTCGGGCAGGCGCAGATCGTCGCTCCACTGGAGGCGAGCAGGTCGAGCTCGGCGCCGTCGGCGTGCGTGGCATGCACGACGGTCGTTCGCGCCGTCAGGCAGCCGGTTCGGGCAAGGAGCTCGACCGGCCTGCAGCCGTACACGGCGAGGCACTCCTCGACCTCCTTCGGCTGCTCGTCCGCGTGAACGTGGAGCGGGAGTCCCTCGGAGGAGGCGTAGCGTCCTATCTCTTCGAGCCAGTCCGCCGGACACGCGCGTACGGAGTGAGGCGCGACGCCGACGATCATGCCCGCAGCCCTGAGGCTCTCGACCTGGTCGACGAACTCGCGGACCGACTCCTGGCGAAAGCGGGGGAGACCCCCGCGCGCGTAGGCGACGTGCAGCAGGACGAAGGCGATGCCGGCTGCGGCCGCGGCCTCCGCCGCCGCGTGTGCCTCCGGGACGCCGAGGTAATGGAACTCGCCGACCGCCGTGTATCCGGCCGCGAGCATCTCGCGATACGTCCGCTCGTACTCGTGTCGCACCGACTCAGGCGTCTGACGGTCGGCCTCGGTGAGCATCGTCTCGCGCCACGCCCAGAAGTCGCCTCCTGCAGCGCTCCCGCGCAGAGCGCGCTGGAACGTGTGGCTGTGCGCGTTCACGAAGCCCGAGAGTCGGAGCGTGCCCGCCACGCGGGCGACGCTAGCAGGGGCGGCGTACTGTTTCGCCGTGTCCTGGCCGGAGCTCCGCCGCTCGATCCCTAACGCACTCACGGTCGCCCGGTTCGCGGCCATCCCGATCTTCGCGTGGCTCTACCTGGGGGCCGGCGACGGCGCAGCGTGGGGGGCAGGGGTCTTCTTCGCGGCGGCGGCGCTCACCGATCAGCTGGACGGCTACCTGGCGCGCCGCTGGCACGTCGAGTCCCGCTTTGGCACGATCGCCGACCCGCTCGCCGACCGGCTGATGATCGGGACGGCGGCGGTCCTCATGCTCGCCACGGGACGGATCCCGCTCCTCGCCGCGATCGTGATCCTCGGTCGCGACGTCGCACTCGTCCTGGGCTACCGCGTGCTCTCCCCGAGCGGATACGAGCTCGAGGTCACATTTCTCGGGAAGGCCGCGACCTGGGTCATCTATGCCTCGCTCGGCCTCGCCCTCGTCACGCCGGAGGGAACGACCTGGCCGATCGCGCTCCTGTGGATCGGCATCGCTCTGTCGCTAGCAGCAGGCCTCCAGTACGCGCTGCGCGCCCGGCGGCACCTGCACTCGGGGAGGGACTCTCGAGTGGAGCGCGAACCTTCAGAGGGCTGAAGTCTCAACCTGAGGTTGACCCCTCTCGGGGGCTGCTGCTTTACTCATGACCACCTTCGAGGAAAGGCCGCCGGTGGAACCACTTCCCGATCTCGCTTCACTGACCGACGACGACCTCCGCGTGATGATCCGTGACCTCGAGAAGGAGGAGGACGAGATCTCCTTCCGGCGTCGCGTGCTCCACGGACGCATCGACATCCTCCGGGCCGAGCTCGTGGCACGGCTGCGCGAGCAAGTGAGCGCCGGAGAGGCGCAGCTCGCGGATGTCGGGCGCCTGAGCGAGATCCTCACCAGCAGGGCCGCGCCGACGGAAGACGTGTGAGCCACGTCTACTGCCCGGAGTGCGGCTTCCAGAACCCGGAGGCCTCGAACTACTGCTCGCGCTGTGGCGCGCTGCTCACGACGGACGCGGGAGCGGAGACGACCATGAGCTTCGACATGGCAGACGACGCCAACGAGGTCGACCTCCTCGAGGCGCTCGGAATCAAGGGGCCGGCGCTCGTCGTGCGCTCCGGCGGCGGGATGGCGGGCCAGTCGTTCCAGCCGAGCGAGGGGCGGACGCTCATCGGACGCTCTCCCCAGTGCGAGATCTTCCTCGACGACGTGACCGTCTCGCGCAGGCACGCCGAGCTCGTCCGTGACGGAGACACCTTCTCGATTCGAGACCTCGGGAGCCTCAACGGAACGTATGTCAATCGCCGCCGCATCGAGTCGACAGTGCTCGAGAACGACGACGAGGTGCAGATCGGCAAGTACCGCCTGACCTTTCTCCAGCGATGAGCACGATTGCGACACGCCGAGGGCGGGGAGGGGGAGCGGAGCCTCGTCTGCGCACGATCGGTTCCGTGTGCGAGGAGCTCCGCGAGCAGTTCCCCGATATCTCGGTCTCGAAGATTCGCTACCTCGAGGAGCAAGGGCTCATCTCTCCCCGGCGCACCCGCGGGGGCTACCGGCTGTTCGCGCCGGACGACATCGAGCGGCTGACAACCATCCTGCGGCTCCAGCGCGACGAGTTCCTGCCGCTCCGGGTCATCCGCGAGGAGCTGGACGGCCCCGGCGCCGCGAGTGATCGCACTCGCCGACGCAACGTCGGTGTTCTCGGCCACGACGAGGAGATCGACGAGCCCGAGCTGTGCGAGCGCGCCTCCGTGTCACCGGAGCACGTCCGCCAGCTCGAAGAGTTCGGGCTCGTGGTGTCGCGCTCCGAGGCCGGCGAGCGTCTGTACGGCGAGAGCGAGGCCGACATCGCCGCCGCCTGTGCGCGCCTGGCGCGCTACGGCATCGACGCGCGCCACCTGCGGACGTTCCTCACGGGCGCGGGCCGCCAGGCGGCGCTCATCGAGCAGCTCGTCGCGCCCGGGCTCCGCTCGCGGAACGCGGAGCGGCGGAAGAACGCGCTCGAGGACGTCGAGGCGCTCTCGCGCGTTGCCCAGGAGCTCACGCACCTCCTGCTCGTCCGCGACCTGCGCGCGACGGTGGAGCGGACCGGGTGACGCTGGACCTCCGCGACCGGATTCGGGACGTACCGGACTTCCCGACCGAGGGAGTCGTCTTCAAGGACCTCATGCCGCTCATCGCAGACGCGGAGTACTTCGCGGAGACGATCCATCAGCTCGCTGACTGGGCGCGCCCGCGGGAGCCCGATCTCATCCTCGGGGCGGAGGCGCGCGGCTTCATCTTTGGCGCGGCGCTCGCGTACGAGCTCGGGGCCGGTTTCATCCCCGCCCGCAAGCCCGGCAAGCTGCCGCGGGAGACGATCGAGGCCACGTACGCGCTCGAGTACGGCACGGACATCCTTCAGATGCACCGCGACGCCGTTCCCGCGGGTGGGCGCGTGGTCATCCTCGACGACGTGCTCGCGACGGGTGGCACCGCGCACGCCAAGGTGGAGCTCGTCGAAGAGCTCGGAGGCATTGTTGCCGGCGTGCTCTTCGTGATCGAGCTCGACTTCCTCCACGGACGCGATCGTCTGGAGGGCTACGACGTCCACTCGCTGATCCACTTCTGAGCCAGAGGCGACGCGCCACGACCGCATCAAGCCTCGGGCGTCGTCCGGACGCTCTCCTACAAGGAGAGCATGGCCACGAACGACCGAGATACCCGTTCACTCCCGCCAGGGATCACACCGAGCAGCGGCATGGCCGATGCCCGTTCCATGAGTACCGCCGTGCTCACACAGGTCGCACCCGCGGCCTCGACGCGGATCCTCGCGGACGCCTCAGCCCTCGTGCCCGACGAGCGCACTCCCAAGGAGCCTGCGCTCGAGCGGCTCGAGCATGCCATCGGCCGAGACTTCGCAGACCGCCTCGTGGCCGCGCTCAGCGACAAGTCGGGCCACCGACACTGAGGCTCGCCCTCAGCGAGGGGTAGCGCCGCCGCGGAGGCGGACGAAGAGGAAGATCGCAGCCGCCGCGACGAGCGAGACGATGAACGCGATCCCGCCGGGAACGTCGATGGCGAGCGCTCCGAGCCACATGTAGAGGAAGAAGACGACCGACCAGGCGAACGCGTGGACACCCTGGTCGACGCTGGGCGCTCGGAGGTGCATGGCGCCGACGATCCTACATCGCAGTCCGACGCGATTCGGTCCAAAAAGAATTCACCGAGCCGGTGGCGCTTTCGTCCACTCGACCCGCTGACCGTCCGCTTCCGCGTAGAGCCTGCGAGCTGAGCTTCGACCTACTTGCGCTCCGTGCTCGGTGCAAGCGGGAACCTAGGGGACACGCCTCGAACGGTCAAGCGTGTTGTTCACCGGATTGCCGCAATTTGCGCCCGTTTTCTTCTGGAGCGTCCGAGTGCAGGGGTGCATAGGATCGTCGCCGTGCGCCGCTCCGTCGTCTTCAGCGTCGCGGGAGCGGCGCTCGGGCTCGCCGTCGTGCTCACGCTGCTCGGAGTGGGGGACAACCCCGCCGCGCTGACGGACGGGCAGGCCTTCGTCCTCGGGATCGTCCAGGGGCTGACCGAGCTCCTGCCGATCTCCTCGTCGGGGCACCTCGTCCTCGTTCCCTGGGCGGCGGACTGGACGTACCTCGAGCAGCACGACCGATTCAACCAGACGTTCGATGTCGCGCTTCACCTGGGGACGCTCGTCGCCGTGGGTGCCTACTTCTGGAGCGACATCGTGCGACTCGTCGGCGCATGGCTCGGCTCCGTCCGCAAACGCCAGATCGAGTCTCCGGACCAGCGCATCGCTTGGTTCGTGCTAGTCGCGACCATTCCGGCGGGCGTCATCGGCCTGGCAGGCGAGAACGCGATCGCGGACCACCTGGGCGAGCCCTGGCAGATCCTCATCCTGCTCTCGGCGGGCGCGCTGCTGCTCTACTGGGCCGACCGCTCACCGCAGACGCGCTAGATGGGCGACCTCGGGCTCGGCAAGGCGCTCGTCATGGGCTTCGCGCAGGCTCTCGCACTCGCGCCCGGGGTCTCGCGCTCGGGAATCACGATCACGGCGGGTCGGTTCATGAAGCTCGACCGCGACGGGGTAGCTCGCTTCTCGTTCTACCTCCTGCTTCCGACCGTGCTCGGCGCCGTCCTCCTCAAGGGGCTCAAGGACGTCGTCTTCGGCGATCTCCCAGACGGCTGGACCGCACCGTTCCTCGTAGGAACGCTTGCCGCCCTCGGCAGTGGCCTGCTCGCGATCGAGTCGCTCCTCGGCTACGTACGGCGCCACACGTACGGCGTGTTCGTCGTCTACCGCCTGGTCGTGGACGCGCTCGTCCTGGTATCGACTGGTATGCCCAGGAGAAGCAGGGAAACGTGTGGTACATGGGCGAGAAGTCGCTGGAGCTGAAGGACGGGCGCTTCGTTGCGGCCGACGACACCGTCGAGTGGAGTCCCGTCGAGCCCCAGTTCGAGAGGAAGTTGTACGTGCGCGGGATCGGCGAGGTCGAGGAAGGGTGATCGCGGGTGGCCACGAAAGCTTCCGCCTGACCCACGTGACGCCCTGACGCCCCTCGCCCGGCTCTGGGCCCCGCTTGGCGAAAACACGATCTCGAGCGTCGCTACGCCAGGTCGGGGACGCGGCTGCAGCCGGCGCTCGTGAGCACGACGCTGCCGCTTTCTACCCGCACGAGCCCCTCTGCAACGGCGTCTTCCCAGATCGTCAGGCGCGGGCAGGAGGTCTTCCAGGCCTCGAGGGTCTCGCCGTAGCTCCGCGGCCGCTCGGAGAGCCACTCGAGCATCTGGAGGGTCAATGCGGAAGTGCCCGAGCCAGCGCTCATGCGCTCAACTGTAGCGCTTGGCCTTGCGCACACGAGCGCGTATCCAGCGCTTGGAGAGCAGCGTGACAAGCCGGAATGGAGCCGGCCGCGCTCCCCTCCCCGCCATGTGGCAGCCATTCAAGGGAATCACCCTCGCAGGAGCAGCCTTGATGCTCGGTCTGACCGCTCAGGCAACGGCAGCCGGTCCGACCACGTCCTCGAGCGTCTACATCGTCGGATCGCTGACCGTGAGGGCGTCGACACCGGTCTCGTGCTCAAGAAGGGGCACTCGGTGACGGTGACCGCGACAGGAACGGTCTGTCCGGGCACGGGATACTGCACCGATCCCGACGGAAATCCGTCGGTCGATACGACAAGCATGTCGTTCGGCGGCTTCCTGCAACCTGCGGCTCCGGCCTATGGCCTTGTCGGGCGCGGCGGCAACGGTCCGTGGACGCACATCGGAACCGGCCCACCAAGCTGTCAGGGGCGGGCGACCTGGTGTTCGCTATCAACGACGACCTGTACGTCGACAACGTCGGCAGCTTCACCGTGACCGTCTCGTACGCACGTGGTTCGGCGTCACAGGAGTCGGCTCCCTGCAAGCCGGGATGGGGTTATGGCGACACGAATTACGACCACACAGGTCCGCCTGGGCAAGGCGAAGGTGCCTGCTCTCCGGGCCACGGGTACGGAGACAAGAACCATGATCACGCGGGCCACCGGGCCGGACCGGAGAGTCAAGCCAGACTTCGGGCGGGCGCGGCAAGTCGCACGGCTGAGCCGATTGGCAGGCGGAGCCGCCTGGTCACAAACCCAGCTCGCGACCAACTAGTCGGCGTTCGTCCGCTCGGATCGTTGTGAGGCCGCGAGCTTGCCGGGAGTGGATTCCCTCGTCGCCACGGCCGTGTAGAGCGCCCCGCGCCACGCCACCGCGTCGCTGCCCGTCGACTCCATATCGTCATCTCGGCAAACCCAGCGAGCGGAGATAATCGGAGACGGCGTGACGCGGCGTGAACGAGTTGACGCGCGAAACGACCCGTGCTCCACAGTAAATCTCGTAAGTCTGCACGTCACGACGTTCCTGCAAATCCCACTGTTCGAAACGGACCTCCATAATCGCCAAAGCCATCGTCGATGACGTCAGCTCGCCCGACTTCCCTCATTTGGCGGTGCACTCGAGACGTTCATCCGCGGCGCGGACGCTCGTTCATCTCTACTTCGAGCGGGGCTCACCGTAAGCGGCTCCTGCCGCACGACGGTGGCTCGTCCGCTATCTCACCGAGGGCGCGTCGGGGTTGCGGGATATGACGAAGGTCGCGGCGACCCTTGCGAGGCCGGAGACGTAGAGACGGAGTTCACTCGACGGCGGCGCGAGTTTTCGTCCGCCAGCATCTCGGTGGACGACAGGGGGAAGCTCCGGCGCGGAGCGGCGCAAGATGCCCCGCGGCAGCGCGCCGCCCACCGGTTTAAACGGGAGAGACGGGTGGTTCAGCTTCGGGGCTGCGATCGGGGACAGGGACGCCGACGAAGCGTGCTCCCCTCCATGAGACCGTGTCTGGTCCGAGAATCGTGATCTCCTTGGCTGAACCGAAGGTGTGGACGTAGTCGATCGCAGCCTGAAGAGAGCTGCTCGAGAGCACGGTCTTCACGATGCGACGCCCTGAGTGAATCTCGTAGTTCCTGCTCATATGCGCTTCCTCCAGTTGCCGCAGGGATATCGGAGAGGGCGAGACCGCAGCCACCGCATCGGTCGTCGCCCCTGATTCCGGCTATCTGAGTACCAAGACGCTATCGGTCGCACTTACTTGCGTTTGGAGCGCGCAAATCCCTTGATCGAGTGAGGTCGGCCTGGAGCCGCAGCTAATGCGTCACGAGTCCAGGCCCACGACGCTGGGTTACTCGAATCCGGCGCGCGAGAGCGGAACAGCGGTTCGTGCTGCGCTTGAAGCTGGTCACGGGCGTTCGCTCGCGCCGAGCTTCCCCAGACCGTGTAGGTACTTCGATCGCACCCGACGGAGAGCACTGTGCGCACAGTCCGGGACGTGCGGTTAACCGTGAATCGATGTCACCTGGAATTCGCAACTTGATCCTTGGCTGGGAAGAGGACCGGAGCCACGTGACGACGATGAGCGTTTAGCCGCTATTCGGAGGGGTCTGGTTTCGTCGCCCCATCCTTGTTACAGAACCTCGCGAGGAGGGCTAGGAAGCTGCAGCGGGCGTGGGGGATAGTCGTCCCTGAACGCGGGCCAGTATGCGGCCGTGCGTCGGCGAGTGGGCGACCCCTGAGATGCAGGACGGGCGCCGCGGCAGCTGGCGGGCTGCTCCGGGTGCCGCAGCACCCGTAGTACCGTAGGGAGGTGGCGCCGGAGGCGATGACGAGCTCCCACGCTCCGAGCGCCGCGCGCGGTGCGCTCGTCCTCGCCGACATCAGCGGCTACACGTCCTTCCTCCAGAGTGTCGCCTCGGCTCATCGAGACGACGCGTTTGCGGACGGTGCCGTCCCGGAGGCATACGCAATCCTCTCGGGCGTGTTGGACGGAATCGTCGGGAGCCTCGCTCCGCCGTTCACGCTGTCGAAGCTCGAGGGCGACGCGGTCTTCGCGTATTCGGACGGCACCACGGCAGTTCCGCGCGGGCGGGACATGCTCGACTGCATCGAGACGTGCTACGCCGACTTTCGTCACCGCGTCGAAACCGCGAAGGTCGTATACATGTGCTGGTGCGACGCGTGCTCACGGATCGATACCCTCGACCTCAAGTTCGTGCTCCACGCCGGTGCTTTCGTCATGCAGGACATCGCGGGCCAGCGCGAGCTCGTCGGCCCTGAGGTCGTCGTCGCGCACCGCCTCCTCAAGTCGCGAGCGGGCGAGCTGGTGGGGCACAACGGCTACGCACTCGTCACAGACTCGGCGTCAGCGGCGTTCGACATCCCGGATGACGGCGCCGCTGAACTCGTCGAGACGTACGACGACCATCGTGTTCGCGCACACGTCTTCGCGCTGCGCGACGGCTGAGTCGCCGCGCTGCAGCCCCTGCCTGACCCCTCGCAGGAGGCGACGGTCAACGCTGCCGGCGCGACCGTGGCCTTCCCGGCGGGAACGCCGCCGTCATCTCCGCGGAACGGGTCGCGGCGCCGGTCAGCCGCTACTGATTGCACGCTCGCGGCTATCGTCGAGGCATGAGCGACATGGGCGCCGACGATCCGGTCTCCTGGCTCCTGATCCGCCGCGGTTGGAAGGTGGTGTCCTCCGACGGAGCCGAGGTCGGAAACGTGGACGAGATCGTCGGCGACGATGAGCACGACATCTTCGACGGTCTCGCCATTGCCACGAGCGCTCTCGGGAAACCCAGATACGTTCCGTCTGAGCAGGTCGGCGAGATCACTGAGGGGGTCGTGCGCCTGATGCTCGCGCAGGCCGACGCCGCCCGGCTCGGCGAGTACCTCGAGCCCGCGACGAGCGCAGTCATCGAGCCCGACGACAAGGGCGGGCTCGGCGAGACGATCGGAGCAGATGTCCGCGACATCCAGGGAAAGGTGCTCGCGCCCACGCAACGGCACGAGCACTCCATGAGCGTCTGGCGCCGAATCGCCTTCTGGCTCGAGCGCACACTCCGCCGGAGCTAAGCGCTAGCACCGGTTGACCCTGACGACGTCGACTGGACGCTCGGATACGACGGTCGCCGAGCGGGAAGTCGGGCGAGAGGTACCGCTGCGTGCGCGAGCGTGCGGGATGTTCCTTGAAGTGCGATGTTGCTCTCGCGGCGCCGCGGTCGGAAATGTCACATGGTCGGTGCGAACGGATTCGAGATTGCACACCACCTGGGCTACGCTGATCTCGTGAGTGACCACGAGGAGGCAATCGAGGCTCTGCGCCTTGCTGCGCAGCCGGATAGGCCGGCACCGGCAGCGATGGAGCCGTACCTCGAAAAGGTACGCCGTGGCGCCTACCGCGTCAGTGATGGGGACGTCAACGAACTACGCGCGGCCGGGTTCTCGGAGGACGAGATCTTCGAGCAAACCGTCTCCGCTGCGGTCTCGGAAGGGCTCGTCCGCCTCGACGCTGCCCTGAGGGCCGTCGGGTGAGGCTCGAAGCCGTCGAGGGCGGACACGCGCCCGAGCAGGCTGCAGCGCTCGACGCCATGCGGCAACGATTCGGCACGGAGCCGATGGGTGTCCAGAAGACGCTGCGCTACCGGCCCGAGATCTTCGGCCTTCCGTTCTCGGACGCCCTCCAGCTGGCGCTGCGCGGTCCGTCCGAGTGGTCACCGGGCGAGCGGGAGCTGTTCGCGGGCTTCACGTCGCTCCTCAACAGCTGCCATTTCTGAACGAACGCGCACGGCGCGGTCGCGTCGTACGCGCTCGGCGAGGAGATCTGGAACGCCGTCGCCACCGACTGGCGCTCGGCGCCGATCGCGCCGCAGCTGCTTGCGACGCTTGGGTTCCTCGAGAAGATGACGCTCGCGCCGGGCGAGCTCTCCCCGGCTGACGCCGATGCCGTGCTGGCGGCCGGCGTGACCCGCGAAGCGCTCATCGACGCGATCCTCGTCTGCGCGCTCTTCAACATGATCGTCCGGCTCGCCGACTCCTTGGGATGGAGCTTCCACCGCCGGAGGCATTCGCCAGCCGCGGACGCGTACTGCTCGAATCCGGCTACAGGCTGCGCACAGCCGACGAGATCCGCGCTCTCTAGCAGCGAAGCCGTCTCGGCGGCGCGGGACGCCTCGTCGAATGCCGTGCGCCAGCTATCCAGTGGCCTCAGGCATGTAGCAACCCTTTACGTGAGTGAAATGCACGATAACCGGTGGACTCGTGAATCTGAACTTGGCGCCTATCGTGGCCAGACCCCGGGAAAGGCCAGGCTACTGACACGAGGCAGGCCGCCGGCCGGCGCGCACCCACGGTTGCGGGTCGTGCGTGTGGGCGTTAGGCCTCGCCGGTCGAAAGCTCGAAACCTGACATCGAAGGGGAGAAGCAAGGGGCCTTCGTGATACGGATCAGACGCGACACGGAATGCGTGAGACGTGAGCCCAAGGGACAACGGCAGCAAAGACAGGCCGACCGAAGTCACAGGCTCTGACAGCCTGACGGCGTCGCCGTTATATATGTCGCGAAACCATCTGCTGTCTCCGGCTTGGCACTCATAAGCCCGGACCGCAGCGAGGCCGTGCCGCCGTTCGATTGTCACAGCTGCCTGCCGACATTAGAGCCGGCACATGTACGACCGCTCGTAACGCCCTGGACGGGGGACGGAATGGTGCGCAAGAACCCCTGGACGGGGGAGTCTCCCAAGGGTCCTTGAGCGGCAATCTGTTTGATTGATGAGCCAGCAGTTTCAGATTCGCTCAGGACGCCGAATCGTGGCGACGCGATCGTCGAGCAGTGCGCTACAGGCGGCTTTCGATCACGTTCGGCACTACGGCTCAAGCTCGAAGGACATCACGATTCTCGGACCGGACACGGTCTCATGGAGGGGAGCGCGTTTCGTCGCCGTCCCGCTCCCTGCAGATTCTCGCGACAACGCGTAGGGAACTAACTGTGTGGAGATAGCCGGTCCCTGAACGCAGCCCCGTATAACGGGTGAGTCAGCGAGAAGGCAGCCCATAGCGAGGATCTGGCCATGAGCGCGATCCTCGTGAAGTACGTGCCGCGGATGGCCGAGGCGTCCGAGTCCGGAGAGCACCGGCTTGGAGTAGGCGGCCCAGCTTTGCCTACTTCCTCTGGCCGTAAGGCGGCAGAGACACGCGGGCGTCGGCTCAGGCGAGAGCACGCTCGTACACTGCGGCGTCCTGATTCTCGCCGAGACCCCAGAGTTTCCGCGCTCGGTGCTCGAGTCGCTCAGGCGGGCAGCCACTCGAGGACGGCGTCGTCACGGTAGCTCGTGTTGGGGGGCACGCGCTCTTCCCAGCGCGCTTCCAGCTCGTCGGGACGATCAACGTTTACTGACGCCGACCACTGGGCGGGACCGAGGAGGCCCAGCCTCCTCAAGGCTGGACGATCACGTTCTCTGCGAGATAGAGCTCGAGCCAGCGCAGCGCAACCTTCTCGAACTTCGGCGATCCTAGTTCTTGAGGCTAGGGACTGCGCGTAACTCGAAGTACCCGGAGCTTGCCGTTGCCCGACGAGACGAAGTAGTGCCACATGCTTACGCCGATCCCTCGAGACGACCCGGGAGCGGTTGTTCGGTTGCAGTACATGAGAGGCCCGACTTCGTGGTGATGCGGGTCGTGTCGATACACACTGCAACTCAGGTCGATCCCAGGCACCTGCACGAGAACCCCTGGTTGGACGACTACCAAGCGCGCGTCCACAGGATGGCTCGCCTCACCGCGGGTGGCTGTGATGCCGAACGCGGCACTAGCAGCGAAAGCGGCGACCAGCACGTACTTGAGCAGTCCCATGTCCGGAACCCCCTTTCGTGATTCGACGCCCGACACCTGCCGCCGACGTCAGCCGTTGGCCGAAGACTTGTCTAGCCGACGCGCGGGACCGCTGTACGCCCTCGTCGCCAACCGATTGCAAGCCCAGGGCAGGGGCGGCGCTATCGTGCGTGGCGTGCTCCGGATGCTGGTGTGCATTGTGACGGTTGCTGCCGCAGGGGGCGCGTTCGCGCTCACCGCGTCTGGGGAGTCCACCGCCTGCCAGCCGACGCGGAATGACGGGGCCGGGCCATTCCAGCAGGGTGGTCTCTCCGCGCCGCGTCGGGCGAAGATCGGCACCGGTCACGTGCTCCTGGGCCGAGTCCTAGGCACGGACTGCAAACCCGTCGTCGGCGCTCTCGTCGTTGTGTGGCAGGCAGGGCCGAACGGTTACGGCCCCCGCGGGCGCGGCAGCGTCCGCACGGATCGCTCGGGAAGGTTCCGCTTTGAAGGGCCTGTGCCAGCGGCCGAAGGGTATGGCGTACCGCACATCCACATCGCTGTCTTCCACCCTGCCTACGAAGAGCTGGTGACGCGGTACATCGTTCGGCGCGGTGCGAAGACAGGGCGAATCACACTTGTTCTGGCACCGCTGCTCTGAGCCGTATGCGCGCTTCTCCCTCCCTCGTGCGGGGGAACCAACATGCGCGCTCGGGACCAGTCGAGGCGCTCTGGTCATCCTCGCCTTCGAGGCTGATGGCGGTTAGCAGCTCGGCGAGCCACGTGCGGATCGAGGAGCGCGAGCTGGCGACCGGGCTGAACTGACGTCGTTCGCGACCGTCGGGCAGCGGATGCTGCGTGGATCGATCACCGTGATCTCGAGGCGCCGGTGGACGTTCAGAAGCTCGGTCGAGAAACGTCGCAAAGTGCGGTAATCCGGTGCCGGACTGCCTTGACCCTCCGGCGGTGGGTGCATAGGTTTCGGCTCGCACCGAGCACGGAGCGCGAGTAGGTCGAGATCGCTTCTGGGAGCTCTACGCGGAAGCCGCAAGGCAGAGGCGAAAGGTTTGCGGAGGCGATGGACGAAAGCGCAACCGGCTCGGTGAATCTTTGGTCCGATCGAGCCCGTGACCACCCGCATTTACACGGCCGTGTTGTTTCCTCGGCCGAAGCGGAGGTTACGCTCGTGCGCATGGACGCGGTCGAGGTGCGGCACTCCCCGCGGGCACGGCTCTGGAGGCTCGAGGCGCCGTGGGGCGAGCCGACGCGGCTGACCGTACCTCAGCAGACGAGTGGCGCCGAGGTAGAGCGCATACTCGCGGAGAAGCGCTCGTGGATAGAGGAGCAGCGGCGGCGCCAGGTGCCACGGCTCGGGCTCGATCGGCTCGCGGTGAGCGAGTCCGAGGCGCGCACTGCCGCCCGAGAGCACGTCACGGTGCTGGCCGAGCAGGAGGCCGAGCGGGTCGGGGTCGCCTACCAGAGGATCCGGATCGGTGGGCAGCGCACGCTCTGGGGCTCGTGCTCTGCTCGCGGCACGCTCTCCTTCAACTGGCGGCTGGTGCTCGCGCCGCCCGAGGTGCTCGACTACGTGGTCGTGCACGAGCTCTGCCACTTGCGCGTTCCAGACCACTCGACGCGCTTCTGGGCCCTCGTCGAGCGCCACCGGCCGCGCTGGCGTAATCAGCGCGACTGGCTGCGCCGTCATGGGCCTGAACTTCTGGCGTTTCGTCCGTCGACCTAGGTCGGCAGGCTGCCTCAGAGCAGACGGAAGCGTGATCAATGCGGCGGTGCCGGGCGAAGCCCGGTGGCTAGGTCGAGCTCAACGCGCAACCGCGCCGCTCACCGACGTTATGCGGCTCCGTCTCGGGCTCGGCGCGACGATCTACTCGTGCTCAGGTCGCAGTAGGCGCAGGAGCGCGCCGACCTCGAACTCGCTTTGGGCGGGGTGCCGCATGGGCGCGTGTGAGTTCACGACGTATCGGTTACGTCTTCCGACCCGCTCGCGTTTGACGTAACCAGCGTCGACGAGATCCCTGACGATTCGCTGCGCCGCGCGCTCTGTCACACCCACCAATTCGGCTATGTCGCGCAGGCGCGAGTCCGGGTTGTGCTCGATGCACAGGAGAACCTGTGAGTGGTTCGTAAGAAAATGCCAGCGATGTGATTCAGGACTTGACATACCGGACATTCTTATCGTACTTTGCTGATCGTGCTTTGAGCGTACCGAATCGAAGCAAAGGGGGTAGGGAAGTTGTCGACCACTGTTCTTGAGATTTCTCCGATCCACCCTCTCGTCGGTCTGCGCTTGGCTGGTGAGCTTGACCTCTTCTCTTCGTCGGAGCTCTCGCTCGCACTCGCGGACCTTGACGGGAACGACCCAATCCATATCGATCTCAGCGACCTGACGTTCATAGACAGCAGCGGGCTCAGAGCGATCCTTGCCTGTGCCCGGTCGCGCAACGGGTCGGGGCCCGTGGTGCTCATGAACCCGTCGCAGCCCGTGAGACGCGCGATCGAGATCGTCGGTCTGGACCGGCATCCCTCCATCGAGATACGGCTGCGAGGTCCTTCCCGGGTATCGCACTCGCGCTCGAGGGCTGTTGGCATGCGGCACAATCAGCAAACTCGGAGGGCATAGAAGATGGACATACTCGTTCTTGGAGCTGGGGTGTACATCGGAGGAGGAGTCGTACTCCTCATCCTGCTGATCCTCGTTTTGGCTCTGATCTTCCGCTAACCGCCGACGACGAAGGTGTTCGAGATCCTCGGCGAGACCCGCACGAAACAGCTGAGCGTCAGAGACGTCGGGTTCCGTCGCTCGACGTACCCGCTTCCACGGCGGCGAGTCGATGACCGGCGGAACCCGACGCCCCCTTGAAAGGAACCACCATGAGCGTTGACGTCAATGAGAACCACGCCTCTGCCTCAGAGAACACCTTCGCCTGGCGGGCGCTTGCGACAGGCGAATGGATCATCAAGCGCACCAATGCAAAGCAGCGGCGCATCCTGCATTACTGGTTGACCATCGCCTGGTTCACGGTCGGGTTCGGACTGTGGCTCGTTCTCCGCGATGCGCTGTGGTTCGTTGGGTTCATGTCGCTGTACGCGATCTGGATCACGCACCTCGCTGGGTGGGCGGCTGAGACCCCGGTGGAATCAGAGGACGAGTCAGGCTCCGACTGACTCGTCGTGTCGACCGCCCGATGACCACAACGAACGACGATCGTGCTGCGAGAGCTCTCCGCACTCTCGCAGCGCGGGTCGCAGTCGCGACCCTGGTCGTGCTCGGGATACTTGCTGTCGTTGCCGTCCTCTGGGCCGGGCGAATCGTGGTCGCCCTGCTCTTCTTTGCGATCGTCATCGCCTCCGCCATTCGCCCGAGCGTCGAGGCGCTGAAGCGCCGGCGAATGCCTCGCGGTGTCCGTGTGTCGTCGGGAAACCGAGCTCGTCGATCCGGCTGTGCACTACGGACGAACGGCGTTCGACAACGCCGCGTCAATTCGTGTGCTAGTCGCCGACGTAGTCACGCGCGAATGCACGATAACCGGTGGACTAGTGCGTTCGGAGAGGGGGCGAAGGGCGCTGCCTAGGGCTCGCGCTGCGTTTACACGCGGGCACGAGGCCGACGCTCCCCGAGGCGCACCCGCTCCACGTAGACGTTCGGCGTTGCGCGCCCGTAAGCAGATGATGCGCTAGGGGCACTCCTTCCAGAGACCTAGAGAAACCCGTCCTGTCCCCACGAGGGCAGGGAGCGGGGGTGAGAGACGTCGATGACGTCCGCGTGGTAAGGGCCGACCTGGACACGTTCGAACCCCTGGCCGAAAGGCTGCGTCGATGCGACGGTGACACCGGACCGCAGAGAGCGCACTTCTTTCCCGCAAGGGGAGAAGTGCGCCTCCGCTCAGGCTCTCCCGTCCCGCAGGGTTAGAAGTGAGGAGGTAGGTAAGCAACTCCTGCTACTCCTTGAGCCTTGGTCGCGTGCCGAGCGTGCGCGTTGACTTCGGCAGTCGACGAGGCGTAGCGTTTTCCTGTTCTCGAAAAGGAGGGGGGATGGACAGACGAAAACGCTGGGCTCTCGGCAGCCTGCTCGTAGTGACTGCCGTTGGCCTCATCGTCCCAGCCGTTGTCGCGGCTGGGCCAGACGAGAGCGGCACGGTGCGGTTCGGTAATCCGGATGCTGGAAGTCCGTATCAACCACCGGCTTTCTTTCACGACTCGTCGTCGAATGCGACGGACAACCTGATTCCACGGACAGTCGCGATCTCGGCGGGAGGCAACGTCACGTTCAATGTCGCCGGCTTCCACCAGGTAGCGATCTACGAGGCGGGCACGCAGCCCGAGGACATCACGGTGCCGGCGTTCCCGGGGCCCCCACAGAACCTGTTCATCAACGACCCGACGCATCGGATCGCACTGCAGGCGGAGCCGGGAGTTCAAGGACCGTACACGCCACCGGCGGGAACGTTCTCGACGCCAGGGCGCTACCTCGTCATCTGCAACATCAACCCGCACTTCTCCGTCGACAAGATGTACGGCTGGGTGATCGTCAAGTAGTAGCCGTTGGGATCGGGGTGCCAGGCGGTGCCCCAATCCCGCCGTCCAGGCACGCGAGACGAGTGGCTCGCGCGCGCCCACGTGGCCCGTGGAGACGGGTGACATCATCCTCCTCGAGCGCGGCGAGTACCGCGTCCTCGATGTGATCCTCGTCGAGGATGAGCAGTCCCCGCTCTATGCCCTCGTACGGGCTCAGCCGGCTCGCGCACGACCACGCATTACGTCCTGAGCGCTGTATCCCTCGAACGAGTGATCTTTGCCCCAGGAAGAGTGACTTTTGGACGCTGCCCACCATGATGCGAATGGTGGCGTCGGATGCGGTCACCCGGACTATTCGGGGCAGCGCCCTGCCTGCTGGGGAAGGACAGGGTGCGCCCCGTCCGGGGCATGACGAGGACTCGCTGCCAGCGGGGATTCGCAGCTTGATCCTTGGCTGGGGAGGAAAGTCGGGCACGGTCCCATTTGGCGGAACGCGGCTCGCTGCCCTTCCCGATCCCGAACCTCGCGACGACGGCTAGCAGCATCGGGCATGCGACCTACGTGGGGATAGCCGTCCCTGAACGCAGGCCCGACCGCCGAGCGGCACGCTCATGTCCGCGGAATACCCCTCCAAGAAACTGTGGCGAACGATGATGCACTCGGTTGACCGGCGGGCGGCTTCGGGCCGTGGTTACAGCTACGGCGGCCCAGTCGGGATCAATCATCGTGGGTATCGGACTCGGCGTGCTCCTTGACGACTTCTGGGCGTTGGCTCCTCATCGGCATCGGCGCTGGCTTCATTCTCATGGCATTCATCGCTGCGCTCGGAGGCGGGCGGAGTGAACTAGGCGGCGACTCGACGCAGACCAACAGATGACTAGCGGCCGTCAGGATTCGGCTGCCACGCTGGAGAGCGAGTCGATTCCCGTTGATGCTCGCACGATGTCAGCGGGCGAACAGCACCACTCGCGATGTCGAGCAGAGAGATGGCGGTGCATTCACGGTTTGGTGAGTTTTCGAATGCGAGTGTTCGCCCATCGGGACTCCAGGTGAGGCTGTACAACCCAGGGACGAAGTGTCGGTACTTGTGGACGAGCGTCTCGCCGGTCCCGTCGCTGTTGATCGTGTAAATGCCCGCCGCGCCGGTGGCAATCGAGGACAGAAAATCCCAGCGAGCGAACGCGATCCGCGACCCGTCGGGCGACCAGGCTGGAGTCGCTTCGAACGCGCCCGGGGTTCGTGTCAGCCGCCGGGTGACGCCACTTGCGACATTGACGACGTACAGATCCAAGTGAGCGGAGTTCGCGTTGGGGCACTCGCAGCGGGCGAACGCGATCTCGTTTCCCCCGGGAGACCAGGCAGGATCGGTGTCGACGTTCCCGCGTGTGAGTCGACGCCGATTGCCGCCGTCGGTGTCCATCACGAACAGCCCTCCTACCCTGGAAGGCTGGCCGCTCGGAACAGACTCCCCATCGACGTATGCGATCTGACGTCCGTCGGGAGACCACGCCGGTTGCCCGGCGTGTCGGCCGTTACGGTCGCGTGTGAGTTGGCGCACGTTGCCGCCGTCGGCGTCGATCACGAAGACATCGTCTGCGCTGTAGGGCGTGTACTCGCCGACGTCCTCGTTTCGCGTGAAGGCGATCTGCTGTCCGTCGGGTGACCAGGAAGGAGTGGACGTCTGAATCTGCTTGGTTATGCGCTGCCGATTCGTGCCGTCGGTGTTCGAGATACAGATCGCATACCAAGTGTTGTATTGCTCCTTGCAGCTATAGGCGATCCGGGTGCCGTCGGCCGCGATGGCGTCGTCGCGTATGAGGACGAAGACCGAGACGGCTACGCCAGTGAGCGCGACGAAGCTCCCGGCGATGATCGCGATAGTGGCACGACGCGAGGGCATCTCACTCGACTCCCGAGGCGATCCTCACAGACCTGTGCGGCGGCGACAAGGCCCGGCCACTGGCTCGGGGAGGATGCCGCCCGGTCGCGCTCCGGCTCGTCCACCTGTACGCGGAGCGTGGATCTCCGAAGTACGAGAAGGCGGCGATGCGATGGCTTGAGCGATACCTGACGGAGGGCTCGCCGAGACTCCTCAACTTCGCGCAGGTCACGAGCGAACTCGCAGGACGGCTGGAATGAGTCGGCGGCCTATTGTTCATAGCCGTGCCTCGGGTCCGATCCGTTCGTCGCCCGCGCCGTGCGCTCGTCGTTCTCGCGGCGTTCTGCATATTCGCCGCCGGCTGAACGGTCGATCGTGCCCCCGGGCGGGGCCGCTAAGCATCCCGACCTCGCAAGCTACCTGCGGATCGCGGAGCGCGAACTCGAGACGGGCGGGCTGAGCTAGAGCCGAGGGGCGCGGAGGTGCCACGCCCCTCGGCTTCCGAGAATCAGCCGGTCGCCTTGAAGGCGTGATTGAGGCCGTAGTGCGCAACCTTCTGTCCGAGCTGCACCCCTGCTTCCGTGGAGAAGCGGTAGTGGAGGCCGGCCCACGTGCGGGCGTTCACGACGTCGGCGCGGAGTTCGCCCGCGGTGTCGAAGTGCCGCACCGCGACCAGATTCCCCGAGGCGTCGGTCGAACCGTGGATGTCGAGGTCGATCTGGTCAGTGCCGAGGAACTCGCTGAATACCTCGGCCATGCCTGACGTGATCGTTCCGTGCGCTGACGGGTACTCGGGGTGGTTGGGCGTCGGCAGGAGCGGCCGCCAGCCCGTCTGCTCGGCCGTCCGCGGGTTGCCGTCGTCGAAGCCCGGCACCGGCCCGTAGCCGTCCGTGGTCACCGCCGTCGGGTCGATCGCGGTCACAGGGCGCCAGAACAGGAAGTGGTACTTCTGGTTCAGGGTCGACATCAGGGCGTCGGCACCCACCGCGTTGACCATGGCGAACAGCCGCGCTGTCTGGGACAAGCCGAGGTTCTGGTCCGTGGCGAGGTCGCGGGCCGCCCTGTTGAACTGCCGGATGACGTTCGTCGTATAGAAGTATGCGGTCGCCGTCTGGTCAGCGGTGCGCACGGCGCTGTCGGACTTGCCGTACGCCTTGACCTCGTCGAAGGCCCGCACCCACGCCTGACTCGTGAGCGGGACGGGCGGCTCGGTCTTGAACTGCCCCGGGCTCTTCAGCAGGAACGGCTGGACGGAGCCCAACCAAGGCGTCTGCGGGGACGCGAACGTGATCCCATTCGTGCAACCCGGCGGTGCATCTGGCGTACACGGGACCGTCGGAGTGCGACGCCACACTCCCGGGCCGGGGTCCTTCGTCTCAAAGGGTGACGTAGTGGCGATCGGCGTCAGGCGCCCGTCCCCGTTGCGGAGCGCGACGATGCCTGCGGCTGCGGCGGCGCCGACAGTCATGCCGTTCGTCTTGGCGGTGCTGCCCGGAATCGCGCCAATTGCCGCGGTGTAATCGGCGAGCAGGGACGCTCCGAGCGCCATACACGTTGCGTTAGCGGGATTGCAGGATGAGGGGAAGTAGGTGCTGAGCGTCCGGTACGCCGCCTCGACAACGGCCGCGTCGACCGAGGCACCCGCAGGCGCACTGATTGCCGGCCCGTAGGGCTCGAAGCCGCCCTGAATCGCGACGACCGCGTCGTACACAGCCGCCGACGTGTAGGCCATGTAGACATAGCCCTCGCCCTGGAACGCCCCGGAAGTGACCACGGTGTCTTCGGCGACCTTGTTCCATTGCTGAACCGTGTTAGGCAGCGTTGGGTCAAGCACCGCCTGGGCACTCCGGGTTGTTGCTCCGCCAATTGCCACGGCGACCGCGAGCGCGACGACGAACAAGCCCAAGATCCGATAGCGCGTCGGGATGGCCCGGCTTCGCTCGATGATGGTGCTCATCTCCCCCTCCGTTGTATGTGTCACGCGACACTAAGCAGACAGAAGCGCGATAGTCAATGGATGAGAACATACGTTCGTGACCGCCGAGGCTCATGCACACGTTCGCTTCCGCCGAGCGATCGAGCGCCGCAACATCGCTCTTTTCCCCTTTCCGCTCTGCTCAAGGTGCCCACGAGAATGTGAGGGAAAACCGGTTCAGTTGCGGGGCGAGCCGCGGTGGCTAGAGATTCTCGGCGACGGCAGTCGTCACGATGCCCCAGAACTCCTCGCAGAGCCCGAGCAAGAGCAGGAGGCGCCAGTTACGCCCACGCCCGTTTGGCCGCACGCGGTGGCGGGTATTCGATGGCTGCGCGGGGTGTCGTGCTACTCCCAGCACCACGAATGCGGAGGTTGGTTGGCCCACCAGTTGGCAGCCTCCTACGGCATCCCGCGCCTGAGGGGTCTGCGGTGAGCCTCATCGATGACCGGGACAAGTTTCGCAGAGCGGAGCGACGCGTCCGACACCTGCTCTTTGGCGATGGCGTGCAATATGTAGCCGCGTAACCTCTGCGCGCGTGTTGCGCAGAGCCTTGGCAGTGGTTGCAATCTTCGCTGGCGCGGCCGTAGTTGGCTTTGACTCGAATCGCTGGGACATCGTCATCCTTGACCTTCCTCGCGGTAGCCACGGCATCCACCTGCACGACGTCATCGGGCTGGCGCTCATAACACTCGGCCTCGTCGTACTTTGGCGCTCCGGGAGCTCCCCATCTCACCCCGAGTAGAGCTCGCGTCCAGCGGCGTCCGCAGTCACGAGTACCTTGGCCGGCGTGACGATCGTTGCCGCGATCACCACGATCTCTGACGCTGTGCTCTGTGTGATCCGTCTCGCCACGTACTTCCGCGATCCGTTTCGAGGGCTGCGGCGGTTGCACAAGCCGATGCCGGGACGCATCACGATGTACCGGATCCCCACGACCGGCCCGACGACGCGCGACCTGCCTCAAGGAGCCGACCCTCGTTCGTGGTCGTGGCGAGCCGCCCGGCCGCGTCGCGTGCAGCGACCGAGCACCTGAGCCGTATGAGGGTTCCATTCCCGGCGGCCTAGCTGAGCGCCGCTTGACTCCTCGATCCGCACGCGACGGGTTGATTTCCCGTCGAGGTGGCAGTACATGTGAGGTGACAGGCGTGGCGCTGGAGCGGTTGGCCTACGACGGGGGACACGGGGGAGAACTTCGTCTTTCTGGGGGGTCGACAGGAGGCAGCCACGCCCGTCCCCCTCTTGCGAGTTCTCGCTTTCAGCCCGCCCGCCTCTAGCTCACGCTCCTCGATCCGCAGGTAGCTCGCGAGCTCGGGATCGTCGCCGCACACCTCCTAGATGAAGCACTCGGCATCTCGCGGCGAACATCGCGTTCGGCAAGCCGAAGACCGCCTCGCGAGCCGTCGAACGTGACGAGGCGGGCTCCGGTCGGACTCCGCAAGGTTTCAGTGAAGCGTGTGCGGCGACCTGTAGACACACCCGCACCTGGAGGAGAAACCTGCGTCCGGGGAACTACTCATGTGGCTGGATAGTCACTCAGCGAGCTGATGCCCGAGGCCGTTTTGGGCCGCAGCCTCTGGATCATTTCAGTCCGCCCGCCTCTAGCTCACGCTCCTCGATCCGCAGGTAGCTCGCGAGCTCGGGATCGTCCGTCGCCGCGGCACCACCTTCCGCGAAGGGCCGGGCGGCCGGGCCCGGACGATTCGATCGCCGAGAGGGTTGATGTGAAACGGCGCGTTCTGCGCAGGGACGCGGACTTAGGGCCCCTCCTCCGACTCGTTGACCGCCCGCCCGGCGATGGCAGTCACGGCGACGCTGCACGTCCGCGACGAGGTCGCTAAGGCCCGCTTCATCGAGGAGTCTTAGACTCGGGAGAATGGTCATCACTAGGGCATTGAGCGGCCGACTGCTGACGGTGGTCGTCGTCGTCGCTCTGATTCTTCTGGTCGCAGGCTGACACTAAGCAGAGGCCCGCGTGGCGGGCCGAGACACTGTGTTCAGGAGATCCCGAGACTCGCGAGCTACCTGCGGGTCGACGAGCGGGAGCTGGCGCCGGGTGGGGTGCGATGTGAACCATTGACACGAGACGGCTCGGGGGTAGAAGCTCGGGTCGTGCGCGTCACGCCTCGAACGAAAACCTAAGGAGGGACCATGAACTTCATCGCCGAGTTTGGGTTCGACGTGAAGAAGGGGCAGGCCCAGGACCTACAGCGCTGGCTCTCGGAGAACGAGAGCAAGATCCCAGCCGCTTGTCCCCGAGGGGTCGAGTACATCGGGACATACGCCGTGGTCCAAACATCGGAGAAGCACGCCGGGGGATTCCGACAACTCTTCCGGCTGGAGAGCTACGGCTCGCAGGACACTATGGCCGCAGCGATGAAGGAAGGCGGAGCCTTCGCGAGCCTAATCGAGGGGATGAGCAAGTTCATCGACCAAGACAGGGGCGCGGATTGGAGCAGCGGCCTGTACAAGGCAGTGACGGACGCGAGCATGTGGGGCGAAGCGTAGGACCGAGCTCGCAAGCCGCTCATGAAGTCGTGCGTTTGGCTTCGCTGCTACCTCTTCGAACGCACGATAACCGGTGTTATGTCAAGTTGAGAAATGCAACGCCTGAAGCTGAGCCATTCCCCCCTTTCGCGAACTGAACAGTTCCTGAAAGCAACCGGACGGCTCGCCGTCTCTGGGAAAGGTGAGTTCAGCTTCAGGCTCGCGGATGGTGCCGGGTGCGTCGATGTTGAACCCGTTCGCAACGAGCCGCGTGGACAGGGACGATCGCGGCCCCTGGAGTTGACTTCGACCTGACGCCGCCCAGGCTCACCGGTGCAACGTCAAAGTCCGTCCGTGCTCCTCGAGGCGCGAAACGCCTCCGCGTCATATACAAGGTAATTGCGACCGACAACGCGGACAGTCAGGTCCTTGTGTCCTGCACACCCCGGTCGGGAAGTCGATTCCCTATCGGGCGCACAACCGTCAGATGCTCAGCAACCGACTCGAGTGCAAACACGGTGAACGCGGCATTCAGCATCACGGTCAGGGCGACCCGATAGCTCGTTCCATACGCGAGCTTCCAGCTCCCGCTCCTCGATCGGCGGGTAGCTCGCGAGCTAACCCCAAACGCCGCTCGTTGACCTCGGCCGGCCCGGCGCAGAATCGGGCCGATGCTCTACTCGGACTTCCCGATCCTCGAGGGCGCTGCGCGATAAGCTCGACGTTCCAGCAACGGCCTGAGAGGAGATCCTGATGCATGCCCTCGTCATACGGGTGACCATCCATAATGCTGACCGCACTCGGGAAGTGCTCAAGAACCAGGTTGTGCCGCAGGTCTCGGGTGCGCCGGGTTTCAAGACGGGCTACTGGACGTGGTCGACCGGCGGTGGGGCGTTGAACGGACTCTCGATGATCATCTTTGACTCAGAGGAGAGCGCCCGCGCGGCGGGCGATCGGGTGAAAGCGATCGCCACTGACGCGCCCGACGACGTTACGCTCGATAGTGTCGAGGTCCGAGAGGTCGTCGCCTCGGCCTGATAAATACTCGGGCTAGTGATGTCGCGGGGAGCCAGGCCAAGCGGCCTCGTCGCGGACGTGCAGCGTCGCCGTAATTGCCATCGCCGGGCGTGCGGTCAACGAGTCGGAGGAAGGGCCCTAACTCCGCGTCCCTGCGCAGAACGCGCCGCCCGTTCCCTCGTGCTCTTCGAGACGAAGGAAGGCGCCGAAGAGGCGGAGCGCCAATCCGGCCCCATTCGTGAGGAGATCGTGAGCGGGATGGGTGGGACGGTCCCTGGCGCCCCCGGCACACCTGGCGCACGTAGCTGACAATCCCCATAGCCGTGCGACTCCGTTAGGCCCATACGGGATTCGAACGCAGGCCCAGGATGGGGCGCCGTTCCTAGCCAGCGTGTCGTTCGCGCCGTAGCTGGTCAGCGATCGACCTGATCTCCGCAGCCATTTCGTCGGCTCGAGCGGGATCTACTCCCCGCGCTCGGCTTAGAGCTGCTGTCGAACCGCGCTAAGGTCACGCTTGTGTCGGACGAGCTCGAGCACTCGGACGGCGAGGACAGCGACGAGTCGGTAGCCGAGCTCGTCGAGCAGCTCGGGCGCGATGCGAGTCGACTGGCGTTGCGCGAGGCCGCGCTCGGTGCGTCACGGCGCGTCCCCGAGCTCCGCCGGGTGGCTCTTGGTGCTGCTGGGGTCGTCCTCCTGGTGCTGGCCTTCACTGCCGCGTTCGCGCTGGCGAACTGGGCCGCCGTCAGCGGCCTCTCCTCCATCCTTCCGACCTGGCTCGCGGCGCTCGTCCTGGCGGTGTGCTGGCTGGCCGTGGGCACCGCCCTCCTCGTCGCGCTGATCCGCAGAATGGGAGATGCCCCAAGCATCTTGTGGTGGCGGATGATCGGCGCCGACCGTCCCGAAGCGACGCGCACGCTTCAGGAGTCGCGCGACGAGGCCGAGCAGGCCCTACGCGACACGATTGAGCTTCTCGCCGGTGCTGTAGCCCATGCCGCCGCAGGCCAGGTCGCGGACGCAGTCGAGTCGCTCGGGGACGCCGCCGCTGAGGTGGGCGATGAGTTCCTCGAGGCGTCCGAAGACGTCGTGGACGCGATCGAGGAGCAGTTGCCTGCCGGCGGTGCCGTCGGTCAGGTGGTCGACGTCGTCCTCTTCCCGGGGCGTCTTGGTCTCAGGATCGCGACGACGGTCTTGAAGGGGGACTCGAAGGCGACATCCAGCTAGCGCGGCCAAGCCTCCAGCTGAATGAGCGGGCCGGGCGTCTCGAGCTCGCGCTCCTCGATCCGCACGTAGCTCGTGGGAGCGTCGCCGTTGTAGATGCCGCGTTCGCGGCGCTCGCCCGGAGCTCCATGGATCCCGAATTTCGGTGCAGAATGACGTCCGTGGCCGACCTCGACCGCATCGAAGCACTGGCACTCTCGGATCACGACCTCACTCCCGAGGAATGCATGGCACTTGCGCGCTCCGTGGCGAAGCAGATCGAGCTGGGCGCCCTCGAGCGTGGCGGCGAAGGATCGTTCGAGCTCCTGTGGCGCGACGAGCACTCGGAGGGGTGGCTCAACACGTGGTGGGAGCCTCGGGACACGGGCTTTCACGACCACGGGGGCTCGTGCGTCGGCGTCCACGTGCTGGAGGGCCGAGCTTCGAGCGAGGCGCTCGTCGTCGGGGGCGGCCCCCGTCGCGTCCATACGTACGGAGCCGGGGAGTCGTTCTGGGCGCCTGCCACTGGAATCCACCATGTGGACCACGAGCGTGGCGCGGTGACAATCCACGTGTACTCGCCGCCGCTCGGCGAGATCGGGCACTACGACGTCGTCGACGGCGAGCTGCGCCGACACGCCGGGCGGCCGGACGAGGTCTCCCCGCCCAGCCCCGGGCTCTCCGCAGCGCTCGCCTGAAAGCTGGCGTCGGCGAAGCGTTGCCTGTGAGCGCCCCGGGCCGCTTGGTCCTCCCGCACGCCTCGAGTTCGCTCCTCGATCCGTAGGTAGCTCGCGAACTCGGGATCGTCGCGGCGCACCTCCCTCCCGTAGCGACTGATCGCGAAGACTCGTCTCGCCCCCGTCGAGGCGCTAGGGTTTGAAGCCAACGCTCGTCTACCTGAGGGGGTGTCGGTGATGTTCGCCATGAGCGTGCGACTGTTTCTCATCGCGGTCGTCGTGTTCACGATCGCGGCCGTTGCGTTCCTGATCGCGACCGGCGCCTGAGCCCGACCGTTTTGCGCTGACCCGGACGAGGGAAATCTCGTTCACCCCTAGACATCGGGGCGCGAACGCGAGAGATTGTCATCTACCGCCCGAGGTTCCCCGCCGCGTGACCCAGATCGACATCGACCACATCCTCCTCATCGAGGAGATCCGCCAACTGCTCGAGCAGGCCGAGCAGGTCGGCACCGTGCGCGCGTCGGATCTCGCAGAGGTCGCCGAGATGTACGAGCTCACGGAGCTCGAGCAGGACGCGGTACTGCGGGAGCTCGACCAGCGCTCGATCGAGATCGTGGAGCAGCCTCCCCACTCCGAGGCAGTCGTCGCGTTGACGGCGCCCGTCGAGACGACGACCGATGCCCTTCAGCTCTTCCTCCGCGAGGCCGGGCGGCACCAGCTGCTCACCGCCGCGCAGGAGGTGGAACTCGCGAAGCGGATCGAGCGCGGCGACCTCGACGCCAAGGAGCGGATGATCCAGTCGAATCTCCGCCTCGTGGTCTCGATCGCGAAGAACTACCGCAACCAGGGCCTGCCGTTCCTCGACCTCATCCAGGAGGGGACGCTCGGCCTCATCCGCGCGGTCGAGAAGTTCGACTGGCGGCGCGGCTTCAAGTTCTCGACGTATGCGACCTGGTGGATCCGCCAGGCTGTCGCTCGCGCGCTCGCCGACAAGGCGCGGACGATCCGGATGCCCGTCCACATCGTCGAGCGGCTCCAGAAGATCAATCGTGCGGATCGGCAGCTGTGGACGCAGCTCGGGCGCGAGCCGACGCTCGAGGAGATCGCCGAGGAGGCTTCCCTCACGGTGCAGCAGGTCCTGGAGGTGCGGGCTGCTGCGCGCGCCTCGACGAGCCTCGATGCCCCGGTCGGCGACGGCGACGATGCGGTGTTCGGCGACTTCGTCGCGGGCGACGGGCCGCTGCCCGAAGAGACCGTCGAGCTCAACCTCCGCAGCGAGGCACTACGGCACGCGCTCGCCTCCCTCCCCCCACGCGAGCGCGAGGTCGTCGTCATGCGGTACGGGCTGACCGGCGCCGAGCCGCAGACGCTCGAAGAGATCGGTCGTCGGCTCGGGCTCACGCGCGAGCGCGTGCGTCAGATCGAGCTCGAGTCGCTGCGGCGCCTCGCGTCGCTTCGCGAGATGCAGTCGGTCGACGTCACCTGACGTCGCGGGCCGGACCTCGCGCCTAGCTACGAGCGCAGGTACAGCTCGAGGCCAGGAGCGATCGCGCGCAGCTCGCGCAGGGCCCGCGCTTCCAGCTGTCGTACGCGCTCGCGCGTGATGCCGAGGTTCGAGCCCACCTCTTCGAGCGTTCGGGGGCGGACGCCGTCCAGCCCGAAGCGCTCGACGACGACACGCCGCTGCCGCGGCTGGAGCTTCCCGAGTGCGTCGAGGAGCTCGGACGAGCGCGCACGATCGGCGGTCTCGAGCTCCGGCTGCTGAGCGCTCGTGTCGGGAATGAGGTCGGCGACGCTCGAGTCCCCGTCGCCGATGGGCGTCTCGAGGCTCACGGGGTCCACGATCAGCTCGAGGAGCTCCTGAACGCGCTCGGGCGTTATGTCGATCTCGGCTGCGATCTCCTCGAGCGACGGATCGCGGTTGAACTTCTGGCCGAGCAGTCGGCGCGCCTTCGTGACCTTTCGTACCTGGTCGGCGACGTGAACCGGGAGCCTGATCGTGCGCCCCTGCTCGGCAAGTGCGCGCGAGATCGCCTGCTTGATCCACCACGTCGCGTACGTCGAGAGCTTGAAGCCCATCGTGTAGTCGAACTTCTCGACCGCCCGGATGAGGCCGAGGTTTCCCTCCTGGATCAGGTCGAGCAGTGGCACGTCGGCACGGGTGTAGTTACGCGTGATGGACATGACGAGCCGCAGGTTCGACTCGATCAGCTTCCGCTTCGCGGCCTCGTCTCCGAGATCCTTGCGGCGAGCAAGCTCGCGCTCCTGTCCTGGGGTGAGAAGACGACCGTCGCCGATCTGGCGGACGTAGAGCTTGAGCGGATCGTCGGCGTTCGGCCCCGAGAGCCCGGGGAGCTCGCGCGGAGTCGCGGGCTCGTCCGCAATGGATGGTGTCTCTTCGTCCGTCGGGTCGAAGAGATGCTCGGCCGCGTAGCCTTCCACGGAGGCTGTATCGGTCGCAAAGTTGCCCCGCTTGAGGGATGACAGCGCCGGCGAGGGATCGACCGCTCGGCGGAGAAGCCGATTTCTGCAACGCGGCCTTCACAAACAGTGTCCTCACGTGCGTCGTCTACGTTCGTACGTGTCGTCCGATCCACGGAGTCGAATAGCAGTTCATGTGCGGCATAGCGGGATTCAGTCTCAGCCCTGAGTCGTCAGTCGATCGGACGCTCGCTGCGCAGGCATTGCTCGCCGGGATCTCGGAGCGCGGCGCCGACGCCGTCGGCTACGCGCACCGCTCGCCGGCAGGGGGCGTCCACGTCACGAAGCTGCGCGGGGGCGCGAGCGCCCTCCTCGACGAGCTCGAGGTGCCAGCCGAAACCGCTCAGGCCCTCATCCACGTCCGCGACTTCACGAAGGGCCACCCGTCGATCGAGGCGAACAACCACCCCATTCGCCACGGCTGCGTCGTCGGGATCCACAACGGCATCATCGAGAACGACGACGCGCTCCTCGCCCGCTACGGGATCGAGCGCGCCGAACCACAGATGACCGTCGATTCGGAGGCGATCTTCGCGCTCATGGAGCGGCGAGGGCACGACGCGCGCGCCCTTTCGGAGATGCGCGGGGCCATGGCGGCTGCCTGGATAGATGAGCGCGACGACGCGACGCTGTTCGTCGCTCGGGGACGGCTGCGGCCGCTGTGGCTCGGCCGTTCCGCCCACGGCCTCTACTTCGCGTCGACGCGTCGCGCACTCGCGATCGCGGGCGCTGCGCTGAAGACGCGTCTCGAGATCGACGAGGTCCGCGAGGGCCGGCTACTCCACGTCGTCGGCGGCGAGGTCATCCGCCAGCGGCGCTTCCGCCCCGATCGCCACTACCGCGAGCCCGACGTGCTGCCGCCGGTTCGGACCCCGCGCGAGGCGGTCTCGTGCCTCGAGCGCCTCGCTGCGCTCACCTCAGTGAGCCCCGCCTAGCGTTCCGTCGGGCAGCACCTCCACGCCGTCCTCGCGGAGGCGCTCGCGGACGAGATACTGAAACGCGGTCCAGGCACCGCGAGGGACGTCGAGCAGGCGATAGACCTGCCACTCCGAGAGCAGCGACGGATCGGCGCGACGAGCTTCCGCCCAGTCGGCCATCTTCGGGAGCCGCCCGAGCGATCGGGCGAGCGCGGCGCCCTGCGAGATCGCCCGGTCGAGCCGTTCCTCGCCCTGCAGCACCTCGAACCCCGCCTCGCGGAGCGCGTTGCCGAGCGAGCCGAACGTGTGCGCGTACAGCGAGGCAGACGGCACCGACCTACGCCGCGCGGCAAGGTCGCGGGCCGACGGCGGCCTCCCCAGCTCCTCTCCCAGCGCCCGCAGCTGCTCGAGGAGCTCCTCGCGCGTGAGGAAGCGCCGCGGGAAGAGTCCTGCTGCCCGCTTGGCGGCGTTCCACGTCCCGAAGTGCTCGATGACGGTCTGCGGATGCACGCGCGCCTCCGGATCCCGTGCGAACTCCCTCATCGTCGGCGATCTGCCCGCGCGCTCGGCCGCCGCGCGGAGCTCCGCGAGGATCTCGTCGTCGCTGTACCGCCGTCGCATCCCGGCACGGAACGCCGCGAGCTCGGCCTCGTCTATGCGCACCGGAGCGCGCTTGGGTGAGCGCGGCCGCGCCATCTCTGCAAAGAGCTTAGAGCGTTCTACGCATTCTGCAAGTTCTCCAGAGCAGCCTCTCCCCTCCCCTGCCGGTACGCTCGCCCGGCGATGGGGCTCCGTCTGGCATTCGAGACGACGACCGCACGCGCGCTCGGCGAGCTTTCTCGCGCTGCACGACGAGGAGGCGGGACGACGATCCCGGGCAAGATCCTGTGGAAGCTCGACCCGACGGCAGTCGATCAGCTTGCGGCCCGTCTGTCCGACGGTATTGGCGTCGTATCCGCGACGAATGGCAAGACCACGACGACGGCGATGGCAGCGGAGATCCTCGGCGACCGCCACCGACTCGCCTGGAACCATGCGGGAGCGAACCTCATGTCCGGTCTTGCGTCGGCGCTCGTCAGCGCGCGGAAGGCCGAGCTCGGCCTCTTCGAGGTCGACGAGGCCGCCCTGCCCGAGGCAGTGACCCGCCTGCGCCCACGCGTCGTGACGCTCGGAAACCTCTTTCGCGACCAGCTCGACCGCTACGGAGAGCTCGAGATCGTGGCCGAGCGCTGGCGCTCGATGGTTGCCGCGCTCCCCGCAGCGACGACGCTCGTCGTCAACGCCGACGACGCTGTCGTTGCCGATCTCGCCGACGGCCGCACCGGGGCGATCCGATTCGGGTTGGACGATCCGACGCACGCACGTCCTCGCCTCCAGCACGCCGCCGACTCCAAGTACTGCCTCCGCTGCGGGCATCCCTACGAGTTCGCAGCGGCCTACGTCGGACACCTCGGTGACTACCGCTGCCCGAGCTGCGGCCACGCCCGGCCTCCGCTCGACGTCGCGGTACGGAGCATCGAGCTCCGCGGACTCCACGCGTCTCGCTTCCTGCTCGGTGCCGCGGCGGGAGAGGTGGAGGTCGAGCTCGCCCTCCCGGGTCTCTACAACGTGTACAACGCGGCCGCGGCGGCCGCGCTCGCGCTCGCGCTCGATGCGTCGCTCGAGGACGTACGCTCGGGACTCGCGCGCTTCAGTGCGGCGTTCGGTCGCTTCGAGCGGATTCCCGTCGGTGGCAAGTCCGTGGTTCTCCTCCTGATCAAGAACCCGGCGGGGGCGAACGAGGTCGTGCGTACGCTCGAAACCGGTGTTCCTCCAGTCCTCGTCGTCGCACTCAACGACGCGATCGCCGACGGGCAGGACGTGTCGTGGATCTGGGACGTCGACTTCGAGCCGCTCCTCGAGCACACACAGCTGGTCATCGCCTCGGGTAGCCGTGCGGCCGAGCTCGGGCTGAGGATGACCTACGGGGGGCTGCCGGCTGAACACCTCGAGATCGAGCCGTCGCTCGAGCGCGCCCTCGACCGCGGCCTCGGGCTCGTCGAGGCCGGCACCGAGCTCGTCGTCCTCCCCACCTACACCGCGATGCTGGAGCTCCGCAAGGTCCTGACCGAGCGCGACGCGGTTCGCCCGTACTGGGAGGGAAGCTCGTGAAGATCCGGGTCGGGCACCTCTACCCCGACTACCTCAACATCTACGCCGACCGCGGCAACATCGCCGTCCTCACCCGTCGCGCAGCTCTGCGAGGTCACGAGCTCGTGGTGCACGAGGTCGGCCTGGGCGACGTGCTCGATTCCGCCGCACACGACCTCCTGTACGTCGGCGGGGGCCAGGATCGCGAGCAAGCGCTCATCGCACCCGATCTCGCAGCGAAGGCGGACGGGCTGCGCACCGCGCACGCGCGTGGCGTCGCGATGCTGGCAGTCTGCGGCGGGTATCAGCTCCTCGGGCGCGGTTACCGCGGGCGCGACGGGTCCTTCATGCCAGGTGCAGGTCTATTCCCGCACGAGACCGTCGCCGGCGATACGCGCATGATCGGAGACGTTCTCCTCGAGTGCGAGCTCGATGCCGGAGTACGGCGACCGCTCGCGGGCTTCGAGAACCACGCGGGACGAACGCTCCTCGACCCCGGCGCCGAGCCACTGGGTCGCGTGGTGTACGGATTCGGGAACGACGGGTCGTCGGGCTTCGAGGGCTGCAGGCTGGGAAACGCGCTCGGAACGTACCTCCACGGTCCTCTCCTCCCGCGAAACCCGTGGCTTGCCGACTGGCTCCTCGCCCGCGCGCTGGCGCATGCGGGGACGGGCGAGCCGACGCTGCTGGCACCCCTGCCCGACGAGCTCGAGACCGAGGCGTTCCGCGTGTCAGCGGAGCGCGCTCGTCGCCGCGGCGGAAAGCGCCGCTAGCCCTACGGAACCCACATCTCGCCGAGGTACACCGCCGGATCTCCGGGCCGCCAGCGCTGGAGAAAGCGGTTGATCGGCGGATGCACCGTGACTGCGTCGAGCTCGCGCAGGAGGAACGCCCGGTGCCCGCGGACGGCATCGTCGCGGGAGACGACGTCCTCGAGCGACCCGCTCACGTCCGCCGCGAAGATGACGTGAACGACGTGCTTGCGATGCGCGGACTCGAGCGGTGAGATCGAGTCGACGAGCGCGACGGGCCCCTCGAGCGGTACCTCCCCACCTTCCGGAAAGAGCCCCGTCTCCTCCCACAGCTCGCGCGTGAGCGCGCGCACCAGGCTCTCGCCCGACTTCACGCCGCCGCCCGGCAGGAGCCAGATCGGCTCGCCGGCTCGCTCGTGGCGAGCAAGGAGGATCCGCCCACGCCAGCGGAGGATGGCCGACACCCGAATCCGCGGCTCGGACACGCTCAGCTCGCGGAGGATCCGAAGCCGCGGGCGCCGCGCTCGCTGGTCGCGAGCTCGTCGACCTCGACGAGCCGGACGGACGCGACGGGCACGATCACGAGCTGCGCGATGCGCATCCCTGGCTCGACGGCAAAGGTCTCGCCAGGGTCGGAATTGAGCAGCACGACGCGGATCTCGCCGCGATAGCCCGAGTCGATCAGGCCGGGCGAGTTCACGACGCCGATCCCGTGGCGTGCGGCCAGGCCGGAGCGCGGGAGCACGAACCCGGCGTATCCGTCGGGAATCTCGACTGCGAGGCCTGTTGGAATCACTGCACGCTCCCCCGGCTCCAGCACCGAGGCCTCGCAGGCGCTGAGATCCACGCCGGCGTCGCCGTCGTATGCCTGCCGCGGGAGCACCGCATCGGGTCGCAATCGGCGGACTGCGACCTCGATCATCGCGCCGACACCTTGTCGAGGTCGCGCTCCCCCTCGCCCGCGACGAGGTACCGAGCGAAGCGGGCGGCCTCGGCACGCGGGAGCCGCGCTCGGATGCGGACGCCATCGGGTGTGTCGCGCCGCTCGGCGATGGGGGCGCCGAGGTCATACAGATCCGCCAGCGTCCTCCCGTCCGAGTACGGAACGAGGAGGCGGACGTCCTCGAAGCGATCGGAGAAGAGCTCGGCGATCCGTTCCTTCAGCGCATCGAGGCCTTCACCGGTGTTCGCCGAGATCAGCAGCGCACGCGGGTAGGCGTGCTCGATGCGTCTGCGGCCCAGCGGATCGAGCAGGTCGACCTTGTTCAGGACGAGCTCGGAAGGGATGTCATCGGCTCCGATCTCCGTGAGGACCGAAGTGACTGCCGCGATCGTCTCTGCAAGGCGGTCCTCGGGCAGAGACGCGTCGGCCACGTGCAGCACGAGGTCGGCCACGAGCGTCTCCTCCAGCGTCGCGGCGAAGCCCTCGACGAGCTGCGTCGGCAGGCGACGGATGAAGCCGACGGTGTCGGTCACGAGGTAGCGCTTGCCGTCGTGGTCGAAGCCGCGAGTGGTGGGATCGAGCGTCTCGAACAGGCGGTCGTCGACGGACGCGTGCGCGCCCGTGAGCGTATTGAGCAGCGTCGACTTGCCGACGTTCGTATACCCGGCGAGCGCGACGGTCGGCGCACTCGTCCGAAGCCGCTCCTTCCTCCTGGTCGTGCGCTGTCCCCCGAGAGCCCGCAGCCGACGTTTCAGGAGCGAGACACGCGTCCGCGCGAGCCGGCGATCGGTCTCGAGCTGGCTCTCGCCCGGGCCGCGCGTCCCGACACCGCCTCCGAGGCGCTCGAGGTGCTGCCACATGCCCCGCATGCGCGGGAGGTTGTACTCGAGCTGCGCGAGCTCCACCTGCAGCTTTCCTTCGGCGCTTCGCGCGTGCTGGGCGAAGATGTCGAGGATCAGCTGCGTGCGATCGACGACGCGCGTCTTCAACGCATCCTCGAGGGCGCGTTGCTGTGTCGGCGTCAGCTCGTCGTCAGCAAGGAGAACCTCCGCGTCGCTCGAGCCGAACTCCTGCGTCAGCTCGGCGAGCTTGCCCTTGCCGACGAACGTCCGGGGGTCAGCGTGGACCCGGTGCTGAACGAGGGAGCCGATCGGCTCGACGCCTGCCGTGCGGGCGAGCTCGGTGAGCTCTGCGAGCTCCATCGCCCCGTCGGCGCCCTTCGGATACACGCCTACGAGGAACCCGCGCTCCGGCTCCGCCCCGGGTGCCGGATCGGGCTGGCGCGCAGTCACCGCGAGATTATGCCGCGGTACGCTCCCGCGGTGACCGCGCTCGCCGACCGCCTCGCCGCGCGGACGCTCGAGCTCGTCGACATCCCGTCGCAGAGCGGCAGTGAAGAGGCGATTCGTGAGCACGTCCTCGCGCTCGTGCCGCCCGGCTGGCAGGCCGAATACGCGGGAGACGAGGCGTACCTGTTCATGCCGCCGCGACGGCCCGGGCGTCCGTTCGTGGTGCTCGCGGCGCACTACGACACGGTCCCGCCGCAGGGGAATCTCCCAGGGCGCATCGCAGGCGGCGAGGTGCACGGGCTCGGCGCGAGTGACATGAAGGGTGGACTCGCCGTCGCCCTCGAGCTCGCACGCGACCTCGATCTCGACGCCGCGACCTGCGATCTCGGACTGCTCCTCTTCGGGCGGGAGGAGCTTCCGGCAGACCGTAACCCGCTCCCGGCGCTGTTCGAGCGCTCGCAGGCGATTCGTGAAGTGGCGCTTGCGGTGGTCCTCGAGCCAACCGACCTCGAGCTCCAGTCCGGATGCCTCGGCAACGTCGTAGCTCGGCTGACGTTCTCCGGGACGAGTGGCCATTCGGCACGTCCCTGGCTCGCAGACAGCGCGCTGGAGCACGCCGTTCGCGGCCTCGGCTCGTTGTTCGAGCTCGAGCCTCGCACCGCGGTCGTCGGCGGCCTCGAGTTTCGCGAGGTCGTCTCGGTGACGCGGCTCGACGCCGGCATCGCCGACAACGTCATCCCCGGAGAGGCGACCGCCACCCTCAACCTGCGCTACCCGCCGGACCGGACCCCCGCCGAGGCGGAGTCGTACCTTGCGAGCGTCGTTCCGGAGAGGGCGTCGCTCGAGATCGTCAGCAATGCCGAGCCGGCGCGCGTCGTCGTCGACTCGCCGGCGGTACGCGCCCTGCGGAGGGCAGGTGACCTCGTCGTTCGCCCGAAACAGGCATGGACGAACGTTGCAGACTTCACGACGCGCGGCCTCGACGCCGTCAACTTCGGCCCCGGCCACACGGCGCTCGCGCACCATCGGGACGAGCGCGTCGCGATCAGCTCGCTCGTCGCTGCGTACGAGGTGCTCCATCGCTTCGCGACGAGTCCGATGCGAGATGATCCCGCCTGATGGATCTGGCGGCACGGATCGAGGACCTCTGGACGGCGGGCGAGCTCGACGCGGCACCGATCGAGGAGACCATCGCACTGCTGGACGGCGGTGACCTCCGTGTCGCCGAGCGCGGCGGCGACGGCTGGACCGTGAACGAGTGGGTGAAGAAGGCGATCCTCCTGTACTTCCGCCTGCGCAAAGTCGAGCGGATCGAGGTCGGCGACCTCGAGTACCTCGACAAGATCCCCGTCAAGCGCGACTTCGCCGATCGCGGAGTGCGGGTGGTCCCGCCGGGGGTCGCGCGCTACGGATCGTTCCTGTCCGAGGGAGTGGTGCTCATGCCGGGCTTCGTGAACATCGGCGCCTGGGTCGGGCCGCGCACGATGATCGACACGTGGGCGACGGTCGGGTCCTGCGCGCAGATCGGCGCCGACGTCCACCTCTCCGGCGGCGTCGGCATCGGCGGCGTGCTGGAGCCTCCCCAGGCGCAGCCGGTGATCGTGGAGGACGGAGCCTTCATCGGGTCGCGCGCAGTCCTCGTTGAGGGAGTCGTCGTCGGCGCGGGCGCGGTCATCGCACCGAACGTCGTCCTCTCCGCGTCGGTTCCCGTGATCGACGTGACCGGTCCCGAGCCCGTCGAGCATCGCGGCCATGTGCCTGCGGGCTCGGTGGTCCTGCCCGGGACGCGCACGAAGGAATTTCCCGCGGGCAGCTATGACCTGCCGTGCGCGCTGATCGTTGGCACGCGCAGCGAGTCGACCGACCTCAAGACGTCGCTGAACGACGTTCTCCGAGAGTTCGAGATCGCGACATGACGCACGTGACGGAGATCGCGCTTTTCACCGACGACGTTGGCTCCGTCAGCGACTTCTATCGTGACCTGATCGGCGCTGCGCCCGTGGCCGAGTGGGCGGGCGGCGCTATCTTCGCCGCCGGCGAGTCGAAGATCCTCGTTCACGAGCGGTCGGCATCGACGGACGGAGGTCCGCCGAACGAGGACCACTGCGCAGCTTGCCATCGACGATCTCGATGCGACGTGCGATGCGCTCCGTGCGCGAGGGCTCGAGCTCCTGGTGGAGCCGCGCGACTACACGTGGGGCCGCTCCGCGTACCTCCGCGATCCCGACGGACGGCTCGTGGAGCTGGCTCAGATCTGACTCAGAGGACGCGCTCCGCGGTGCCGCGAAGTGTCGCGCGACCCTCCGCGAGGTGGACGCGGAGATCGCCGCCGGGGAAGTGCACGACGACGTCGCCGTGGGAGTGCGTCGCCGCTGCGACCGCGACGGCACTCGTGCCCGACGAGAGGGTCTCCCCCACGCCGCGCTCCCAGACCCGCGCGGTGACCTCTCCCTCGCCGTCGATCCGCGCGACCTGCACGTTCGTGCGCTCCGGAAACCGGTCGTGCGTCTCGAGCCTCGGGCCGATCACGCCGATCGTCGCGGGATCGCCGACCACGACTGCGTGAGGGTTCCCGACCGACACCGGCACGAACGTGATGCCGTCGATGGTCTCGGCCGGGCCGACCTCCACTCCGCCGATCAGCTGCTCGATACCCGTCTCGGTGAGCGTGGTCTCGACGATGCGCGAGCCGACGGTCACAGTCACCTGCGACGCGCCGGTTCGTTCTGCGAGCCACGCGGCGGCAATGCGCGTGCCGTTGCCGGACAGCTCGGCCAGCGACCCGTCGGGGTTCCAGATGGCGATGTCGACGGACGAGGGGGTCGTCGCGAGAATCTCGAGCACGCCGTCCGTCCCTGCGGCGAGCTCCGCTGCCCGGGTTGCGTCCAGGCGCGAGTCGCCCGGCTCGACGACCCGGTACGTGTTACCGAGCGCGTGCCAGGTCGAGGATCGCATCCGCCACCTCCGTGGCCGGCCGGTCGGCCTCGACGAGCTCGATGCCGGGAATCCGCCGCATCCATTTGCGCTGGTACGCCGCGTACCGTCGCGTGCGCTGCTCGATGCGCTCCGCCGCCTCGTCGAGCGGAAGCGTCGTCAGCTCGACGAGGCCGAGCGCCTTGGCTGCGGTTCGCGAGATCTGGGCCGACATCGCGGCGCGCGCTTCGTCGGCCGCTCCTCCCGCGATCATCCTCCGCGTACGCTCGCGGATCCGCTCGGCGAGCGCTGCTTGTGGGAGGTCCAGGCCGACCACGAGCGTCGGGTGGCGCATCGTGCTTGACCACAGCTCGTCCGTCGCCGGAACGAGAGAGCTGCCGCTCTCGGCCAGCTCGAGCGCGCGGACGACACGGCGACGGTCGTTCACGTGTACGGCGGCGGCGGCGGCAGGATCGAGGCGACCGAGGTGCGCGTGCGCCGTGAATGGATCAGCGTCGTACATCTCCTCGAAGCGAGCGCGTGTCGCCTTCGGCACTGCACTGGGGATCGAGAGGTCGGCGAGCGCTGCACGCAGGTACAAACCTGTCCCTCCGGCCACGATGGCGCCGCCGCTCGCCGCGACGAGATCGTCGATTGCCGCGTGTGCGAGCGCCGTGTACTCACCGACGGACATGGTGGCCGACAGGCTGCGGATGGCGGTCAAGCGCGTCGGGTACGGCGACTGATTGGTGAGGATCGGCAGCCCCCGGTACACCTGCAGTGCGTCGGCGGAGACGACCTCGGTGCGAAGGCGGGTCGCGAGCTCGTGCGCGACGTCGGACTTGCCTGATGCGGTGGGGCCGAAGACCGCGATCACCGAGTACTGCAAAGTGGTCATCGCCCGTGAAGCACCCCAGCCCACCACCCGCCTCGAGCGTAGCGTCGAACTCCGTACCGGTGGTTCACGGAGCGTGCCGAAAGTGTGCATTGCGAACGGTCGATCAGACCGCGACCAGAGACGCTACGCGCCCGCTGAGCGTCGTCGAGGTCGCCGCGTCGATGACGACGTCCACAAGCTCGCCCGGGGCCGACGGAGCCCGAGAAGTTCACGGTCGTATTGCGACGCGTGCGCCCCCGCTGGCGCGCCGGATCCGTGCGGCTCTGACCCTCGACGAGCACCTCCTCCACCAGCCCGATCCGCTGCTCGTTTCGCGTCGTGGCCAGACGCTGGACCGCCTCGACGAGCCGCTCGAGCCGCTCGTGCTTCACGTCGTCCGGGACCTGGTCCGGGAGCGACGCCGCCTCGGTCCCCGTCCGCGGCGAGTAGATGAACGTGAAGGCCGAGTCGAACTCGACCTCTTCGACGAGGGACAGGGTCGCCTGGAAGTCGCCCTCCGTCTCCCCCGGGAAGCCGACGATGATGTCCGTGCCGAGCGCGAGATCGGGAATCGCATCCCGGAGACGGTCGACGACACGAAGGTAGCGCTCCCGGTCGTACGTCCGTCGCATCGCCTTGAGGACGCGAGACGAACCGGACTGGGCGGGAAGGTGCACGTGCTCGCACACGTGAGCGCATTCAGCCATCGCAGCGATCACAGGCTCACGGAAGTCCTTCGGGTGTGGGCTCGTGAAGCGAATCCGCTCGAGCCCGACCACCGCGTCGCAGGCGCGCAAGAGCTCGCCGAACTCGGTTCGGACACCGGGGGCAAGGTCTCGTCCCCAGGAGTTCACGTTCTGCCCGAGCAGCGTGATCTCGCGGACTCCCGCGTCCGCGAGGCGACTCACCTCGGCGACGATGTCTCCCGGTCGTCGGCTCTGCTCACGTCCCCGGACGGCGGGCACGATGCAGTACGCGCATTTGGAATTGCAGCCCATGGAGACCTGCACCCACGCCTGGAAGTGCCGCTCTCCATGCAACGGGAGATCGGCGGCGAAGTGGTCATGTGTGCCGAACATTCCCCGCGCGACCGAATAGCCGCCCGCCGAGATCCACTCACCGAGATGCGGGATCGAACCCGGCCCGAACGCGACGTCGACGAACGGGTACTGCTCGAAGATTCTCTCGCGCTGCGCCTCTGCGTAGCACCCTCCCACGGCCACCACGACGTCGGGACGCTGCCGCTTCATAGCCGCTGCGTTGCCGAGGTAGGCGGCGAGCCGCGTATCGGGCTTCTCGCGGATCGTGCACGTGTTGAAGACGACGACGTCGGCCTCGCCCTGGCTCGGCGCCTCGCCGAGACCGAGTGACTCGAGCATGCCCTTGATCCGCTCCGAGTCGTGAGCGTTCATCTGACAGCCGAACGTCGTGACGTGGTACCGCCGCACCGGCATAGGGTAACGGGGAGTGCGCCAAGCCTTCGCAACTCTGCGGTAGCCGCCGCCGGCCGTCTGGAGGACCCGGATGTGTCCGGGTCCTCTTCTAGCCGGAGGCCCAGTCCGGAAGCTCGCGTCGCCCTTGCTCCTCGCCCCACGCATCGCGCTGTTCGACGACGAGGCCCGCGGCATCGAACCGCAGCAGCGACGTGCCCGCGATCGAGAGCAGCGACCCGTCCTTCTTCGACTCGAGCACGGCCCACCAGTCGACCGCCGCCCGGTCGCCCGCGACGATCGGTGCTCCGAAGCGGCACTCGACTCCGCCCTCGTCGTCGAACGCCCATGCGAGATATTCCCGCGGCGCCTGCCGCTCGCGGAACGGGTGCGAGTAGAAGACCGCATCCGGCGCGTAGAGCCCTGCGATCGCGTCGACGTCAGCTTCGAGCCAAGCTCGCGTCCAGACCTCGGCCCAGCGCCTTGCAGCCTCCGTCGTCGTCATCAGCGGTTGGGGCGAGGCATGCCTCGCCCTACTTGGCTACCTCGATCGCTCGGCTCTCTCGGATCACGATCACCTTGACCTGGCCCGGATACTCGAGCTGATCCTCGATCTCGCGCGCGATCTCGTGCGACAGGAGCACCGCCCCGTCGTCATCGACCTCGGTGGGCTCAACGATGACCCTGATCTCGCGCCCTGCCTGCAGCGCGTACGCCTTCGCAACCCCGGCCTTGGCGGTCGCAATCTCCTCGAGGGCTTCGAGTCGCCGGATGTAGTTCTCGAGGCTCTCGCCCCTGGCCCCTGGCCGCGACGCCGAGATCGCGTCGGCGGCGATCAGTAGGACGGCCTCGACGGTCTGCGGCTTGACGTCGTCGTGGTGCGCCTCGATCGCATGGACGACCCCCTCCGACTCGCCACACCGGCGTGCGAGCTGCGCCGAGATGAGCGCATGCGATCCGTCGATCTCGTGACTCACGGCCTTGCCGATGTCGTGCAGCAGCGCGGCGCGCTTTGTCGTCTTCACTCCCGCCTTGAGCTCGGCGGCCATGATCCCGCCCAGGTGCACGACCTCGAGGGTGTGCTTGAGGACGTTCTGCCCGTAGCTCGTGCGGTACCGCAGCCGGCCCAGCATGCGGACGAGCTCCTCGTGGAACTCGCCGCAGTTGGCCTCGAACACCGCCTGTTCCCCCGCCTGGAGGACGTGTTCTTCGAGCTCCGCCTTGGCCTGGTAGTACATCTCCTCGATACGGGCCGGGTGGATCCGCCCGTCCTCGATGAGCTTGTCCAGCGTCATGCGGGCGGTCTCGCGCCGTAGCGGGTCGAACGACGACAGCACGACCGCGTGCGGCGTGTCGTCGATGATGAAGTCGACTCCGGTCAGGTGCTCGAGGGCGCGGATGTTCCTGCCCTCTCGGCCGATGATCCGGCCCTTGAGGTCATCCGATGCAAGCTCGACGACGGTGACCGTCGCCTCCGCGGTATGGCTCGCCGCCACACGCTGCAGCGAGTCCGCGACCAGCGCTCTGGCGCGCCGCCGTGCGTCGGAGCGGGCCTCCTCCTCCATCTGCCGAACCTCGCGCGCGAGCTCGTGGCGGACAAGGTCCTTCGAGCGGTCGAGGAGCTGCTGGCGCGCCTCGTGCACCGTGAGGCCGGAGATCTTCTCGAGCGCGGACAGGGCCGCCCGCTGGGTTTCCTTCAGCTCGTCCTGCAGTGCTCGCACGTGTGTCTCACGGTCGCCGAGGCCCTGTTCGTGGCGCTCGAGCTCGAGCATTCGTGCATCGAGGTCGAGCTCTTTCTGGAGCACGCGCTCCTCAACCTTCGCGATCTGCACGCGGCGGTCCTGGACCTCGCTCTCGATCTCGCTGCGCAGTGCGACCGCCTGCTCGCGAGCTTCGACCTGCGCCTCGCGTCGGAGCGCCTCGGCCTCGCGCTCGGCATCGGCGAGGAGCTTCTCGCGCTCCGTGCTAGCGGCGCGCACGCGTGACCCTGACCAGCCATGGAGGACGACCGACGCCCCGAGTGCACCGAGGACGATTCCGATGAGCGCTGCGCCGGCCGAGAGCATGCTGCCTCCGTTGGAGGATGTGATTGCCGCGGACGCAGTGCCCGCGGATGCTCTCACCCGACGCAGACCTGCACGGCCGCGCCGGACTCTGCCCGAGCAGTTACGTCAGGTGGTGGGACGGCCTCCGTGGACGGCCGCATTTGCGACCGGTGGAGCGATTCATCGACAGACAGCGGCTCATGGATTCAGAAAGCGCGTGCGTGCAGGAAAAACATCGAGTGAAAGCCCGATCATCCTAACGGCTCGTCGAGTGACTGCGCAATGACCGCATTGATCACGTCTTCCGAGAAGCCCTTGCCCGCGAGGTAGCGCGCGGTCTTCGGGCCTGCGCCACGGCGCTCGACGATGCGCGTCGCACGCTCGGATTCAGGTGGGAGAAGCGCTACCGTCTCGTCGATGAGCTCGGCGGCTACCCCTGCCCGGGCGAGCTCGTGGCGGACGCGGTGATCTCCCGCGCCGCGCGCGACGAGAGACGTCGCGCGCACCTCCGCGAAGCGGCGGTCGTCGACGAGTGACGTGCGGGCGAGCGTCTCCAGCACCTCGTCCCGCGCGCTATCGCTGACGCCGTGCTCGGCCAGATACCGGTCGACTTCCGCCGCGCTGCGCTCGCGACGTTGCAGCGCTCGGAGCGCCTGCTCGAGCGGGCTGTTCTGCGTCGTGGCCTCAGCCCTCGACGGGAACGGCCTCTTCCGCGTCGATCTCGACGGTCTCGACCTCGATGGTCGCCTCGCCAGGAGACTGGGCCGGGAGCAAGCGCGCCGAGATCACCTGCTCGTCCGGCGCCTCCGCCTGGATGCGCGCCAGGATCTGCTGGACGAGATCGGGGTTCTCGGCGAGGAAGCTCGTCGCGTTCTGCCGGCCCTGCCCGAGCCGCTCGTCGCCGAAGCTGAAGTACGAGCCGGCCTTCTGGACGACCTTCTTCTCGAGGCCGACGTCGAGGACCGTTCCCTCCCAGGGGATTCCGGAGCCGTAGATGATGTCGAACTCGGCCTGCTTGAACGGCGGCGCGACCTTGTTCTTCGCCACCTTGACCCGAACACGGTTGCCGAAGGCCTCAGCACCGTCCTTGAGCGTCTCGATGCGACGGATGTCGAGCCGAACCGACGCGTAGAACTTGAGCGCCCGGCCACCCGGGGTCGTCTCGGGGTTGCCGAACATGACCCCGATCTTCTCCCGCAGCTGATTCGTGAAGATGCAGATCGTGTCGGTGCGGTTGAGCGTGCCTGCGAGCTTGCGCAGCGCCTGGCTCATGAGCCGTGCCTGCAGGCCGACGTGCGAGTCGCCCATCTCTCCCTCGATCTCCGCCTTGGGGACGAGCGCGGCGACCGAGTCGACCGCGACGATGTCCAGGGCACCGGAGCGGATGAGGAGCTCCGTGATCTCGAGCGCCTGCTCGCCCGTGTCGGGCTGGGAGACGAGCAGCTGGTCGATGTCGACGCCGATCCGGCGGGCGTACTGCGGATCCATCGCGTGCTCGGCGTCGATGAAGGCGCAGATGCCGCCGCGCCGCTGCGCTTCGGCCATGACGTGGTAGACGAGCGTCGTCTTTCCTGAAGCCTCGGGGCCGAAGATCTCGACGATGCGGCCGCGTGGGAGCCCGCCGATCCCGAGCGCCATGTCCAGGGCGAGCGAGCCGGTCGAGATGGCGCCGACCGAAACCTGCGGCCGGTCGCTCATCCGCATGACCGAGCCCTTCCCGAACTGCCGCTCGATCTGACCGAGCGCGACATCGAGCGCTTCCTCGCGTTTCATCCTCTCATCCTCCCTGCTCTAGGCCTCTCTCCGTGACTCCCAATCTTGTGGATCCCAGCGAACACGACTCCAGGACTTCGTACCGTGCACCCGACGGGTGAAGACGTGAAAGGAAAGCAGCGGCGCCGGACGGAGCGAACGCGCCGATGTCGGGCGGCGGGGGCGCGAGCCGCGGACGCTGCCGAAAGCGCAGCACGGTGACGTGCGGGAGCCAACGACGCTGCTCGCGTTCGTACAGCTCGAGGGTCTCGAGCCCCTGCTGGACGCGCTCGGCGAGGCTCGTCGCGAGACCGCTGGGATCGGCGAGAACGAGCATCCCGACCGATCGGGTCTCCCGGTAGCCGACGGGCTCGAGCACGAACGGCTCGGTCGCCGCGGCCTCGCGCCGAAGAACGCCGAGGATGCCTGCGAGTGCGCTCCTTGGCCGGCTCCCGAGGAAGGCGAGCGTGACGTGGAAACTGTCCGGCCGACGTCCACCGCTGAGCTCTGCTCTCCCCCACCGCCCGAGCTCGGACGCCGCGTCTTCGGGCACCTCGAGCGCGAGGAAGAGCCTGACCTGGTCATCTCCCGCGACGGTACCCGCCGAGGTCATGCAGAGGAGTTGCGACTCTCCAACAATCGCCGCACGAGGTGGAGCGATGCGGCAGTCGCGCGCCCGCGGATCATCTCGCGATCGCCCGGGAGCTCGGTCCGCACCGAGCGATCACCCTCCGGGCCGATCGCATGCGCGAACACGAGGCCGACAGGCTTCTCCTCGGAGCCTCCGCCAGGCCCCGCGATGCATGTGACGGCCACGGCGACATCCACGTTGAGCCGCTCGCGGACGCCCTGGGCCATCGCTTCGGCGCTCTCCGCCGAGACGGCTCCGTACGTCTCGAGCACGTCGGATGGGACACCGAGGCTCTCCTCCTTCACATCGTTCGCGTAGGCGACGACGGCGCCGCGAAAGACGTCACTCGACCCGGGAACCGACGTGAGTCTCGCGGCGACCAGGCCGCCCGTGCAGGACTCGGCGGTGGCGAGGGTGAGGCCGCGGGACCGGCAGAGGTCGAGGACGATCTCGGCGATCGTGCGCTCGTCCTCGCCGAACAGATACCTGCCGAGGCGCTCGCGGAGCGCCGCGACGATGTCTGCGGCGCGCGCCTCCGCCTCCGGCTCGACGAAGAGGTCGACGTGGATCTCGAAGTCACGAGCACAGATCGTGACGTCCACGCCGTCCCCCTCGCCGCCGGCGCCTGCGAGCGCTTCGGCCACGGCCGACTCGGGCGTGCCGAAGAAGCGCAACACCTTGTGTGCACGGCTGGGAGCACGCGCGAGAACGCGCTGCACGGGCGGCGTCTCGAGCGCCCGCGGCCACAGGCGCTGGAGCTCTCGCGGCGGTCCCGGGAGAATCACGACGACGCACCTGTCGAGGTCGAGGACGAGCCCCGGAGCGGTTCCGGCGAGACCGAGCGAGATCGAGCCCTCGGGTCGCGTCGCCTGCTTGCGCACCCCGGCGGTGAAGTCCTGGTACGGGCGACGGAGGCGCTCGGCGATCATCCTCGAGACCGAGCCGATCTGCTCCTCGAGCTCGGAATCGACCACGAGCGGACGACCCGCGACGCGCGCGACCAGCTCGACCGTGCGGTCGTCGTGGGTCGGCCCGAGGCCACCCGACACGAGGCAGAGATCCGACTGGAACGCCTCGCGAAAGGCATGCTCGAGGTCGGAGACTCCGTCGCCGACGATCGAGATCGACGAAGGCTCGAGCCCAAGCCGGACCGCCTCCGCGGCGAGGAACGGCCCGTTGCGATCGTGGCGCTCGCCGCGGACGAGCTCGGATCCCGTCGCGACGATTGCCGCCCGCGGGCGGCTCAAGAGGGTGCCCGGACGATCCTTCGCGACGTCACGACGAAGGTCGTCCCGCGCGGGAGGTCGACCCTGTTCCCGTTGACACGCACGACGACGTTAAGAGGCTTTGCGAGCGCGACCTGGAGGCTCTTCCCGTCGAAGGACTTCCGCTGGCCCTGCTCGAGCGTGCCGCTGTAGAGGAGCTTTCCGGACGACGTAGCGGTGCGGACCTCCATCCACGAGCTCCCCTCGGTCGCCCGCACCACGAGATGTGCGGTCCCCTTCGCCTTCGTCGTCAGGCTCGAGCCGGCGTTCGAGGCGAGACCGGGAACCTGCTCGCCGTCCGGGCCGCCGAACTTCCAGGCGGCGATGACGAGCGCGGTCGCGATCGCGATCGCCAAGAGGGCCACCGCCGCGAGCCGCGACTCGCGAGGCCCACGGTCGCGCCGGGGCTGCGGAGCCCGGCGCGCGAGCAGCGGCGCGTCGTCCTCGCCGACCGTGAAGCGCGAGTTGTACTCGTCCACGAACGGCTGCCCGTCGAGCCCCAGCGCCTCCGCGTACGAGCGCAGGAAGCCGCGGACGTAGGTCGGGGCGGGCAGGATGTCGAAGTGCTCGTCCTCGAGGGCACGGAGGTACTTCGGACGGATCTTCGTCCGCTCCTCCAACTCGGGGAAGTCGAGATTCTGACGCTGCCGAGCCTCGCGCAGGCTGGAGCCGATGTCGAACATGAAGGCGGGAGTGTAGACGCTCGAGCGCCGACGCTACTCGCGTGAGCCGACGTACTCGAGAAGCCCGTAGACGCCGAGCGCCACGAGTGCCGCGGCGGACATGCAGAGGCCGACGATGCCGAGGACGTGTCCTGCGGTCGCGAGCCCGGGAGGTCGCGCAGACAACGTGACCGAGGCTTGCTGCCGCGCTCTCCGTGCGAGCCCGAGCGCGGCGACCGCGAGCCCTGCGGCAACGGGTATCGCGAAGCCCGCGTGGAGAAGGTCGTAGGTGTCGCTGAAACGCGTCAGGTAGACGGCGAGCGGGAGGGTCGCGATGGATGCCAGTCCCGCCAGCAGTGACGCCCACGCCGTAGCCGAGCGGCCCGCGCCCACGCTACTGCTTGACGTACGGACGGCCAATCGACGCCGGAGGGATCGAGCGGCCGATCACGCCGGCCACCGCGATGAGCGTGAGGACGTACGGCAGCGTGTTGAACAGGAGCGGTGTGGCGCTGCCCTGGGCGAAATAGGCGGGCAGGCGATCACCGAGCGCGCTCGAGAAGCCGAACAGGAGGCACGCCGCATAGGCACCGAACGGGCGCCAGTTGCCGAAGATGATCGCCGCGATCGCGATGAATCCCCGCCCGCCCGTGAGGTTCTGGTCGAAGAGGTTCACATCGCCGACCGAGAGGTAAGCGCCGCCCAGAGCCGCAAGCGCACCCGAGGTGATGACCGCGCCGTAGCGGATCCCGTACACGGAGATCCCGACCGTGTCGGCAGCTCGCGGGTGCTCTCCGACCGCTCGGATCCGAAGGCCGAGTGACGTCCGGAACAGGACGACGTAGGTCAGGATCAGTACGAGGAAGCTCAACCAGATCATCCAGTTCAGGTCGCCGAAGACGGCCTGCAGGAACGTGCCGCCGAGCTCGACCGGCCCGATCGAGATATCGGGGATGTGCCCGAGGAAGTCGAGTGACGGACTTCCCACGGTCGGCACGTCCGTCGGCGAGCCCTGATCACCGTAGATGTCGACGAACGCGTAGCCCGTGATCCCGAGCGCGAGGAAGTTGATGCCCGTCCCGACGACGATCTGGTCGGCGCGCAGGTGGATGCAGAAGAAGGCGTGCACAGCGGCGAGCGCTCCGCCCGCGAGCATCGCGCAGACGAGACCCATTTCCCACGAACCGAATTGGTCCGCGGCATAGAACCCGAAGAACGCGCCCATCAGCATCATCCCCTCGAGGCCGATGTTCACGACGCCGCTTCGTTCGGAGAACAGCCCGCCCATCGCAGCGAACGCGAGCGGCGTCGCGTAGCGCAACGTCGCACCGAGCAGGACCGACCAGACGAAGACGAGGTCGAGGTTTCCGACACCCGACTGCTGAGCGGCGATGCCGAGGCTCATGCCGATGATGGCGACAGCCACCGCACCCCAACCGACCCGTCCCCCGCCACGCGTGATCGACGTGATGGCAGCGGTCAGCGCGAGGATCCCGAACACCGCCGGCCACCCGAGTCCGCGCGCATGGATCGGCGGCAGCGCCAGCCAGCACGATATGAGGCCCAAGATGATCCCGAGGACGCCGATCGCGTGCGGCGTCGTCAGGCGCGTGACGGGGCGAGATGCGACAGCCAGAGCGCTCACGACGTCGGCTCCGCATGCGCGGTCGGTGGCCCTGCTTGATCCCGCCTGAGCTTCTTGCGGGCGTTCCAGGCGTACAGGATCAGGAGGTCGGCGCCGACGAAGAGGACGACGAGCCCCTGGATGAGGAGGGTGAGATTGCTCGCGAGCTCCGGCTTGAAGATCTCGGGGTCCAGGTTGCGCTGCGACGTGCCGGTGAGCAGGGCCCCGAAAAGGAGCGCGGCGAGGCCCGTGCCGATCGCGGTGTTGCGGCCCAGGAGGGCAACGGCGATCCCGAGGAACCCGATCGTAGACAGTGAGATCGTGCTCGCCGCGACCCGGTACTCCCAGCCGAGGACGTCCATCGAGCCGCCGATCCCCGCGAACGCCCCGGCGATCGCCATGGCCAGGAAGTAGCTCCGCGCGACGCTGATGCCACCGTAGCGAGCCGCATCGGGGCTGTGCCCGACGGCACGCACCTCGTATCCCAGCGTCGTCCTGTTGAGCACGATTGCGTAGACGACCAGAGCGGCGATACCGAGAAAGATTCCGACGTGCGCTCCCTGGAGAACGCCGAGTCCCCAGAAGGTCGGGAGCTTGCCCGAGTCGGCCACGTCCTCGGACGTCGAAGTCGCGATGTTGGCATTCAGCGGACCGTCCGCGCCGAGCAGCCATTGGCCCGTCCAGAACATGATCCAGTTGAGCATGATCGTCACCACCACCTCGTGCGCGCCCACGGTCGCCTTCAGGAAGCCGGCGATTCCCGCGAGGAACGCGCCGGCGAGCGCCGCGGCCGCGATGCCCAGGACGACGTGCGGGAAGTGGGCCATGCTCGCGAACGAAGACCCGACCCAGACCGCCGCGAGCGAGCCCGCGATGTACTGCCCCTGGCCTCCGATGTTGAACAGCCCGCAGCGGAACGCGAACGCAACCGCCAGGCCGGTGAAGATGAGCGTGGTGGTGAGCAGAAGGGTTTGCTGCAGCGCGTACGCGTCGCGGGATTCGAGGCTGTTCGTATTCAGCGGGAACCACACGCTCGTCTCGGTGAACGGGATGCCGATGCTGTAGTTGCCCGGGTGGAAGAACCAGACGAGGCCCGTCCCGTTGAAGATCGCGCGATACGTGGAGAGCGGGTTGTGCCCCGTCGTGACGAGCACGACGAGTCCGGCGATGAAGAACGCCAGCAGCGTTGTGAAGAGCGGAACCACGAGCCCGCCCGCGCGCTGGAACGCCGAGAAGCGCTCCGCGACGCTCGGCGCGTAGCCGCCCGGCTCTCCCTGAGGCGGCTGCGCGGAGCCCTCGGGAGGCGTGTCACTCACGCCGCCACCACCCCCTCCCCGTTCCCACCACCGCCGATCATCGCGATCCCGAGCGTCTCGGCGTCGACCCCTGGCCCGAACTCGCCGACGATCTGACCCTCGTACATGACGAGGATGCGGTCGGAGAGGGACAGGATCTCGTCGAGCTCGAGCGAGACGAGCAGGATGCCGCGTCCCTCGTCGCGCTCGGTGACCAGCCGGCTGTGGAGAAAGGCGATAGCACCGACGTCGAGCCCACGCGTCGGCTGCGCGGCGATCAGGACTCTCGGATCGCGCGAAACCTCTCTCGCGACTACGAGCTTCTGCTGGTTGCCGCCGGAAAGCTCCGATGCCTTCGACGACGGCGTCCCCCCGCGCACATCGAACTCCGAGATGAGCTTGCGCGCGCTCCCGACCATGCGGCTCGGGTAGAGCCAGCCGAGGCGCGAGTTCGGCTCGTGACGGTAGTCGTGGAGCGACAGGTTCTCGGCGAGCGAGAAGTCGGGGATGATGCCGCGCCGAAGTCGATCCTCCGGGATGTGGCCGAGGCCGGCTTCGAGCCGCTCCCGCGCGCTGCCCTTCGTTATCTCGGTGTCGGCCAGCCTCACCCTGCCCGCCGACGCGCGCCTGAGGCCGGTGAGGGCCTCGAGGAGCTCCGTCTGTCCATTGCCGTCGACACCCGCGATTCCCACGATCTCGCCGGCGCGCACGTTGAAGCTCACGCCGCGGACCGCCGGGAGACCACGGTCGTCCTCGACCGTGAGCCCCTCGACCTCGAGGAGCGTCTCGCCGGGGCTGGCCGGCTCCTTGTCGACCTGCAGCACGACCTCGCGCCCGACCATCAGGCGGGCGAGCCCCTGCTCGGTCGCCCCTTCGCTCGGCACGGTGTCGACGAGCTTCCCGCGGCGGAGCACGCTGATGCGGTCCGCGATCTCGAGCACCTCGTGCAGCTTGTGGCTGATGAAGATCACCGACATCCCCTCGCGTGTCAGCGATTTCAGGATCGCGAAGAGGTCGGTCGCCTCGCTCGGTGTCAGCACAGCTGTGGGCTCGTCGAGAATCAGGATTTCGGCGCGTCGGTAGAGCGCCTTCAGGATCTCGACGCGCTGCTGCTGGCCGACGCTGATGTCGTGAACCCGAGCGTCCGGATCGATCGCGAAGTTGAAGCTCTGCGCGAGGTCACGGACGCGGCTGTCCGCGGAACGGTGGTCCAGAAAGATCCCCGCCGTGTTGGGCTCGGTCCCGAGCACGATGTTCTCGGCAACCGTCATGACCGGGATGAGCATGAAATGCTGGTGAACCATCCCGATCCCGTGCTGAATGGCGTCCTGCGCCGAGTGCATGGTGATCGGCTCGCCCTTGACGAGGATCTCGCCCTCGTCCGGCTTGTAGATGCCGTAGACGACGTTCATGAGCGTGGACTTGCCTGCGCCGTTCTCCCCGAGGAGAGCGTGTACCTCGCCGCGGCGAAGGTCGAGGTCGATGTGGTCGTTCGCGACGATCCCTGGAAAGCGCTTCGTGATGCCGCGCAGTTCGAGGACGGGCGAAGCGTCGGCCATGGGGCGCGATTCTACGACGTGCAAGAGACGAGGGGGGCGCGAAGCGCCCCCCTCTGGAACTGCCCTCGACGAGCTAGAGCGTCGACGGAGGCTTGACCTTGCCCTTGATGATGAGCGCCTTCTGGGCGTTCATCTTGGTGATGAACGCGCCGGGAACGCGCGGGCTGATCTTGCCGACGTCCTGACCCTTGTTCTTCAGGTCGAAGACGAGGTTGTGGCCGGCACCAAGCTTCCCGTCCCGGGCGAGCTTGTAGAAGTCGTAGACGGCCGTGTCGACCCGCTTCACACCGCTCGTGAGGATGTGCGAGCCGAGATAGGCCTGGTCTGCGTCGACGCCGATGCCCCAGACCTTCTACTGCCTCGCCGCCTGCAGCGCGCCGAGACCGCAGCCTCCGGCAACCTGGAACTCCGCCTGCGAGCCCTGCGAGATGTGCTTGAGCGCGAGCTCCTTGCACTTCGGCGCGATCGAGTTGGGG
>CAVZNK010000033.1:0-12544 GCA_963776555.1 uncultured Gaiellaceae bacterium | reverse complement strand
CGTTCGCGACGAACTGGGCGGCGATGTTCGCTGCGCGATCGAAATCGGGCGCAGAGTCACGCGGCGCGGCCTCGAGGCTCATCGCGTCTCGATTGTAGGTCGCCACCGCCAACTGAGACTCCCACTCGATCGAGAAGTTTGGCTCGGCTCGAGCCATAGCTGGGCGACGATGTGGGGGCGTGGTTTGCGTCGTGCTCCGTCGGGCGAGGTGGGCGGCTCCTCGGCGGCGGCGGGCGTGCGACCCCACGCGGATCCGATGGTCGACTGGGGCGGACGCTCATCGGGTCCGGCGAGCACGGTCCAGCCCTCGATTTTCTCAGTCGACAATCCGCGAACTGCGAAGGACCATTCTCGCAGAGCAGCTACCTGAGCGCTTCGGCGCCGGCGACCACCTCGAGGATCTCCTGGGTGATCTCGGCCTGGCGGGCGCGATTCATGCCGAGCGTCAGCGAGTCGATGAGCTCCCCGGCGTTCTTGGACGCGTTGCGCATCGCGGTCATGCGCGCACCCTGCTCCGACGCCGTCGACTCCAGCAGCGCGCGGTAGATCTGGGTCTCGAGGTAGACGGGCAGCAGCCGGACGAGGATCTCCTCCGGCTCCGGCTCGAAGATGAAGTCGCCACGCAGCCTGTCGTCGGCGCGCTCCTGCTCGTCGGTCTCGAGGATGTCCGGCGAGATCGGGAGCACGTCCTGCTCGGTGACGCGCTGCGTCAGCGGCGAGACGTACGTGTTGTAGACGAGCACGACCCGATCCACCTCGCCGCTCGTGAAGAGCTCGGCCGTGCGGTGCGCGACCGCCTGCGCGTCCTCGTACGAGGGCCGGTCGGTGAAGCCGATGTACGCGCCGGCCAGCTCGCGCCGGCGGAAGGCGAGCGTCGAGCGACCTTTCTTCCCCACCGCCACCCAGCGGACGGTCTTGCCCTCTGCCTGCAGCGAACGCTCCAGCGCAAGCGCGTGCCGGATGATCTGGGCGTTGAACGAGCCAGCGAGCCCGCGATCACCGGTGAGCGGGACGATCGCGACCGCCGCGACCTCCTCTCGTTGCTCGAGGAGCGGGAGCCGCACCGACGAGGCCGCCCTCCCCACTCCCGCGATCAGCTCGTTCATCGTCTCCGCGTAGGGGCGGAGCGCGGTGATCCGCTGCTCGGCCCGCCGCAGCTTCGCCGCCGCGACGAGCTCCATCGCACGCGTGATCTTCCGCGTGTTGCGGACGGAGCGGATGCGGCGCTTGAGGTCCTGGACGGTGGCCATGTCTGCTAGCCGGCGAGGCCCTTCTCCTCCTCGATGTTGAACACGCCCTGGAAGTGCTCGAGCTCCTTCTTGAGGTTCTGCTCCGTCTCGTCGGAGATGTCCCCGGACTCGCGGATCGACTTCAGGATCGTCCCCTCGGTGCGCAGGTGCTCGCGCAGCTCGGCGTGGAACCGTGGCACCTGGCCGACCGGCACCTTGTCGAGCCAGCCGTTGATCCCGGCGTAGATCGCGACGACCTGCTCCTCGGCGGCCCACGGCTGGTACTGCGGCTGGTTCAGCGTGGCGACCATCCGCTCGCCGCGGGCGAGCGCGCTCTGCGTCGCCGCGTCGAGCTCCGAGCCGAACTGCGCGAACGCCTCGAGCTCGCGGTACTGGGCGAGGTCGAGGCGCAGGCGTCCGGCCACCTTCCTCATCGCTTTCGTCTGTGCGTTCCCGCCGACGCGAGATACCGACGTGCCGACGTTGATCGCCGGGCGGACGCCCGAGAAGAACAGGCTCGACTCGAGGAAGATCTGGCCGTCGGTGATCGAGATGACGTTCGTGGGGATGTACGCGGCGATGTCGCCGGCCTGCGTCTCGATGATCGGCAGCGCCGTCAGCGAGCCACCTCCCAGGCCGTCCGAGAGCTTGCACGCGCGCTCGAGCAGACGTGAGTGGAGGTAGAAGACGTCACCCGGGAACGCCTCGCGACCGGGCGGACGGCGCAGGAGCAGCGAGAGCTGCCGATATGCGTCCGCGTGCTTCGAGAGGTCGTCGTAGATGCAGAGCGCGTGCTGACCCGAGTAGAGGAAGTACTCGCCCATCGCGCAACCCGCGAACGGCGCCATCCACTTGATCGGCGCAGCCTCCTGCGCGGGGGCGGAGATGACGATCGTGTACTCCATCGCGCCCGAGTCCCGAAGTCGCTCGACCACCTGGGCGACCGTCGACCCCTTCTGCCCGACCGCCACGTAGATGCAGATGAGGTCTCCGCCGCGCTGATTCAGGATCGTGTCGATCGCGACCGCGGTCTTCCCGGTCGAGCGGTCGCCGATGATGAGCTCCCGCTGGCCGCGGCCGATCGCCGTCATCGAGTCGATGGCCTTGAGCCCCGTGTACATCGGCTCCTTCACGGGCTGACGCTGGATCACACCCGGAGCCTTGAACTCGAGCGGCCGGCGCTCCGCGGCCTCGATCGGGCCGAGCCCGTCGAGCGGGTTGCCGAGCGGGTCGACGACACGCCCGAGCAAGCCGGGGCCGACCGGAACGCTCATGACCTCGCCGGTGCGACGGACCGGCTCGCCCTCCTTGACGTGCTCCCACTCGCCGAAGAGCGCAGTGCCGACGTTGTCCTCCTCGAGGTTGAAGGCGATTCCCGTCACGCCGTGCTCGAACTCGAGCCGCTCGAGCGAGACGCAGTTCTCGAGGCCGTGGACGCGGGCGATGCCGTCCCCGACCTGGAGGACGCTGCCGACCTCCGAGAGGTCCGTCTCGACGTCGAACTGCTGGATCCGATCCTTGAGGATCGAGGTGATCTCTTCCGGGCGTAGCTTCAAGGCTCTCGTGAGTCCTCGCGCGAAAGCCGCGCGCCATCCCTGAAGGCGTCCTTCGCGACCGCTGTGATGCTCATCGGTGTTGCGAGTTCGTGTCTGAGGCGCTCGAGCCGGCCGCGAACGCTGCCGTCGGCGCGATGGGATCCGATCCGCAGGACGATTCCGCCGATGAGACTCGGGTCGACGGTACGCGTGGCCTCGACCGCGCGGCCAGAGGCCTTCTCGATCGTCGCGACGATCGAGGACGCCTCGTCGTCGGAGAGCTCGTAGGACGTCGTGAGCTCGACCGAAAGCCGGTTCTGCGCCTGGGCGACGAGTGCGTCGAGCTCGGCGCTGATCTCCGGCAGCTCGCCGGCGCGCCCCTTCTCGGCCGCGAGCCGGACGAAGTTGCGCACGAGCTCGTCGGCGTCTACGGCCAGCTGCCCGAGCACGTCCGCCTTCCCGGTTGGGTCGATCTGCGGGTTGCGCAGGAACGCGCGCAGCTCGGGCACCTCGTCCATCGCGCCCGCAAGCGCCGCGAGGTCACCGGCGACCGCGTCGATGCTGTCCGCTTCGCGCGCGGCCTCGAAGAGTGCGCGCGCGTACATGCGCTGGGCGACTGCCACTAGCCGTCGCTCTCCAGAGCGGAGAAGTCGAGCTCCGCGATGGCCTCGTCGATGAGCCGGCGCTGGTCCTCCGTGTCGAGGACTTTGCCCGTCACGCGAGCCGTCGCCTCGAGGGTGAGGTCTGCGACCTCCGAGCGGATCAGGTCGAGCGACCGGGCCGTCTCGGCGTCGATCTGGCGCTTCGTCTCCTCGAGCCGGCGCGCACGCTCGGCGTCCGCCTCCTCCTTCACGCGCGCGATCTGCGCGTCTCCGACCTTGCGCGCGTCGGCGAGGATGTCCGCCGCCTCGCCTTTCGCCTCGGCGATGAGCTGGCGATGCTGCTCGAGGAGCTCGCGCGCCTCGTCACGGGCCTTGTCCGCCTCGTCCACGGCCGCGCGGATCCGGTCACGGCGCTCGTCGATCGTCTTCTGGATGGGGCCGAACGCGAACTTCCGGAGCACGAAGAACGTGATCGCGAAGCAGATCAGCGTCCAGATCATGAGCCCGGGGACGACGTCGATCAGGCCCCCGGACGAATCCTCCGTTGCGGCGAGCACGAACGTCATCGGTCAGACGAGGACGTACGCGAGAAGGCCGCCGATGAGGCCGTAGAAGACGACCGCCTCGGTCAGGGCGAAGCCGAGCCACTGGATGCCGGTGAGCTCGCCACGGAGCTCCGGCTGGCGGGCGACGGCCTGGATCATCGAGCCGAAGATGTTGCCGATGCCGACGCCGGCACCGAGCGCGCCGAGACCGATGCCGAGCGCGAGCGCGATCGCCTTACCGGCGTCGGCGCCGTCTTCGGCCGCGGCGAGGAAGAAGAACGAGGCATGCATTGGTGGGACTCCTCCTTAGTGCTCGGGCTCGATGGCCGAGCCGATGTAGATGGCGGACAGGGCGGCGAAGATGTACGCCTGGATCGAGACGACGATGACGACCTCGAAGAGGTAGAAGACGGTCGCCAAGAGGACGGAGAAGGGAAAGACCCAGGGCGTCACGAGGAAGATCAGCCCGATGAACGTGAGGATGAGCATGTGGCCGGCGAGCATGTTCGCGTAGAGCCGGACGGACAAGCTGATCAGCCTCATGAACTGCCCCAGGATCTCGAGCGGGATGATCATGGGCAGCATCGCCTTCGGGACGTCCGGGATCCAGCTCTTGAAGTACGCCCAGGAGCCGTTCTCGCGGATTCCTTCGACGTGCGTGAATACGAACGTCATGAGCGCGAGCGCGAGCGTCACCGAGAGCGTCGACGTGGCGGCGAAGATCGCGAGCGTGGGAACGCTGATCCCGGCCACATGCCAGCGCTCGTCCGAGAGCGGGAGCGGGATGAAGCCGAGGATGTTGACGACCCAGATGAAGATCATGAGCGTCGCCACGTACGGGAACCAGCGCCCGATCGCCTTCGTGGGGAGGCCCTGCTCGGCGACCTGTACCTGCGCAACCTCGTAGATCGTCTCGCCGAGCGCCTGCCGCCGGTTCGGGCCACGACCGGGACGGATGCGCATGAAGGCAATCCCGATGACGATCGAGACGATCGTGCCGAGAATGAGGTAGGCGACGGCCTTGTTGATCGACATGTCGATCGGACCGATCTTCAGCTCCGGCCCCCAGGTCTTGAGGTTCCACTCCTCGGACGGATCGAACTTCTTGTCGTCGCTCCCGGCGGCGAGCGCGACCGACGGCAGCACGAGCGCCGCCAGCACGAGGAGCGCGAAGAGGCGCTTCACGCCTTCGCCTCCCCGCCGAAGTAGGTCGCAAGCCCGACGCCGAGCTCGGCGGTGAACGCGATCGCATAGAGGATCGCCGCCGTCAGGCCGACGGTCTCGTTCGAGACCGTGACGATGACCAGCACGACGCCGACGAGCAGCGCCCGAGAAGTTGTTCCGATTCCCCGCATGCCCGCGGCGGCGAGGTTATCGGGGTTGTCCGGAAGGCGCGCCAGTAGCAGCGCGAAGATCTCGGAGGCGAGCCAGAGGACGGCAGCGAGCGCCCAGCCCCGTATCGGCCAGCCGGCGATGGCGAAGATCGGGAGGGCGAGCGCGATGATCGTGCCGCCCGCGACAGTCGGGCCGAGCCGGCTCGGCAGCGGCCGCGGGGTCGAGAAGATCCCGGCGCCGCTCACGCGGTCTGACCCCGGCCGTAGACCTGGTAGACGACGGCGACGCCGGCGGGGATTCCGAGCAGAGCCCCCACGAGCAGCCCGATGCCCGCCGAGCCGAGCGCCCACCCCACGAGGGCGCCGACGATCATCGCCGCCGCGAGGGTGCCCAGGAGAAGCCCCGAGGCGGTGGCGAGCGAATGAGGCGAGGGGGCCGCGTCCGGCGTCATCCCGGCCGGAGCATATCAGCGTGCTTGTAACAGCCTGATCTCGCTTGGTTGAAGGAAAACAGGCTGACTTCGTTACAGCAGGCTACGATCGCCGGATGGAGCGGATCATCCTCGTCCACGGCAGCGTCGTCGGCGGGCGGGGTACCTGGGCCGGGCAGCGTTCGCTCGCGGACAGCTTCGAGCTGGTCGTCCTCGAGCGTCCTGGATTCGCGCCGAACTCGACGGTGGAGCGCGTCGACTTCGAGGCGGATGCGGCGCTCGTCGCCGACCTCCTCGAGCGTGGCGATCACCTCGTCGGGCACTCGTACGGCGGCGTGATCGCACTCTTGGCGGCAGCGGCTCGGCCGGAGGCGCTGGCCTCGCTCACGGTGATCGAGCCACCTGCGACGGGTGTCGCGGCGGGAGATCCGGCGGTAGACACCTTCGCAGCCGCGGGCGCCGCGCTGTACGCGTCAGCCTCGCAGGACGATCCGGAGGTGTTCCTGCGGCAGTTCCTCCGGGCCGTCGGCTCGGAGTTCGAGCCGCCCTCTCCGCTGCCGGCGGAGCTCGAGCAGGGCGCCCGCGCGCTCGCGGTCGAGCGTGGGCCGTGGGAGGCAGACATCCCGCTTACGGCACTCGCGGCGACGCGGTTCCCGAAGCTCGTCGTGTCGGGAGCTCACCACGAGGCCTTCGACACCATCTGCGACGTCCTCGAGCGGGAGCTTCCCGCCGAGCGCGTCGTGCTGCCCGGGTACGGCCACGTCGTACAGCGGCACCCCGCGTTCAACGACGTGCTCGCCGACTTCGTCGATCGCGCCGCAGCCGGCTAAGCGCTCAGGCGCTCGCGGGCCTCCGACTCCTCGCGCTCGCGCCGCCTGATGCGCGGGTTCGCGAGCTTCACGATCTCCAGCAGGTACACGACGTAGATCGAGAACGCGACGGCGAAGAAGGCGATCCCGAGCACGACGACCGTCTCGAGCGGATGCCATTGCCCGCCCTCGCGGAACGGCACGAAGCGCGTCGCGAGCGCCGCGCCCGCCAGGCTGGCGCACCAGAGCCACATGGTCAACGCCGCCTTCCGCTGCGAGAAGCCGATGTTGAGGAAGCGGTGGTGCAGGTGGCTGCGATCGGCCGTGTAGATCGGGCGGTTGTGCTTGACGCGCCGGGCGACGACGAACGACGTGTCGATGATCGGCACCGCCAGGACGAGCAACGGCAGCACGAGGACGACGGTCGATGCGGTCTTCAGCAACCCCTGGATGGAGACCGCAGCGAGGATGAACCCGAGGCAGAGCGCGCCCGAGTCGCCCATGAAGATCCGCGCCGGGAAGAAGTTGTGCCGGAGGAAGCCGAGGCAGGCGCCCGCGACGATCGCCGAGAGGATCGCCGGATCGGGCTTGCCGAGCGAGAGCGCGAGGATCGCGTAGGTCACGCCGGCGATGCCGCAGACGCCCGCGGCGAGCCCGTCCATCCCGTCGAGGAAATTGACCATGTTCATCACCGCGACGATGAACAGCATCGAGAGCGGCACGCCGATCCACGCCGGGATGTCGAGCACGCCGAGGAACGGGAACGTGACGTGGTCGATCCACACGCCGAACGCGCACGGGATCGAGGCGGCGACGAACTGGCCGATGAGCTTCACGGACGGGGAGAGGCCGCGGAAGTCGTCCACGGCGCCGACGACGGTGGCCACCGCGGCGCCGAGCAGCACTCCCCTGCTCTCCGCCGAGAGGTCGAGAAACGCGAGCGCCGGCACGAGGATCCCGAGGAAGATCGCGAGCCCGCCGAGACGCGGGATCGGCCGGCGGTTGATCCGTCGAGCGTCGGGGCGGTCGACGGCGCCGAGCATGCGCGCCATGCCACCGACCGCAGGTGTCAGGAGAACCACGATGACGAACGCGATGAGCGCCCCGTACAGGACCTCCGGCGTCGCCCGCAGTTCGTCGAACACAGTGGTCTCCCTATTTCGTGCCGTACAGGCGGTCGCCTGCGTCGCCGAGGCCCGGGAGGATGTAGCCCTTCTCGTTCAGGCCGCGATCGACGGACGCCACCACGATGCGGACGTCGGGGTGCTCGCCGTGCACTCTCGCGATGCCCTCGGGCGCGGCGATGAGCGCGATGAGCCGCACGGACGTCGCGCCCGCCCGCTTCACCGTCTCGACCGCGGCCGCCGTCGAGTTCCCCGTCGCGAGCATGGGGTCGAGCAGGATGACGTCGCGCTCGCGGAGGTCGTCGGGGAGCTTCACGTAGTACTCGACCGGCTCGAGCGTCTCCTCGTCACGGAAGAGCCCGATGAAGCCGACGCGGGCGCCCGGGACGAGCGACAGCACCGCGTCGAGCATCCCCATCCCCGCGCGGAGGATCGGGCATACCGCCACCTTCTTCCCCGAGATCCGACGCGCCGTCGTGTGCTCGAGCGGCGTCTCGATCTCGGCCTCCTCGTCTGCGAGGTCCTTCGTCGCCTCGTACGTGAGGAGGAGCGTCAGCTCGTTCACGAGCTGACGGAACATCTGTGTCGTGGTCGTGACGTCGCGGAGCAGCCCGAGCTTGTGCTGCACGAGCGGATGCGTGACCTCCGTGACGAGGCCCGTGGCTGACGCTTCGAGGTCGGCTCTTGTGTCCACGCAGGGCCTCCTAGTCGGAGAACGTCGGGAAGGCGGGCAGGCCCGGATACAGCGGGCGGCGCTCCAGCAGCGACGCGCTTCGTGCGCGCGAGCGCGCCGAGGTCGGCGTCGGCGTGCATCGCGCCGCACATGATCGCGCCAACCTCGCGGAAGTCGTCCTCGTCCAGGCCTCGCATCGTCATCGCCGGGGTGCCGACGCGGAAGCCGGACGCCACGGTCGGCGGCCGTTCGTCGAACGGGACGGTGTTGCGATTCACCGTGATGCCGACCTCGGCGAGGCGCTCCTCCGCGTCCTTTCCGCTCCACTCGGTCCGGCGCAGGTCGACGAGCAGCAGATGCGTGTCCGTGCCGCCCGTGAGGACGTCGAGCCCGCCGTCCTGCAACGCCTCCGCCAACGCGTCGGCGTTCGCGCGCACCTGCCGCTGGTAGTCGCGGAATGCCTCCGAGGCGGCGATCTTGAAGCACGCGGCTTTCGCGGCGATCACGTGGTTGAGCGGGCCGCCCTGCATCCCCGGGAAAACCGCCCTGTCCACGGCCTGCGCGTGCTCCTCGCGACAGAGGACGAACCCCGAGCGCGGCCCGGCGAGAGTCTTGTGCGTGGTCGAGGTCACGAAGTCGCAGTGCTCGACGGGATTCGGCTGCAGCCCGGCCGCGACGAGCCCTGCGAAGTGCGCCATGTCGCAGAGCAGCAGCGCGCCGACCTCGTCGGCGATCTCGCGAAATCGCCAGGTCTCGACCGTGCGTGGATACGCCGAGCCCCCGCACACGATGAGCTTCGGCCGGTGCTCCTTCGCGAGCGCGAGCACGTCGTCGTAGTCCACGAGGTCGGTCTCGCGCGAGACTCCGTAGTGGACGATCGTGTAGAGCCGACCCGAGAAGTTGACCTTCAGGCCGTGCGTCAGATGGCCGCCGTGCGAGAGCTCGAGCGAGAGGATCGTGTCGCCCGGCTCGAGAGCCGCGAAGTACACGGCCATGTTCGTCTGCGCGCCCGCATGCGGCTGCACGTTCGCGTGCTCCGCGCCGAAGAGCGCTTTCGCGCGGTCGATCGCGAGCTGCTCGATCTCGTCGACGATCTCGCAGCCGCCGTAGTAGCGGCGGCCGGGATATCCCTCGGAGTACTTGTTCGTCGGGACGCTGCCGACCGCTTCGAGGATTGCCGGCCAGGTGAAGTTCTCCGACGCGATGAGCTCGATCTCGTCCCGCTGCCGCTCGAGTTCCCGCTCGAGCAGCGAGGCGACCTCGGGATCGACCTCGACGAGCCCGGCCGTCCGGAGATCGTCGAGCGTCGACGGCGTCGTAGCCATGTGGCGGGATGCTACTCGGCGCGCACCTGGGCAATCCGCGCGAGTGCCTCCTCCGCTGAGACAGCGCCCTCGCGGAGGACGCGCGGCTCGGGCGCGGTCAGGTCGACCACTGTCGACGGCGATCCCGGGAGCTCGCCGCCGTCGAGCACGGCGGCGACGGCATTCACGATCTCGACGGGGACGTCGCCGACGCGCGCCGGATCGACGCCACCGTGCAGGTTCGCGCTCGTCGCCGCGACGACGCCGATCGCGTCGAGCAACTCCGCCGCCGCGCCCTCCACCCCGGGAAGGCGCACGCCGATCGTCTCGGGTCGAGAACCGGTCAGCCATCGCAGCCGACGTGCCGGATTGGGCAGGACCAGCGTGAACGGCCCGCGCACGACAGGTGCCGCCCCGAGCTCGGGCACGAGCTCGAGCAGCGCCTCGACCGTCCCCGCGACGAGCGCGATCGGCTGCTCGGGCGTGCGACCCTTTAGCGCCGAGAGCGCGCGCACCGAGTCCTCTCGGTCCGGCCGGCACGCGAGCCCGTAGACGGTGTCGGTCGGGAGGACCACGAGCTCCCCCGCCTCGAGCGCGGCGACCGTCTCGGCGACCGAGCTCACGCCGGAAGTACCGCCTCGACGACCCGGTCGCGCCCGGAGAGATCCTCCGTCGTCGTCACGTCCGCATAGCCGAGCTCGCCGAACAGCGCAGAGACACGCGCGGCGTCACCCTCGGCCACCTCGAGTACGAGCGCGCCTCCCGGTTCGAGAACGTCCCGCGCTCCACGTACGACGGCCTCGGTCGCACCGACGCCGACGAGCGCCTCCCGTGGCTCCCACTCGCGCACCTCCGGCTGCAGCGCGTCGAGCTCCTCGGGGAGCACGTACGGAGGGTTCGAGGCGACCAGGTCCCAGGGGCCCGCGGGCAGCCCCGCGAAGAGATCCCACTCGCGCAGCTCGACCGCGACGCCTGTCGCCAGAACGTTCGCGCCGGCGACCTCGAGAGCGTCCACAGACGCATCCACCGCCGTGACCCGAGCGCCCGGATGCTCGTCCGCGATCGCAAGCGCGATCGCGCCGCTGCCCGTTCCGACGTCGAGGACGCGTGGCCCGACGCGTCCTTCGAGACGGCGAAGACATCGTTCGACGACGACCTCCGTCTCGGGTCGCGGTACGAGCACGCGCCTGTCCACGCGCAGGGTCAGGCGCCGGAAGCCCCACTCGCCGAGCACATACGCGAGCGGCTCGCGCGTCTCCCGCCGTGCGACCAGTGCCTCGAGCGCGTCGGCCTCGTCGCGCGAGATCGCGCGCTTCGGCTCGAGCGCGAGCTCCGAGCGCGACATCCCGAGCACGTGCGAGACGAGGATCTCCGCATCCACACGAGGCGACTCACAGCCGGCCGCGTCCAGTCGCTCGGTCGTCTTCGCGAGCGCCCGCGCGACCTTCACGCGGAAGCGGCGGCGAGCGCCTGCCGCTGCTCCTCGGCTCGCAGCGCATCGGTGAGCTCGCCGAGGTCTCCGTCGAGAACGTGGTCGAGCCGGTGCAGCGTCAGCTTGATCCGGTGATCGGTGACGCGGTTTTCCGGGAAGTTGTAGGTGCGGATCTTCTCCGCACGCTCGCCGGTGCCGATCTGCGAGCGTCGCGACGCGGCGAGCTCGGCCTGCTGCTTCTCGCGCTCGAGCTCGTACAGCCGCGCCCGCAGGACGCGCATGGCCTTCTGGCGGTTCTGGAGCTGCGACTTCTCGTCCTGCATGGCCACGACGAGACCCGTCGGTAGGTGCGTGATCCGCACGGCCGAGTCGGTCGTGTTCACGCTCTGGCCGCCCGGCCCGGTGGAGCGCATGACGTCGACGCGCAGGTCGTTCTCGTGGATCTCGACCTCGACCTCCTCCACCTCGGGCATGACTGCGACCGTCGCCGTGGAGGTGTGGATGCGACCTTGCGACTCCGTCTCGGGGACCCGCTGGACGCGATGCGTGCCGCCCTCGAACTTGAAGATCGAGAACGCGCCCTGGCCCTTCACGGCGAACACCGACTCCTTCAGGCCACCGCCCTCGCTCTCGCTCGTCGACAGCGTCTCGGTCTTGAAGCCCATCCGCTCGGCGTAGCGGGTGAGCATGCGGCGCAGGTCGGCCGCCCACAGCCCGGCCTCGTCGCCTCCGACTCCCTGGCGGACCTCGACGATGACGTCCTTCTCGTCGGCTGGGTCCCGCTCGACGAGCGCGAGCGTCAACTCGTCCTCGAGTCGCTCGATCTCGGCCTCCAGCTCGGGAACCTCGTCCGCGAAGCCGGGATCGCTACGCGCGACCTCGAGGTTCTCGCTCGCCGCTCGCCACTCGTCGGCCAGTCGCTTCGGCGTCTCGAGCTCCTTCAGCCGACGGCCGGCATCCGCAGCCTGACGGTGGTCGTTGTAGACCTCGGGGTCGGACAGGCGCTCCTGCGCCTCCGCGTAGGAGCGGTCCAGCTCGTCGACGAGGCGCTCGATGGCCATGACCCGATCGTAACGTCGCGCATCAGACGCGAGCGGCGACCGGCCACGAAGTGGCGCGTCAGGGATCTTCGCGCGACCAGGACTCCCGTTAGGAGTTCCTGGTCTTGCGCTTACGACGCTATGAGAGCAAGGCCTCGACCGTGATCTCGTGCACGGCCGCGAGCGCCTTGGACACGGGGCAGTTTGCCTTCGCGTCCTCGGCGGCCGCGACGAACGCCGCCTCGTCGATGCCGGGGACGGAGCCCTTCACGGAGAGCGCGATCTTCGTGATGCCCTCACCGGGCACGAAGGTCACGGTCGCCGACGTCTCGAGGCTGTCCGGTGCATTCCCGCCCTGAGCGAGTGCGTGGGACAGCGCCATCGAGTAGCACGACGCGTGGGCGGCGGCAATGAGCTCCTCGGGCGTCGTCTTGCCGCCCTCCTCGCCGGTCCTCGCCTTCCAGGTGATGGGAAGATCGCCGAAGA
>CAVZNK010000032.1:0-80852 GCA_963776555.1 uncultured Gaiellaceae bacterium | reverse complement strand
CCGCTCGCGTGAGCGGCCGCGGTCTCGACCGCCGCCGCGAGGGCGCTCCTCGCGCGGCGGGCGCGGAGGTGCGTCCTTCGCCCGCTCGACGAGCTCCTCGGGCGTGACGAGCCCGCCGTTCTCGTGCTTCGCGACGAGCTTCAGCCCGATGCGGCCGCGATCCTTGTCGACCTCCTGCACGAGGACGTCGACGACGTCGCCACGGCTCATCACGTCCTCGATGTGGGCCACGCGGCCGGGGCCGACGTTCGAGACGTGCAGCAGGCCGTCCGTTCCCTTCTTCAGCTCGACGAAGGCACCGAACTCGGTCGTCTTCACGACCTTGCCGGTGTACGTGTCCCCGACCTCCGGGGACTTCGTGAGCGCGTGGATGGCGGAGACTGCCGCCTCGCCCTTCTCGCCCTCGGTCGAGTAGACGAGGATCGTGCCGTCCTCCTCGATGTCGATCTGGACGTCGTAGTCGGCCTCGAGCCCGCGAATCGTCTCGCCGCCCTTGCCGATGACCATCCCGATGAACTCGGGGTCGATCTTGATGGTGGAGATTCGCGGCGCATGATCGGGCATCTCCGCGCGCGGCTCGGGGATCGCCTCGAGCATCGTCTCGAGGATCGAGACGCGCGCCCGCTTCGCCTGCTCGAGCGCCGAGCGCATGATCTCCTGCGTCACGCCGGTGATCTTGATGTCCATCTGCAGGGCGGTGATCCCGTCCCGCGTTCCGGCCACCTTGAAGTCCATGTCGCCGAGGTGATCCTCGGCTCCCTGGATGTCGGTCAGGATGACGTAGTCGTCGCCCTCCTTGACGAGGCCCATCGCGATGCCCGAGACGGGCGCCGCGATCGGGACGCCGGCGTCCATGAGCGCCAGCGTCGACCCACACACCGAGCCCATCGACGACGAGCCGTTCGACTCGAGCGTCTCCGAGACCAGGCGAACCGTGTACGGGAAGTCCTCGACCGGCGGGATGACCGCCTCGAGCGCCCGCTGCGCAAGCGCACCGTGGCCGATGTCACGCCGCTTCGGGCCGCGCATGAACCCCGTCTCCCCGACCGAGAAGGGCGGGAAGTTGTAGTGGTGCATGTACCGGCGGTTCTGCTCGAGCGAGAGGTCGTCGATCCGCTGCCCCTCCTTCATCGTCCCGAGCGTGAGCAGCGTCATGATCTGCGTCTGCCCGCGGGTGAAGAGCGCGGAGCCGTGGGTGCGCGGGCTGACCTGCACCTCGGCCGAGACCGGACGGATCTCCTCCTCGGAGCGTCCGTCGGGACGCCGCTTCTCGACGGCGATCTTCTTCCGGACGAGGTCCTTGTAGACGGTGTCGAACGCCCGCTTGACGAACTGCTTCGTCTGCGAGTCCTTCACCGCCGGCTCGCCCTCGGCAGGCTCGGCGCCGACCGGGAACGGGAGCTGGAGCTCCTCGAGGATCCGATTCAGGAGGAGCTCGCGCTTCGCCGACTTGAGCTCCTTCGAGTCCTGCTCGGCGTCCGTGAGCTCGCGCAGGCCGTCGAGGAACTGCTCGCGGAGCGGCCCCTCGACCGCGGAGAGCCGGGCCTTCTCGAGGATGGCTGCGAAGCTCGAGCGAGTCTGCGCGCGCTTCGTCATGTCGTCCTCGGTGGAGGACATGGACACGGACGGCGAGAGGCTCTCGACGAGCTGCTCGACGACGACCCCCGCCTCCTTGATGCCGTGCTCGGCGATCGCCGCGCGAACGTGGTCGCCATGTGCGGCGTCGAGCTCGGCCGTGAGGTCGACGTCGACCCACTTCGCCTTGCCGACCTCCTCGCGAAGGCTCTCCAGCGCCGCGCAGATCTTGCGGATCTCGGCGTGCGCCAGCTCGAGCGCCTCGAGGATCGTGTCCTCCGGCACCTGGTCGGCGCCCGCCTCCACCATCGTGAGCGCCTCGCTCGTGCCGACGACGATGAGGTCGAGCGACGACTCCTGGAGCTGCTCGAGCGTCGGGTTGAGGACGAACTCGTCCTCGATGCGGCCGACGCGGACCGCGCCGATCGGGCCGAGGAACGGCAGCGGCGAGATCATGAGCGCGGCCGACGCCCCGTTGATGCAGAGGATGTCGTGCGGCGTGACCAGGTCCGCCGAGAGGACGGTGCAGATGACCTGCACCTCGTTGCGGAAGCCCTTCGGCCAGAGCGGCCGGATCGGGCGGTCGATCATCCGCGCGGTGAGCGTGGCGCGCTCGGTCGCGCGGCCTTCCCGCTTGAAGAAGCCGCCCGGGATCTTCCCGGCGGCGTACATCTTCTCCTCGACGTCGACCGTGAGCGGGAAGAAGTCGGCGTCCGGCCGCGCGTCGGGCCTGCCGACGGCGGTCGCGAGGATCATGGTCTCGCCCGAGCGGACGACGACGGCGCCGTCGGCCTGCTTGGCGAGCTTGCCCGTCTCGAAGACGATCTCCTGACCGCCCACGTCGACGGAAACCGAGGCGAGTTGCCCGGCTGTTTGCGTACTCATGTGAGGTATCCCTTCACCTTTCGCTTGTATCCGGAAGGTGGAGGTTTGAGTCAGTCCCGCTCTGCCCCGCTCTACTGGGCCGGGACTGGCTCAAACTTCCACCTTCCCTGTCGTCGTAATCCTTGTGCGGAGGCTTACCGGCGCAGGCCGAGCTCCTTGATGAGGGCGCGGTAGCCCTCGATGTCCTTTCTCTGGAGGTAGTTGAGGAACCGCCGCCGCTGCCCGACGAGCTTCAGGAGCCCGCGGCGCGAGTAATGGTCCTTCGGGTGCGTCCGCAGATGCTCGGTCAGGTCGTTGATTCGTCGAGTGAGAAGGGCTACTTGCACTTCTGCCGAACCAGTGTCGGCAGGTCCCCGACCGTGTTTCTCGACGATTTCCAGCTTGACTTCCTTGGTGAGGCTCATGCATCTCCTCCTTGTCGAAATCCCCGCAATCCCCGCCCCGCGTGAAGGAAGAAGCACGCCGGGGCCGCGACAGCGGCTCGCGGAAGGGTAGCAGCCGTGCTCCGCTGGATCATTCGCGCCGCCGCGATCCTCGTGATCCTCGTTGCCGCGTTCGTCGTTCTCGACTTCGCCGAGCTCCTCGTGCCCGTGGAGCCCGACGACACGGCCTCCATGGCGACGACGATCCCCGGCTGCGACGGACGCGTGCTCGCGCAGGGCCTCACGTACAAGTTCAGCGACCCTGGCCAGGACGACGTCGTGACGGTGCACGCGGCCGAGACGGACGCCGGCGAGATCGTCCCCGACAAGGACGCCACCGACCGCACGCTCGTCCTTCGTGTCGCGGCAGGCCCCGGGGACACGATCGTGGGCAAGGGCGGGACGGTGTTCGTGAACGACATCAAGTTCGACGACATCACCACGAAGCCGTTCCCGCAGTCGAAGGTGCCCAACGAGCAGTACTTCCTGCTCGGCGACAACCGCTCCGCCGCGATCGACAGCCGGACGTTCGGGCCTGTAGAGAGGAACGCGATCTTCGCGAAGGTCTTTGCCGTGTACTGGCCGCTCCGGGACATCAGCTTCCGCCTCGGTCAGTTCACGGGCGCGCCGCCCGGACACATCGACTGCGCTGGGTAGTTGCACTAGACCGGAATCTGCTTGCGCAGATTCCGGTCGTGCGGAAACCCCTAATCTCGGCCGCTTTGCGGCCGGAGCGCACTGGCAGGATGCCGCGATGAGGGCGTGGCGCCCGTGAGGGCGGGAGTTGCGGCCGGGCATCCGGCGACGGCCGAGGTGGGTCTCGAGATCCTCGTCGACGGCGGCACCGCCGCCGACGCCGTGGTCGCGATGGCGCTCGCGTCCTGCGTCGCCGAGACGGTGATGAGCGGGTTGCTGTCCGGATGCCACGCCATCGCCTTCGACGGCTCGCGGGTCTTGAACCTCGACGGCTTCGCGGCGATGCCGTCGGGCACCGGCGATCTCGACCGAGCTCGAGATCCCCTTCGGCGAGGAGCCCGTCGTGTACGCGATCGGTGCAGCGTCCTGCGCCGTGCCCGGGCTCCCGGCGACGCTGGGCGAGCTCTGGGAGCGACTCGGCCGCCTTCCGTGGAAACGGCTGTGCGAGCCGGCGCTCGCCCTCGCCGGCAGCGGTGTTCGGCTCCCCGAGATGCACGCGAGGACGCTCGAGATGCTCGGAGGGCTCTACTCGGTCGGCCGTGGGGCGGCTCTGTTCACGCGTGAAGGACATCGCCTCGGCGAGGGCGATCTCCTCGCTCAACCCGGCCTGGTGCAGACGCTCGAAGCGCTTGCCGAGGAGGGCGCTGCGAGCGTGTATCGCGGGTCGCTCGCCGAAGCCCTCCTGTCGGTCGACGGCGTCGTCTTCACCGCCGACGATCTCAGGGACTACCGGCCGCTATGGCGCGATCCCGCTGTTGTGCCGTACCGGGGACGACGCGTAGCGACACGGGGCGGGCTCTCGGGTGTCCCCGAGCTCCTCCCTCAGCTCCCCGAGCTGGCCGGTCTCGACGCGACCGAACGTGTGCTGGCGCTCGTCGATGCGTTCCGACCGCGCGAGCAGGGCGCCGAGCACACGACGAACATGGTCGCGGTCGACGGCCACGGACGGGCCTGCGTGCTGACGCACTCGCTCGGGGTCGGCGCCGCTGTATGGCTTCCCGGCTTCGACTCGCAGCTCAACAACCTGCTCGGCGAGTCCGACATCGCCCACGGGGAGCCGCGGCCCGGGGATCATCTCGAGAGCCGGATGGCGCCGAGCCTCGTCTTCGACGGCGACGGCCTCGAGCTCGCGATCGGCTCGGCGGGAGCCACCCGTCTGCGCACGGCGCTCGCGACCGTGCTCGCCGCGATCCTCGACGAGGGCCACGACGCCGAGACCGCAGTCGGGCTCCCGCGCGTCCACCCCACGCTCGAGCTCGTCGATGCCGAGCCTGGGGTCGACGAGGCGGCGCTCGAACGGCTCGAGGAGAACGGGCGCACGGTGCGCCGCTGGGATCGCATCCACCACTACTTCGGCGGGGCGAGCTGCGTGGGCCGAGCCGGTGCAGCGGGCGACCCGCGCCGCAGTGGCGCTGCGCACCTCTTGTAGCTACTTCAGGAGCAGCTTGTCGATGCGGCGGGACGAGAGCGACAGGCCGACCAGGCCCATCGTCAGCAGGTAGGCGACGTTGACCAGCTGGAACGGGCCGACGGTACCCGTCGTCAGGGACCGGATCAGCTCGATCCCCTGGTACAGCGGGAGGCACCGGACGATCCACTCGAGCACCTCGGGGTACACGGAGATGGGATAGAAGGTCGCGGAGAACATGAACATCGGCAGCATCACGAGCTGGATCAGGTCGAAGTCCTTCCACGTCCGCATGTAGGTGACGGCGGCGATCCCGGCTCCGGCGAAGGCGAAGCCGATGACGAAGCAGGCAGGCAGCGTGAGGATCGCCCACGGCGAATCGACGAGCCCGAGGACGACGATCACGAGCAGGTACGCGGTCGCGTACAGCATCGCGCGCACGACCGCCCAGATCGTCTCCCCCACCGCGACGTCCTTCGGGCTGACCGGGGTCGCGAGGATCGACTCGTACACCTTCGACTCGCGCAGCTTCCAGAAGACGTTCGTCGCGTCGTAGAAGGCGCCGTTCATGGCCGACGACGCGAGCAGCGCCGGTGCGACGAACGCGGCGTACTCGATCGTCTCCCCTTCGAACGTGACGTCCCCGATGAACTTCTGCAGCGGGTAGACGAAGAAGAAGAGGTAGAAGAGCGGCTCGAAGAAGCCGGAGAAGAGGATCATCCACGTCCGGCGATAGACCATGACGTTGCGCTCGATGATCAGCAGGCCGCCGAGCGCCGGGCGTGCAGGCGCCGTGAGTCGCGCGCGTGCGACCAGTTCCGTCATCGGCGGGGAACCCGTCGATGACGGTGGAGGGGTGCGGGGAACCGGGAGGTTCCCCGCGATGTCAGGAAGAAGGGGGCACACGGGGGAAACATGGTTTCCCCCGTGAACGTGAGCTGTGAGGCGAGCGTTGTCATCAGACGAACAGCCTCCGCCTGTACGTGTACCGCGCTGCGACGAGCCCGGCCGTGATGAACGCGAGCAGGTACCCGAGGTGCAGGAGGTCGTCTCCGACCACTACGTCGCCCAATGTGAGGTCGCGGCAGAGCGTCACCCCGTGCCAGAGAGGCGTGAGCCACGCGAGGACCTCGAGCGGCCTCGGAAGAGTCGAGATCGGAAAGAAGGTTCCGGAGAAGAGGAACATCGGGAGGATGACGAAGCGGAAGATCGCGACGAACGAGACCATCGACTCCGCGCGTGCCGCCCAGGCTGCGAGCGGCGCCGTGAACGACAGCCCGACGAGCACGGTGACCGGGATCGCGAGCACTCCGAGCGGCGACTGGACGGCGCCGAAGGCGGTGATGACGATGAAGTAGACCGTCGACGTCAGCAGGAGTCGGAACGCGAAGAAGGCCTGATGGCCGAACATGACGTCGCGCACGCGCAACGGGCTCGCCAGCATCGCGTGGTACTGCCGATCCCATTTGATCGCGGAGAAGACCGGAAAGGTCGCCTCGAACGAAGCGAGCTGCATCGCCGTCGCGGCCATGAGCCCGGGCGCGACGTACTCGAGGTAGGTGATGCCGTCCGGCAGGTTGGTCGAGCGGTCGACGAAGACGCCGAGCCCGACGCCGAGGGCGAGCAGGTACACGACCGGAGTCACGACGCTGGTGACTGCCGTGCCGCGCCAGACACGCTTGTACTGCGCGAAGAAGAACTCGAGCGGCCTGAGTGCGAGGGCAAGCGACGTCATCGCCCGACCTCGGGCGATGACTGTGGAGGGGTGTGGGGAACCGGGAGGTTCCCCACGCTCTCAGAAGAAGGGGGTAGCGGGGAACATGGTTCCCCCGCGACCGCGAGCCGAAGGCGAGCGGTTCATTCGATGAGGCTCCTACCCGTGAGGTGGAGGAAGACGTCCTCGAGCGTGCTCCGCCGAACGAGCACGCTTTCCGGCTCGAGACCGCGCTCATGCAGCTGGTGGGACGCGGCGTCGCCGTCGTCCGCGTACAGCAGGACGCGGTCCGGGAGCGGCTCGACGCGCGATACGAGCCCTTCCGTCCAGTAGGTCAGATCGTCGGGCCGGTTGCCGTCCTCGAACCGCAGCTCGACCACCTCGCGCGTCGAGTACTGCTCGATGAGATCGCGCGGCGATCCCTCGGCGACGATCTTGCCGCGATCCATGACGACGAGGCGGTCGCAGAGCTGCTCCGCCTCGTCCATGTAGTGCGTCGTCAGGAGCAGCGTGACGCCCTCCCGCTTGAGCCGGTAGAGACGGTCCCAGACGACGTGCCGCGCCTGCGGGTCGAGCCCGGTGGTCGGCTCGTCGAGGAGCATGATCTCCGGGTCGTTGACGAGCGAGCGCGCGATCGTCAGGCGCCGCTTCATCCCGCCCGAGAGCGGCTCGACCTTGTCGTCCGCCCGCTCGCCGAGCTCGACGAACTCGAGCAGCTCGTCGGCGCGCTTGCTCAGCTGCTTGCGCGGCAGGCCGAAGTAGCGGCCGTAGATGATGATGTTCTCGCGGACCGTCAGCTCCATGTCGAGCGTGTCCTGCTGCGGGACGACTCCGAGCCGGCCGCGTATCGTCACGCCGTCCCGAGCCGGGTCCATCCCGAGGATCCGCAGCGTCCCGTCCGTGACCGGGGAGACGCAGCCGATCATGCGCATGGTCGAGGTCTTCCCCGCGCCGTTCGGCCCGAGGAAGCCGAATGCCTCGCCACGCTGGAGGTCGAAGTCGATCCCATCCACGGCGACGAACTCACCGAAGCGCTTGACGAGGTTCCGTGCGTGGACCAGTGGCTGCCCGTTGTCGGCGGTCACGCGCGACACGCTACCGATGGCGATCAGGTGCGCCGCGACCGCGAACGCGGTCGCCTTTAGGGATCTCGCGCGGTCGGAATCCGCGCTCCAGCGGATTTCGAGCTGCGCACTACTCGGGCCGCTCGGCGCGCTTCGTCGCCTCGACGTCCCGGCCGATCTGCTCGACGAGGGCCTCCTCGCTCTCGAACACGGCCTCGTCGCGCAGCCGCTCCCAGAGCTCGACGACGAGCCGCTTGCCGTAGAGATCGCCCTCGAAGTCGAGCAGATACGGCTCGATCCGTCGTTCCAGGCCGCCGTAGTGCGGGTTGGTCCCGATCGAGATCGCGGCCCGGTGCCCGAGCCCGCAGCCGGCATAGATCCCGTACAGCGGGCACGCGAGGTCCGGCTCCAGGCGGAGGTTCGCGGTCGGGTAGCCGAGTGTCCCGCCGCGCTGGTCGCCGGCCACGACGAGGCCGTCGAGCTCGAAGGGTCTGCCGAGCATCGCCGCCGCGGCCCGGACGTCGCCCTCAGCGAGGGAGGCACGAATCGCCGTCGACGAGGCGCCCGGGAGCTCGGGCACGACGACAACGCCGAAGCCGAGCCTCTCGAGGAGCGCGAGATCGCCGGATCGGCGCACACCGAAGCGAAAGTCCGCGCCGGCAACGACCGCCTCGGCGCCGATCGCGCGTAGGTACCGCTCGGCGAACTCCTCCGGCGTGTGCTGCTGGAGTTCGGGAGTGAACGCCGCGACGAGGACGTCCACGACACCGGCGGCGTCGAGGAGCTCGAGCTTGCGCTCGAGCGTCGTCAGCAGCTCGACGCGGTTGCCGAGTGCGATACGCGGATGCGGATCGAAGGTGATGACGGTCGGCTCGAGCCCGGTCGCGCGCACGGCGTCGACGACTGCCAGGTGCCCACGGTGGACGCCGTCGAAGCTGCCGATCGCGACGGCGCGCGGCACGGACGCGAGCTCGGCCGGGTCGTGCGCGATCCTCACGCGAGCCTCGCAAGGGCGTCTTCGGGCGGGATGATCCGCTCCGGATCGGCCTCGTCCACCGAGAACGGGCCGATCTCCGTCCTCCGCAGCGCCACGCAGTGGCCGCCGAGCGCCTCCGCGATGGCGCGGATGTACGTCCCGGACGAGACGTGAAGCTCGAGCCGAGCGACGCCGTCCGAGTAGTCGGCGAGGACGAGCTCGTGGACGCGCATCGTGCGGACCGGCATCTCGACCGCGACCCCGCGCCGGTGGAGCGCGTACGCGCGCTGGCCGTCGATCTTCACTGCGGACGCGGCGGGAATGGGCAGGTCGACAGCGCCGCGCAGGCCGTCGAGCGCTTCCCCGAGATCCCCGGAATCCGGAGGATCGTGTTCCTCCACGGGCTCGCCCTCGACGTCTCCCGTACTCGTGCGAGTCGTGAGGTCGATCGCCGTCTCGTAGCGCTTCGGCAGGCCGACGAACCGTGGCTGCAGCCGTGTCGACGCACCGGAGAGGAGCAGCAGGAGCCCGGTTGCGAACGGATCGAGCGTGCCCGCATGGCCGGTGCGCGCCCGTGTGCGGCGACGGGTCGCCGCGACGATCGCGAACGACGTCGGGCCCGCGGGCTTGTCGACGAGGATGATCCCGCTCGGATTCAGCGCGCGGGGCGGCACGCCTACCGCTCCGCGCTCGACCCGACCTGGGCAGCAACCTCGCGCACGATGAAGTCGGTGAGATCCTCGACCGAGAGGTCGCTCGAGAAGCCCGCGGCCCCGCGATGGCCTCCGCCGCCCGACTTGCGTGCGATCGCGCTGACGTCGATCTCGTCGACGGACGAGCGCAGCGACACCTTGCGCGCGGGAACGCCATCCCGCGGGGGCTCGCGGATGAGCGCGGACACGGCCGAGCCCTCGACCGAGCGGAGCACGTCGATGATCCCCTCCGAGTAGGGCTCGGAGGCACCGACCGCCTCGAAGTCGTCGCGCAGGAGGTGCGAGACCACGATCTCGCCGCCCTCCAGCACTCGAGCGCGCTCGAGTGCTCGTGCGAGGAGCTTCAGCTTCGCGAACTGGACGTTCTCGTACACGCCCTGGAACACCCGGTGGACATCGGCGCCGGACTCCACGAGCTCCGCTGCGAGACGCAGCGCCTTCGGCGTCGTGTTCGCGTACTGGAAGCGGCCCGTGTCGGTGACGAGCGCGATGTAGAGCGCCTCCGCGATCTCCGGCGTCAGTGCGACGCCGAGCTCCACGGAACACGTCGGCCAGCACCTCACCGGTCGACGACGCCTCCGCGACGATGAGGTTCACGTCCCCGAAGCGCGGGTTGTCGTGGTGGTGGTCGATGTTGACGGTGAACCGCGCCGCCGCGACGACGCCGGGCTCTGCTCCCACGCGACTCGCGCTCGCGCAGTCCACCGCGACGAGGACACGGTCGCCGAAGTCCGGCGGGAGCTCCCTCTGCAGCCCACGCTTCTCCAGCTCCAGGAACCGGTACTCGCCGGGAAGCGGCGCGGGGCCGCCGAGGAACATGACTGCGTCCTTGCCGAGCCCACGGAGGGCGAGCCCCATGCCGAGGAGCGACCCGAGCGCGTCGCCGTCCGGGGCCTCGTGGGAGGTGACGACGAAGCGGTCGTTGTCGCGGAGTGCGGCCACCACCGCCTGCATGTCAGTCTGGATCGCCATCGGCCTCCGGGGGGGCGAGCTCGTCGATCATCTTCGTCAGCCGCACGCCCTGCTCGATCGCGGGATCGTATTCGAACGTCAGAACCGGAGTCCGCCTCGTGCCGAGCTCACGTGCGAGCTGCGACTGCAGTACGCCGTGCGCCGACTGCAGGCCGGCGAGGGTCTGCGCCTGCTCCTTCTCGCTGCCGAGCACGCTCACGTAGACGGTGGCGTACGAGAGGTCCTTCGACGTCCGAACGCTCGTCACCGTCACGAACCCGATTCGAGGGTCCTTGAGTGTCGGCAGCGCGTCCGAGATGACCTTCCGCACGACCTCGTTGACTCTTCCGACGTCGCTCAGAGCTCGCCAGGGACGACCACCTCCCGCTCGCTGCGCAGGAGCTCCCACTCCTGCGAGCCGAGGTAGCGCTCGCACGCGTCGAGGAGGGACTGCAGCTCCGTATGCTCTCGCGTCGCGCAGGCAACGGCGAGCTTCGAGCGCTGCCAGAGATCGTGGTGGTCGACCTCGGCCACGGACGCTCCGAAGCGCTCGCGCAGCTGCGCCTTCGCCGACTTCACATGCTTGCGCTTCCCCTTGAGGGAGCCCGACTCCGGGAAGTACAGCTCAACGGTGAGGATTCCGACGTAGCCGGTCGCCACGGCCGGTGTCGCTTACTCGTCGTCAGCAGCGGGTGCCGGGCCGGCAGGCGTGTCGAGGTCGGTTCGCTCGACCGCGCGCGTCTCGTAGGCCTCGAGGATGTCGCCTTCCTTCACGTCGTTGAACCCGTCGAGCAGGATCCCGCACTCGAAGCCCTCGGCAACCTCCCGGACGTCGTCCTTGAAGCGCTTGAGCTGTGCGATCGACGTGTCGTAGATGACCGTCCCGTCGCGCACCACGCGCACCTTCGCCGAACGCCGAACGACGCCGGTCGTCACCATGCAGCCCGCGATCGTGCCGAGACGCGAGACGCGGAAGAGCGCACGAACCTCGGCCTCGCCGAGCGTCTCCTCGGTCTCGACCGGCGAGAGCATGCCGACGAGCGCCTGCTGGATGTCCTCGGTGAGCTGGTAGATGACCCGGTAGGTGCGGATGTCGACGCCCTCGCGCTCGGCGAGCGCGCGCGCGTCCGCGCTCGGCCGCACGCTGAAGCCGACGACGAGCGCGTCCGACGCCGACGCGAGGTTGACGTCGTTCTCGGTGATGCCTCCCACGCCAGTGTGGATCACGTTCACGCGCACTTCCGGGTGCTGGATCTTCTGGAGCTCGCTGACGAGCGCCTCGACGGAGCCCTGGACGTCGCCCTTGAGGACGATGTTCAGGTCCTGGACCTCGCCAGCCTCCAGATCCTCGTGGAGCGTCTCCAGCGAGACACGGCGGCGCGGGCGCTGTGCGAGCTGCTCGCGGCGAAGTCTTTCGGCGCGGACGTTGGCGAGGTGCTTCGCCTGGCGCTCGTGCTCGACGACCCGCACGAACTCGCCTGCTGCGGGCGGATGATCGAACCCGAGCACCTCGACCGGCACGCCCGGCCCGGCCTGCTTGACCTTCTCGCCGCGGTAGTCGTACAGAGCGCGCACCTTGCCGGACGCGTCCCCTGCCACGGCCGCGTCACCGACGCGCAGCGTCCCGCGGTTCACGAGCACCGTCGTGACGGGGCCGCGGCCGACGTCGAGGCGCGACTCGATGACGACGCCCGACGCGTCCGCGTCGGGATTCGCCCGGAGGTCGAGCTCGGCGTCGGCGACGAGCAGGATCTTCTCGAGGAGGTCGTCGAGGTTCTCCTTCTGCTTCGCGGAGACGGCGGAGAACTGCGTCGCTCCGCCCCAGTCCTCGGGCTGGAGGCCCTCGGCGGCCAGCTCGCTCTTGACGCGGTCGACGTTCGCATCCGGGACGTCCATCTTGTTCACGGCGACGACGATCGGCACCTCCGCAGCTCGCGCGTGCGAGATCGACTCCTTCGTCTGCGGCATGACGCCGTCGTCGGCGGCGACCACGAGCACGGCGATGTCGGTCACCTTCGCACCGCGGGCGCGCATGGCGGTGAACGCCTCGTGCCCCGGAGTGTCCAGGAACGTGATCTTGCGGCCGTCGACATCCGCCTGGTAGGCGCCGATGTGCTGCGTGATGCCGCCCGCCTCCGTCTCGACGACCGCGGCCTCGCGGATCGCATCGAGGAGCGTCGTCTTGCCGTGGTCGACGTGGCCCATGATCGTGACGACCGGCGGCCGCGGCGCAAGGTCGCCCTCGTCGTCGTCGTACGACGCGGGCTCGAGCTCCTCCTCGGCGGCGTGCTTGATCGTGATCTCGCGCTCGAGCTCCGAGCCGATGATCTCGACGTCCTCGTCGGACAGCGACTGCGTCGCCGTCCGCATCTGCCCGAGCCCCATGAGGATCTTGATCAGCTCGCCCATCGGCACGCCGAGCGCCTGCGAGAGGTCCTTGACCGTGACGCCCGACTCGACGGTGATCGGGCCCGAAGGGGGCGGCGCCGGCGGCTGGCGCGGCTGAGGCGGTGCGCTCGAGCGATCGCGGGCCTGGCGGCCTGCGCTACGCCCGCCGCCGCCCTCGATGACGACGCGACGCTTCCTGCCGCCGGTGCCTCCGCGGGGGCGAATCGGTCTGTTCGGTCCCTTACGTCCGTCAGCCATCGGCGTCCAGTCTAGAACTCGCGAGGATCACGCAGCCCGCGGTTCTCATTCCTCCTCGACCTCGCGTGCCTCCTCGGCGGCTGCGACGACCTCGAGCGTCGCCTCGTCCTCCGCAACCTCTTCCTCGAACTCCGCGACCTCGCTTGCCTCCTGGACGACCTGGTCCTCGTCCTCCGGCGACGGCTCTGCGGCCGCCGCAGCCTGGTTCGCAAGCGCCTGGTGAGCGGGGACGCCGCAGTAGCGCGAGCCCGGCAGCGCCGCGTTCGGGCAACGCTTCCCGTTCGAGAGCACGGCCGCACAGCGGCCGGAGAACTCCTCGCCGTCCTCTGCGCCCGCGTATGCGAGCTCCGCCTCGGCCTGCGCGAACTCCTGCTCGGACTGGATGTCGATCTTCCAGCCGGTCAGCCGGGTGGCGAGACGCGCATTGAGCCCTTCCTTGCCGATCGCGAGTGCGAGCTGGTCGTTGGGAACGACGACGGTCGCTTCCTTCGTCTCGTCGTCGATGTAGACCTCGCGCACGCGGGCCGGAGAGAGCGCCTTCGCGACGAATCGCGCAGGTTCGGTGTTCCACGGGATGATGTCGATCTTCTCGCCGCGCAGCTCAGACACGACCATGCGCACGCGCGAGCCGCGGGGGCCGACGCACGCGCCGACCGGGTCGACGCCCTGCATGTGCGACTCGACCGCGATCTTCGAGCGGTAGCCGGGCTCGCGCGCGACGCCACGGATCTCCACGAGGCCGTCGGCGATCTCGGGCACCTCGAGCTCGAAGAGCGCCCGGATGAGCTCCGGATCGCGGCGCGAGAGGATGACCTGCGGGCCTTTCGTGCCCGAGCGCACCTCGGCGATGACCGCCTTGATGCGGCTCCCCTGCTCGTAGCGCTCACCGTCGACCTGCTCGGAGCGCGGCAGCAGCGACTCGACGCGGCCGAGGTCGACGAGCACGTTGTTGCGGTCTCCCGCCTGCTGGACGATGCCGGTGACGACCTCGCCCTGGCGATCGACGTACTCCTCGTACATGATCGCGCGCTCCGCCTCGCGGATCCGCTGCTGGATGACCTGCTTCGCCGTCTGCGCGGCGATGCGGCCGAAATTGTCCGGAGTGACGTCGGTGCGCTTGATCAGGTCGGCCGGTACCTGAGACCAGTCGAGCTCGAGATCGTCGTCGCTGACGAGCGTGTGCTGGCGCTCACCCGTCTCCTCCTCGAGCTGCTCGAGCTCGGCGATGCGGGCCTCACGGGCCTCGTCGAGGAGGCGCGTCTCGATGTCCTCCGGGATCTCGATTCCGAACACGCGGAACTCGCCTGCGCCGTCGAGCTTGACCTCGGCATGTCGCACTGCCCCCGGAGTCTTCTTGTAGGCGGCGCGAAGCGCATCCTCGAGCGCGGTGATGAGGATGCCCTCCTCGATGCCCTTCTCCTTCTCGATGGCCTGGATGCCCTCGATGATCTCTTGGCTCATGTCGTCAACCCCTCGTCGATCAGATTTGCCCGGACGATCGCGTCGTACGGGAGGCGAACCTCGCCGGCGTCGCCGGTCTCCAGTGTGATTGCCTGGTCGTCGGCCGCGATGAGGCGGCCGCGACGACGACTCTTCTTCCCGCCGTCCACACGAACGGAAACCGTCTGGCCGACGGCGGCGGCGAAGTGCTCCGGCTTGCGCAGCGGGCGCTCCGAGCCCGGCGACGAGACGTCGACCGTGTACTCGGAGCGGTACGCGTCGAGGACGTACGTGACGCGCTCGCAGAGCGCGTGGTCGACGCCGTCGGCGTGGTCGATGTAGACGCAGAAGCGGCTCGGCGAGAGCAGCTCGACCGCGAGCACCTCGACCCCGGGCACGCGTGACTCGACCGCGGGTGCGATCTCGTCCTGCAGCGTCCGTTCTCTCGCGAAAGTCGTGCTCATCTGCCCTCTCAACAAAAATGGGCGCGGCGCGCCCATTTCGTGAAGCCGGTGAAATGTGGTGAGCCCAGGATAGCACTCGGTCTCCGCAAGACCGGGATGTGCGAATGCAGTTTCCGGTCGCGCCAAGATCCCTACAGCCCGCGGGTCGCTTCGACGGCTCGAGCGCGACGGCCAGCGCCCCTCAGCCGAGGGCGACGAGCGCGACGCCGGCGACGACGAGCACGGCGCCGGACGCGCGCGAACGGCCGACCGGCTCGCCGAGCACGGACGCGCCGAGGGCAACGGCGAACAACACGCTCGTCTCCCGCACGGCGGCGACCGAAGGCGCCGACGCGAGCGTCAGCGCGCCGAGAACGAGCGCGTAGGCCGCAAACGCGCAGATCGCCGCCGCGAGCGTGGCCCAGCCCAGCTCGAGCCCGGGCCGCGGGGAGACGCCTCATGGCGGCGAGCCAGACCATCGCAGCGAGGGCGACCGGCGCCAGCACGAGCTCGAAGTACGGGATGACCGCTGCGTGCTCCACGCCTTGCTTGTCGACGAGCGTGTAGCCGGCAATCGCAGCGCCGATCCCGAGCGCGAGCAAGAGGCCCCGCGCATCCGACTGTCCCGTCATGCCCCGCACCAGCAGGATCCCGCCTCCGACGAGCAGGACGCCGAGCGCCTGGACCAGGCCGATCGTCGCTCCCGTGACCGCCGCACCCGCGAGGACGAGCACCGGGGCACTGCCCCGCGCGACCGGGTACACGAGACTCAGGTCCGAGCGGCTGTACGCCGTCGTCAGGAACACGAAGTACACGATCTCGAGCGCCGCCGACGCTGCGATCCAGGGAACGGCCGAGGCGTCGACGTCCCACGTCGCCGCCGCGACAGGCGCGAAAAGGAGCACGGCGAGCACGAGGGCGACGGTCGTTGCGGCCGCGACGTCGCGCGCGCGAGCGAGGAGGACGTTCCAGCCTGCGTGCAACACGGCCGCCGCGAGCGCGAGCAGGAACGCGGAGAGCGGCACGTGCTAGCCGAGCACGATCGTGACGGGACCGTCGTTCGTCAAGGACAGGGCCATCTTCGCTCCGAACACGCCGCGCCGTACGCTGATTCCGGTCGCGGCGAGCTGCTCGCAGAAACGCTCGTAGAGCGGCTGCGCGAGCTCGGGCGGAGCAGCTCCCGTGAAGCTCGGCCGGTTGCCCTTCCGCGTGTCGGCGATCAGCGTGAACTGGCTCACGACCAACGCCTCGCCGTGGACGTCGAGGAGCGAGCGATCGAAGCGCGCTTCCTCGTTCTCGAAGATCCGTAGGCGTGCGACCTTGCCCGCGAGCTGCTCGACGTCCGCTGCCGTGTCTTCCACCGCGATCCCGAGGAGCACCACGATGCCCGGGCCGATCGACGCGACGATGTCATCGCCTGCCGAGACCGATGCGTCGCGGACGCGCTGGACGACCGCCCGCATATCTAGTCGAGAGCGTCGCCGTCGGTCGTGGTGCGGGGTCGGAGCGACCGCGCGAGCTTGATGTGCGGCGTCGCCTCGGTCCGTCGACCCTGGTTTACGAGCACCCGCCCAAGCGCGTAGTGGGCGAACTCGTCGGAGGGTGCGAGCTCGACGAGCGCGCGGAACTCGGCCTCGGCCTCCTGCCAGCGTCCGATGCGGAAGTACGCGATCCCCAGCGCCTCCCGGATCGAGCGGGACCTCGGCTCGGCGCGCTTCGCCTTCTCGAGTGGCACCGTTGCCTGCGCCGCCATGCCGTTGCGCAGGTGGCTGCGCCCGAGCTGGAAGAGCTCGTACGTCTCGCTCATCGCGCCCCCGTCGAGCGCAGCGACCGCAGCGACACGAAGCCGCGCACTCTCGCCCACAGCGAGAGCTCGCGGCGTGCGGCTCGCAGCAGCCCTCGAAGCTCGGAGCGGGCGGCCGTTGCGCCCTCCTGCGCCGACTCGGGCCTGCCGTAGCGTGCGCGGGCGACCGCGCGCGTAAAGCGCCTGCAGTCGAGTCCCAGCTCCGCCCGCACGGCGCGTTGCAGGTCGGCGAGCGTCGCGTTGGGCGCAATGGCCACGCCCTGATCTCTCAGGAACCCTTCGAGCTCCCGCCGACTCGCGCTCGCGCTCCGGCGCGGATCGCGCGTGAGGTAGCCAATCGACCGGCGGAAGACCGCCTTCCCGACCCCGACGATGAGGACCCAGACGACGCCGAGGAGGAACGCGACCGCGACGAGCATCGGTGCGCGGTTCTTGCTCCGGTTCGTCGACGTAGTGAGGATATCGCTCGTGTCCGGGCCCCGGTGCGGCGCGCGGCTGCACAGGTCGCCTCGCCGGAGCGCGGCGACCGCCGCCGGCGATCCCGACGCGAACGAGTAGTCGCCGCCGAGAGTCCCGCGTCCCGGAGTCGGGTCGAACGGGACCCAGCCCTGGCCCGGGAACCAGACCTCGACCCACGCGTGCGCATCGTGGTCGGTGACGACCCAGTCGTCGCCGTCACGCGTGCCGCTCGTGAAGCCGACCGCAACCCGTGACGGGACCCCGAGCAGCCGCAACATCAGCGCCATGGCTCCCGCGAAGTGCTGGCAGTAGCCGGCCTTCGTCTTCGTCACGAAGGCGAGGAGCGGCGGACCGTCGACATGCGGTGGAGACTCGTCGTAGTGGAATCCGCCGGTCTGGCGGAGCCACGACTCGAGGGCCAGCACAGCGGCGTACGGCGTCGTGGCACCTGCCCGCGACACGCTGCGCGACGTCGTACATCGTCGCCTGCCATGCTATATCCGGCGTACGACGGGTCGCGGAGGAAGCGTGCGCACGAGCCGGTCACGGTTCGCCGTGTCGAAGGCCGGAAACACGCGGCCGTCGACCTCGAGAAAGCGCGAGGCGGCCGGAGGATGGCGGACAGGCGCCGAGGCGAGAGCGCGCGGAGCGGGGTCGGGCGCGTAGCTCCAGACCGTGTACGTCTGCCCCACGCGCATCGGGTCGCGGACGCGCAGAACCCCGCCCGAGAGCTGGAAGACGGTCCCGAACCGCCTGGCGTCGAGCGCCGACCGGCGTCCCGGCCGCGACCAGGTGATCGTCGACGAGTGCCTCGATCCGCACCTTCTGCTCGATCCACTTGCGCTCGTCGGCGGCGCGCTCCGGCACGAGCTGTGGAAGCTGAAGCGCACGCGACGCGTGGTCGACCTGACCGAGCCAGAATAGATCCTCGACCCAGTGGTAGTCCGTGAAGAGATCGAGCGTCGTGGCCCGCCAGTAGTACGGCTGGTCGGGCCCGGACACCCGCAGCACGCTCGGTCTTCGTCGGCGGGAAGCTGATCCCCTCGTAGTTCGAGTCCCACACGAAGCGGACCGAGCTCACCTCGCGGCCGGGGCCTCGCAGGCTCCAGTTCTCCCACTCGAGCGCCGGCTTTCCACCGAGCGTCGTCGCCGAGGAGGCCGAAGCGGCGCCGACGACGACGAGCGCGCCGATCGCCGTGCCGACCACGAGCGTCCTGACCGAGCTCACGCGCAGCACGAGCGGGATCGCGAGCGCCGCCGACAACGCGATCGTTCCGAGGGCGATCGCGTTCGACGCCCGCCGAGCGTCGCAGGCCAGCCCACTCCCGCCACCGTCACGGCGGCCGCGCCGAGCGGGCGACGCGCGGCTACGAGAAGCGACGCAGCGAGCGTGAACCCGAAGATCGCGCACAGCACGAGCATATGCATCTCCGGGTTCCGAGCCGGGACGAAGGGCAGGAACACGTCGTAGAAGTCGACGATCCCGGTGCCCGACCTCTCGGAGCATCGGGCGCGAGCACCCGCTCGTCGCGGAACGGGGCGAGCTCCCACGGCTGCGCGCCGAACGCGACCCAGGCGGCACCGAGCGTGGCACCGGCCGACGGCGATCGGCGCGGCCCCGGCGCGATCGCACCAGCGCCGGGAGGACACCGAGGGCGGCGACCACGAGCGCAGACCGCCGAGAGGCGGGGGCTGCTCCAGGCTCAGCCAGGCGGCCACGACGGCGAGCCGCAGCGATGCGTCGAGGCAACGACAGTTCTAGGCATGAGCCACCGCCTCAGGCGCGACGGGCGGAGAGCACCGCCTGCGAGGTCGTCGCCCTTCCGCACGACGGCGGTCGGGATCCCGTGCGCCGCGAGCCGCAAGACACCGGCCTCGGCCCGGGTCGGGCGCGCCGCGAAGCTCGCCGCGTCCACCCAGACGAGCGAAACGGCGCGGCGCCTCGCGACGGCCGAGAACGGCCGTGAAAGCCGCCGGATCGAGGGTGGACGTGACGATCATCAGCTCGGCGGTCCCGGCGAGCGACGGATTCCCGTGCGAGGACCTGCGCCAGGCCATGACCGAGAGTCCGGGCTCGCCGCTGCGAGGCTCGTCACCGCCCCGCCGAGCTCGCCACCGCCTCGAGCGGACCGGGACGACCTGCCCAGCGGAGCCGGTCGTGACGAGCGTCGCACCGCGCCCGCGCAGCGCGTGCGCCTGGAGGATCGAGCCGGCGGCGCGCACGGCCGCGTCGAAGCTCGAGTCGGGCGGGGTCCCGACGGCGCCGGCTGGATCGCAGTCGAGCAGCACGACCACACCGTCGTGAGCCGTGTCCTCGAGCTCCTTCACCATGAGCTGGCCGCGCCGGGCGCTCGTCGGCCAGTGCACGCGGCGCAGCGACTCGCCCTGCTCGTAGTCGCGGACCGAGTGGAAGTCGAACCCCGCAGCCCGCCGGAGGAGCAGCCGCCGACCGTCTCCTCCCGCGTGTCCGGCTTCGCTGAAGAGCCCGTCGAGGGCGACGAGACGCGGTCGAACGACGATCGTGAGTCGCTCGCAGGTGAGCGGAGGCTTCACCGAGACGAGGCCGAGGAGGTCGCCGACGACGACCTCGGGATCCGTGATCGTGAAGACCCCGCGCGGCAGCGGGCCGAGGTCGATCCTCGCCCGTGACATGCGTCCGTGCCCGCGAAGCCGCTGGGACCTCCTCCCGACGCGCCCGACAGTGAAGTCGAGCGCGAGCGAGCCGAGCGGGATCCGCGATGGCCTCGCGACCTCGGCACTCACCGTCACGCTGGTCGCCCTCGACAGCCTGGCCGGGAGTCTGCTTCGAGAGTCACCGCGACCGGGCGCTCGGCCAGCCAGCTCCAGAGCCACGTGACGCCCCAAGCCAGCAGGAAGCCGACGCCGACGACGCCGAGCGGTCTGGAGCCGGACGCGACCGCAGCGGCGAGCGCGACGGCTCCGAGACCCAGCCCGCCGCGCCACGCAGTGTTCATCGACCGCGCCAGACTCGCAGGACCCAGGGAGCAGGGAAAAACATTGCTTCCTCCGTCAATGCCAGCCGGAGGCGAGCGTCATCGCGGCGTGGGCGCCTCCGCGAGCGCGCGCTCGATCGCATCTCTCCCCGCGCGTACCTGCCGCGCGGGCCTCGGGCGCGACGATCACCCGGTGCGCGAGAACTGGCCGGCGCGACCGACTGGATGTCCTCGGGAACGACGTAGTCCCTGCCCTGCGCAACCGCGCGCGCCTTCGCCATGCGCAGGAGCGCGATCCCCGCACGGGGGCTCGCGCCGAGCGCGAGGAGCGCGCTCTGCCGGGTGTGGCGCAGGATCGAGACCACGTACTCCCCGACCGTCTCCTCCACGAACACCGCCCGGGCCGCCGCGATCGCGGCGAGGAGGTCGGCGCGGTCCGCGACCGGCTCGAGGGCGTCGATCGGCGGCGCCGTCGTCTGCTCCGCCAGCATCCGCGCCTCCTCGCCGAACGGTGGGTAGCCCAGCGAGAGCCGCGCGGAGAAGCGGTCGAGCTGCGCCTCCGGGAGCGGATACGTCCCCTCGTACTCGATCGGGTTCTGCGTCGCGACGACGAAGAACGGCTGCTCGAGCTCGTAGCGTGGCGCCGTCGATCGTGACCTGGCGCCTCCTGCATCGCCTCGAGCAGCGCCGACTGCGTCTTAGGGGAGGCACGGTTGATCTCGTCGACGAGGAGCACGTTCGCGAAGACCGGCCCGGCCCGGAACTCGAACTCGCCGGAGCGCTGGTTGAAGACGTTCACGCCCGTGACGTCCGTCGGCAGGAGATCGGGCGTGAACTGGAGCCGCGAGAAGGAGAGATCGAGCGAGCGCGCGACCGACTTCGCCAGCATCGTCTTCCCCACGCCCGGAAAGTCCTCGATGATCAGGTGGCCTTCGGCGAGGAGGCAGAGGATGCACAGCTCGAGCGTTGCGCGTGGTGCGCGCACCGCCCGATCGAGGTTCTCCACGACGCGCCCGACCACGTCTGCAGCCGATCGCGCTGCAACGGGCCCACCGGCGCGGGCGGCTTCGGTCATGCCGACGAGAGTAGCCGCTCCACCTCGTCCAGCACAGCCGCCGCGACGGCCCGTTTTGGCGCCTTCTCGAGCGCACGCTCGCCGTTGCTCGAGAGGACGACGACCTCGTTGTCGGGTGCATCGAAGCCGATGTCCGGGCGGCTGACGTCGTTGAAGACGAACAGATCGGCGTTCTTGGAGATCCGCTTCTCGCGCGCCCGCTCCAGACCTCCGGTCCCCTCGTCCGCAGCGAACCCGACGAGCACTTGCCGCCCGCGCCGCGCCGCGCCGATGGCAGCAAGGACGTCGGCCGTGGGCTCGAGCTCGACCGACCACGGCGAGCCGTCCTTGGCGCGCTTGTCAGGTCTGGGCGACGAGGGCCGGTAGTCCGAAACGGCCGCAGCCATCACGACGACGTCGGCATCGGCCCGTGCGAGCGCCTCTCGCTCGAGGTCTGCCGCGGTCGGCGTCTCGACCACGGTGATGCCGGGCGGCGCGGGCACGGCGAGGTTCGCAGCGAGCAGGGTGACGTCCGCCCCGCGGCGTTCGGCCTCCTCCGCGACGGCGACCCCCATCCGGCCCGAGGAGCGGTTTCCGACGTAGCGCACGGAGTCGAGGGGCTCGCGTGTCCCGCCGGCGGAGACGAGGACGCGCTTGCCGGCCAACGGCCCGCGACTCGCGGCGAGGAGTGCCTCGATCCGCGCATGGATCTCCTCGGGCTCGGCCATCCGCCCCACCCCCTCCTCGCCTTCCGCAAGCTCGCCTGCGACGGGACCGACGAACTCCACCCCACGGGCGCGTAGCGCTGCGACGTTCCCCTGCGTCGCTGCGTGGGTCCACATCCGGGTGTTCATCGCCGGTGCGACGAGCACAGGGCCCGTGTGTGCGAGCGCCGCCTCCGTGAGGACGTCGTCGGCAAGGCCGTGAGCGAGGCGCGCGAGCGTGTTCGCGGTCAGCGGCGCGATCACGAGGAGATCGAAGCGGCCGAGATGCGGATACGGATCCTCGGTCGGCCTCCGACGCGCGAGCGCGGCGAACGTCTCGGCCGTGACGAAGCGCTCGGCGCCGGCGGTCAGGACGGGATGCACGTCGTGGCCGCTCCGGACGAGCAGCCGTACCAGTGTGCAGGCCTTGTAGGCCGCTATCCCGCCGGTTACTCCGAGCAGGATGCGCGCCACGCGCTCTGCCTCAGCTCGAAGGTGCGAGCAGCCTGATCTTCCCGTTCGCGACTTCCTCCATCGCCATCGTGAGGTAGTTCTTCGAGCGGGACTCGATCAGCGGGGGCGGAGCTTCCTCGAAGCCCATACCCTCACCGAGCTGGTGGTGGTAGTTGTTGATCTGGCGGGCGCGCTTGGCTGCCACGAGGACGAGCGCATAGCGCGATCCGCCGACCTGATCGAGCAGGTCGTCGAGACGTGGATAGATCATCGCCGCGGCATGGTACCTGTCACTGCGCGCAAGGATCGGAAATCCGCTCGCGCGGACTTTCGGATCCCGCCGAGCCCCCTACAGGCGCCCGCTTCGCGGGCGCTGCGCCTGCAGTCTGCGAGTGCCAAGGTCGAGCTCGCACTCGACGAGGGCGGCCAGCGCCGCCGTCGCCCTCTCGAGATCGTCGTTTCGGACCATGTACCGGAACTCGTGCGCGCGCTCGAGCTGCTCGCGAGCCAGCTCGATGCGCTCGCCGATCTCCCCCGTGCTCTCGGTCGCCCGCTCGCGGAGCCGCCGCTCGAGTTCGTCGACGTCGGCGGCGATGAAGATCGTGATGCTCCCTGCAACGTCCCGCTGCACCTTGAGCGCGCCCTCCAGCTCGAGCTCGAGGATGCAGACCGCGCCGTCGCGGGCGATCCGGTCGATCTCCGAGCCAAGCGTGCCGTAGCGCTTGCCCGACACGTAGGGCACCCACTCGAGGAACTCGCCGGCGTCGATCCTGCGCGTGAACTCCTCGTCCGAGAGGAACCAGTAGTCGCGCCCGTCCACCTCACCGGGGCGCTGCGGACGGGTCGTCGCCGACACCGCGACCTCGAGACCGTCCACCTGCTCGTGCAGCCCCTTGATCAGCGTCCCCTTGCCGGCCCCCGACGGGCCCGTGACGACGAAGACGGGCCGCGACGGCACCGCCGGCTTCAGCTGCGGTGGTTGAAGAGGTCGACCAGCTCGGTCCGCTGCCGCTCGGAGAGCCCTCCGACCGTCTTCGACTGGCTGATCCGGCACTGGTTGAGGAGCCGGGCCGCCTTCACACGTCCGAACTTCGGCACCGCCATGAGCATGTCGAAGACCTTCGCCGTCTCGACCCACTCCGGTGGATCGAGCAGGATGGCCTCGATGCTCTCGTGCCCTGCCTTGAGGTCGCGCTTGAGCTGCGCTCGCCGGACCCGGACGTCGTTCGCTCGCTGGAGCGCCTCCATCCTCTGGTCGAGCGAGCGGGCGGGCGCCTGTGCGTGCGACTTCGTCGTGACCATGAGCCGCACGAGTCTACCAAGGTTCCCCTCGGGGTCAAGCGGAACCGTTTTGCCCGATTTGCAGGTGTTTTTCTGTTGTCAATCGAGCTTACAGCTCTCGTGAAGTCGTCGACACGTGCCCGATTCCGCCAACGGCGATGACCTCTGGGGCGTCCATCGCGGCGAGGGCCGCGCGTATTCGTCGAGGGCTCCACGGGTCGGCGAAGAGCGCCGTGCCGAGCGCGACCGCGCTCGCTCCCGCGGATACGAAGTCGGCCGCATCCTCGCTCGTGAACACGCCCCCCATGCCGAGGATCGGCAGGTCGACGGCCGCCGCGCATGCCCAGACGCAGGCGAGCGCGATCGGCTTGAGCGCCGGACCGGAGTAGCCGCCCGCGCCCCGGGCCAGCGTCGGCCGCGCGGACCCGCGCTCGATGGCCAGGCCGCGGATGGTGTTGATCAACGACAGCCCGTCTGCGCCGGCGTCTGCGACTGCGCGCGCCGACTCGGCGATGTCCCACGTCGCGGGCGAGAGCTTCGCGTAGAGCGGCTTCCGCGTGGCTGCGCGGGCGGAGGCCACGAGCTCGGCGGCGGTCTCGGGAGCCTCCTCGACGTTGGGACACGAGAGGTTCAATTCGATGACTACGACTTCGTCGGAGTCATCGAGACGACCGCACATGAGAGCGTAATCCGCGGCGGAGAACCCTCCCACAGACACCCAGAGCGGCACGTCGAGCTGCGCCAGCCGGGGGAGGTTTCCGGCTACGAAGCTGTCGATTCCTGGGTTCTGCAGGCCGATCGAGTTCAGCATGCCGCTCTCGGTCTCGGCGAACCTGAGAGGCGGGTTCCCCTCGCGCGGGAACGGTGTCACCGTCTTCGTCACGAATGCGTCGAGGCTCTGTGCCACCTCCGGCGCGGTGAGCGCGTCGAGGCAGCCCGGAGGCGTTGAGGAGTGGGATCACGCCGCCGCCTCGCGGAGCACGGGCCCCTCGACGCACAGACGGACGTAGTGCCCGTCCCGCTCGACGACGCAGCCGTAGCACCCACCGTAGCCGCAGGCCATCGGCGCCTCCCAGGCGAGCTGCGCATCCGGAGCGCGCGTGCGAATCGCTTCGAGCATCGGCTCGGGGCCGCACGCGAGCACGTCGTGGGGCTCGCCCGGGAGCAGTTCCGTCACGACCCGCGGCTCCACGACGACCTCCACGCCAGGAAGCAGGCACGCGGCCTCGGCGTGCAGGTCGCTGCGGAAGCCCGCGATCGCAGGCGGCGCGCCGAGCACTGCGGCAAGGTAGGGCATCGGCGCGATGCCGATGCCCCCCGCAACGAGGAGCGGCTTCGAAACGTCGAGGTCGAACCCGTTTCCGAGCGGCCCGAGAACGTGGATCGCATTGCCTGGCGTGAGACTGCAGAGCGCCCGTGTTCCGGGGCCGATCGCATCGATGAGGAACGCCAGCTCGCCTGCTGGCGCCTGGCACAGGCTCATGGGACGAGGCAGCAGGCGCCCCGGCGCTTCGAGCATGAAGAACTGCCCGGGGATGCCAGGCTCGAGCGCACCGCGCTCGAGCCGGAGCAACGTGTACGGCCCCACCATCCTCGTTCGCGACGACCGCGAGCAGCTCGCGGCGCGCGAGCCGGCCGCCGAGTGCGAGCGCCTCGCCGAGCATCACGCCTCGATCCCGATCCGCTCCTGGAGGGAGAGCGCCGACTCCGCTCGGGCGTTTGCGATGGCGTGCACCGCAGCCGCGGCGCCGGAGATCGTCGTCACGCACGGTACGCGGGCCACGAGGGCGGCCTCGCGGATCAGGTAGCCGTCGGCACGTGCGCCGCTGCCCTGAGGCGTGTTGATGACGAGGTCGCAGCGTCCGTTCCGGACGAGATCGACGACCGTCTCCTCACCGCGGTCGGCGTCGGCGACCTTCGCGACCTCGTCCACGGCGAGGCCGGCGGCGCGCAACGTGCGCGTCGTTCCCTCGGTGGCGATGAGCTCGAAGCCAAGACCCGCGAGCGCGGCCGCGACCGGGACCGCCGCCGGCTTGTCCTCGTCGCGTACGGACAGGAACGCCGTGCCGGAGGTCGGCAGCGGCCGCCCTGCTGCACGCTCCGCCTTTGCGAGCGCGGTGGGTAGATCAGCCGCGCTGGCCATGACCTCACCCGTGGAGCGCATCTCCGGGCCGAGGACCGGATCGGCTCCGGGGAAGCGCGCGAACGGAAGCACCGCGGCCTTCACGCTTACCTGACTCGGCCGCGGGGCCGGGAGATCGAGCTCGGCGAGTGTCGCCCCGGCGGCCAGGCGACACGCCGCGTCGACGAGGTTCAGGCCGATCGCCTTGCTTGCGAACGGCACGGTCCGGGACGCCCGCGGGTTGACCTCGAGCACGTACACGGTGGAGTCGGCGATGGCAATCTGCACGTTCAGGAGCCCGACGACGCCGAGAGCCGGCCCGAGTCGCTTCACCACGTGCTCGACCTCGAGGGCGGCCGCGAGAGTGAGCGACGGCGCGGGCAACACGCACGCGGAGTCGCCCGAGTGCACGCCCGCCTCCTCGACGTGCTGCATCACGGCCGCGATGTAGACGTCGTCGCCGTCGCACAAGGCGTCGACGTCGAGCTCGATCGCGTTCTCGACGAATCGGTCCAGCAGGACGTTGCCGTGTACCGCAGCCATGGCCGCAATGAGCTGGTCGCCGTCGTAGCAGACCCGCATGGCGCGGCCGCCGAGGACGTACGAGGGCCGGACGAGGAGCGGATAGCCGATGTCCTCCGCCGCGGCAAGCGCCTCGGGCACGTCGGACGCGATCGCCCAGGGTGGGCAGCGAACGCCGAGCTCCTGCGCCAGGAGGCCGAAGCGCTCGCGATCCTCGGCGAGGTCGATCGCCTCGTGCGGGGTTCCGAGGATGCGATAGCCGCCCTCCTCGATCGCCCGCGCAAGCCGAAGCGGGGTCTGGCCGCCGAACTGCGTGACGACCCCGAGCGGCTGCTCACGGTCGCAGACGGCGAGCACCTCCTCGGGCGAGAGCGGCTCGAAGTAGAGGCGGTCGGAGATGTCGTAGTCGGTCGAGACGGTCTCCGGGTTGCAGTTGACCATGACGGCCTCGTACCCGAGCGCTCGGAACGTCTGCGCGGCGTGCACGCAGCAGTAGTCGAACTCGATCCCCTGCCCGATCCGGTTCGGGCCAGAGCCGAGGATGACCACGCGCGGCTTGTCCCCCGTCGGCAGTGCCTCGTCCTCCTCGCCCCAGGTCGAGTACAGGTAGTTGGAGGCGGCCTCGACCTCGCCCGCGCAGGAGTCGACGCGGCGGAAGACCGGGCGGATTCCCTGCTCGTGACGAAGTCGGCGCACCTCGGCGCCCGTGAGCCCGAGCGCCTCGCCGAGCGTGTCGTCGCCCCACCCCGCTCGCTTCGCAGCGGCGATGTCTCCGCTCGCGAGAACCTCGCGGGCGCGGGCTATCTCCGCACGGAACCACGGGTGGAGCCCGGCGGGAAGGTCTTCGTCGGCGAGGCTCGGCCAGGGAGTCGGCGCCCCCCTCTCGAGCTCACGCGAGCCGTGCGCCTTCAGCAGCGCCTCGGAGAACGTGCGGCCGATCCCCATGACCTCACCCACCGACTTCATCTGCGTGCCGAGGGTCTGGTCGGCGCCCGGGAACTTCTCGAAGGCGAAGCGCGGGAACTTGACGACGACGTAGTCGAGCGTGGGCTCGAAGCTCGCCGGCGTCGTCTTCGTCAGGTCGTTGGGAATCTCGTCGAGCGTGTACCCGACGGCGAGCTTGGCGGCCACCTTCGCGATCGGGTAGCCGGTCGCCTTCGAGGCGAGGGCCGAGGAGCGCGAGACGCGCGGGTTCATCTCGATCACGCGCAGATCGCCGGTCTCGCGGCTGCGCGCGAACTGGATGTTCGAGCCGCCCGTCTCCACCCCGACGGCGCGGATGATCGCGGAGGCCGCGTCGCGGAGCTCCTGATACGCCTCGTCCGAGAGGGTCATCTGCGGCGCGACCGTGACCGAGTCGCCCGTGTGCACGCCCATCGGATCGAGGTTCTCGATCGAGCAGACGATCACGACGTTGTCGGCGCGGTCGCGCATGACCTCCAGCTCGAACTCGTCCCAGCCGCGCACCGACTCCTCGACGAGCACCTGGCCGATGGGCGACTCCCAGAGGCCCCGCTCGACGTGGTAGGCGAGCGTGGCCGCGTCGTCCGCGAAGCCGCCGCCATGGCCGCCGAGCGTGAACGCCGGCCGCACGACTGCAGGAACGGGAACGCCGTCGAGGTCGCCGAGCGAGGTGACGATCACGGACGCCGGCACCTCGAGCCCGCACGAGCGCACCGCATCGCGGAAGAGCTCACGATCCTCGGCGCGGCGGATGACCTCGACCGGGGCACCGATGAGCTCGACCCCGAGCTCGTCGAGGACGCCCGCTTCCGCGAGCTCGACCGCGAGATTGAGCGCGGTCTGGCCCCCGAGCGTCGGTAGAAGCGCGTCCGGATGCTCGCGCTCGAGCACGGACGCCACGCCGGCGAGGTCGAGCGGCTCGATGTAGGTGCGATCTGCGAACCCCGGGTCGGTCATGATCGTCGCCGGGTTCGAGTTGACGACGATCGTGCGGAAACCCTCCTCGCGCAGAACCTTGAGTGCCTGGCAGCCCGCGTAGTCGAACTCGCAGGCCTGGCCGATGACGATCGGCCCGGAGCCGATCACGCAGATCGACTCGATATCGCTGCGGCGCGGCATCTAGCTGCGAAGCCCCTGGACGAAGTCGTCGAGGATCGGCCACGCGTCGTGGGGCCCGGGGCCTGCCTCGGGATGGAACTGCACCGAGCGCGCGCGCAGCTCGGGGAAGTCGAAGCCCTCCACGGTGCCGTCGTACAACGAGACGTGGGTCGCCTCGGCGGCATCGGTGGCCTCGACGGCGAAGCCGTGGTTCTGGCTCGTGACGAGGACGCGTCCCGTGCGTCGCTCGAGCACCGGGTGATTCGACCCTCGGTGGCCGAACGGGAGCTTGTACGTGCGATGGTCGCTGGCGAGGCCGAGGAGCTGGTGTCCCAGGCAGATCCCGAGCACCGGCACGCGGCCGAGGAGCTCGCGCACGATCTCGGTCTCGTCCACGAGCGGCTCCGGGTCGCCCGGCCCGTTCGAGAGGACGACGCCGTCGAACGCGGCGAGCTCGTCCGCGCTCGTCGTGTGCGGGCACACGGTCACCGCGGCGCCTGCCTTCGCGAGGCGGCGCATGATCGAGCGCTTGGCGCCGTAATCGACGACGGCGACGTGCGGCCCGCCTATCTCGGAGAAGACGTAGCGCTCCTGGGTCGACACCTGCGCGACGAGCGCCTGCCCCTCCATCGAGGGCTGCGCACGCACCTGCTCCAGCGCCTCGTCGACCGCGAGCTCCGTCTCGTCGGACACCGCCGCTGCCCGCATGGCACCCGAGTCGCGCAACTTGAGGACGAGAGAGCGGGTATCGATCCCTTCGAGCCCGATGAGCCCGTGCTCTCGGAGCCAGGACGCCCACTCCTCCCCGCCGAGCGCACGCATGAGCGCAGCCCTCGCGTGCGGCTCGCGCGACTCTCCCCGCTCGTCTGCGACACCGTAGTTGCCGACCATGGGCGCGGTGAAGCAGACGAGCTGCCCCGCGTAGCTCGGATCGGTGACCGTCTCCTGGTAGCCGGTCATACCCGTCGTGAACACGGCCTCGCCGAAGCTGACGCCGGCCGCCGCGACGGATCGCCCGCGGAAGACGGCGCCGTCCTCGAGGACGAGATAGCCGTCGGTCATGCCTCGAACACGAGCCGTCCGTCGGCGATCGTCTTCACGACGCGTCCCCGAAGCGTCTCGCCGAGAAGCCAGGAGTTCGCGGAGAGCGAGCGGAAGCCGTCCTCCGTCACCGTCCACTCCGCGTCGAGATCGAGCGCGACCAGATTCGCGCGCGCTCCCACCTCGATCCGCGGCTCGTCGAGGCCGAACGCGCGAGCAGGCCCCGTCGACATGCGCTCGAGCAGCGTTTCGAGCGCGAGCTCGCCCGAGACGACGAGGTGCGTGTGGAGCGCGGCGAACGATGTCTCGAGGCCGGTGACGCCGAACGGCGCCTCCTCGAAGGGGACGTCCTTCTCGTGGCGCGCGTGCGGCGCGTGGTCGGTCGCAATGCACGAGATGACGCCGCGCCGGAGCGCGTCGCGCAGCGCGTCGCGGTCGTCCGCCGAGCGGAGCGGCGGGTTCATCTTGGCGTTCGGATCCAGCGAGCGCACGGCTTCGTCCGTCAGCACGAGGTGATGCGGCGTCACCTCGCCCGTCGCGCGCGCCCCGCTCGCGAGGGCGTGGTCGAGCGCAGCGACCGACTCGCGAGCCGACAGGTGCATGAGATGGATCGGGCGCTCCTCCGCCGCCGCGAGGGAGAGGTCGCGCTCGACCATCACGCTCTCCGCGGTCGAGGGGTACGGGCCGAGCCCGAGCTCGGCCGCGACCGAGCCGTCGTGGGCATGTCCGCCTCGCGAGAGCGACGGCTCCTCGCAGTGGAGTGCCAGCGGGCGCTGCGCAAGCGCGCTGTACTGGAGCGCGCGACGCATGAGCCCCGCGGAGACCACCGGCCGGCCGTCGTCCGTGAAGGCCGCGGCGCCTTCGGACGCGAGCTCGGCCATCTCGGTCAGCTCCTCGCCGAGCTGCCCCTTGCTGATCGCGGCCATGAACCCCGTCGGCACGACCGCCTCCTCGCGCGCACGCTCGACGAGAGCGGCGAGCACGGGCGCCGTGTCGACGACGGGCTCGGTGTTCGGCATGGCGAGGATGGCGCAGTAGCCGCCCGCCGCCGCCGCTTCCGTGCCCGAACGGACTGTCTCCTCGTCCTCGCGGCCTGGAGTCCGGAGGTGGACGTGAGGATCGACGAACGCGGGCGCGATGACGTGCTCGTGCTGCGTCCCCGGCTCGATCGCGCTGATGACCCCGTCCGAGATGGTGAGTCGGAGCGTCTCGTCGATCCCCTGGGCGGGAGCGAGCACGCGCCCCTCGAGCGTGAGGGAGTCGCTTCGTCCGTTCCGCGCGAACAGCATTACGCGACCACCGCCTGCGCGGAAGCCGTGACGGGGGCGACCGTCAGGACGTCGTAGAGCACCGCCATCCTCACGACGAGCCCTGCGCGCACCTGGTCCGTCACGAGCGCCTGCTCGGAGTCGGCGACCCGTGGGTCGATCTCGATCCCGCGGTTCATCGGCCCCGGGTGCATCACGACCTGTCCGGGGCGCACGCGGGCGGGTGTGATCCCGTACAGCGACGTGTACTCCCGCAGCGACGGCACGAACGCCTCTCCCATCCGCTCGCGTTGCATCCGCAGCACGTAGACGACGTCGGCATCGGCGATCGCCGCGATGTCGTGGCTCATCGCGCAGCCGAGCGCCGCGAGGCCCGGAGGCACGAGCGTCGGAGGACCGACGAGCACCGCGTCCGCCCCTACGAGCGCCAGCGCCTGGACGAGCGAGCGAGCCACGCGTGAGTGCAGCACGTCCCCGACGATTGCGACCCGCACGCCCTCGAGCCTCCCCAGCGCGCCTCTGATCGCGTACAGGTCGAGAAGCGCCTGCGTCGGGTGCTGGTGCTTGCCGTCGCCGGCGTTCACGACGTGCGCGTCCGTCAGCCTGGCGACGAGGTGGGCCGCGCCGATCGACGGGTGCCGTACGACGATGACGTCGGGCTCGTAGGCGGCGAGGGTGAGGGCGGTGTCCTTGAGCGACTCGCCCTTGTCGACGGAGGAGCCGGTCGAGCGCAGCGACATGGTGTCCGCGGAAAGCCGCTTCGCGGCGAGCTCGAAGCTCGAGAGCGTCCGTGTCGAGGACTCGTAGAAGAGGTTGATCACCATCCGGCCGCGCAGCGTCGGGAGCTTCTTCAGCTCGCGATCGAGCGACGCGGCGAGCGACTCCGCCCTCTCGAGCACGCGTGCGACGTCCTCGGCCGTCAGGTCCGCGATCGAGAGCAGATGCCGACGCAGGAGCCGAGGGCGCTCGCAGCTCAGCCACGGTCGCCGTCCTCGGGCTCGGCGACGAGGAACACGCCGTCGCGCTCGTCGATCTCGACGAGCTCCACCTGGATCCGCTCGTCGTGGCCAGTAGGCAGGTTCTTGCCGACGTAGTCGGGGCGGATCGGCAACTCGCGATGTCCGCGGTCGACGAGGACCGCGAGCTGGACGCGCGCCGGCCGGCCGAACTCCATGAGCGCGTCGATCGCGGCGCGAATCGTTCTCCCCGTGTAGAGCACGTCGTCGACGAGCACGACCGTCATCCCCTCGATCGGGAACGCGATGCTCGTCGCCCGCACCACCGGCTGCCGGCCCGGCGGACGTCCGCCGTCGCGGACGTGAACGTCGTCGCGGTGGAAGGTGATGTCGAGCGCGCCGACCGGAAGCGCGACGCCGCTTCGTTCCTCGACGAGGCGGCGCAGTCGCGATGCGAGCGGCGCCCCGCGCGACTGGATGCCAATGAGGGCGACATCGCCCAGATCGCCGCTGCGCTCGATGATCTCGTGCGCAATCCGCGAGAGGGACTTCGCGATCGCCTCGCCGTCGAGGAGGAGCCTCGCGGTGGCGTCTGCGGGGACGTGCGTGCTCACGTGCAACTCCTTTCCGGCCTCGCTGGACCGGGTTAAAGGATTGGCTCGGCGAGTGTACCGGCGGCGTCCGCCGTCGTCCGGCGGAGGCGGGCGCCCGACCGAACGAGCTCCGGATCTCCGCGCTCCGGGAAGGGGATCGCGATCACGTCGAAGTCGCGGGGCACGACGGTCGTGGCGAAGACCTGCGTCGCCTCCTCGACCACCTGGTGCCCGAAGTAGCGGGTGGAGACGTGCGTCAGCGCAAGCAACCGGACACCGGCCTCCTGTCCCACGAGCGCGGCCTCGCCGGCGGTCGAGTGCGACGTCTCGCGCGCACGCGCGCGCTCGTCTGCGAGGAAGGTCGCCTCGTGGACGAGGACGTCGGCTCCGACCGCCGCCTCGACGACGGACGCCGCCGGTGCCGTGTCCCCGGTCAGAACGACCTTGCGCCCGGCTCGCGGCGCGCCGAGCACCTCGTCGGGAGCGACGGTCCGGCCGTCTGCGAGTGTCACGGGCTCGCCGCGCTGCAGGATTCCGCGCTCGCGACCGGCGGGGACGCCAAGCCGGTCGGCGACGTCTACGTCGAAGCGGCCGGGGCGCTCGTCCTCGACGAGCGCGTAGCCGATCGCGTTGACGCCGTGGTCCACGGCGAACGCCGCGATCCGGTAGTCGGCGCGCGCGAGGTCGTCCCCTGGCTCCAGCTCGACGGCCGACACGGAGTAGGGCAGCCGGCCGAAGATCCTCCGGAGCGAACCGAGAAGGTCGCCGACGCCGCGAGGCCCATAGATCGTCAGGCGGAGCTCGCGCCCGCGCAGCGCGAAGGTCTTGAGCATGCCGGGCAGCCCCAGGTAGTGGTCGGCGTGGAAGTGCGTGAGGAAGATCTCGTCGAGCTCCACGAGACCCACGTCGCTACGCAGGAGCTGCCGCTGGGTGCCCTCTCCGCAGTCGAACAGGAGCCTCTCGCCGCCCCGTCGAACCAGCGTCGCAGGCAGCGCGCGCTTCGCCGTGGGCATGGAGCCTGACGTCCCGAGGAAGACGACGTCGAGGTCCACGGCGGCCGATTGTACTCGGGTGCTCAAAGTCACCTTTGTGCGCGCCGATACAGCCCCTATGTGGCGGATGCGGCGTTCGCGCTCGTACGGCCTCGGCCGTCCCCTGACATTGCTCAGAGCATTTCTCGTCGTGTCCGCGGCGATCCTCGCGGTCGGCGCCGTCGCCCTCTCCTCGAGGCTCTCGAGCGATCTCCATGCTGCCGTCCTGAAGGACACAGGCCGAGACGTGAACGCGTACGTCGACGCCGCCGTTGCGCCGGCTGTCGTTCGCGGCGGCCGCGTCACCGTGACGCCCGCGCAGCGCCGGCGCCTCGCCCACTCGCTCCGGCTACCGGACGACGTGCGCGGGCTCAACGTGTACACGCGGACCGGTCGACTGGTCTTCTCCAGCACGCGGCCCGATCGCATCGGCCGCGTCCGCTCGAGCCCGGACCTGAGACAGGCGATCCACCTCGGCGAGCCGAGCGCGACGGAGCTCGATCCGATGGGGACGGCGGGGAAGGTAGTGAAGGTGTGGGCACCGCTCACGACCGTGGCCGGCCGACCCGTCGGCGCAGCCGAGGTCTCGCTCGACGACTCGGTCGTGACCGCGATCACCGCCGACACACGCGGGACGATCTGGTACGCGGTCGGCATCGTCTTCGGTGTCCTCTGGCTCGTCCTGGCAATCCTCGTCCGCGGTGCATCCGTGCGCATGCGCGCGCAGAACGAGGACCTCGCGGCGCGCCAGCACGACCTCGTCGAGTCGTCCCGCGAGCTCGAGGCGACGCTGCTCGAGACGATCGAGACGCTGAACGCCGCAGTCGAGGCCCGCGACCCGTACACGGCCGGTCATTCGCAGCGCGTCCGCCGCGTCTCGCTCGCGATCGGGCGCGAGCTCCGGCTCTCTGCCAAGCAGCTCGGCGCGCTCTCGACCGCCGCGCTCTTCCACGACATCGGGAAGATCGGGATGCCCGACTCGATCCTCACGAAGCCGGGCCGGCTCGATCCCCACGAGGCTGCGATCATGCGGGAGCACGTGACGCGCGGCGCCGAGATCGTCTCCAGGATCTCGTCGCTCAAGGACTCGGTGCCTGCGATCCGGCACCATCACGAGCGCTGGGACGGGCTCGGCTATCCGGATCGGCTGAGTGGCACCGAGATCCCGATCGAGGCTGCGATCATCGCGATCGCCGACGCGTGGGACGCCATGACGACCGACCGCCCCTACTCCGCCGCGCTCGACATGAGCGAGGCGATCATGCAGATCCACTCCGGGCGCGGCAAGCAGTTCAACCCGGCCGTGGTGGACGCGTTCGTCGCGGTCTCGCAGCGGCGGCCGGCCGAGATCCTGCCGCCCGACGCGGCGACGGCGTCAGCCGTTGCCGTCTGAGGGAAACGCGAGGTCGGTGTAGACCATCTCGCCGCGAAACTTCCGCGCGGCGGGATCCCAGGGGAAGAAGATCGCGTTCTTCCACTCGAGCCGCTCGCCTGTCGGCTCATGCTCGAGCCAGCGACCTCGGTGCGTGCCGGTCACGCGTGCCTCTTCGCAGACGCCCTGCGGGCCGATGACGATGTACTCGAGGTCGAAGTGGATATCGGGGAAGGCGGTGAGGAGCTCGGTGTAGAAGCGAGTCGCGCCCTCGTGCCCCTCCCAGCGTGCGCCCGTGCCCATCACCTCGTAGACGCAGTCCTCGGTCAGTGTCGAGATGAGCCCGGGAAGGTCGCGGTTGTCCTCGGCGATCGAGTGCGTCTTCCACAGCTCGCGGATCTCCGCGTACTCGTCGACGTCCACCGGGCGCCGCAGGAGCTCGAGGATGCGATCGGAGGCCATCGCCTCCGTTCATATCAGCCTCGGAAGCCCGCCGCTCGCCCTCTAGGGGACGACGAGGCGCTGACCCGGGACGATCGTCGCGCTCGCGAGGCCGTTCGCGTGTTGCAGTTTCCACACGCCCGCGCGCGGATCTCCTCCGTAGCGTGCGGTCGCGATCGTCCAGAGCGTCTCGCCCGCGCGCACCGTGTGGTGCTGCGGCGAGCCGCTCGCGCCCGTGTCGCGTGCGAGAACCGCCCAGAGGAGCGCTGCGACGAGAACGACGATGACGATTCGACCGAACACGTGTTCGCACTATGACACGAACACCTGTTCGATGTCAAGCGAATGTCAGTGCTTGAGGACCGCCTGCCGGACCACGAGTGTCTTGCGCGCGCGGTTCGACTCGGCCGCGAACTGGACCGCCACCTCGACCCTGCCGGTCGTGCCTGTGGGCGCGCGGACGTCGACCTCGAGCGAGCGCAGTCCCTGCACCGACACCGAGCGGCAGCGCTGGCCCGGCACGACCACGAGTGACGCAGAGTGGACGCAGACCCGCGCTCGGGCGTCCTCGCCCGCAGTCACGCGTGCGGTCACGTCGGTGCCCTTGCCGCCGACGGCGACCTTCGCGCCGAGGACCGAGACGCCGGGCGCCCACACGAGCGCGGCTCCCGCACAGCTCTCCGGGATTGCAGCCTGTACGGCTGCGGCAGACGCTCGAACAGTGCCGTCAGCACGCTCCAGTCCCGCCTGGAAGCCCGTGCGCAGGCCGTCATCCCGGAATCCGAAGAAGCTGAGCGACGCGACGTCGGGATCGCACGCGGCGTCGCGGATCAGCTGCCCGTAGATGGCCGCCTGTGTCACCTCGTCGGTCACGGGCACGTTCTCCGGTCCGAGGTAGCCGACACGCCCGGTCGTATCGACCTGCCACCCCACCTCGTCGAGATGGAGCTTCAGGCCGTCGAGCGTCGTCGGCTGGGCCGTTCCGTCGAACGCGTCCCATAGCGCCTGCTTCACACGATCGAGATTCGCGAAGCCCGCGTTCGGCCAGAGGTAGCCGCGCTCGAGTGGATCGGTGGCCTCGTTCGGGTACGGGTGGAAGCTGAACGCGTCCATCAGCGGCTTCGTCCTCCCGCTCCTGCGATACCAGGAGCCGAGCGAGCGCAAGAAGCGGACGGGAGAGGTCGAGATGTTGTTCCTCGCCGTGGGGTGGTCGTTGCCGCGTGGCGACAATCCGACACCGACGACGGTGATGTCCGGGTCGACGCCCTTCAGCACGTCGTATGCCGCCGCGAGGTATGGGCCAAAGGCCCGCGCCGAAACGTTGTTCCCCGCCGCGTCGAACTGTGGACGCCAGAACGCGGGCTGGTTCGGCTCGTTGCCGATCACGAACTGCCGCACCTGTGGATAGATCGACGCCAGCACGCCGACGTAGGACGCGAAGAGCGAAGGAGAGCCCAGCCCCGCCTCGAGCTCGCGGGGTGGATACGGGTACACGGCGAGGACGACGCGCAGGCCCGCGTCCGTCGCGCTCGCGATCGCGCGGTCGAGCAGCTCCTTGTCCTGGATGACCATCGCCTCGGTCGGGACGAAGCGGACGCCGATGATGGTCTGCTCGAGCCCGAGCGCCGACATGCGCGCGTACAGCGCCGCGCCGCCGTCGTTCTCGAACTTCGCCGAGTCGTCGTTCGCTCCCACATCGGCGGCAAGGCCGACCGACGCTCCTGTCAGGAGCGCAGCGGCCAGAACCGTTGCTAGAGCGAGGATCCGCATCCCAGTCAAATGCGGGCTCCCCACTGCCCGCAGCGGCTTGGGAGCCTAGAGCCGCGCGAGGAGCGCGTCAAGCAGATGCCGAGCGCCGAAGCGGACGGGATCGTCCGTCGGGAGCCCCGTGCTCGCGGCGACCTCGGCGATCGCCGCTCGCGCGCCGTCGTCACTCTCGAGGTCGGCGGTGTTGACAGCCACGCACGCGACCTTCGCCTTCCGCGCGGGAAGCGAGATCTGCTCGTGCAGCGCCACGAGCTCGACGAGCGGCGGGATCGGGTGACCTGGGCAGCCCTCGACCTCCGTCGCCCCCGCTCGGTGACAGAGGACGAAGGCGTGCGGCGCCGAGCCGTGGATCAGCCCGAGCGTCACGCCCGAGTACATCGGGTGCACGAGCGACCCCTGCCCCTCTACGAAGAGAAGCTTCCCGCCGCGTCGCGCTCCCTCGACCACGAGGCTCTCGGCCGCGCCGGCGAGGAAGTCCGACACGACAGCGTCGACGGCGATCCCCCACCCGGCGATGGCGATGCCCGTCTGCCCCGTCGGGACGAAGACCGAGTCCAGCCCGCGACGACGCGCCTCGCGGTCAAGCTCGACCGCGACGGTCTTCTTTCCGATCGCGCAGTCGGAGCCGACGGTGAGGACGATTTTCGCGTCCACGGCGAGGTTCGCTCCCGTCGGGACGTTGAGGCCCTCGGGCGGCTTCCGCAAGTCGCGCAGGTCGACGCCGTGCGCGCGGGCGAGCTCGGCGAGCTCGGGATCGTCGGATATGAATTCGTGGAGCCCACTCTCGAGGTCGAGCCCGGCAGTGATCGCTGACTTCAGAAGGTCGCGCCAGGCGGGGGGAAAGCGGCCGCCCTGCGTCGCCACGCCCACGACTGCGACCGTGGGCTCGTAGCGAAGCGCGGCGGCGACCGTCGCCACGATCGGGATCCCGTCCTGCTCCTCCCCGGGCCGCTTCGAGTCGACGATCGCCACGACCGGATCAGGGCCGTAGCGAATGATCCCGCGCATCGTCTTCCCGTAGTGCGGGTCGTGGGAGAAGCCCTCGCCGAGGACGAGGATGCGTCTTGGCCTCACGGTCGCGAAAGCTACTGGCGTCCCGCCGCGCGGAGCACGCCCTCGGCCTGCTCGGTCAGGAACTCGTTCGCATCGCGTCCCCAGTCGACGACTTCGACATTGCTCCCCTTCGAGCCCGGGGCCTTCCACCACTTCCCTTCGACGTGCCACGTACCGTCCGCGTGCCGCCTCTCCTCGAGGGCGTCCAGAGGCTTCTCCAGCCGCGCGTCGCCCATCCCGACGGAGGCCGCGACCGTGCGCAGCCCCGCGAGTAGGTCGTAGTGCCAGTACGCCGGATAGCGAAGCCGAAGGATCGTCGGGTGCGCGGGCTCGCCGGTGCGATGCGAGTACGCGACCTGATGCTCGAGCAGGAACTCGGCCCCGCGCGAGGCCGCATCGACCGCGCCGTAGCGTGCGAGCCCCAGGATGGGGCCCCAGGTCTCGTTGAACGACGAGTGCGTGACGTGGGGCTTGCGGTCGCAATTCCAGCCACCGTCGGGCCACTGTGTCTCGACCAGCGATTCGGCGAGCACGTCGAGCCTGGGGTCATCCCGCAGCCCGACGTCGATACAGGCCTGCAGCGTACGGCCCTCCTGCGAAGCACAACGTCGAACACGGCCCGCGATGCACCGCTTGTGGATCACTGCGAGGCGGCTCGGGCTCGCGACCCAGTCGAGCGTCTGCTCCGCGGCCTTCAGCCGCTCCGGCATGCCCCGGCGGCACGCCGAGATCGGCGAGCGAGAGGAGTCGCCAGAACGCTCCGCCCCACTTCGCATACGGATGAACGCCGTGGTCCTTCGAGAGCGCGGTGACGAGCGCGTCACGCACGTGCCAAAACGCCGAGGCCAGGTTCGGGCGCTGGAGTCTGGACGCCGTCGACGAGTTCGACCCCCGGCCACGGGTCCTCGCGCAGCAGCAGGTTCCCGTCGAGGTCCACGTGATCGCACAATGGCGCGACGCAGCAGCCGGCTGCGATCCCGAGCCCCGACTCGAGCATGCAGCCGAGCATGACGCCCATGCGCAGCGCCCGCGCGGCGTGCGCCATGCGGATGGCCTCGCGGATGCCTCCCGACTTCGCGAGCTTGATGTTGATGCCGTGCGCGATCTCGGCGCACGTCTCGACGTCGGCGAGCGTGTTGCAGTCCTCGTCGACGTAGATCGGGATCGGGGAGCGCTCCTTCAGCGTCCGCGCTCCCTCGTCGCCCGCCTTCAACGGCTGCTCGCAGTACTCGATGCCCAGCTCCGCGAGCCCCTCGAGCGCGTCGAGCGCCTCGTCGAGAGACCACCACTCGTTCACGTCGACCATCAGCGGGAGGTCGGTGATGCCGCGGACGGCACGCACGCGCTCGACGTCGAGCCCGTCCCCGCCTCCGAGCTTCAGCTTCAGGCGCCGGTACGTGGCGGCGGCCTTCTCCGCGCGGCGCGCCATGTCGTCCGGATCGCCCAGCCAGATCGTCCACGAGGTGGGCGGGCCGGTACGAGGCAACCCGAGCAGGCGGTGAGCGGGAATGCCGAGGAGCTTCCCTTGCAGGTCGTGGAGCGCCGCATCCAGCGCGGACTTCGCCGCCTGCTCGCCCGGGACCGCCGCCAGGCGCTCGCCGATGTCCTCGAGGGCGAAGGGATCGTCCCCTACGAGCAGTGCGTGGTCGTCGACGAAGCGGAGCGCCGACTCCGCCGACTCGCCGTAGCGCTTGACGGGAGCCGCCTCCCCGTGGCCGGTGACGCCGTCGTGCATCAGATCGACGTGGACGACGTCCGCATAGTCGGCCGCCTCGCGCGAGATGACGAACGTCTCTGCGAGCTGGAGCCGGACGATTCGGGCCTCGGCCTGCACGGCGCGAGCGTACACTGGCGTCTTCCCAGCGCCCGTAGCTCAGGGGATAGAGCGCGCGCCTCCGGAGCGCGAGGCCGCAGGTTCGAATCCTGCCGGGCGCATTTCCAGCCGCATGGCTGTGCGGACTTGGCTTAGGTATGCGGGTCACCCGTGCCAGGAGCGCCGCAGAGGCCGAAATGGTAGGTACCCCGGTGCGTACCTCGATAAGTCGGAGAAACCCGAGCTCGAGCGAGAGCGCCCGCCTCGCCTTGACGAGCGCCCCCGTTCCCCGAGCCCGACCCGCACCTTCGCCTCGGGCGACGGACGGACTTGAACCCCCAACCTTGCGCCTCGTCCGGTCGCGGGTCAGGCCACGGCCCGGATGCTCCGCGAAGACAAACGCGCCAAAGTCGAGAAGCAGCTTCAATCGGAGACTCCGATCTACGCATCGAAGCCGCCGCCACTGCGATGCCGAAGAACGCGCCGCCGTCCATGCTGCCCTTGAGCGGACTTGAACTTCACTGCTTGATGGAAGAGAGTGCGCCCGAGAGGCAGGTTCGACAGTTGGGAGGGGCCATGAGACCGCTGGGCGATAGGCGGTTGCGCTGCGCATCGACGGCCGGGAATCCGCTCGTCTAGGCCGACGTGGCGGACGGCGGACGTTCTCGGCTCTTTTCGAAGGCGTGCCAGTGAGGGCCATCGCTGTGATCGTCGGCACCGCGGCGTTCGCGGTCTGCGCGCTCGTCGGCGGTTCGACCGCGCGTGCGGAGGGACGAGCGACGCCGACCCTCGACCGTACGTACGTCTGCGGGGTGTTCATCCGCGGCGGCGCATACCTACTGGACGCGCGCGCACATTCGGGCACGAAGCGCGGCAGCACCTGGGCGCGGCTCCCGTACGCAGGCGTGCGCACGGGCCTCGACGCGGCCGTCTCCGGGGCACGCGGCGCCGGCGCCCCGAACCTGCTCGTCTGGATCACGTCCGCCAGGCCGACGAAAGGAACGATGGCGGATCAGGACTATGACGCCTTCGACGTGAACACGCTCGGGACGGTCGGTGTCCGCCGCGAGTCGTGCCGTCGGACGTCCGGCTCGGTCGCACTCTCGCCTTCGGACCTGCGCGGCGGCCTGGCCGCTCCGGTCGGCAAGAAGTTCGAGTGCTTTGCGCCCAAGCAGGTCGTCGTCCGGGTGCGTGCCGTCCTCGCCGCTCCGGGAGCCCTGCGAGCAGGGCAAGACTTCGAGAACGCGCACATCCCTGTCCGCGAGGCGAAGCTCGCCGTCCGCACGCTCACCGGGAAGCCGCTCGTCTACGCCGACGTCTCTGAGTCAGGAAGAGCGCGGATCTTCACGAAGGGGTGCAGCCAGGAGTGAGGAGGCTTGCCGGCACGCTGGCCGGGCCGGGCTGGCGTGCCCGACCGCGTAGCTCGCGTTGCGAGACGTGCAACCGGAAGAAGGGCGCGACGATCTAGGCCGTGGAGGTCTGAGCGTCAGCCCCCGTTCGACAGAGTCACCACCGCGCCGAGACCGAAAGGATCCCCGACGTAGGTGCTGATGCCCAGCCCAATGAAAACGAGGCCAGCGACGAGACCGATCTTCTGGAGGCGCGTGCGCCGACCCCAGAAGTCGCGGACTGGCTTGCCGATGTCCGCCACGTTGCGCGGATCATCAGCGCCGACGGAGAGCCGGTCAACGGGTGAGGCGTATGGAAGCGCGCAAGAGGCCCAGTGGGCAGCTCGCGGTTGGGGCGCTGATCGTTCAGGGAGTGAAGCTCCCGAAGTCTCGTGCGTAGCGTTCGCAGACCCGGACGGTCCGCCTTAGCTCGGCGTCCGTTTGCGCGTTGGGATCAAACCGCTGCGTTAGGCAATCAGAGCTCGACTACGCGGAACTGCTCGGATGACCGAGCTGACCCGAGACGAGGCTGCCTTAGATCGTGCCAAGAATCACGGGACCCGGGGCGACCGGGTCCCTCGTGATCATCGCGCGGAACCGTAAGCTCAGCTCAGCGGACGCTTGAGCAACACGACTGGCCAGGCCATGAGATCGCCGTACTTCAGCGACAGGCCAACGGCCTCCCAGCCCTCGTCTCCGAGCTCGTTCAGCTGCTCGGGTGCGAAAACGTCATCCTCCTTCTTGACGTGCTTCGCCTCCTTGAGCGGCACGACCAGATACTCGAAGCGAGTGGTTGGGATGGTCGGAGCGTCAATCATCGACGTTGTCATCTGACACCTCCTTCCTGCCATCAACCTTGCGCCTCCCCGCCACGCTCGCATCGGTGAAAGCCCGCACCGAGGGACCGTCTCTACTCAGTGCGGGGGCCAAAGCTCAACGAGGAGTAGTAGGAGCAACTCAACAGCCCCGCTCTTCACCCACCTGACCCCGCGCGCTCGTGCGGTGGGTACCCCGGTAGGTACCTCGGCGCTCGGAAAACCCTATTAGCGGGGGCGTTCGATTCCTGCCGGGCGCATGGAGTCCTTCGCCACCAGGCGTTTTGCTTAGCTAAGCGAAATCGCGGAGTACGCGCATCAGTGGACGGGAGTGCCTGCGACTTCGGACTCGTGAGGTTCTCGAACTCGTAGCGAACGATCTTGCCGTCGCGCACGGTGTAGACGAGCCGGACGGTCTTCACGTGCGCGACTTCGCCCGATTCCTTCGACGTATAAGTCAATCGATTGAGCGAGCCGACTCGGCCCTCCCCGAAATCCTTCAGCTCGCCCCGCTCTTCCGAGAAGTCGAGACTCTCCGTACCTCCGAGATCCTCCGGCACCCCCTCGTCGGCAGCCCCCCCACTTTCGTACCACCCGAGAACTGCGTCGATCCCGCGCAACGTGGTCACCCCGCCGCGTCTCGGGACAACCCACTCCACGTCTCCTGCGAGGACGTCCTCGACCGCGCCACGCTCGAAGTTCGATGCTCGCCAGCGGTTGACGACTTCCATCGCCTCGCTACTCACGCCGAGAGCCTATGGCCTGCGCGGCTCGGTCGCCACCAGGCGCTCATTCGTCGTCGGGGACTGTGCGGGTACTCGCGGCGGATCAATGTCCAGGTACCAATACCCGGAAACCGCACACGTGCAGGCGGCTCCAGCAGTCGGGGCGCCGAGATTCGAACTCGGGACCCCTAGTTCGTGGAGGGGCAGGCGATGACGAAAGTGGTGACTAGCGGGCGGGTTTGATACCTGCCGGCGCATGGTCCGTTCGACGCACCCGTACGCTTCCGGCCCGAGCCAGGTCGGAGAGCTCTTCCTCCCACGCGGATCCGGGCCGTTCGCTGTGGCGATCGTCGTCCACGGTGGGTACTGGCGCGCGAAGTACGACCGCACGCTGATGGACGGGCTGTGCGTCGATCTCGCCGCGCACGGCCTGGCCGCGTGGAATCTCGAGTACCGCCGCGTCGGCCTCGGCGGGGGCTGGCCGGAGACGTTCGAGGACGTCGCCGCAGGAGTCGACCAGCTCGTCGAGCTCGACGCGCCGCTCGACCTCACACGCGTGCTCGCGGTCGGGCACTCGGCAGGTGGCCAGCTCGCCATGTGGATCGGCGCCCGGCCCAGGCTGCCGGCCGGGACGCCCGGAGCGAGCCCGCGCGTTCGCGTGGAAGCCGTCGTGTCACAGGCCGGCGTCCTCGACCTCGTGCTCGCTGCAGGCCTCGTGCCCTCAGCCGAGCCGACGCGGGCACTGCTCGGCGACCCGGAGCAGCACCCCGACCGCTACGAGCTCGCCTCGCCGCGTGCGCTCGTGCCGCTCGGCATCCCGCAGCTCGTCCTGCACGGAGACCGCGACGACACCGTCTCGATGCGCATCGCGACGAGCTACGCGGCGGCGGCCACCGAGGCCGGTGACCCGTGCGAGCTGCGCGTCCTCACGAACACGGGGCACTTCGAGCACATCGACGCGCGAACCCACGCGTGGCACGCAGCGCGGGACTGGCTGATCGCTCAGGCGAGCGATGCGCGCAGCTGAGAGACGAAGCGCTCGAGCTGCGCCGCCCCCTCCTCGGCCGCGAGGAGCGCCGCCGAGCCGACGACCACTCCGTCCGCGAGCTCGCCCGCGGCTGCAGCCTGCTCGGGCGTGGAGATGCCGAAGCCGGCGTAGAGCCGCACGTCCGCGAGCGCTCGCGTGCGCTCGACGAGCGGCCCGAGCGCCGGTGAGAGCTCGTTGCGCGCACCCGTCGTCCCTGCCACCGTGACGAGGTAGAGCCAGCCGTCGGTCGAGCCGGCGGCGAGCGCGATCCGCTCGTCGGTCGAGGTCGGGGCCACGAGCTGGACGCGGCGGAGCTCCGGCCGAACGTCCACGGGAAGATCGGCGACGATCAGCGAGCTCGCGCCGGCCGCGCGCGCGTCGTCTGCGAACCGCTCCCAGCCGTATGCCTCGAGCAGCGAGGAGTACGTCATCGGGACGAGCGGCAACGTGACCGCCTTGCGGACGTCCCGCAGGCACTGCAGGCACTCGGCCGTCCGCATCCCCTGCGCGAGGGCCTGCTCGGCTGCCCGCCGGATCACAGGCCCGTCGGCGAGAGGATCCGAGAACGGGAACCCGATCTCGACGATGTCGGCTCCCCCGGCCTCGGCCGCACGCGCGAGCTCCGGCGTGTCCGGGCCGGCCATGAGGTAGATGACGAGAGCCTTCGTCAGTGCTGGAGAACCTCGGCGAGATCCTTGTCCCCGCGGCCGGAGAGCCCTACCAGGACGAGCTCGGCGTCGAGGTCGACGGCGCGGGCGAGAGCATGTGCGGGCTCGAGGGCCGGGAGGATGCCCTCCGTCTCCGCGAGACGATGGAAGGCCGCGAGCGCCTCCTCGTCGGTCGCGGTCGTGTATTCGGCCCGACCCGAGTCGCGGAGGGCCGCGTGCTCCGGCCCGACGCCGGGATAGTCGAGACCGGCGGAGATGGAGTGCGCGTCGAGCACCTGGCCGTCTGCGTCGGCGAGGACCGAGGACCTGGCGCCGTGGAGGACGGCGGGTCGACCGGAGCCGAGGCTCGCAGCACCCGCGGCCTCGACGCCGACGAGCCTGACGTCGGCGTCCTCGATGAAGCCCGCGAAGAGCCCGATCGCGTTGGAGCCCCCGCCGACGCAGGCGACGACGGCATCCGGGAGGCGGTCGTACGACTCGAGCATCTGGGCGCGCGCCTCGCGTCCGATCACCGCTTGCAACTCTCGCACTATGCTCGGGTACGGCGCCGGCCCGACGCAGGAGCCGATGAGGTAGTACGTCGTCTCGACGTTCGCGATCCAGTCGCGAATCGCCTCGCTCGTCGCCTCCTTGAGCGTCCTCGTACCGAACTCGACCGCCCGCACCTCTGCACCGAGCAGCCGCATGCGCTCGACGTTCGGGTGCTGGCGGCGCATGTCCTCGGCGCCCATGTATACGACGCAGTCGAGCCCGAACCGAGCACACACGGTCGCGGTCGCGACGCCGTGCTGACCCGCCCCCGTCTCCGCGACGATCCGCCGCTTGCCGAGCCGCGACGCGAGCAGGATCTGGCCGAGCGCGTTGTTGATCTTGTGCGCGCCCGTGTGGTTCAGGTCCTCGCGCTTCAGCACGATGCGGCGACCGGGCGGCGCGAACCGCTGGGTCTCGTACAGCGGCGACGGTCGCCCGACGTACCTCGACCCGAGGCGGTCGAGCTCCTCGCGGAAGGAGGGATCGGCGAGCGCCTCGACCCAGCCCCGCTCCAGCTCGTCGAGCGCCGGCACCAGCGTCTCGGGGACGTAGCGGCCGCCGTACTCGCCGTAGGTCATCTGCGTCACCCGCGCGCCGCCGCGACGTAGGCGCGCACGCGCGCGTGATCCTTGACCCCGGGCGAGGTCTCGAGGCTCGAGCTCGCATCCACCGCCCACGGCCGGACGGCCTCGATCGCGTCGCGGACGTTGTCGGCGCCGAGCCCACCGGCGAGCATCACGCGGCCCTCGATCGCTCGCGCGCGCTCGAAGAGGGATGCGTCCTCCTCCTGCCACGGCAGGTCGACGACCCGGGCGACCTCCTCGCCCTCGCGCAGGAGCACCCCGTCGCGGCCGCGCACCTTCCCCTCCTCGTGTGCGTACAGCTGCACGAGGTCGGCCTCGCCGTCGGGCTCGCCGACGACGACGGCGACCGAGAGCATCGTGTCCGGGACGTCGAGCACGCGTGGCGCCCTCCGAGGGCTCGCCTCCGCGAGGACGAAGCCGGCCATGTCCGCGCCGGCTTCCGCCGCGACCGCGACGTCCTCCTCGCGCGTGAGCCCGCACACCTTGACGAGCGGTCGGGAGAGGAGCTCCGCGAGCTTCGCGGCAGGGTCCGACGCGCGCATGAGCGTCGAGCCGACGAGAATCGCGTCGGCGCCCGCGAGCTCCGCGGCGGCGCCATGCGCGCGGGACTCGATGCCGCTCTCCGCGACCACGACGCGGTCGCGTGGAGCCCGGGCGACGAGCCGCAACTGCTCCTCCCGGTCGATGCGGAAGGTGGAGAGGTCGCGCGCGTTGATCCCGACGACCCGTGCGTCGAGCGCGATCGCCCGCTCGAGCTCATGCGCGTCGTGGGCTTCGACGAGCGTCTCGAGCCCGAGGCGAGCCGAAATCTGGAGCAGATCACGCGCCTGGGCGTCGTCGAGGTCGCGCAGGAGCAGGAGCGCCGCGTCTGCGCCCGCCTCTTTGGCCGTGCGCAGGTCCTCCTCCGTCGAGAAGAAGCCCTTCGCGAGGAGCGGCAGCGCCGCGGATGCACGTGCCGCGCGCAGATCGTCCCAGGTGCCGCCGAAGCGTTCATCGACGAGGATCGACGCCGCCGCCGCTCCTGCCCGGTCGTACGCGGCGGCGAGCTCGGCGGGATCGGCGTCCGGACGCAGGTCGCCGGCCGACGGCGAGCGCCGCTTGATCTCCGCGATCGCGGTGAGGCCCGGCTGCGAGAGCGCGTCTGCGAAGCGGCCCATCACGGGGATTGTCGCGAGAACGCGACGAGCTCCTCGAGACGTGTCGCTGCGGCGCCGCTGTCGATCGTCTCGGCAGCGACCTCGAGCCCCTCGCGGAGGTCGGCGGCGTGCCCCGCAGCGGCAATCGCACCCGCTGCGTTCAGCACCACCGCATCCCTCTTCGCGCCGCGCGCGCCGGAGAGCACGTCGCGCGCCGTCCGCGCGTTCTCTTCCGGCGAGCCGCCCTCGAGCTCTGCCGAGTCGCACGGCGCGATCCCGAGCTCCTGCGGGTCGACCACGCGCTCGCGGACATCGCCGTCGTGCACCTCGAACACGAGGTTCGGCCCGGCCGGCGAGAGCTCGTCGACGCCGTCGTACCCGTGCACGACGAATGCCCGGTGCGAGTCGAGCACCGCGAGGGCGTCGGCCACCGTACGCGCGACGTCCCCCGAGTAGACGCCGAAGACGCCGGCACGCGCGCCGGCGGGGTTCGTCAGCGGCCCCAGCACGTTGAAGATCGTCCGCGTTCCGAGCTCGCGACGGACGGGCGCCGCGTGTCGCATCGCCGGGTGGTGGAGCGGCGCGAACATGAAGCCGAACCCGAGCGTGTCGATCGACTCGGCGATGCGCGCCGGCGGCTGCTCGAGCACGAAGCCGAGCGCCTCGAGGACGTCGGCCGAGCCGGAGACCGAGCTCACCGCACGGTTTCCGTGCTTCGCGACTGCCGCACCCGCGGAGGCCGCGACGATCGCGGCGGTCGTGGAGATGTTGAAGGTGCGCGCACCGTCTCCACCCGTTCCCACGACGTCGACGAGATCGCCTCGCGACGGCTGCACCTCCAGGACGAGCTCGCGCATGGCCTCCGCACAGCCGGCGATCTCGTCGGCGGTCTCCCCCTTCGCCCGCAGCGCGACGAGAAATCCGCTGATCTGCGTCGGTGTCGCCTCCCCGCGCATGATCTCGCCCATCACCTCGCGCGCTTCGGCGCGGCCGAGGTCGTGCCCGTCGAGCAGCTTGTGGATCGTGGCCTGGATCACGACGACAAAGTGTCTCTCACGGCCACAGCGAGCCGCTCGAGGTCGGACTCGTCGGTGTACGGACCGATCGAGACGCGCATGAGCGTGGTGTCCTCCCACTCGTAGACCGGGACCTCGACCCGGTGCTCCTCGTAGAGGCGGCGCTGCAGCCCCACGGGATCGCCGGAGCGCACGGTGAGCGCGCGCATGAGCGGCGAGCGCGCTCCCCGCAGCGGCCGCAACCCGTACGTCGCAAGCCGGGTCTCCGCCTCGTCGGCGAGCGCGCGGGCCGCGTCGAGGTCGAACGTGCCGTGCACCTCGATCGCCTTCGGCACGGCGAGGTACGCGGACGGGTCGCGCGTCCCCTGCCAGCCATGTCGCTCTCCGAACCCGGCCGCGTCGTGATAGCCCCAGCTCACGACGAGCGGCTCGATCCATTCCTGGTGCTCGGGCCGTGCCCACAGGAACCCCGAGCCCTTCGGTGCGCACAGCCACTTGTGGCAGTTGCCTGCGTACACGTCGGCGCCGAGGGACGAGAGGTTCACCGGGACGTGACCCGGGACGTGGGCACCGTCCACGATGGAAAGGACGCCTGCGGTGCGCGCGGCGGCGCAGACCTGCTCCACGGGCAGCACGAGCGCGGTCGGCGAGGCGACGTGCGAGACGACCACGGCGCGCGTGCGAATGGAGATGTTCTCGACGAGCTCGTCGGGCTCCACCTGCACGACGTTTGCGCGGATGAAGCTCAGGGTCCGCAGGATCGCCCCGTACTCGTGCTTCGTCGTGAGGATCTCCTCCTCGGGCCTGATGCGCAGCGAGCGGATCACCGCGTTCAGCGCGGAGGTCGCGTTCGGCGTGAACACGAGGTCGTTCGCGGTCGCTCCCAAGAACGACGCGAGCGAGGCTCGCGCCTCCCACAGTGCGTCCTCGTACCAGCGGGTGAAGAAGTCGGTCGGGTCACGCTCGAGCTCCAGCTGCCAGCGTTGGTACTCCTCGAAGACTGCTTCGGAGCAGGCTCCGTAGCCTCCGTGGTTGAAGTACACGATCTCCGGATCGAGGAGAAATCCCTCGCGCATGGCTGGCAAGTGTTCCACGGTGCGCCGACTCCTCCGAACGTACGTCCCACGCCGTTGGTGCTTCCGTGCTCACGCTCCGGGCCGACGGCTCGTGAATTCCGCCGGTCCGGTACCGCCTTGGCTTGAGCAGGAAGGCTCCGGGGCTACACTGAAGAACATGGCGCTGACGAAGGACGACCCGCTGAGTACCCATGCCGAGCCTCCCTCGCATCCGTCGTTCGCGCGCCCGTGGCGGCCTGCCGGTCGTTTCGCCGGCGCCGGTCGTCCACGAGCTCACCGCTAGCGGCCTGACCTGGGTCAACGTCGTCTCGCCCGACGTCGAGACGTCGACCGGACCTTGCCGAGCGCTTCGGTTGGCACCCCCTCGACGTCGAGGACATCGTCTCGAAGCGCCAGCGACCGAAGGTCGACGACTACGAGGACGAGGGCTACCTCTTCGCGGTCCTTCACTTCCCGTTCTACGACAACCAGGTGCAGAGGCTCAACGCGGCCGAGCTCGACATCTTCGTCGGGCACGACTACGTCGTCACCATCCCGAACCACGAGCTCCGCCCGGTCACGCGCCTGTTCGCGCGCTGCGAGGAGGACGATCTCTTCCGCGAGCAGCTCTTCGCTCGCGGCTCAGGGCGCGTCCTGTACGAGATCCTCGACGATCTCTTCGACTACTGCTTCCCGATCCTCGACAAGATCGCCCACAAGCTCGACGGGATCGAGGACGAGATGTTCGAAGGGCGCTCGCAGGAGGTCGTCCGCGACATCTCCAACGTGAAGCAGGAGATCATCTCGTACCGCAAGATCATCAAGCCCGAGCGCTCGACGCTCCGGGTGCTCGAGCGCCGCGTCGAGGGCTTCCTCCCGGAGGATCTCGAGGACTACTTCGACGACATCGTCGACGCCGCCGAGCGGATCTGGGACCTCCTGGACAACTACAAGGAGGTCGTCGACGGCCTCGAGTCGACGAACGAGTCGGTGCTCGCCCACCGCCAGAACGACGTCCTTCGGCTGCTGACGGTGATCAGCGTGACGCTGCTGCCACTCACGCTCGTCGACCGGCATCTTCGGGATGAACGTCGACTTTCCCGGCTTCGGCACGGGTGAGGCGTTCTGGGTGATCGCTGGAGCAATGCTCCTGATCGCTGCGGCAACGCTCGGATTCTTCCGCTGGCGACGCTGGCTCTGAGGCTCTCCAGGGGATCGGCGCGCACTCCATGATCGGTCGGACACAAGCCGTCCGTCGGCCCCTACGAGTAGGCCGGGTCCCCCGCCGCATCGGGGTCCCGGCCCAGGTCCGCCGCCGTCAGAGGAGAATTCTGAGTGCCGTCTCGGGCGGACAGCCACGCTGCGTGAGTGCGGACGCGTTGTGAAGGTCGATCTCCACGTGTGAGGCGAGGACGAGCGCGGACCCGATGTCGTATCCGGAGCGCACGAGCTCTTCGAAGCGCCACCGGAGGATCGCCTCTGCCTCTGTCTCGTCGATCAATTCGAACTGGGCCGCAGTCACTGCCGCCTCCCTCTGGGTCTACGACTTCAGGGTCACAGTTGAGCGTCATCGGCTCCCTGCCGCGCCCGCTTGAGGTCCAGAGTCGCCGCGCCGAAGGTCCGGGTTCCCGACCCCGACATCCCTCGTCCGAGTTACGACCCGCTCGACGAGGCGAGCGCGCGCTGTGAGATCAGACTCGCGGCAGCTCGTCGAGCCCGGCGCGCTTCGCCTTGTCCTTGCGGTCCGTGTTCCACGCGAGGAGGAGGATCCCGCCGAACACGAGGACGAGTGCCGCGCCGATGCCGATGCGGAACCAGATCGCGTCGAAGATCAGGATCGCCAGGACGCCGAGCAGGAGGATCGCGATCGCGACACCTGCGAGCTTGAAGCCGTACTTCGCCACGACCCGAGTGCTACGAGGGCTGCGAGCCTCCGTGCAAGGGGTGGTAGAAACGGCCCATGACGCAACCGCTGTGGGCGCCCTGGCGGCTCGAGTACATCCAGCAGGCCGGGGAGCAGCCGGGCTGCGTCTTCTGCGACGAGGCAGCAGGCACGATCGACCCCGCCGAATCACTGCTCGTGCACCGAGGCGACGACGCGATCGTCCTGCTCAACAAGTACCCGTACTCGTCCGGCCATCTGATGGTCGCCCCGCGCCGTCACCTCGGTGAGCTCGGCGAGCTCGCCGACGAGGAGGCGCTCGAGATCCACCACCACACCGTCGGCGCCGTCGACACCCTGAAGGCGGTGTACGGGCCCGACGGCTTCAACCTGGGCTGGAATCTCGGCCACGTCGCCGGAGCCGGCATCGCAGACCACGTGCACCTGCACGTCGTCCCGCGCTGGTCGGGCGACACGAACTTCATGCCGGTGCTCGCCGACGTGAAGGTGATCCCCGAGCACCTGCTCGAGACCCGGGAGCGGCTCCGCGCGGCCTGGGCTACCCGCTGAGCGCCGCGAGCGCCTTCCACGCGCGCGGCGGCGTCGTCATCCAGTCGTAGAGGCTGACGCCGATCGTGCCTCCGTCGTCGCCCACCGCGGCGACGAAGCCGGCGAGCTCGTCCGGGCCGAGCCGGTCGGCCACGCCTCCCGCGACGTGGATCTGGACGTCCGGGTCGCCGGTCTGCGCGCGCAGCAGGCGCAGCGCGCGTGTGACGTATCCGTACGTGGCGTCGAAGCCCTTCATCGCGCCGCCCGTGTAGACCATCGGCACGAAGGCATCAGTCGACGCGGCCAGCTGCGTCCAGGGGAAGCGCGGCCACGTGGCGGGACGCCGCTCGAGCCCCCGCGGGTTGAACGGGATGACGGCAAGCGGCGTCTCGCCGGCCGCCTGCCGGAGCTGGCGCGTCGAGGGCGACCGCGCGACTCGAGCGCAGCGCGACGTTGCGGACCTTCGTCGACTCGATGTCGAGTGCGATCCCGTCGAACGAGTCACCCTCGGGCGATCGGAACGCGAGCATCGCGAGCGAGCGCCTGAGGTCGAGCGCCGGCTTGACGTGGCCGGGGAGGTACCAGGCGACGACGCGGACGCCTCTGGCGTGTAGCGCGTCCACGAGCCGTCCGAGCTGCGTCGGGTTCACCACGTCGGCCGCAGCGCCGTCGTTCGCGGTCTCCACCCACACCGTCCTGACGTCTCGCGCGGCGATGCGTTGTGCCGTGCGCTCCGGGGCCGAGTAGACCGGGGCGTCGTAGATGTCGACCCACGTGCCGAGCCCCGCGAAGACCGATGCATCCGCGTTCTTGGCGGCCGGAGCCGCCGCTGCGCCAAACGTACAGACGACGAAGGCGAGAACCCCGAGCCCCAGGAGCCTGAGCACGTCGCCACTCTAGGGATCGTTCATGAGGACGATGTCAAGGCGTGGCGCCCCGGCTCGGCGCGTATGGCAAGCTCGGGGAGCCGTTCGACTCGAGGAGGCGACGTGAGCGTCGACAAGACCTTGGCACGGGATCGGGAGCTCCGTGCGCACGCGACCTCGCGGCCGTGGCACCAGGACGGACAGGGGCTCAGGTTCAGGCTCGTTGGTCCGTTGCCGCGCTCAACCGTGGTGGTCGATCCCTATGCGCCTAACCCCCAGGACGCGCCGCTTCTGCTGCATCGGGTCAATACCTACGAGGAGCTCGACGAGGAGATCGAGCGACTCAGAGCAGCGCTGCGCGAGCTGCGCGCGCAGCTCGACGCGACGAACTCCGTCTCGACCACGCTCCCGACCGAAGAGGTCTACGAGTCGCTCGCGAGAGACCTGCGAGCACGCATCGCGGCCGCTCTCGGAGAGCGCCGAGTCGACTCCGAACTGCCGCCTGCGCCGACGGGAGCGCGTCGCGCCAGCGTAGGAATCCCCGGCGCGCGGACGTAGCTCGGTTGGTAGAGCACTAGCTTCCCAAGCACGTCCGACGGAGGCAGCGGTAGGCAGGCGACCAGTTCATGCCGACCGCGCGAACTGCGGCGTATACTGGCGCCGCGCAACGAGAGACGGCTTGTTCGCGGCCGAGGTGAACCTTTACGGCGCCCCTCAGCTGGAGCGCCGACCCCCGACCAAGGAGAGATCATGGCAGTAGGCCCCGTCGACGTATACATCATCGGGTTTCCGGGCAACAAGTTCAGTGGGAAGATCGCGCCGGCGATCATGGAGCTCGCTGAGAATGGCACGATCCGAGTGCTCGACCTCCTGTTCGTGATGAAGGATGAAGCTGGCGTCGTAACGACCCTCGAGGCGGCGGACATCGGCGAGGACGGCGCGGCCTTCCTCTCGATCGACGTCACGCAGCCGGGTGCGTTGGGACCCGAGGACGCCGACGAGGTCAGCGACGACCTTCCGTCGAACAGCGCGGCTCTCCTGATCGCCTACGAGAACCTCTGGGTCGGGAAAGTTGTCGACGCGCTGCGGGATGCGGACGCCGTGCTGATCGACTCGATCCGGATCCCGGTCGACGTCGTGGAAGCGTTCGAGGCAAGCTAACCCCGCCCTTCGAGATCGAGAGGTAACGAGATGGGACTAGTACGCATGGCAGCCCGCACCGCGGTCGTCGCGGGAACCGCCACCGCCGTTTCCGGGCGCGTGCAGCGTCGTCAGGCCGCGCGGTATGACGAGCAGGACCAGCAGCAGTACGCGCAGCAGCAGGCGCAGTACCAGCAGCCACCGCCGGCCGCGCCGGAAGAGGACGCGACCGCACAGCTCCAGAACCTCGCGCAGCTTCACGCCCAGGGCGTGCTCACCGACGAGGAGTTCGCGGCCGCGAAGGCCAAGATCCTCGGAATCTGACGCACCGCAACCGCTGACCTGTGAGACAGGTCGAGGCGTACTCCCGGCTGGCAGGGGTCTACGACGAGATCGTGGTCGACCCCTGCCACGGCCGTTTGGCTTCGTTTTTCGCACGAGCTCTGGACCGCCGACGCTGAGGGCGTTCGGTCCGTCCTCGATCTCTGCTGCGGATCCGGTCTCCTCGCGAGTGAGTTGATCGGGCGGGGCTACCGGGTCGTCGGTGTCGACGCCTCCGAGGCGATGCTCGCCGTGGCTCGCAAGCGGCTAGGCCCCGAGGCGACGTTGAGTCGAATGACGTTGCCCGACCTCACGCTCGAGGGTGTCTTCGACGCGGCCGTCTGCACGATCGACGGCTTCACCTACCTCACCCCGGACGAGTTGGATCTGACGATTGCCGCCGTGGCCGACCGGGTTCGGCCCGCGGGGTGGCTCGTGTTCGACCTCCACACCGATGCGATGATGGACTTCACGATCTCCCGCGGCGTCGTCGCGGGTCGAGCGGCGGAGAACGACTTCGTGATCAGCAGTGTGGTCGACCCGAGCGCTCGCACGTGCGACACCAAGATCGTGCTCACGCGGCCCCGTGCTGGTGACCCCTTCTGCGAGCGGCACCGCCAGTACTTTCACACGGACACGGACGTCCGTACTTCCCTTCGCGACGCGGGCTTCGCGGTGACCGCAGTCGGTGAGGAGTACACACACCAACCGGCCGACGCAGCAACCCTGTGCGCGACCTGGATAGCACGGCGTCTTCCAGCGACGCCGTGGGCCGTACAGCCGCGACGGTCAACGTGAGATTCCCCCAGACAGCTAATGACGTTCGGAGAGGGAGGTAGGTGGCAGCGAAGGTAGGATGAACTCTAAGAGCATGGCAGGGTGGATCGGCTTCGCCGGCCTCGTGATGCTGATCGTCGGTGGGATCGACTTCTTCCAGGGCTTGATCGCGCTGTTCGAGGACGACTACTACGTGCCCACTGGCTCGGGTCGTCATTGACGGGGATAGCCCTGAGCATCATCGTGCTCTACGCGCTGACCGCGCGCTGGAGCGAGAGCCAGGCGGAGAGACCGTTCGAATAGACAGGGATCTCCTGGATCAGGGCCGCCGCGCACGCAAGCGTCGTGCGCGGCGGCTTCTGGTGCGTAGCGGGGTCACGCGAGCCTCTTGGATGGCCGGCGCAACCGGCTGCCGCAACTGTAGTGTCCGCCTCGAGTGACGCCCGGGACCGCTCGGGGTACGCCGACCCCCGAACACTAACCAAGGAGCTCTCTTGATCGCGGCCGACTATCCGTTTCTCGACGTCTTCTGGTCGATGCTCATCTTCTTCGTCTGGGTGGCCTGGTTCATGTTGCTGTTCAGGGTCTTCGGAGACGTCTTCCGCCGGCAGGACATCGGCGGTGGAGTCAAGGTGCTCTGGCTCATCTTCGTTATCGCCGTACCGTTCCTGGGCGTCTTCATCTACCTGATCGCCGAGAACAAGGGCATGGCCGAGCGGAACATGCAGCAGGCGCAAGCGCACCAGCAGGCCACGGACGCGTACATCCAGTCGGTCGCAGGAAGTGGCGGCGCGGCGGCCGAGATCGACAAGGCCAAGCAGTTGCTCGACAGCGGTGCTATCACGCAGGCGGAGTTCGACGCGCTCAAGCAGAAGGCGTTGGCGTAAGACCCGCCTCTACGGCATTCAGACGGTGCAGGAGTGGCGGCGCATAGCGTCCACGTCGCGAACGACACAGATCGATCATCACCTCGCAGGCGAAGAAGACCGCCGCGCCTGCGAGGAGTCCGAGGGCGACTCCGCCGTCCCCGGCCGAAGTCGTGAACGCCTCATCCACGAGCTCGTAGGCAACGGCGCTGATCAAGATGCCGGAGCCGAAGGCCGGCCGCGATCAACCCTAGTAGCCGTGGGCTGCTCGAGAGCCGGAGAGCGATGACTCCGCCCACGACAAGCGCCGAGCCGGGCGACGATGCCCCAGAAGGAGGCCTCACCCATCGGGGCTGCGACCCCGACGGTATCAATGGCTAGTAGCGCGGCGCTGGACGCACGGCCTTCGCGGCGAAGCGATGCATGTAGGTGAGGATGTCGAGCCCAATGCCGAGCACGATCAGGAGCACGTCCCAGTTTCCGTTGAGGCCACCAGGCTGCCACGCGATCACGTAGGCGAGCGTCGTCCACGGTAGGAAGATCAGCCCAAGCAGGGGCACGAACCACGAATCGAAAGCGGCGTCGACCTTGTTGCCGAAGATCCACCAGAACGCGAGAACCAACCGCGGGCCCAGGAGCGCGACACCGCCGACGAAACAACACATACGTGCAGTCTCCCGCGTTCGGGCTGTCTCTGCATCGACAACCGACGCGGCCCGCCCTCTTCGCGATTTACTTACCCAGATGTGACGTCAACGCCGAAGGCCGGTAACCAGAAGGCCAGTAGAATCCAGGCTTCGCGGACGTAGCTCAGTTGGTAGAGCACTGGCTTCCCAAGCCATGCCGGACAACCGGAGCCGTTCGGAGGCATACCGAGCGATACCGCATGGCTACGCCGTTTGTGGCCGATCGCGGCCCGATTCTCCGCTTAGGTGGGTGAGGCCGTTCTCAGGCGTTTCGGGCATGAGTCGGGCATGAGCGCCGCGGCAGTCATTGACACATCTGGTACCAGGGCGTAGCGTCGGCCGTTCAGCGGGTCGAGTCGCGCCCATACGCCCTCCTGAGGCAGCCAGCCGCCGGTGTAGTGGCCTTTGCGACGCCAAGCCCTCTTTCCTCGCTGGCAGCAGTGGCTCTGCTCCAATCGGAGCTGGGAATCAGGCGAAGGAGGGGGCAGATGGACAGCAAGACCGTGGTCAACCGAAAAACGGCGATCGGCGCGGCACTCGTTGCTGCGTCCCCGCTGCTCTTTCCGGGGCGGGTGCGGGCGCAAGGGACGGCTGCGCCTGCCGATCCCTTCGTCGTCCTGCTGAAGGGGCTGTATCAGCCCGTCGTTCATGGGCCTAACCTCGGCCTGTCCACGGTTGACCTGAGTGATGGCTCGTACTCGAACAACGAAGATCTACCCGGTCAGCGGCACTCCGGGCAACACGAACGTGAACAAAGCGATAGGCGACTTCTACGGGCAGTTCGACGGGGACCTGTGTGCCTACCACCTCCCGGGAGGCTCGTTTTCGATGCACTTCACGGACAACGACTTCCGTCTTCAATGACCGACGGAGCGGGCGGGAGTTATCCTGCGACGGAACCTTCGAGCTCGACGTCATTGAGGCGACGGGGATCTATCGACCCTTCGTGGGCGGCCACAACCACATGGTCGACCACCTGCACTTTGCCGCCAATGGGGACGTCGATCGAATACTGCTTCTGCAACGTCAGCAGTCCGCAATAACTAGGGTCGTGACTCAACCGAAGGGAAGGCCCGTTCGCGCGGGCCTTCCTCCTGTACGGGACGGGAACGCACTCGTTAGCACGCCCGCCCCCTTAGTGCCCTACCTACCGCCGAATGAGCTCGAACGCGACGGAGTGTTACTCGTGGTGTCGCTGACCAGCCGCCCGCCGCCTGCAGCCGACGTAGATCAGAAGCGCCGCTAGAAGGATGAGAGCGAGGGGGAACGCGAACGCGACGAACGCGATCAAGCCGAGGTACACGTCGCGAACCTACACCCCCGCCGCGCCAGCCGCCCCCCCGACGGGCGCGAGGCGCTCGTCACCGCTCGAGTCGAGGCGGAGCCGGGACCGCTGGCGGCGCTGCTCGAGGTGGCGATTGCGCCGACGCCGCTGACAAGCGACGAGTCGATCGCCTAGAACTACTGCGAAGACGGCCACGGCCGCTGACCAGACCGCGGCTTCACAAATCATCCACGCCTGAGCTCAGCAACCGCGCTCAGCGTCTTGCGAAGGTCAGCGGTTGTTGCCGCAGGAAGGACCAGCACTGCCGCGTTCTTCGCGGCGAGCGCCTGCGAGATGTTCACGGCTCCTCTGGCCTTTTTCACGTAGACGCGCGCGCTGGCTGGACCAGGAAGGACCATGCATACGATTCGTTGCGCACCGTCCGAGCCGACCGGGTATCGCAGGGACGGTACTCCCCGCAGAATATGCACGTCTTCAAGGCTTAGTCCTTGATGCGCGAACGCCTCTCGGACATCGGCGGCCGTGAGAACCTCCTTCCTGCCAGTAGCCGGCGATGACGCAGCGATCGTCTGCGTCGCGACTAGTACCGGCGTCGGCCCTCCGGACGAGTCCGACTGGCGCGGCAGTAGCGTCCCCAGGAGAAGTCCGCCCATCACGGCGAAGAGGACGAGCAGCGCCAGGCCGACCCTGCGACTCATGTCTCAGACGATAGGGCTACTCCGTGTGCCGTTCTGCACGGCCTCCTATCGTCGCGTCTCGACCCCCCGGTACGGGTCGTACACCGTCCCTGTGGACACGCGCCCCACACCCCAAGTCCTCGCCTACCGAAGGGGCTTGCGAGGTAACGTAGACCGATGCTCGCGAGCTACGAGCAAGCCCTCTTCGAGATGGACATGACGTTCGGCGACGTGATGCTGACCTCGACGTATCAGCAGTACGCGCTAATCGATGAGGACGCGGCTTACTACTGGGCGATAGACGATCTATACGTCGATTGGGAGAACGGCTGCCTCGAAGCACTGGAAGAGGGGTGGCAGAAGATGCTCGCGGAGTACGCAGCGATGTCGTATGCCGAGTACCTCCGGACCCCTCACTGGCGATTTCTCTCCGATGCCGTAAAGCGCCGCGACGGTTACCGGTGTCTCCTCTGCAATGACGACAGCGCGACGCTCAACGCCCATCACCGGACGTACGCAACGCGCGGCGAAGAGCTTCTCGATCACCTGACGACGCTCTGCGAGAGGTGCCACACCCTTTTCCACGAGCGGATCGAACGGCCGCGTCCGGCCCTCCCTCCTCAGCGTTTCGAGCCTCCGGTCTGATCAGATCGGTCGCTGACGAGCGACGACTCCATCGCCTAGTTCACGCGCGTCCTAAGAGAGGTGGTGGGCCGCGCGGATCGAGCTCCCTGTGATACCGACTCTCGGAAAGCGAAAGCGGCCCCCCTGAGGGGCCGCTTCGCGATCACGAAAGAGAGACGGCGTCCCGGCCGGAGCCGGGACGCCGCTCGTTGACTGTTCGGACCGGTCTCAGCCGGTCATCATCTAGACGTAGTCGAGCGAGAAGTGAGCGAAGACTTTGAACACGCCGTCCGGATCAGTGAACGACACGTTGAAGTCCGCGTTGTCGTCCGTGCCAGGGCTTCCCGTGAAGCTGCTGGCGCTGTCCTTGATTGAGAGATGCGTGTCCAGGACCACGATGTCGTACACGAAGCCACCGATGGTGATGGTGGGATTGATCGTGTAGTTCGCCGTGTAGCTCCCGTCGGGGTTCTTCACGATGCAGTACTGGCCGACGATGTTGCGCCGACCTTGGGGTTTCCGGCCTGAACGGCGTAGCAGGCGGGACTCGGCACTCGTGGCGGCGGTGTAGTTGTTGTACATGAACCAGTTGCCGCCCTTGACCGGGATTTTGGTGCCGGAACCCGTGGCGGTGTCGCCGCCGAGCTCGGGCCTGTCAGGGAGGCCGGAGATGGACTCCACCAGGAAGTCCGTGGCGTCGGCAACGTTTGCGTTGTCGCCGATGAACCTGATCTCGTCCCAGTAGACGTGGGGCAGGTCGAATGAGGCCAGGCCCGGATTCGTGCCGTCGTAGCTGCCGTTAGTAGCAGGGCCATAGGTGCGGGTGTGCTGCAAACGCCGTTCCGGAGGAGCTCAACCTTCAGAGTCTCACCTGTCTGCTCCTGGCCGTCGAAGAACGACACGGCGAAGCTTCCGCCAAACAGCGACTTGTTGAGCTTGACGCCGAGCTGGTCGGCGCACTTGTCGGCCAGGACCGTTCCTGCACCGCAGATCGCCGCGTTGGCGTAGTAGCCGATCTCGGAGGGCTGGGACGTGACACCCGGCATACCGTTGGTGATCAGGGTGTTGTCGACACCGAGGCCGAAACCGGCCGCCGGCGCAGGGTCTGCCGCCGCGATCGTTGCCGCGAGGTCGAATCTTTCGGACCGACGCCTGCCAGAACGTTCGATCCTCGCCGCGAGAAACAGTGGTTTGTGCATTTCTTCACAAACTGGCTCTGGTCGACCGTGCCCTCGGTCAAAACGGACGGATTACATGGACACGGCGCAATGATCTGGCCGGATTCGCCCGGATTCGTCCCTTACGCGGGAGGAACTTCGTGAGCGAGAACCCGCCTCGCAAGCCGCCCCTCAACTGGCCGCACCCCGACCAGATCCGCCGCGCGTACCAGCAGGCTTGCGGCGACGGACCGGACGACGACCCGCAGTTCAAGAGCCTCTCGGACTGCGGTCCGGACATGCAGGCGTACCTGGAGCGCAAGCGCCGCGAGGCGCAGAGCGAGTTTGAGCGCCACGCCCAAGACGCCGAGTTGCGCCAGGTCGAGCGCGAGGCCGTCGCGCGTGCCGCGTACGCAGGCTCGCTCACGATGATGGCGGCCGGCGTCCTGCGCGCCGCGCTCGAGGAGAAACCTGCACCCCGTGAGCGCCTCGAGGCACTGCTCGCACTCGATCTCGGCGCCGAGGCGTTCGTCCGCACCGTGCGGATCCTCCTGGCCTCGTACGCGGCCGAGTTCCCCCTCGAGGCGCTCGAGCTCCTCCGGTTCCTCGACGCGATCGAGGCGTCCACGTTCCGCGACGAGGACGAGGAGTGACCCAGCGCCTTCTCACAACGCGCGAGGCTGCCGACTATCTCCACGTCCGGCCGGAGACGCTGCTCGCGTGGGACCGCACCGGGAAGCTTCGGGGCTATCGCATCTCCTCGAATGCGCTGCGTTGGGATCCCGACGAGATCGAAGCGTTCCTACGCGCTACGCGGGAGGATGGGCCGGGAGCGCGGAGGAGGAGTGTCACCCATGCCCAACTCCTGCCCGACCCGTCGCCTAGTATCACGGGTGCAGCCATCGCACAATCGAGGAGGCGACGATGCCCGCTGAAGCTCGTCCACGCGCCCGCAGGCTCCCGTCCGGCCATTGGCAGTTGCGCTACACCGTCGGCGAGGAGGTCCGCTCCGGTGGGGCGTTCGCGTCGAAGACGGAGGCGCTCAACCACTACCGCGACGTCATCGAGCCCGAGCTGAGCGGCGCGCCGGTCGCACGGCGCGACCTGACGCTCACCGAGCTCCTGGACACCTATCCTCGAGCGTCACGGCAAGATCGCGCAGCCCACCACCATCTCGACGCTCGCGCTGGCGCATGAAGCGCCCGCTCGAGGAGCTTCGGAGATACACCGCTCGATGACCTCGAGACGATGACGGACGAGATCGCGGGTTTCGCGGCGTCTCTGCCCGACCGCTTCCGCTACTCGGTGATGTCGGCTTCCGCCAGACCTGCGCGGCAGGCATCCGCTACGGCTACATGACCGCGAACCCAGCCAAGCTTTCGGGGAAGAACCCTGCGCCTCCACCCCGCTCCGTTCGCGTCTTCATGCCCTCGGAACTGGAAGCGCTCTGCGAGGAGTTCGATACGCGCGGCGCGGCAGCCATCACCTTCGCCGCCGCGACCGGCCTACGTCCCTCGGAGTGGGCGCACGTCGAGAGACGGGACATCGACCGAACCCGGCGCATCCTGCACCGTGCGCGGCACGAAGACGAAGCGATCGAGGCGCGAGGTACCGCTGACCTCCACGCGCTCTCCTTGCGCTCGACTCGCTCGTCGCCCGCCTCGACTCGCCCTACGTCTTCGCCGGTCGCCGAAGCGCGGCCCGTTCGACCTTCACAACTTCCGCCGGCGCGAGTGGAACCCGGCCGTCGAAGCCGTCGGGAATCGACGAAGCCTGCGAGGTTGTACGACCTGCGCTCGACGTTCGCCTCGAACGCGCTCTCCACGGCTCACCGTGTACGAGCTCGCCCGGATCATGGGAACGAGCGTCGGGATGATCGAGGCGCACTACGGCGCACTCCTCGACACCGCGCACGAGTCGCTCCTCGAGCGCCTGGACGCCGTTTCGGGCATGAATCGGGCATGACGCGGAGGGCCGAAACGCCGGACGACGGCTAGAATCCACGCTTCGCGGACGTAGCTCAGTTGGTAGAGCACTGGCTTCCCAAGCCAGGTGTCGCGGGTTCGAATCCCGTCGTCCGCTTCAAGCATTCATGCCGGTTTACGGCCTGGTCGGCTACCCGAACGCCGCGACGCCACGACTCTCGCCGGTTACGAGTCCGACGACGTCCGCTCGCCGCTGCTGGCGTCCTTCTCGGAGCCGTCGGTTCGCTCCACCTCCACCGGAACGCCCATCGGACTCCCGGTCGCTTGCGCCGCTGCGGAGGAGCCAAACCATGCGGTTGAACCGCCCGATGAGACGCTCGATGCGCCGCACGATTCGCACCCAGCCCGTTTAGGACTCAATGCGGGTCGTCAGACACGCGACGACCCAGAGCGCTTCATCGACTGGTACGCGATGACGATCCCGAGCTCGCGCGCACCCTGTCCATCGAGGAGCCGGCGCTTGAGGCAGGCGGGCTGAACTGACCGTGGTTCACCCGGGAGCTACCATGAGCCGCGTCAAGGGGAGCGCGTAGGGGGTCGCTGTCATGGGTTGGATCTTGATCGCGATCGGCAGCGTGTGCCTTGTGCTCGTCGGCTGGTACGCGTGGGTGACGAAGTAGTGCGACGCACCGTCTGGCGGTCGTGTAAACATCGGCCGCCAAATGGCACCTCTCCGCGAGAGTGATCCGCGACCGTACAACTGGGGTCTCCTGCTGCTGCTGGCGCTCTGTGTCGAGTTCTGGGTCGTCTTGACGACGGTCGTCACAGAGCAGCTGTAGCCCCTTCGCGCGGTTCGTTAGCGTCCGCAGAGATGAGACGTCGGGTGCTGCTCGCGGCGAGTCTCGCGGTCATCGTGCGCGTGGTTGCAAACGCGGCGGTGAACTTGCGGATCGAGGAGCGGGAGCTTCAGGTGGGCGGGCTGAGTTAGGCCGTTGCGTCGTTTGATTCACTGCCGCTACGTTCACCGGCGTGTGAGCTCGTCTTGCGTCACACTGTGCTCAGCGAATCGAGTCGCGCGAATCGCCCCACTAGGCAGCCCGGTTAGCGGCCTCTGCGACGCCTAGCCCCTCGTTCCTCGCTAGCAGCGTCTTGCTGCATGCATGCAGGTAAACACGGGAGGCACGGTTCATGCGCGTTATTGGTTCGCTCTGGGTCTGGGCCGGGTTCTTCGTCATGGTCGCGGTTACCGATGTTGCCTTGCTCACCGCAACAGGAAACGGCGACTCTGGCCAGCAGGACGGTTTCGGTCAAGTATTCGGCTTCCTGCTTTTCCTCGTGTGTGGCTTCCTCGTCGTCGCTCTCTCGGCCACGGCGGGTGTGCGTACCTGGCGCAGGCGTCACATCGCCTAATCCGAGCTACGAGCAGTCCCCCGTGTCCTAGGCATCGGTTGCCCAAATGCAAGGTTAAGCGTGGAAGATGGCAAGGTGACCGAGCCGAGAGTCGCATTGGCGCAAGTCGCGTCGCTCCTCACCGGCCACTTCAGTGCCAACCTGCGTGGTCTCTATCTCTTCGGATCGCTCGCGGCTGGCGGGTTCTATCCCGGAAAGAGCGACCTGGATCTGCTGGCCGTGATCGACGCGGACGTTGAAGACGGCGAGGCGCTGGAAGCTCTCGACGCACTTCACGCCGGCTTCGTCGCGGAGCATCCCGACTGGCGCGAGCGTGTCGAGCTGGGCTACGTCAGTCATGCGGTGCTCCAGACGCTCGGCGAGATTCCGACGGGTCGGATCGCGGTCATCAGCCCCGGCGAGCCACTCAATCGCAAGGACGTGGGAGCGGACTGGGTACTCAACTGGTACAGCGTGTTGACGAGCGGCGAGACGATCGTGGGACCTCCGCCGCATGAGATCGGGCCCGAGGTCACGGCCGGAGCGTTCAAGCGCGCGATACAGCGTCAGCTCGAAGCCTGGAAGGACGACGTGCGTGCGCCCTGGGTCGCGTATGTGCCTGCTCATCAGGGATACATCGTCGTAACGGTCTGTCGGGGCCTGTACGGGCTTGCCACCGGAGAGCTGACGACGAAAGAGAACGCCGTGACCTGGGCGGCAGACCAGTTTCCTGACTGGGCGGACTTCATTACCGAGGCTCTGGAGCAGTACCGCGCCGACCTCACGGAGCCGCACAGGGCAACGGTCGAGTTCGTCGACTATGCACTGACAGAGGTCGACCGACTCGAGGAGACATAACGAGGGTATGTCCCGTGAGCGACTTCTCCGTCGCGTGCCCGAGCGGGAATGTCTCTCCAATGGTGAGCCAGCCGACCCGAGCGGCTTGACCGATAACTTCTGACGCGCTGGGCGGTCCTACGAGCATGTCGCCAGAGGGAGGATCGATGAGCAAGCTGAAGCTGAACATCACGATGTCGATCGACGGCTTTGTCGCCGGCCCGGACCAGTCGCCAGAGCATCCGCTCGGGGTCGGCGGTGAGGAGCTCCACGACTGGCTGGTCCCGCTCAAGGCGTTCCGCGAGAGCCACGGCGAGGAAGGCGGCGAGGTCAACGCGAGCACGCCGTTCGCCGAGGACATCCTCGGCGGCGCCGGCGCGACCATCATGGGCCGGAACATGTTCGGCGGCGGCCCGGGACCGTGGGACGAGTCGTGGAGGGGCTGGTGGGGAGACGATCCGCCCTACCACCATCCCGTCTTCGTTCTCACTAGCCATCCGCGCGAGCCGCTGGAGATGCAGGGCGGAACGACGTTCCACTTCGTCACGGACGGGATCGAGTCGGCGCTCGAGCAGGCGCGGGCAGCAGCCGAAGAGAAGGGGGTGTCTCTCGGGGGTGGGGCGTCCGTCGCGCAGCAATACCTCGCAGCGGGTCTGCTCGACGAGATCGTCGTCTCGGTCGTCCCGATCCTGCTCGGAGGCGGCGCTCGGCTGTTCGAAAACGTGGGAGCTGTGAAGCTCGAGCAGGTCGAGTCGGTCGAGGCGCCCGGGGTGACTCACATCAGATACGCCCGGGCATAGCTCCTTGCTGGAGCGCGGCGCCCGACTTCTGGATCCAGGCGGGGCATGACGAGGCCGGGTGGCGAATCAGCGCCGCGACGGCTCGGCGCTGATTGCGACAGGCCTAGCCACCCGGCCCCCTCTACCCACGAGGGTACGACGATGCCGATGCGCTTACAAGGTCGGGATCGCTGTATCGGATTCGTATCAGATGATCAGGCTGACCATCGTCGACCGCCGTTGGTCTGGACGATCGAAGGCCAAGCGCTCTACGAACCCCTTCCGACTCCCGACGACTCACGGAGATCGCTACTCCACTGAATTTGCAAGCCGGAGGTCGCTGGTGGTGCGAATGCGGGAATGTCCCTCGAGACGCCGGCTACCGTTACCGAATGAAGACTTTCAACCTCAACAGCGACGAGTGGGACGGGACGAGGGATCGCGAGGGCTGGCGCGTCAAGGGCGCGCTTGTCGGCCAACGCATCGGCGGTGAGCTAATCGGCGCGACCATGTCCGAGGTCGAGCCTGGCAACAGGCTCTGGCCCTACCACACGCACTACCTGAACGAGGAATGGGTGATCGTGCTCCGCGGCGAGCCGACGCTGCGCACGCCCGAAGGTGAGCAGGTGTTGAAGGAGGGTGACGTCGTCTGCTTTCCGCGGGGCAAGGACGGTGCGCATCAGATCATCAACCGAACAGACTCGCCTATTCGCGTACTCATGCTCTCCTCGATGATCCGCGGCGAGATCATCGAGTACCTCGACACCGGAAAGGTTCTCGCCAAGGGCGTCGAGGACGAAGACATCATGTTCGCGAGGCCCGGAACCACGGTCGAGTACTGGGAAGGCGAGGACTAGCTCCGGGCGAAGCTCTCGATTAACCGCGCCGCAGAGATTTCGCTCCGACGAGTGTCGCGCGTGACACCCCGTCGCCGTCCGATGAGCGAGAGTCAGGCCCTCCGGAGAGCATCGATCGTCGCTCATGCGGGCTACGCAACACCCTTCAGCGCCGCCGCGGCCAACTCGGCGTCGAGGGTGACGAACGCGTCCGCCTGGAGCTGCGTGAGCGCGACGTACTCGGCGTCGTAGGTCTCGGCCCACCCCAGCTCCTCGGCGATCTCCCAGGCCCGACGCCGGAGCACGGCGTCCCCGAGCAGGCGGATCTGCATCGCGCCGACGCGCTTGAGGCGGTCGCGCGCGACGTCCGCCTGGAGCTCGCCCCTGTGCACGGCCTCGTGCAGAGCGGAGAGCGTCTGCGAGCGCAGGAGCGTCGGGGCGAGGAGCTCGTGCTCGGACGGGACGTCGACCCCGTCGCTTGCCAGCCGGAGCACGACGCCGCAGTCGACGACGAATCGCGCCATGCCGTCGACGCTACCGCCATTTGCCCGACGGCTGGCTGTCTCCAGCTGCCACACTGTTCTACAGCTGCCACACTGCGGGTACGCCGGTACGAGGGGGTGTGAGAGATGCCGGAGGTGAGCACGTCATGGGGGGCCTGATCCTGATCTGGGCAACGAGCGTGGTCGCGTGCTCCGCCCTGCTGCACGAGTTCGGCCACGCCTGGACTGCGCGCGCGGTCGGCTGGAAGGTCGTCGGGCTCCGTTGGCACTGGTACGGGCTCGCCTTCGTCGCCGATCCTGACGGGAAGCACGACCAGCTGTGGAAGGTGGCGCTGGGCGGGCTCGCCACTACGGCAGTGCTTGCCCTCGCTTTCCTCGCCGGCACCGCCCTTCCGGAGCCGGCGCCGCTCCTGTTCGGGTTCGGATTCGCGCTGAACGCGGCGCTCCTGCTGACGAACCTCGTCCCGCTGCGCCAGCTCGACGGCGGCCAGATGCTCGCGGGACTCCGTCGCGCCTCGTCCCGCTAGCGAAGCACGTCTCTCAGCTGATGACCGGGCTCGGCAGCCGCGCCGCGACGATGCTGCCGACGGCCTCTGCGCTCGCGGCGTGCCGGGACAGGGTCCCGACGAACACGTCTCGTTCGAGTGTGGCGAGCTCGAGGTCGGTGAGCGCTCGGATCGACGCGGTTCGCGGCACGTCCCGGACGAGCGCGATCTCCCCGAAGAAGTGCCCGGCGTGGAGCGTGCGGACGCGCTCGCCTGCCGATGACGACCTCCGCCTCCCCCACGCGAATGACGTAGAAGCGGTCGCCGAGGTCGCCCTCCTCGAAGACAGTCGCACCGTTCTCGACGTGCGCGTCCTCCAGTGCAAGCGCGAGCCGCTCGAGCTCCGGGAGCGGTAGCGGCTCGAAGATCGGAATCCCGCGGAGGAGCGCTACGGCCGCCTCGTCGACCCGGCCGCGGGCGTCGATACCGAGCAGGCGGCGCCACGAAGGAAGGAGGACGACCGGCAGGATCGCGCCGGCGACGAGCAGCGCGCCGCGCGTACCGAGAGCGGCATTCAGCGCGGGCGCCAGCAGCGATCCGATGCCAATCGACCCGATGATGACGGACTCGAACGCGCCGAACACGCGCCCGAGCACCGCATCCGGAGCCGACCGCTGCAGGAGGGTGATCCCGGCGACGTCGACCAGCGTGTTCCCCACGCCGACGAGGAGCAGCAACGGCACGACGATCGCCGTCATCGGGAACCCGGCGACGAGGGCGAGCGGCACACCCCAGAGCAAGAGCCCCGCCGCGAAGGTCGAGGCGAGCCCGCCGCGTGCAGTCGCAGCCGCCGCGACGACGACCGCGAGCAAGGCGCCTACGCCGACCATCCCGTCCAGGAAGCCCACGCCCGCCGTCCCGAGGTCGAGCACCTCGATCGCGAGCACGACCACGAGCACGTTGAACATGCCGGCGACGAGCGCCTGGAACCCGAACAGCCCGATGACGAGCCGCAGGTCGGGCTCGCCGAGGATGCACTGCCAGCCGGCCAGCAGCGAGCGGCGGTGGCCGACGTGCTCCTCCGGCGAGGGCTCGCCCGCCACGCCGATACGGGCGACGAGCAGGATCGAGACGCACACCAGCCCGGCGGACACCCAGAAGACGGTTCCGACACCGGCCGCGGCGAGGAGCACGGCCCCGAGCGCGGGCCCGAGGAAGAGTCCCACGCTCTCCACCCCGCTCGCGAGCACGTTCGAGGCCGTGAGCTCCTCGGGCGTCGAGACGAGAGACGGCGTGATGGCGGCCTGAGCAGAGCGGAAGACCGGCTCGGCGATCGCGACGAGCACGGCGAGGGCATAGACGGCGACCGGAACGTCGGACGCGACGAGCAGCGCCAGGAGCACGAAGAGCACGCCGCGCACGAGCTCCACCTCGATCATCACGCGTCGGCGCGACCGGCGGTCCGCGACGACGCCGAGGACGGGCGCAAGAAGCGCGGTCGACATGAGCCTGACGAACGCGATGATCCCGACAGCACCGGCCCCGCCTGCCTCGTACGCGTACACGGCGACCGCGATCGCCGACGCCCGGCTGGCCAGGTTCGACGCCGCCCATGCGAGGATGACGCGCCGTAGGTCGGCGTTCCGGCCGACACGCCGGAACAGCTCGAGCGTCTCCCCAAATCGCCGCGTCGCGCCCATGGTGCGAGCATCTCAGCTTCGCCGCTTGCGTCCATGCGGGAGGCCGTGGAAGATCTCGCGAGTGGCCGAGCCGCTGACCGACGAGCAGATCCGCGAGACGACCGTCGGCGACCTCGTGGAACACAACGCGACGATCGATCTCGCGGAGTACGACCCGCAGTGGCCGCGGCTCTACGAGCGCGAGGCCGATCGGATCCGTGCGGCGCTGGGGCCGAAGGCGCTCCGCGTCGAGCACGTCGGGTCCACCTCCGTACCGGGTCTCGCCGCGAAGCCGCTCATCGACATGGTGCTGGTAGTCGCCGACTCCTCCGACGAGAGCGCGTACGTGCCGGAGCTGGAACGCCGCCGGCTACGTCCTGCGTATCCGCGAGCCGGACTGGTACGAACACCGGCTCTTCAAGGGGCCGGACACGAACGTGAACGTCCACACGTTCTCCGAAGGCTGCGACGAGGTCGAGCGCATGACGTCCTTCCGCGACTGGCTCCGCGCGCACGACGACGACCGCGAGCTGTACGAGCGCGTCGAAGCGCGAGCTCGCCGCACGTGAGTGGAAGTACGTGCAGAACTACGCGGACGCGAAGTCGGCGGTCGTCGAGGAGATCGTCGCCCGCGCTCTCCCGGCATAGCAGGCATCGCGTCCGCAGGCGCGAAGTTCGCGCACGTGAGCCAGACCGCCCCCACGCCCGATCGCGGCGACCTCAAGAGCACCGTGTACGAGTTCTTCATGCTCGCGATGGCGATCCTCTCGATCGTCAACCTGGCGCTGCTGCTCATCTACCCGTTCGAGTCGCAGTCGTGGTACCTCGTCTTGTTCGTCGAGGGAGCCCTCACGATCGTCTTCGTCATCGACTTCGTCTATCGGCTGAAGACGGCACCGTCGAAGTCCGGGTACTTCTTCCACCAGCGGGGGTTCCTCGACCTCCTCAGCTGCGTTCCGACGCTGCGCATCTTCCGCGTCTTCCGGATCGTGCGTGCCCTGCGGATCGTGAGACGACTCGGCGGTCCGCGGGTTCTCCGCGAGATGCGCCGAGAGCTCGCCTCGGGCGCCCTGTACCTCGTCATCTTCGTGGGCATGACGATCGCTCGAGGTCGTCGGCCTGCTCGAGCTCCGCTTCGAGGAGCACGCGCCCGGAGCGAACATCACGACCGCCGGCGACGCGCTCTGGTGGGGCTACGTGACCGCGACGACCGTCGGCTACGGCGACCAGTACCCCGTGACCACGGGCGGCAGGCTCTCGGGCCTGATCATGCTCACGGTCGGCGTCGCACTCTTCGCGACCTTCTCGGGCTTCCTCGCCAACCTCTTCCTCTCGCCACGGAAGCCGAAGCCCGCGGAGGAGCCCTCCGCCGACGTCGCCGAGATCCGCGCGCTCCTCGACCAGCAGGAGAAGACCACGGCGCAGCTGCGTGCGAAGCTCGAGCAGCTCGAGCCGGCCCGATAGCACTCGCGGCGGGGACCGGCATCACCCGGGTGAAAGTGGCTGCGATCCGCGCTGCGCGCGCCGAACCCGTCAGTATTCGCTCGCGAGCCGTTCCCGACGGAGAGGAGACCCGGTGCCCGCGCTTCCAGACCACGATGACGTCCCGCTGTCGATGACACGCCGAGCAGCGGCTCGTCCGGCCGAAGATCAGGCCGTTCAAGCTCCTCGTGTCCTGGCTCGTCGCGGCCGCGGCGCTCTTCATCGCGGCCTGGATCGTCCCGCACGTCGAGATCAAGACGTTCCTCGGCGCAGTCGTCGTCTCGCTGGTCATCGCGGTCCTGAACGCGCTGATCCTGCCGCTCGTCGCCGCGATCAGGCTGCCGCTGACGCTCGTCCTCGGCTTCCTGATCGTCCTGATCCTGGACGCCCTCATGCTCCTCGCCGCTTCGGCGCTCACGGACAGCGCGATCGAGGTCGACAGCTTCGGGTGGGCGCTTCTCACCGCGCTCATCGCCTCCGCCGTCACCGTCGTGCTCGACGTCCTCTTCGGAACGAACGACGACGACACGTACACGCTCCGAGTCATCGAGCGCATCGCGCGGCGCTCGGGCGAGCGCGTCGAGACCGATGTCCCCGGCATCGTCTTCCTCGAGATCGACGGTCTCGCGCTGCCTGTCCTCCAGCGGGCGATGCGCGACGGCAACGCGCCGAACATGGCGCGCTGGCTCGCCGACGACAGCCATCGCCTGACCGAGTGGGAGCCGGACCTGTCCTCCCAGACCGGGGCGAGCCAGGCGGGGATCCTCCTCGGCTCCAACGAGAACATCCCCGCGTTCCGCTGGGTGGAGAAGAAGACAGCGACGACGATGGCCTGCTCCGCGCCCGCGGACTGCGCCGAGCTCGAGCGCCGTCATTCAACGGGCGTCGGCCTGCTCGCCGACGGCGGCGCGAGCCGAGGCAATCTCCTCTCGGGCGAGGCCGAGCACGTCATCCTCACCGTCAGCCGGATGGACGTGGAGAAGGGCGCGAACCCCGGCTACCGCGCGTTCTTCTCGAACGGCTTCAACGTCACGCGGGTCCTCGTCCTCTTCTTCTGGGAGGTGTTTCTCGAGTGGACCGCGGCCTTCCGGGCGATTCGCCGCGACGTTCGCCCACGGGGGCATCGCGGGGGTATCTACCCGCTCATGCGAGCGGCAATGTGCGTCGTCGTCCGCGACCTGATCGTCTACGGCGTCCTCTCAGACATGCTCAAGGGCAGGCCCGCGATCTACGCGACCTTCTCCAGCTACGACGAGGTCGCGCACCACTCCGGCCTCGAACGCGCAGACACGCTCGAGGCGCTGCGGAAGCTCGACCAGCAGTTCGGCCGCATCGACCGCGCGCGCAGATACTCGCCCCGCCCGTACGAGATCGTCGTACTCTCGGATCACGGCCAGACACAGGGCCTGACGTTCAAGCAGCGCAACGGCTACGGCCTCGACGAGCTCGTCGAACGCTCGCTCGCGAGCGGCTCGGTCACCGGCTTCGCCGGAGGCGACGAGCAGAACGCGATGGTCGGGCTCGCCGTGGGCGAGGCGACCGGCGGGGACACGTCCAAGAAGCGCCCGAAGAACGACGTGTCGGACCGGCAGGTCGTCGTCCTCGGCTCGGGGAACCTGGGCCTGATCTACCTCATGGACGAGCCGCGGCGCCTGACGCTCGAGGAGATCGATGAGCGCCACCCTGCGCTCATCCCTGCGCTCCGCGAGCACCCGCACGTCGGATGGCTGCTCGTTCGCTCTGAGAAGGACGGGCCTGTCGCTCTCGGGGGCGGCGGCGCGCGCTACCTCGCGGACGACCGCGTCGAGGGCGACGATCCGCTCGCCGCGTTCTCCCCCACCGCGGCCGATCACCTCCGCCGGACGGACGGCTTCGCGGATGTCGCGGACATCATGGTCGGCAGCTTCTACGACCCGACGCTCGACGAGGGCTGCGCCTTCGAGGAGCTCATCTCGTTCCACGGCGGGCTCGGCGGGCCGCAGACCCGGCCGTTTATCCTCTACCCCGCGTCGTTCCCGCTCCCGGCCGAGCCGATCGTCGGCGCTGCGTCGGTCCACGGCCTGCTCCGAGGCTGGCGCCTCGAGCTGCAAGGCGGCGTTCGGGACGAGACCGCGACGACGTGACCGACGAGACGACGAGGGACCATCTGCTCGAGCTGGCGGCGACACTCCTCTTGGCGCTGGCCGCGATCGCGACGGCCTGGGCCACGTACCAGTCGGCGGTCTGGCGCGGCAAGCAGGCAGAGGCGCAGAGCGCCTCGATCGCCGCACGGGTCGAGTCGACGCGCGAGGCCGCCGTCGCCAACCGCCAGGCGCAGGTCGACGTCGCGCTCTTCACGCAGTGGATCGACGCCTACGTGCGCGACCAGGGAGCCCTCGCCTCGTTCTATCGCAGGCGGTTCCGAGACGAGTTCGTGCCCGCGTTCGAGGCGTGGGTCGCGACGAAGCCGCGGACGAACCCGAATGCGCCCCTCTCCCCGTTCGCGATGCCGCAGTACCAACTCGCTGCCTCGACGAAGGCGGACGCGCTCGAGGGGCAGGCCGGCGCGTTCAGCCTCGTCGTCGCGCGGAACGTGGATCGCTCCGACAACTACATGCTCGCCGTCGTACTCTTCGCGATCTCGCTCTTCTTCGCAGCGCTCAGCACGCGGCTGCGCGTCGCGAGACCTTCGTATTGCGCTCCTCGCGTTCGGCTACGTCCTCTTCCTCGGCACCGCCGTCTGGCTTGCCACGCAGCCGGTGAGCATCTAGCTCTAGAGCAGGCTCGGCGCAGGCTCGGGTGGCGGCCCCCGCCCTACGTCGGCTTCAGCGTCTGCGCCCTCGGCGGCCTTCGCCGCCGCGAGCTGCTTGCTGATGTGGATCGCCGCGGATGTGAGCGGGGCGGCAAGAATCATCCCGATCATGCCGAAGAGGCTGCCGAAGCCGATCGTGACGATGAGGACCACGAGCGGGTTGAGGTCGAGCGTGGCTCCGAACGCGATCGGCTGCACGATGTTCTGCAGAAGGCCGTTCGCGAGAATGACGACCACGAGCATGATGAGCGCGGCGGTCGTCCCCTGGGACGACAGCGTGAGGAGGACGGCGAAGGCGCCGGAGACGAACGCGCCGATGAACGGGATGTACGCGGTGACGAATACGACCACCGCGATCGTCCCAGCGAGCGGCACGTCGAGAAGCACCGCCGCGAGACCCACGACGATCGCGTTGAAAGTGGCGACGATCGTGACGCCGAGGAAGTAGCGCCGGAGCGACTGGATGACGTTGCCGGTGATGACCGTCGCAACGGACGCAGGAACGCCGAGATGCCGGTCGACGAAGCGCCGCACGACCGGCCCGTCCTTGAGCAGGAAGAAGGTCGCGAAGGCGCTGAACGTGAGGAAGAACACGAGCGACGTCAGGCCCTGGATTCCGTTCACGACACCCTCGCAGGAGCGTCTTCCCAGTCGTCGAGGTGCCGCTCGTCGCGTTGTCGGTGGTGCTCGGGCTGTCGACTCCCGCGTCCTTGGCCCAGCCCTGGATCGTGTCGACGGCCTGGTTCAGGGACGACTTGATCTCGGACGACTGCTCTGAGAGACCCCCGACGACGAGCAGGAAGATCAGGACACCGAGCGCGAGGAACGCGAGCAGCACGAGCGCCGCTCCAATGGCTCGGTGGACCCCACGCCCGTGCATCTTCGTGACGAGCGGCCCGGCGACCGTCGCGAGGATTGCGCCGAGGGCGACGGGGATCGTGATCGTGGAGGTCAGCGCCAGCAGCCACGTGAGCCCGACGACGAGGACGGCCGCTCCGACGAGGAACCACGCCAGGAGGCCGAGGTCCCGGACCCAGATCGGCGCCGAGAACACACGGGAGAGCGAGGACGCGTCGATCTGGACGACCGTGGGCTGCTCGGCTGTGGGCTCGGCCGTCTCCGCCTTGGTCTCGGCGTCGCGATGGCGTAGCCGGTGGAAGAAGTCGAACTTCATTCCTGCCGCGTTCGCCCCAACGTGGGAAATCCCTCGCGGGAGACGTACGCGCGTTCACCCGGATGAACCCGCACCCGCGAGCTCCCCGACGCGGGATACTCGAACGACCAGACCAACGGAGGACTCGTGACGCTCACGCACCCGAAGACATCGCAGAAGGACGCCGCGCGACATCGCGGTCGCACCCCACTTCAGCCTCGAGACGCAGACGATCCCGCGCCACGAGCTCCCGGAGGGCGAGATGCCCCCGGACGTCGCGTACCAGATCATCCACGACGAGCTCATGCTCGACGGGAACGCGCGGTTGAACGTCGCCACGTTCGTGTCGACGTGGATGGAGCCGCAGGCCGAGAAGCTCATGGCCGAGTGCTTCGACAAGAACATGATCGACAAGGACGAGTACCCGCAGACGGCGGAGATCGAGATGCGCTGCGTCAACATCCTCGCCAACCTCTGGAACGCCCCGGCCGCCGAGGAGGCGACGGGCTGCTCGACGACGGGCTCGAGCGAGGCGGCCATGCTCGGCGGCCTCGCGCTCAAGCGCCTCTGGCAGAAGCGACGCGCGGCCGAGGGCAAGCCGACCGACAAGCCGAACCTCGTGATGGGCATCAACGTCCAGATCTGCTGGGAGAAGTTCGCGAACTACTGGGACGTCGAGATGCGGCTCGTGCCCATGGAGGGCGACCGCTTCACCCTCTCCGCCGAGGAAGCCGTGGCCCGCTGCGACGAGAACACGATCGGCGTCGTCGCGATCCTGGGGTCCACGTTCGACGGCGCGTACGAGCCCGTCAAGGAGATCTGCGACGCGCTCGACGCGTTCCAGCAGGAGAGCGGGATCGACGTGCCGGTACACGTCGACGGCGCGTCGGGCGCCATGATCGCGCCGTTCCTCGACCCCGACCTCGAGTGGGACTTCCGGCTCCCGCGCGTCGCGTCGATCAACACGTCGGGCCACAAGTACGGGCTCGTCTACCCCGGCGTCGGCTGGGTCGTCTGGCGCGATGCCGATGCACTCCCCGAGGATCTGATCTTCTGGGTCAACTACCTCGGCGACAACATGCCGACGTTCGCGCTCAACTTCTCGCGGCCGGGCGCGCAGGTCGTCGCGCAGTACTACAACTTCCTCCGGCTCGGGTTCGACGGCTACCGGCGGGTCCAGGGCTACGCCCGCGACGTCGCCACGCGGCTCTCCGGGAAGATCGCCGAGATCGGGCCGTTCCAGCTCCTCACGCGCGGCGACGAGCTGCCCGTGTTCGCCTTCACGCTGAAGCCCGAGATCGACAACTACACCGTCTTCGACGTCTCGAACGCGCTGCGCGAGCGCGGCTGGCAGCTTCCGGCCTACACGTTCCCGGAGAACCGGACCGACCTGGCAGCGCTTCGCGTCGTCGTGCGGAGGGGGTTCACGCACGACATGGCGGACATGCTCGTTCACGACATCGAGCGCCAGCTCCCCCGGCTCCAGGCACAAGCTGCCCCGGTCAACGACGCGGCGTCCGGGAGCGCCTTCAAGCACTGATGTGCCGCTGGCTCGCGTACTCGGGCTCGCCCGTCAGCATCGAGACGCTCCTGTACAAGCCGGAGCACTCCCTCATCGACCAGAGCCTCCACTCCCAGCTCGGCGCGGAGACGACGAACGGCGACGGCTTCGGCATCGGCTGGTACGGCGCCGCCGACACGCCCGGCGTCTTCCACAGCGTCGAGCCGGCCTGGAACAACCGCAACCTGCGCGATCTGGCGGCGCACATCGTCCTCGCCGCTCGTGTTCGCGCACATCCGCGCGTCGTCGGGCTCGCCGGTCCAGGAGACGAACTGCCACCCGTTCCGGCACGGGCGGTGGCTGTGGATGCACAACGGGCTCATCCGCGACTTCCCGAAGGTCAAGCGCGACCTCGCGCTCGCCGTCGACCCCTCCCTGTACGCGTCGATCGAGGGCTCGACCGATTCGGAGTTCTTCTTCTTCCTCGCGCTCACCTTCGGGCTCGAGGACGATCCGCCGGGCGCGGTCGAGCGCGCCGTCGGTCTGATCGAGAAGGTCGGCAGGGACCACGATGTCGAGCACCCCATCCAGATGACGGTGGCGACGACCGACGGTCGGAGCCTGTGGGCGTTCCGGTACTCGTCCGAGGGCGCGTCGCGCTCGCTCTACTACTCGACCGACGTGCCGACGCTCCGCGAGCTGCATCCCGAGGTCGAGGTGCTGAGCACTGCTGGGCGACGAGTCGCGCCTGGTCGTCTCCGAGCCGATTCGCGACCTGCCGGGAGCGTGGAACGAGGTGCCCGGAGTCGAGCTACGGGGTGGTGCAGGCAGGACAGGACGAGCTCCTGCCGTTCAGGCCGGTCGCGACCCTAGGTCGTCAGCCGCAGACGGGCGCCGGTCCGGCGTCCGCTCTCGAGCTGCGCTCTCCTTCGCGCCCTCGGTCGCCTTCGTGATCGCGATCGCGCCGAGCAGCGCGACGCCGAGACCCGCGTACGCGATCAGCTTGTGCCAGCCCGGCGGGGACAGCCTCTCCTCGAGCACGATGATCCCGATGACGATGCTCACGATCGGGTTGCACACGGACACCGTCGCGACCGAGGACGCCAGGTGGCCGGTCGCGAGCGAGATCTGCTGGACGGCGAACGCGATCAGGCCTGCGGCGGCGAACGCCCAGAACTCCCAGTTCGAGAGCATCCCGGAGAGCCCTCCCGTGTCGAGCGCGTCCGCGGTCGGCTTCCACATCGACGCCGAGAGCGCGTACAGGACGCCCGCGGACGCGCCGAAGAGCGCCGCCTTCCGCCTGCTGTCGCCGCGCCGGCCCGCGATGACGAGGGCGAGCGGCGACGAGGCCGAAGAAGCCGAGCGCGATCGCCCACTCGCGCGTGGGCGCGTCGTCGCGGCCCGTGTCCTCCTGTCCGAAGGTCGTGAAGGCGGCCAGCCCGAGGACGACCAGAGCCGCCGCACCCACCTCCGCGCGGTTGACGACCTGGTTCGTCAGGAAGTAGCCGAGCGGCAGCGCGAAGACGATCGTCGTGACGAGCAACGGCTGGACGATCGCCAGCTGTCCGTGTGCCGAGAGCAACCGCCTGGAACGAGGTAGCCGGCGAGCAGCGACGACGCGTGCCGGCGAGCCACCACCTCTGCTTCGCGAGGTCGAGGTAGGACGCGGCGGACTTGAGCGCGTCGCCCATTCCGAGGGCGCCCTTCTGCTGAAGGGTCGCCGCGAGCGCGAAGCAGAACGCAGCAACGAGCGCGAGGATCTCGGCCACGGCGTGTGAGCCTACGCCCGCCTCCGGACGCCTGCAACGGCGTCCGCGGCGGAACGGCTCTTGTAACGTCAGCGGATCGCGGCGCCGACCTCCAGACCGCTCTTCGATCCCGGTCCTGCTCGGCACCCAGCGCATCGGTCGGATGAGCGAGCACGCCGCGAAGCTCATCGTCTCGCAGCTCGAGTCTGCCGCGCCGGGGTGGAGTCGAGTCTGATCGACGTCGCCACTCTTGCCCATCCGCACCGACGACGCGGGCGAGGCGGCCAAGGATCCGGATTTCTCGGAGGCGATGAATCGCGCGGACGCGCTCGTCATCGTCGCTCCGGAGTACAACCACGGCTATCCGGGGCTCCTCAAGCACGTCCTCGACACGAACCTCGCACGAGTACATCCACAAGGCGGCCGGTGTCGTCGGCGTCTCGGCCGGGATCTTCGGCGGCACGCGGATGATCCAGGACCTGCATCCCGGTGCTGCGCGAGCTCGGGCTCGTCACGATCTTCTGGGACGTCAACGTAACGACGTCCACGCGCGCTTCGACGAGGACGGAACACTCCTCGACGAGTCGTTCCTCCCGCGGATCGCGCAGTTCCTCGACGAGCTGATCTGGATGGCCGAGACGCTCCGCCACGGGCGGGAGAACGTCGTTCTCGGAGAGGTCGCGTCGAAGCCAGATCCCTGTCCCAGGTGCGGCACGCCGATGAACCACCAGGCGAACAAGCTCGTCGAGCCCACGACACGCGAGGAAGCCGAATCGAGCGGCGTGCTCGGAGGCATCCTCGTCGCGGTGTTCGCGTGCCCGAACTGCGGATTCATCGCGTCGCAGCGCGACGGGGACCAAGACCGCTAGCGCGCCGGGAGCGAGACGACCTCGTCGACGAGGTCGAGCCCTTCGGGACGATGAGTGACGAGCAGCACGGATCGCCCGTCGGCCGCCGCCAGCACGTCGGTCACGAGCGCCTCGGCCGTGTCCGGATCGAGCTGCGCGGTCGGCTCGTCGAGCAGGAGCACGGGCGCGTCCGCGAGCAGCGCCCGCGCGACGACGAGCCGCTGACGCTGCCCGCCGGACAGGCGTGCCCCGTCCTCACCGACGAGCGTCTCGATGCCGTCAGGCAGCGAGTCCACCCAGTCGCGAAGCCGCGCCCGGCCGAGCGCTTCGAAGAGCTCGTCCTCGGTTGCGTCCGGATTCGCGAGCTTCAGGTTCTCGCGAATCGTCGAGTCGAAGACGTGTGCCTCCTGCCCGGCGAGCGCGAACGTGCGACGCACGTCCTCCTGCCGCAGCTCGCGCAGATCGCGCCCGTCGATCGTGACGCGACCGGCGACCGGGTCGAGGAAACGCAGGAGGAGGCTCGTCACGGTGGTCTTCCCGGCGCCGCTCGGGCCGACGAGCGCCACGCGACGTCCAGGAGGAAGCTCGAGGTCGAACCCCTCGAGCACGGCCGGGCCGTCCGGCTCGTAGCGAGCGGTCACGCCCTCGAGCGCCACCGTGACCGCGCCACTCGGGGCGGGCACGGGAGCCGACGGATCTCGAACCGCGGGCTCGCGATCGACGAGCTCGAGCACCCTTCTGCCCGACGCCAGGGTTCCGGACAGCTCGCGCGCGGCCGCGGGCAGCGGGGCGACCGAGTCGAACGAGGACAGCGCGAGCAGCGCGAGCGTGGCGATGAGAACGCGGTCGAGCGTGCCGGCGTCGTGGGCCGAGACCGCGAACGCGAGCACCCCCACCGTCGTCAGGCCGACGACGAGGACGAACGCAGCGTCCGCGAGCCCCGCGACGAGCGCGTCGCGGCGCGAGAGCCGCGTGAGCCGGCCGTCGAGCTCGCCGATGCGGGCGAGCGCGTCGTCCTCGCGGCCGAACGCGGCGAGCTCCGGCGCGCCGCGCAGCAACTCGACGAGCTCGGAGGTCATCGCCGCCGCGCGCCGCCGCCTGCCTCTCCCCCACGCGTCGGGCGAGCCGAAATGCCAGGAGCGGGACTACCGTTCCGGCGAGGACGAGACCGGCTGCGAGCACGACCGCGGCAGCGGGCGACGCCAGGGCGACGGCAACGACGCAGACGGTCGCGACGGCCGCCGCCACGAGTGGCGGAGCAATCCCGCGGAGGTACAGACCTTGGAGCGCGTCGACGTCCCCGACGAGGCGACTCACGAGGTCGCCGCGCCTGAAGGCATCGAGCTCGGCCGGCGCCAGCGGCTCGATGCGTGCGTACACGGAGGAGCGGATCCGCCCGAGCCCGCGGAGCGCGAGGTCGTGCGAGGCAAGCCGCTCGAGGTAGCGCGCGAGCGGGCGCGCGAGCGCGAGGAAGCGGACGGTGACGATGATCGTCGTCAGCGAGAGGATCGGCGGCTGCTCAGCCGCCCGCGAGATGAGGTAGCCGGCGGTCGCGATCAGCGCGACGCCGAAGCCGACCGCAAGCGCGCCGAGCGCGATCGAGAGTGCGACGCGGCTCCTCGGGAGCCCTGCGAGCGCGAGGAGGCGGCGGATGGCGGTGATCATGCGACCTCCACCGGTGTCGCAATGCGCCCGTCGGCCAGGCGCACGATGCGATCGGCCTGGGCTGCGACCTCGGGCCGATGCGCGACGAGGAGCACCGTGCGGCCCGGGCGGAGCCGCTCGATCGCAGCGCTCACGAGCGCGACCCGGGCCGGATCGAGGTCGGCGGTGGGCTCGTCCAGGAGCACGAGCGGCGCATCGCGCAGGAATGCCCTTGCGAGCGCGATGCGTCGGCGCTCGCCTGTCGAGAGCTGACGCTCGGCCTCCCCTACGAGCGTGTCGTACCCGTCCGGCAGCGCCGAAACGAAGTCGTGCGCGCCCGCCAGCTCCGCCGCCCGGCGTACGCGATCGTCGTCCGCTGTGGGCTCGCCGAGCCTGATGTTGTCGGCGACGGTCCCGCGGAACAGCGTCGGTCGCTGCGGCACGTACGCGGTGCGGCGCCGCCATGCCGCCGGATCGACGTCCGCGAGGTCGACGTCTCCGACGCGGATGCGGCCGCTGCTGGGCCGGGTGAAGCCGAGGAGCAGCGAGACGAGCGTGCTCTTGCCAGCACCGCTCTCACCGACGAGCGCGACCGTCTCGCCCGGACGGAGCTCGAGCTCGACGTCGGCGAGCACGTCGCCACCACGCAACGGGTACGCGAACGCCACGTGCTCGAAGACGATCGGCACGAGCGCCGGATCCGGGGCGGACGCAGCGCCTGCAACGACCGGCGTGGACTCGGAGAGGTCGAGCATTCGCTCCGCCACCGCCGCTCCGTCGGCGCTCGCGTGGAACTGGGCGGCGAGATTCCGGAGGGGCAGATAGAGCTCCGGCGCGAGCACGAGCACGGTCAGTGCGGGCTCGAAACCGATGCGCCCGTCGACGAGACGGACGCCGACGACGACCGCAACGAGAGCGATCCCGAGCGTCGCCGCGAGCTCGAGCACGGCTCCCGAGAGGAAGGCGACGCGCAGCGTCCCCATCGTCGTCCGGCGGTAGTCGTCGCTCACCTCGGCGATGCGGTCGACCTGCGCCTCTCCGCGGTTGAATGCCCGCAGGGTCGGGAGACCGCGCACGACGTCGAGGAAGTGGTTCGAGAGCCGCGCGAGCGCCCGCCAGCGCTCCCGCGCCCTGTGCTCGGTGTAGCGCCCGACGAGCCACATGAACACCGGCACGAGGGGAAGGGTCAGGAGCATCACCCCCGCCGCGACGAGGTCGATCGACGCGACGAGGAGGAGCACTGCAACAGGGACGACGACCGCGAGCACGACCTGTGGCAAGTACCGGGCGAATGTCGCCTCGAGCGCATCCACTCCGGAGACCGCCGCCGTTGCGACTTCCGCGCTCTGGGTTCCGTCGAGCGCCGTGGGACTCCTCCGCAACCTCGACTCGACGAGCTCGAGCCGAAGCTGCGAGATCACATCGCCGGCGGCCCGCCTCCCAGCGACCTCGAACCCCCACGCGCCACCCGCTCGTGCGACGACGACGGCGACGAGCAGCACGAGCGGCCAGACGACCTCCGCGAGGGACGCGCCGTCGAAGGCGCGGGCAGCGACGCGCGCGAGGAGCACGGCCTGTGCAAGGACGAGGAGCGCGACCACCACGCCGAGCGCCGCATCGAGGACGAGCAGCGGCCGGACGGCGCGCGCGCGGCGGGCGAGGCGCGGATCGACGATGCGCATCCAGCGAGGCTAGAGGTGGCGCCGGGTCACTGGAATCCCGTTTGACCACGTACTAGAGTCGTCTCTCCGGCTAACAAGAGGAGGAACGATGACTTCGATGTCGATGGACGACC
>CAVZNK010000031.1:0-9981 GCA_963776555.1 uncultured Gaiellaceae bacterium | reverse complement strand
GACTTCGGGCTCTCACGCTTGGAGGAGAGCGGGCTCCAGCTGCTCGTGTACGTCAACACCGACCGCTATTGCGCGAAGGAGCTCGTGCTGCGGCCGCGGCAGACGTGCCCCGAGCACCGCCACCCGCCGTTCGACGGCACTCCCGGCAAGGAGGAGACGTTCCGCTGCCGCAGCGGCCTCGTCTACCTCTACGTCGAGGGCGACGCGACGCCGGATCCCGCGTGCGAACCGCCTCGCGCGGCGCCTACACGGTGCGGCACGAGATCGAGCTGCGGCCGGGCATGCAGCACACCATCCCGCCGGGGACGCTCCACTGGTTCCAGGCGGGCCCCGACGGCGCGATCGTCTCCGAGTTCTCGACCGCGAGCCGAGACGAGCTCGACGAGTTCACGGACGAGCGCGTCGCCCGCGAGACGGTCGTCGGCTGACCTCCGTCACCCGAGGCGCCCATGCTCGGCAAGCAGGGCGAGCACGTCGTCGTGCGGCAGCGCGGGCGCGACGCGTCCCCGCTGGCCGGTCACCTCGGGAGCTGCCCAGAGCGCGTTGAGCACGGCTTCCTCGGTCGCGTCGACGACGGCCTCGAAGACGTCGTTCGAGGCTCGGATCCGGCACCGTCGCGAGGGGCGCCTCGCCGCGTGGGCGGCGGCCGGGCGGCGCAAACGCGACGAAGATCTCGCCGCTGCCCGAGTGCGCGACCGAGCCGCACCGTGCAAGCCCGAGCCCGGCGCGCCGGGCGACCCGCTCCAGCTGGTGGGTCGACAGCGCGGCGTCGACGGCGACGACCACGATCGCGCTCCCGGCCGGAGCGCGCCGACCGCCGTCCGCGGCGCCGAGGAGGTCGCCGACCGGCACTCCGTCCATGACCAGCCCGGGTGGCGAGTAGAAGTTCGAGAGGACGAGGACCCCGACCGCTCCGCCGATCCCGGGGACGATACGGCTGGCCGTCCCGATCCCCGCCTTGAAGCCCTTCGTCAGCATCCCGGTTCCCGCGCCGGCCGCGCCCTCCACGACGGGCCCGGCGGCGGCACTAGCGACCGCGCTGGGCGACGTCGTCGGCCTCGACGTGCACGGCGTGCGCATCGGAGAGCCAGCTGTCGTCGCACTCGCCCACGACCGGGATGACGACCGAGGTCGCCCACGCGCTCGTCCGTCTGCGACGGCAACACTCACGGCGCCGTCGAAGACCCGTCCGACCGCGTGCGTGGACGTCAAGTAGACGGGCGTCTCGAGGTGGCCCCACTCGGCGATCTGCCGCGAGCCCGTGAGCTCGCCCGCGCCGTTCAGGACGGCCACGCCTGCCGGGACGGGCTGAGCGAAGATCGAGTCGACCGGCGCGGGCAGCACCGCCGTGACCCCCGTCCGTGCCACGCCGCGCCCGTCGGGTGGCTCGGGCTCGTCGCGCCAGATCGTGACGTGCCCCACGGCGACGCCCGCGACGTCCGTGATCGCGTTCGCAGGACCCGTGTCGAAGCGGCCGATACGGAGGCCGAGCTCCCGGAGTCGGGGCCCGCGGGGCGGGGGCGCAGTCATCGCGCGAGCGTACATTCGCGCGGCTCGGGGACTATGCTCCGCCGGTCGCGAACCGAAGTTTGCGGCCGGGCGGGCACAACTTCCATGGTGTCGATGTCGTCAAAGCGTCGGGGGCAACGACTCCGGACACAGGAGGAGACATGAAGCGAAGGCAGTCGGGGCGGCTGATACTCGCACTGCTGGCGGCCGTGGCGCTCGTCGCGGCAGGTTCGGCAGCTTGGCTCGGGTCTCAGCGCGCGACCGCGAGCTCTGGGGCCGCAGCGGCCAACCAGGCTGGGGGAAGCGGGATCTTGCGAATCGGGACGACGAACTACATCGACTCGTTCAACCCGTGGAACTACATCGAGGGACAGGGCCTGAACGCGATGGTCATGACCTACCCGCTGCTCGTCCAGCTCGACTACACGAACAAGGAGGGGTACGTCATCGTCGGCGACTGGGCGAAGTCGTGGAAGGCGTCCAACGGCGGCAAGACGTGGACCTTCAAGCTGCGCCCGAACGGGCGCTGGTCCGACGGAAAGGCCATGACGGCCGACGACGCTGCGTGGACGATCAACACGACGATCAAGTACGGGGCCGGGGCGACGGCCGTCCAGGCCGCGTCGCTGAACCACGCGAAGCGCGCGAGCGCGCCGAACTCGACGACGCTCGTCCTGAACTACTCCGCACCGGTGTCGAATGCGCTCTTCCTGCTGGCGGGCGTCCCGATGGTGCCCCGGCACGTGTGGGAGCCGCTCGAGAAGAAGGAGAAGGCAGGCGCGGCGCTCAAGACGTACCGGCCGCAGGACCACCTGCCGATGGTCACGGGCGGCGCCTACACCGTGAAGAAGTACGAGAAGAAGGGCTCGACGCAGTTCATCCCGGATCCGAACTTCTACGGGCCGAAGTCCAACGCCGACGCGGTCGTGCTCCAGTACTACACGAACGCAGACGCGATGATCGCGGACCTGCGGCAGGGCAATCTCGACTGGATCGACCAGGTGCCCTTCAACGCCGTGAACGCGGTCAAGAAGAGCAAGGGCGTGAAGGTCAACGAGTGGCCGGGCGCCGAGATCACGAACATCACGTGGAACTCGAACCCGCGGAAGCTCAAGAACCGCGAGCTGCTCGACCCGCGGGTGAAGAAGGCGCTCTCGATGTGCGTCGACCGCGACAAGATGATCCAGGTCGTCTTCAGCGGCTACGCCTCGAAGGTGGAGAGCCTCGTCGGGCACATCTCGCCGCTCGAGAACCCCAACCTCGGGCCGACGAAGTACAACTGCGCCGCCGCGAACAAGGCGCTCGACGCGCTCGGCTACAAGCGAGGCTCGGACGGGATCCGCGTCGCTCCGGCAACCACGGGCAAGTACGCGCAGGGAGCCCATCCCATGAGCTACGACATCGTCACGCCGACCTCGACCGACTTCAACGTCGACCGGATGGCCGAGATCGTGAAGGAGGGCTTGGCGAAGCTCGGCGTCAAGGCGACGCAGAAGGTCGGAGGCGACTCGACCGCGACGTACGCGATCGAGACGGATTCGAAGTGCGACGTCGCGAAGAGCATCGGCTACTCGAAGTTCGACATCGCGATGTGGGACTGGATCGCGTACCCGGACCCGGACTTCCAGCTCTCGGTCGTCACGAAGGGCCAGTGGTGCTCCTGGAGCGACACCGGCTGGGACAACCCCGCCTACGACCGGCTCTACCAGAAGCAGGGCGTCACGGTGAACCCCGCGCAGCGGAGGGCCATCGTCTACAAGATGCAGAAGATGGTGTACGACGCCTTCGTCTACACCCAGCTCACGAACCACGTCGCGCTGGATGCGACGTCCACGAAGTGGACAGGCTTCAAGAACCAGCTCAACGCGTACGCGAAGACGTACTACACGAGCCCCAAGAAGCGCTGACCTGAGGTAGCAAGGTCGAAAGAGCGAACGGCACCCTCGAGACGACATGCGCGGTACGGACTACGTCGTCAAGAGGGTGCTGTTCGCGCTCGGCACCGTCTTCGTCGCCATCACGCTGAACTTCGTCCTCTTCCGGACGATCTCGGGCGACGCCGTGTCGGCCCTTCGGTGCCGGCAGTGCACGCAGGACTTCAAGGAGTACCAGCGCCGCGAGCTCGGCCTCGACAAGTCGAAGTGGGAGCAGTACAAGATCTACCTCGGGGATCTCGCCCACGGGGACATGGGGCGCTCGCTGCGCACGCACGGAGCCCGTGACGAGCGTCCTCTGGGAGCCGATCAAGAACACGGTTCCGATGGTCGCGCTCGGGACCCTGTTCGCGATCGTGCTCGGCGTCGCGACCGGCGTCGTCGCCGCCTGGCGACGCGGGACGGCGACGGACAAGGCGACGCTCTGGGGCGGGCTCGGCTTCTACTCGATGCCGCCGCAGTGGCTCGGCCTCGTCATCGTCCTCTTCATCGCGGGGCGGCTCGGGTTGCCGACGTCAGGCGTGAAGGATCCGACGCTCGGCATCCTGAGCGACCCGGGGTTCATCGAGGTGCTGGTCGACCGGCTCAAGCACATGGTCCTGCCCGCGCTCACGCTCGGGCTCGTCCTCTTCGGCGAGTACACGCTCATCGTCCGCTCGGCGATGCTGGAGACGCTCGGCGAGGACTACATCCTCACCTCGCGCGCGAAGGGCCTCTCGAACTGGTCGACCGTCTGGAAGCACGGCTTCCGCAACGCGATGCTGCCCGTGATCACGCTCGTCGCGCTCTCGCTCGGATTCGTCATCGGGGGCGCGATCACGGTCGAGTACGTCTTCTCGTACCCGGGCATCGGGCTCCTCGTCGTCGAGGCGATCGACCAGCGCGACTACCCGGTGCTCCAGGCGGCGTTCCTGTTCCTGACGTTCTCGGTGATCCTCTTCAACCTCGTCGCCGACCTCCTCTACTTCAAGCTCGACCCGCGAGTGACGGAATGAGCGTGACGGAGTGATCCGGTGAGCCCCGTCCAGACGGGCGCGCCGCCCGTCGAGGAGACGCCCTCGCCCACCCGTTCCCTGAAGTGGCGCGCGATCGCGGCGCCGGTCCTGCGGAACAAGTCGGCGCTGGTGGCGGTCGGCATCCTCGCGTTCTTCGTCTTCCTCGCGATCTTCGGGCCGCTCCTGATCGCGGGCGACCCGAAGGCGAAGGTGGGGGACGTCTTCGAGCCGCCGAGCCGCGAGTTCTGGCTCGGCACGGACGGCGGCGGCGCGAGCATGCTCGACCTGCTCATCGCAGGCGCGAGGGTCTCGCTCCTCATCGGGTTCTGCGCCGCGGCGATCTCGGCGGTGATCGGCGGCACCATCGGGATCCTCTCCGGCTTCTTCGGCGGGAAGACCGACACCGTGCTCATGCGGACGACCGACTACTTCCTGGTGATCCCGGACGTCCCGCTGATCATCGTGATCGCCGCGCTCTTCGGGCGCAGCACCTGGAACATCATCGTGATCATCGGGATCATCTACTGGACGTTCACCGCGCGCCTCCTGCGCGCGCAGACGAAGAGCGTCCGCGAGCGGGTCTACGTGCAGCGGGCGCGGGCGCTCGGCGCCGGCAACTCGCGCCTCGTCGTGCGCCACGTCCTGCCGCAGGTGACGCCGCTCCTCGTCGCGAACACGGTGCTCCTGATCGCCTACGCGATCTTCGCCGAGACCTTCATCACCTTCCTCGGGCTCGGCGACCCGGCAACGATCTCGTGGGGAAGCCTGATCGAGAACGCGTTCAAGGACGACGCGATCATCAACGAGGCCTGGTGGGCCGTGCTCCCGCCGGGCATCTGCGTGATGCTCGTCGTCCTCGCCTGCACGATCATCGGGCAGACGATGGAGGACGCGCTCAACCCGCGTCTCCGCACGGGCCACCTCTCAGTCCGCCGGTTCCGCGTCCTGCGGCCGAGGACCGAGCAGGAGTCATGACGCAGGCCCTGCTCGAGGTCGAAGACCTCCACGTCTGGTTCGACCTCCCCAACGGCCGCCAACTGCATGCGGTCCAGGGGGTCTCCTTCGGCGTCGAGCCCGGGACGAGGCTCGGGATGGTCGGCGAGTCGGGCTGCGGGAAGACGACCACCATCCTCGCGCTGATGGGCCTGCTGCCGCCGACGGCGACGGTGTCGGGTCGCGTCCTCCTGGACGGCGTCGACCTGCTCGAGCGCGGCGAGGAGACCATGTCCCCGCACCGCTGGAAGGACATCGCGATGGTCTTCCAGGGCGCCATGAACGCGTTCGACCCGGTCAGGCGCATCGGCGACCAGATCGCAGAGCCGATGGAGCTCCACGGGTCGGCGAGCGGACGCGAGGCAGCTGGCCGCGTCCGGGAGCTGCTCGAGACGGTCGGCATCTCGCCAGCCCGCGCAAAGAGCTACCCGCACGAGCTCTCCGGGGGGATGCGCCAGCGGGCCGCCATCGCGATGGCGCTGGCGTGCTCGCCCCGCGTCCTCCTCGCCGACGAGCCGACGACGGCGCTCGACGTCATGGTGCAGGCGCAGGTCCTCGACCTGCTGACCTACCTCTCGAACGAGCTCGGCCTCGCCCTCGTCTTCGTCACGCACGACCTGCCGATCGTCGCCCAGACCTGCACCCACGCCGCGGTCATGTACGCCGGGCGGATCGTCGAGCAGGGGCCGACCGAGGCTCTCTACCACGAGACCCGGCACCCGTACACGCGGATGCTGTGGGCGGCCACGCCGGATCTCGACGCCGCACGAGGAGGTCGTCTCGATCCCCGGCGTTCCGCCCAGGCTCGACGCGGAGCTGCAGGGATGCCCGTTCGCGCCGCGCTGCTACCTCGCCGCCGCCCGCTGCACGACCGAGCGGCCGGAGCTGCAGTCGGTCGGCGAAGAGCACGTGAGCGCCTGTCACTTCGCGAGCTCGGTCGAGGTGGCGGCGTGATCGAGCCTTCGGAGAACGGTCGTCCGCTCCTCTCGGTCGACGACCTCGTCGTCCGCTACCGCGTCGCGCGCGGGCTCAGCGGCGCGATCCTGCGCCGGCCGCAGCTGCACGTCCACGCGGTCTCGGGCGTGTCGCTTTCGGTCGCGAGGGGCGAGATGGTGGCGCTCGTCGGGGAGTCGGGATGCGGCAAGACGACGACCGCGCAGGCGATCCTGCGGCTCGTCGAGGCGGACTCGGGGAGCGTCGCCTTCGACGGCGTCGACGTCACGAGCCTCCCGAACGACGACCTGCGCGCGCTGCGTCGCCGGATGCAGATCATCTACCAGGACCCGTACGAGTCGCTCGACCCGCGCTTCCGCGTGTCGGCGACCGTGGCCGAGCCGCTCATCATCCATCGAATCGGCTCGCGCGCAGAGCGCGGCGCCGCGGTCGCGCGGGCGCTCGAGCAGGTCGGCCTCGCGCCCGCCGAGCTGTTTACGGACCGGTACCCGCACGAGCTCTCCGGCGGGCAGCGCCAGCGGGTCGCGATCGCAGCGAGCCTCGTCCTCGGCCCCGACCTGCTCGTCGCGGACGAGCCCGTCTCGATGCTCGACGTCTCGGTCCGTGCCGGCATCCTCGCGATCCTCGACGAGCTGCGGAACCAGGGTCTGGCCGTGCTCATGATCACGCACGACCTCTCGACCGCGGCCCGCTTCGCCGACCGGATCTGCGTCATGTACCTCGGGCGGATCGTCGAGGAGGGGCCGGCGCGGCAGGTGATCGAGAGCCCGCGGCACCCGTACACGAAGGCGCTCCTCTCCGTCGTCCCACGCCGCGATCCGCGGCATCGCTCCGAGGTTCAGGTCCTGCGCGGGGAGACGCCGAACCCGATCGAGATCCCCGCCGGCTGCCGCTTCCACCCACGCTGCCCGATCGCGATCGAGGCGTGCAAGGAGACCGACCCGGCCCTCGAGGCCGCGCCCGGCAACAGCCGCCACCGTGCGGCCTGCATCCTCGCCTGACGACGGATTACTGCAGACGCCGCGGGATCGTGCGCTCGAAGCGTCGCTGGCGGCGACCGATACCCGTCGCCTCGTCGCCCGAGAGCTCCTCCGCAACGACCTCGACGGCGACGTAGTAGGCGTCCGCGTCGGAGCGGAAGTCGAGTGTTGCTTCGGTCGCGCAGTCGGCCTCGGGCCACCTGACGACGTAGCGGCTGGTCGCGCGTGCCCAGGCCGCTCCGGGGTCGGTCGAGGGAGACTCCCACCACACCCTCGTAGCGCTCGTCGATGCGCGCCCCGGCCTCGCCCTCGTAGCTGGACCCGTGTGAGACCACCGCTCGCCGCTCGCGTCCGAGCACGTCGTGCTCGATCCTCCAGACGAGCGCAGGCTGCTCGCCCACCGGCGCCGGTCCATGTGTCTCCTTGCCCGGCGAGGGCGTGAACGCGGGAGTGTCGGTGATCTCCGGCGGGCCCTCGACGACCGGCAACGCGAGCTCGAGGGTGCTGCGGTCGACCGCCAGCGTGCCCGCCGTGGGCGGCGGCCAGACGTTCGGCCAGTCGGCCGCGGCAAGCGAGAGGCGCACGCGGTGACCTGCCTCGAAGACCCACGAGGTCGCGTCGAGCTCGACCTCGACTTCCGTCAGCTTCCCGGGCTCGAGCGGCTCGGGGTCCGTGGACGAGTCGCGGTGCGTGAGGTTGAGGACGCCTCGGGACACGAGCGCGGACGTCCCGTCGGGAAAGACGTCGCAGAGCCTCGCCGAGAGGTACGCGACCGGCACCGACGACGCGATCGTCGCCGAGAGAACCGGATGCCCGAGGATCTCGAGCTCGTCCGCGAGCGGCCCAATCGTGAACGAGGGAGCGCGCGTCGTCCTCCCGCTGATCAGACGCTTGCCCCCAGGGCAGCCGTCCGGCGCACGAGATCCAGGCGCTGGTCCCGATGTCGCCGTTGATCGCGATCTCGTCCGATCCGACCGGCGGGTCCGCTGCGAACGTCCGCGTGCTGCTCCGGGCGAGCGGCCACCCTCTTTCGGCGCGCCAGCCCCCGCGTAGCTCGGCCAGGTCGGGCTCGGGCTTCGTCGAGCGTCTGACGAAGACGCTGATGGGAGGCTCGTCGTCGATGCCGTTCTCCTCTTCGCAGAGCCAGCGGCGGAACCAGCGGACGAGCTCCGGCACGAGGTCGATGTGGGGTCCAGGGATCGAGGTGGCGGTGGACATGTGGCTCCACGGCCCGACGAGCAGGCGCTTCGGGCATTCGAGGGCCTCGAACGTCCGGAAGGTGTTGTTGCGGTAGCCGTCAGCCCAGCCCGCGACGATCATGGTCGGGCATGCGATGCGCCCGTAGTCGGGCCGCAGCGACCCGTGTCGCCAGTACGGGGAGTCGACCTGCTCCTCGAGCCACCGCAGTAGCCACGGCTCGGCGTTGTCGATCCTCTTCAGCCATTCGTCGCGCCAGCCGTCTCCGAACACGCCCGGCACCGGTGGGAGCACGTTCATCGCGGCCATGTAGAGGACGTAGTCCACGAGGTCGATGCAGCGGAGCACGCCGCCCGTGTAGTGGACGTCGTCCGTGTAGCGATCGTCGGTCGCGTAGATCGCGCAGATCGCCCCGAGCGCCGGCGGTTGCTCCATCGCGAGCTGAATGGAGTTGAAGCCCGAGTAGGACGTCCCGTACATGCCGACATGGCCGTTGCTCCACTCCTGTGCGGCGAGCCACGCGATGACCTCCGCTGAGGTCCGCCTGCTCCTGTGGCGGGTACTCGTCCGTCGCGACGCCCTCGGAGGAGCCGGTCCCACGGAGGTCGACACGGGCGACCGCGAGCCCGCCCTCGCCGCACAGGCGCTCGTACTCGGCCCGATACGACGAGGTCAGGTCGTCCATACGATAGGGGAGCGCCTCGAGGACGACGGCGGCAGGGACCTCGTCCGGCAGCCACAACCGGGCCGCGAGCCGCGTGCCGTCGGCGAGCGGAACCCAGGCGCGCACGTGCTCCACTCGCCGATCCTACGCACCGTAGGATCGGCGCTCGGTGGACCTGCGCCCGAGCGACGACCAACGCGCGCTGCGCGAGCAGGCGGCTGCTTTCGCGGCCTCGCTGCGCCCGGCGCTCGAGGCCGATCCCGAATGGCGGCGGCAGGGGATGCTCTCCGACGGCGACTCGCGCGAGGTCACGCGCGCGCTCGGCGAGGCGGGCTGGATCGGCATGACGTGGCCTCCGGAGCTCGGGGGGCGAGGGCTCACCCACGTGGATACGGCGCTCGTCGAGGAGGTTCTCGGCTATCACTGGCTGCCGCTCTCCCTCTACCTCCTCTCGTACAAGACGATCGGCTGCGCGCTCGAGCGGCATGGCTCGCCCGAGCTCCGGGAGCGACTCCTGGGCCCGATCGCCCGAGGCGAGCTCACCTTCTGCCAGGGTTTCTCCGAGCCCGGAGCGGGCAGCGACCTCGCCTCACTGAGCACGCGTGCCGTGCGTCGCGGAGACGTGTTCGTCGTCGACGGGCACAAGATCTGGACCTCGAGCGCGTGGCTCGCCGACTGGATCTACCTCGCGGTGCGCACGAACCCCGACGAACAGCGGCATCGCGGCATCTCCGTGCTCGTCGCGCCGCTCGACA
>CAVZNK010000030.1:0-98491 GCA_963776555.1 uncultured Gaiellaceae bacterium | reverse complement strand
CTCTCACCCAACACGGTGAAGACGCACAGGCGTGGGATCTACCGAAAGCTCGGCATCAACACGCGCGAGGAGCTCCTCGCTCGGGCTTCGGAGCTCGGACTCGGTGTCGACGCATCCGGCGCGCTGGACATCTGAGGGACAGGCGCCGGAGCGATACTTCTCGAGCGCGAGAGATCGGAGGCAGCGTGGCGACCAAGACGGACTTCACGGAAGAGGAGTGGAAGGCGCTCGAGAAGGGCGTCACCGGAGCGGGCATGCTCGTCTCGATCGGAGATCGCGACCTCACGGACAGCTTCGGCGAAGCGAGCGCGCTGACGACAGCGCTCGCCGCCCAGCGCGATCGGAGCACGAGCGAGCTCGTGCGCGAGATCGCCGCGGTTCGGGGCACCGGGTTCGGCTTCACGGCTTCGACGCAAGAGGTCGAGTCTGAGACGCTCGCATCTCTCGAAACGGCGCTTGCCGCCCTCGCGGCCAAGGCGCCCGACGAGACCGACGCCTACAAGCAGCTGGTGCTGAACGTCGCCGAGGCTGTTGCGGACGCGAAGGGGGGCGTCAAGCCCGGCGAGACGGCCGCACTGGACAAGATCAAAGGAGCGCTCGGAGCCTGAGAGGTCGGTCGGCGCGCCGGCTACGTCGCCGCAGACACTCCTCCATGGCAGTGCTTCCACTTACGGCCGGAGCCGCACGTGCAGGGGTCGTTTCGTCCTCGCTGCGCATCCTCGGCGGCGTAGAGCCTCATGACGTCGGCAGGCGCGAGGTCACGGTGCAGCTGCTCCACCATGAAGCGCATCGGCCGGTCGACGTGGTGGAAGAACGCCTTGTACCCGCCGCAGAGGTAGTTGAGGCCTGGCTCGCCGTCGGGTGTCGAGATGAAGCGGTCCTTCGGGCAGCCGCCATGGCAGGCGAAGCGGACGTCGCACTCGACGCAGTAGCGCGGGAGTGTGTCGCGCTTGTCGAGCCCGAACTGCCGCTGTTGCTGCGAGGCGACGAGCTCGAGCATGTGCGTCTCGCGGATGTTCCCGAGCCTGAAGCGCGGCTCGACGAAGTGGTCGCAGGAGTAGAGGTCGCCCGTGTGCTCGAGCGCGAGCGCGAGGCCACATGTCTCAGAGTGGATGCAGAGGCTCGGAGGCTCGCCCGCCCAGTTCGCGAGCGCGACGTCGAACATCTGCACGTACACCCTCCCCACGTCGTGGCGCACCCACTCCTCGAAGACGTCGATCAGGAACCGGCCGTACTGCTCAGCAGTCACCGAGCGGCCCGTGACGTGCTCGCCCTCCTGGACGTAGAGCGGGCGGTCGCGCCATGACGTCCAGGGGACCGAGCCGTCCCCGGCGCTCTCGGCCACCCGCTCGATGATCGGGATGAACTGCACGAACTCTGCCACGCATTCGTCGCGCAGGAAGCGGTAGACGTCGAGTCCGCGATCCGCGTTGGCGGCGTGGATGGTGGTCAGTGCGTTCCAGTCGGCGCCGGCGTCACACAGGTGCCGGAGACCGCGCATGACCTCGTCGAACGAGCCCCTCCCACCCTTGTTGACCCGGTACGTGTCGTGGATCTCGCGCGGCCCGTCGATCGACAGCCCGACGAGGAACGCGTTCTCGCGGAAGAACGTCGCCCACTCGTCGTCTAGGAGCGTCCCGTTCGTCTGGATCGTGTACTCCGCGCGCTGGCCGGGCATGAGATATCGCTCGGCGAGCTCGACCGAGCGGCGAAAGAAGTCGAGCCCCATGAGAGTGGGCTCACCGCCTTGCCACGCGATGGTCACAGCCGGCGACGAGGTATGGGCTTCGATCAGCTGCCGCAGGTAGGTCTCGAGGAGATCCTCGGCCATGCGGAACCGCGATCCTGGGTAGAGCATCTCCTTCGAGAGGAAGAAGCAGTAGGAGCAGTCGAGATTGCAGACGGCTCCCGTCGGCTTCGCCAGCAGGTGAAATGCGGCGGGCGCGTCCGTGGGAGCGCTCGTAGCCACTAGGAGAAGACGTTGACCGCGCGGCCGATGACGAGGCTCTCACGAAGCCTGTCTTGCGAGCACGACGACGCGCGATCAGCCACCCGCGAGCCCAGCTCCTGCCTCCTCGAGGCCGGCCTTGAGCTCCTTTGCCGACGCCTTGTCGATCTGCGACTTCGAGCTTCGAATCGCGTTCTCGAGCGCGCGTGTGACGGCGTCGGCATCCCCATGGTCGTAGACGGCGATGATTCCTGCCGAGCCGGGAGGCAACGCGTCATCCATCTTCTCTCCGATGCCCGTCTCGAGTCGCTTCCGGGCGAACTTGCCGGTGAGCCCGCCGACCGCGGCTCCGACGGCGGTCGCCGCCAGCAGCGGCGGGGCGAAGAGCCCGACGACGAGCCCGACGCCACCTCCGACCTTGAGTCCCTTCCGCCCGAGATGGTCGCCCGTTTCCTTGACCGCCACCTCGCCTTGGGCGTCCTTGGTGACTAGCACCACGCCGTCGGTCGAGATCGACCCCTCCTTCGCGAGCTCCACGAATTTGTCGAAGTCCTGTTGCGCGAGTTCGGGGATCAAGTACACGGCGATCAAGACGTCCAGCTGGTCGTTGTCGCTCATCGCGCTGCCTCCTTGGAATGTGGTCGCCGCATCACGCGTTTGCCCCGTGAGCGGCGAGCGCCTGCGCCGCGTGCTCGTGCAGCGCCTGACGGTCCTCGTCACTCATGTTCGGAGCGATGTCGAAAGTGACCTGCTTGATCTCCCCCGTGAAGCGGAAGGGCGCCTTGTCGGCATAGCTGCGGTCGACGACGAGTCCGTTGTCGCAGCCGATGTCCATCCCCGCGTAACCCGAGAAACGGGCGGGCACGGTGTTCTCCATGCGACCGGTCGCGACGGGCTCGCCGTTCACGAGCAGTGTCACCTCGCCTCCCGTTGCCGGCTTCGGCGCATCGGCCGCGAACACCATCTCGACGCTGACATCGCCCGCAGGGAGCGGAGACTCGGCGGCCTGCGTGTACTCGAGGACGCCGAGCATCGAGTAGTGGTGCTTGAGCTTGCCGTCCTGGACGTAGAGAGAGAAGCCGCCCAGGTGGTCGAAGGCGGCGACGATGACGCCCTCGGCTCCACCTTCGGGAACCACGAGGTCGGCGCTGATCGTGTACGAGTGGTTGTAGACGCGAGGAATCATCCCGGCGGCGATGTTCTCGATCCGTCCTCTGTACGTGAACGTCGACACCTTCGGGATCGGGGGCACGATCCCGTAGAAGGACGAGAGACCCCCGAGGATCGGCAGCACCTGGTAGCGCTCGGCCTCCTCCCAGAAGAGCTTCCGCAGCTCCTCGACCTTCTCCGGATGCTGGTCCGCGAGGTCCTTCGACTGCGCGAAGTCGTCGGGGAGGTAGTAGAGCTCGACGGGGTCGTCATCCGGGTTCCAGCCGGGACCGAAGTGCCGCAGGGCCTCGGGGTCGAGCAGCCACGGGATGCGTGGCAGACGCATCGCGAGCCACCAGCCGTCCTTGTACATCGCCCGGTTTCCGACCGCCTCGAAATACTGCTGCGTGTGGCGTTCCGGGGCGCCGGCGGCGGAGAGCGAGTCGGCGAACGTGAAGCCATGTAGCCGCTCCTGCTCGATGCCGTCGACGTGCGTCGGCGCGGGGATGCCCGCGAGCTCGAGCACGGTCGGGGCAATGTCGATCACGTGCGTGAAGTGCCCCCGCATCGAGCCGGGATCGGAGATCCCGTTCGGATAGTGGACGACGAGCGGGTTCCGCGTCCCACCGAGATGCGACGCGACCTGCTTGCCCCAGTCGAACGGGGTATTGCTCGCCCACGCCCAGGCGGCCGCGTAGTGCGGCGCCATGAGGTCGCCGCCCCAGGCCTCGAGCCCGCCGTGCTTGAACAGGAGCCCCATCTGCTGCTCCGGCGTCAGCGGGATCCCGTTCAGCGTCGTCATCTCGTTGAACGTCCCAGTGAGCGTGCCCTCCATGCTGGCGCCGTTGTCGCCCCAGATCCAGATCACGACCGTGTTCTCGAGCTCGCCCATCTCCTCGATTGCGTCGAGGACGCGCCCGACATTCCAGTCGGCGTTCTCCGAGTAGCCGGCATACGTCTCCATCTGCCGCGCGTAGAGGCGCCGTTCGGTCTCACTCAGGGATTCCCAGGTCGGGAAGCCGTCGTTGCGAGGCGGCAGCTCCGCGTCGGCGGGGACGACACCAAGCTCCTTCTGACGCGCGAAGACCTGCTCGCGCATGACGTCCCAGCCCTCGTCGAACTTCCCCTTGTACTTGTCCGCCCACTCCCTCGGAACGTGGTGGGGAGCGTGGCTGCAGCCGGTCGCGTAGTAGAGGAACCAGGGCGTCTCGGGCTTCTCCGCGCGGACGCGGTGGAGCCAGTCGATCGTCTTGTCGGAGAGGTCGTCGGGGAAGTAGTACGGATCGTCCTCCGTGCTCTCCGGCACGCCGATCGTCTTCTGGTTCTCGGTGATGAGCGGGTCGAACTGCCCTGCCTCGCCTCCCAGGAAGCCCCAGAAGTAGTCGAAACCGAGCCCCGACGGCCAGCGATTGAACGGCCCTCCCGAACCCTGCTGGTTGTCCGGCGTCAGGTGCCACTTGCCGAGCGCCGCGGTCATGTATCCGTTTTCCTGCAGCGTCCGCGGCAGCGTCGCGCAGTCGCGGGGGATCGTCGCGTTGTAGCCGGGGAAGGGACCGGAGAACTCGGCGACGAGACCGAAGCCGACCCGATGCTGGTTGCGGCCGGTCAGCAAGGCGGAGCGTGTCGGCGAGCAGACTGCGGTGACGTGGAAGCGGTTGTAGCGCAGGCCTCCCTCGGCCATGCGGGTGTAGTTCGGCGTCTCGATCGGGCCGCCGAACGTGCTCGGATTCCCGAACCCGGCGTCGTCGATGAGAACGAGCAGCACGTTCGGTGCACCCTCCGGCGGCGCAACCTGCGCGGCCTGGTTCCAGTCCGGCTCCGAGCCCTCGAGCGTCCTCTTCGTGGCGCCGGCGAAGGGCGGACGGCGGATCGGGAGTCTCGATCGATCGATCGCTTGCTCGCTCATTCTGCAGTTCCTCCTTCGGTCCAAGGCCTAGCCGCGGTATGAAGCCACTCGCGGGGAGCCACGGTCAGCCACTCTCGCCCGCGGATAGCTCGTTCGCGAAGAACTCGAGCGCGGTCTTCGTTTTCGTCTGCTGCTCACCAGAGAGATCCACGCCCTTCTTGGCCAGGAAAGCGCGCGCTTCGGCCGCGACCTGCATCGGCTCGGTCGTCGTGCACTTCGTCGAAAGCTCGAGGATCCGTGAGCCGTCCGGGTAGAGCCAGAGCTCGGCGACGAGCGGCCTCCCGAACTCGAGTGGGCTCCACTTCAGCTTGAGCACGAAGATCGGCCCCATGACCGAGAGTTCGTCGAGCTCGATGCCATCGGGTGCGTTGGCGGCGAAGAACTCCCGCTGCTCCTTGGAGAAGAGCTTCCGAAGTGGCTTCCCGCCGAGGATCGTGTCTCGAACTGCCGTCGGCGGGAGCTTCGCCTTGAACGACGCCGAGCACACGAACCCTCCCGGCAGCGCGTCCACCTCGACGCCGAGGTTGGGAGACTTCCGGAGCTTCTCCGGGAGATCAGCGGGCACGACCGGACGCAGCTTCACGACGGAGTCGTTCCCCTTGCCCTGGACCCGCCTGGCGCGTACCACGACGCCGGCTTTGTTGAGCGCGAGCTCGGGCGTCTCGAAGAAGAAGACCTGCCTGATCTGCGCATCGAGCGGATCGATCTCGAGCGCGGCTACGGTCGAGCGCTGACTCGACTCCGGCACGGTCAGCTTCAGCTCGACGGTATCTGCACCCTTCACGAGCTCGAGCACCTCTGCGAGTTGCTGGTCGGATAGTCTCGCGGGTCTCTTCGTAGCGGTCGCCATTGCCGTGCCTCCTCGCCTAGGGTGCCGTGCCCGACTCCGAGTATCGCGTCCTCGCCGCTCCCGATCGCAGATGCGCGTCCAGTTCACCCGGATGATTCCGAACGACGTTGAGTACAGCGGACATCAGAGCGCGCTCGACCTGCGCGGGCGCAGCACGCGAGCCGTTGTCAAACCCTACGAAGAGATACGCATGCGAGATCCGAGTCTCGAGTCTTCGGCGCGGTTGCGCCTGTGCCTTAGATCCTGCGGCGGCCCGCCCTCCCAGGGGTGACGGCTGCGGCCACGACAGCGGTTTTCGCTACCGGCGACGGCCCGGGTGTGACGGCCTTCGCTACTACGGCGGTCTTTGCCACCGGTGCGCCGACAACACCGACTCTTCCTACTCGTGCTGCTCTGACTGGCATTTCAGACTCCTTCGGTCGCAAGTGCGTTGTCGGCCTCGATGGAGGCGATGATCGCCTGAATCGGAATCCGTCCGGTGGCGATCAGTTGACCACCTGAACGACGCGCTGCAGAGGCGAATGGCGCAGCCCAGAGGTTCTCCCAGATCAAGACGCCTGCGGTGCTACCCGGCTCCATTGCAGCGGCAAGGTGCTCGACGTCTTCGGCGGCCAAGAGTTCCGCCAGCTGAGCCTCGAGTGCTTGCAGTTCTCCGAGCTCCGGGACATCTGAAAGCTCTATCGCGTCAACGGTGCCGTCCTCGTCCTTGGTGAGGATCAGTACGTCGATCACGCGGATGATTCCCGCGTCGACCAACCTCAGCAGCTCATCGGCCATCTCGCCAGTGAAGTTGCTCGCGCCCGCCGGAAACTCGACGACGATGTAGTCGACGGGACCCAGCGAGTCGAGATCCGTGTTCTGGTCTGCGGTCGCAATAGTGGTGTCGGTCATGAAACCCCTCTCTAGTACGCGGTCGCGGCTGTGGTCTTGTCCGAGACGATGTAGGCGACGATCAAGGCCGCCGGAAAGAAGATCAAGCTGAAGATGAAGTAGCCGAAAAAGCTGTGTCCCTTTCGACCTGCGACACGAGCCGGCCAGAACGCGAGCGCGATCCAGACCGCGACCGCGAGAATCGTCCAGATCCACCATCCGTTTGCAGCGAGAACCATCGGGTCACCCCCGGTTGAAGTGCGACCATTGTCGTAGGGGCGCCGCGAGCAATACAAGGGTGAGACCGGCGAGTCACCCGGATGAACCGTGCCGGTCACTGTCCAATGCCTGCTCTGGCCGCCTACCGTCTTCCGCTCCTCGCCCGAGGATGACCACGCTCACGGCGATCACCCAGGCGGGAAAGATGAGGACGAGCAACTCGATGTACGTGACGCTGACGAGGAAGACCACGCCACCCACGTACCCGACGAGGACGAGCCAACGCGGCAGAAAGCCTGTGCGCAGCCCGATCGTCGAGGCGACGAGCATGAAGACCGCGGCTGCGCGGACGGCGAAGATGAACAGAAACGCGAAGCCGAGAGCACGAGCGAGTAGAAACGTGTCAGCGCTGGGCGGAGGCTGGTCCTGGAACTTGACGGACACGAGCAGCGCGCCCGCGCAAGCTGACGCGGCGAAGAGCATGCCCACGAACAGCAAGCCGCTTCCGAGAAAGACGGTCGCGAAGAACCGGTCCTCGCGTTCGCCCAGATGGCTCCTGATAGCGGCGATGAACCAGAGGAAGGCGATTCCCGCAAAGGGGACGAGGTAGACGCCGACGAGCGCGACGCGGCCCGCATCGTGTCGGAGGTAGAAGTCGGCGATCTGCGCTGCGTTGCTCCCCGGCGCCGGGCGCTCCCGGATGAGGACCATCGAGACGACGAAGAGAACGGAGAAGACGAGCCCTGCAAAGCCGGCGGCCCGCGGCGTCTCGAGTCGGCGCTCGGCCTCGAGCGCCTTGCGGGCTTCAGGTGAGCGTTCGGTCAAGCCCGTCAGCATCCGCCGCGAACGCTCCTCCGCGCGTCATGTCGACGCCTCACCGGGTTGCGCGACGTGCGGAAGCGCCCGCTCTGATCTCTCCCCGCCCGTGCCGGTGTCCTGGGCATGGAACGCCGCGCGGAGAGCCTCCTCGTCTTCCTTCTTCGGGAAGAAGCGGAAGACGAGTGCCATCCCTATCAGCACGGCGGCCATCGCTGCGAGGTAGGCCCAGTTGTCGCCATCCAGGAACGACTGCTTCGCCGCAGATGTGATCTGCGTCGCGTACTGCGGGTTTTGCGCGGCGAGGTCTTCGGCGCTGGCGAACGACAACTGCAGCGTTGCCTGCGTCGACTCGGTGACGTTCTTGCCCGACTCGTCGATGAGTTGGCCCATCGCCGACGCGTAGCCGGCGGCGAGCAGCGCGCCGAAGATCGAGGTCATGAGCGCGCCGCCGAGGTCGCGCTGGAGGTCGGCGGTACCGGACGCCATGCCCACCCGCCTTACAGGTACGGAGCCGGTGAGCGAGTTCGAGGACGGCGTCCCTGCAAGACCCACGCCGATCCCCATGAAGATGAGCGGGATCATGACGATCCAGTACGACGTGTCCTCTTTCCAGAGAAGGAACATCCCGGCGAACGCGAGGAAGATCGCGAACTGGCCCATCAGTAGCGTTCGCCGAGACCCGTGCAGCTGGACGAGCTTGGCGGAGCGGGGCGCAACGAGAACCATGAAGACGGCCGCAGGCAGGATCGCAGCGCCCGCTTCGACCGTCGAGTAGCCGAGGACGTTCTGGAAGTACTGCTGATTCACGAAGGCAGCTCCCATGAGCGACCCGAAGATGATGATCCCGGCGCAGCCTGCGACCCAGAACGTCGGGCGTGAGGCGATGCGGAGGTCGTAGAGAGGATTCTCCGTCCGTCGCTGCCGCAGGACGAACAGCACAGCGGCAAGCGCAGCGACGGCGAGCAGAACGAGCGCGATCGTCGTCTCGTTCGGCACGGGCATGAAGTTGATCGAGATGATGAACGACCCCACGAGCACGGCCGAGAGGATCCCGCCGATGTTGTCGACAGGATCAGTGGACTCGTTCACATGAGCCGGGACGAACCGAATCGCCATGAAGAGTGCGAGCAGCGCGAGCGGGAGCGTCACGAGGAACACGGATCCCCAGTCGAAGAACTCGAGGAGAACACCCGCGATGAGCGGCCCCAGCAATGCGATGCCGCCACCGAGAGCCGACCAGAGCGCGATGGACTTCGTACGAGCCTGGCCGGACCAGAGCGCGGTGATGAGAGCGAGCGTCGTCGGGTACGCAAGGCCTGCAGAGAGCCCGCCAACCACGCGGGCGCCGAAAAGAACGGTGTCCGACGGCGCAAACCCGGCAACGATCGATGCGGGGATCGAGAGGACCATGCCGAGCACGATCATCAGCTTCCGTCCGTACCGGTCACCAAGCGCTCCGAGCCAGAGAACAGAGGCGGCGAGACCCAGCGAGTAGCCGACTGCGATGAGGTTGAGAGCCGTCTGCGACGAGTCGAACGACTCGCCGATGTCCGGCAGCGCGACGTTCGCGACGGAGAGGTTGAGGTTCGCTACGGCCGCGACGAGGATCAGCGAGATCAGGACGACGCGGGCGTTCTTCGGCGCGGTGCCGGTGCTCATCGCCTCACTCATCGTCCACCCGCCGTTCGCCTACGAGCGTTACTCGCACGCGCCGGAGTCTAAGTGATCACGCGCCGGCGCTCGCTCCGACAGGCCGCAGGAGCTCGGTGTCCACCAGGGTGTCGACGAACAACGTCGCCTGCTCCTCATAATCGGCCCCGAGGTTCGGGGGATACATCTTCAGCCCGAAGACGCGCTCCTGCGGCTCGCCGTGCTTCATGTATCCGAGCCATCCCAGCATCGACTTGACCTGGCCACCGGCACTGACGAAGTGGGTCTTCGCGATCCAGCGCCCGCCATTCTTCTCGCCGAGCTTCTTCTGTTGTCGGAGGTTGCTGCCGTAGTAGCGGCGAGAGATCGACACGCATGCGAACGGCTTGCCGTCGAGCACCGTCTTCGCAGCGGGTGATTCGAGGTAGGAGCGGATCGGCATGCTCAGCTGGAACCACCACGTCGGTGACGCGAGGAGCACGAGGTCGTATTCGCCCGCCTGCGCCTCCGGAGGGATGACGATCTCCCCGGTCTTGTGGCGGAGCTGCGCCGGCAGGATGACCGGGATCTGGGCCATTGGGCGCTTCATCGGGAACTCGGAGAGCTTCGGCACGTAGCGCTCGTCGGTGAACCCGATCAGCGCCTTCGTCACCTCGCAAGCTCGTGCCTCGAGCGCCTTTGCCATCGCGTCGGCGACCTTCCCCGTCTGCTTCGTGAGTGTGTAGTAGACGATCAGCACCTTCGGCTTCGCCTCTGCGTTCACGAGTTCTCCTTTCGGCTCGGGTCGAACACGTCCACTACTCCGGCTCGGGGAGCCCGAGCTCGCGAGCGAGCGCCTTGTCCCTCGCACGGTCGGGCAGCGCTGCCGCGACCGCGACCTGCCTTCCCCCGTGGCCGACGAGGTACCGGGGCTTGGGCTTGTCCGACGTGAGCGCGTCGAGAATGGCCTTCGCGATCACCAGAGGAGGATCGGCATCTGCAGCCGCCTTCTCGGTCGCCGTGCGGACTGCGGCGGCCTGCTCCTCGTACAGCCCGTAGCCGGTTTTGCCGAGCGTGCCCTCGAGCGCGTCCAGCTCGGCGTACGTCTTGCCGAAGATCGCGGTCTTGACGGGTGCGACCTCGATGAGCGATACGTGGATGTTCCACTGGCGCAGCTCGAGACGCAGCGCGTCGCTCACCGCTCTCATCCCGAACTTCGACGCGCTGTAGGCGCCGTTGAGCGGAAGGACGAGGAGCCCCCCGATCGAGCCGACGTTCACGATCCGTCCCCCGCCACGCCGGATCTGGGGCAGGAAGGCCTGGATCATGGCGACGGGGCCGAACAGGTTGACCTCGAGCTGCGTCCGGAAGTCGTCCAGCGGCTGGAACTCGATCGGGGCAGGCTTCGCGATCCCGGCGTTGTTGACGAGCCCGGCCAGGCCGCGATCGCCGACGACGTTCGCAACAGTGACTCTCGCCGCCTCGATCGTCGAGTGGTCGGTGACATCGATGATGACCGGCGTCACTCCGCTCGTCGGCCTGCGCGCTGCAGTGCGTCACCATCCTGCGGGTCGCCGCACGCCCGGCGAAAACGTGGAACCCCTCGTGGGCGAGATGGAGCGCAGTGGCCGCGCCGATGCCTGTGGACGTCCCCGTCACGACGACGAAGCCGCGGTCCTGGTTGGCGCTGCTCACGATACGAACCCCCCGGTCGCTACGAGTTCACGTCGGGGCGACGCCCCGTGCGTCGATCCTCACACGTCCTTGCCGGGGCAACAAGCCGGTGTGCCTGATTCACCCGGGATGAACGCCCGGAAACGCGGTCTCGGTGCGGCCGGTCCCGGGGCGCACCCTTTGCGCGACCCGGGACCAGACGAGGTTCAGGCCTGCGCGACTTCCGCCTCTTCGGCCGCGAGCAGACCGACGGCGACGAGGTCCTTCGCGTGGATCCACTCGTCGGCGAGCACGAACCCGCCGGCGCGGGCGATGCCGTCCCGGAGCGGGATCGCCCACCGGTGCTCGAGGAGCACGACGACCGCAGCGGTGTTGTTCGGGATCGCGTCCGCCGCGTACCAGACGTCGTCGGCCTCGAGCAGGTGCCCGTCCTCCATGGCCTCCGCGCCCGCCTCGACCCCCGCTTCGAGCCCTTCCTCGCCGGCCATCCCGAGGCCGATGAGGCCTCCGACGACGGCGCCGAACTCCTGCGCCTCTCCCTCGGAGAGCTGTGAGTCCTGGAGGACGGCAACGTTTCCGTCCTCGTCCTTCCAAACCGCAAGCATGTCCACGACGCGAACGATGTCCGCATCGCGGAGTCGCGCGAGCTCCGCGAGATTCTCGCCTGTGAACTTCGGATCCTCGAAGCCGAGGATCAGCATCTGAACGGGTCCTATGCTCATACGACTCCTCTCTCGTCCGCTTGCGCGGGGCTACATGCTCTGCAGGATCTTCGTCTTCTGTGTCTCGAACTCGGCGTCCGTCAGGACCCCTTGCTCGTGGAGGGCAGCAAGTTCCTTGAGCTGCTCCATGGGTCCTTGGCCGGCGCCGCCGGTGCGGGCGCCGCCGGGGCTGAGGCGGATTCTGCGTACTGCTGCTGCTCAGCAGCCTGATTAGCACCGGCCTTCGCTCCGGCCTTCCCTGCGACGTAGGCGGTACCACCGACTACGGCGGCACGAGCGAGCGGGCGTCGTCGGAACATGACTAGACCTCCTCGGTAGTCGGCGCAAGCGTATATCGACGGCGCCAGCGAGAGATGTGCTTCACCCGGGTGAAAGAGCAGTTCCGGTTGTGCGAGGTACGCAAAACGTGAAGACTTGACCGCGGAACCGCTCTTTCGACGCTAGGAGGCTCAGTGCTCGCAGCTGATTACCCGTTCCTGGACATCCTCTGGACGATGTTCATCTTCTTCCTGTTCGTGATCTGGATCTGGATCCTGATCACGGTCTTCGTGGACATCTTCCGCCGGAAGGACGCCGTCGGGGTTCGCGAAGGCGGCCTGGATCATCTTCGTGATCATCCTGCCGTACCTCGGTGTCCTGATCTATCTGATCGCCAACCACGACGGGATGGCCGACAGGAACATCGCGCAGATGCAGCAGACAGCAACAAGCAGACGGATGCGTACATCCAGTCCGTCGCCGGCTCGGGCGGCGCGGCCGCCGAGATCGAGAAGGCGAAGGGCCTCCTCGACTCCGGCGCGATCACGCAGGCCGAGTTCGACTCGCTCAAGGCGAAGGCGCTGGCCGCCGGCTAGCCGGCCTTCGCGGCGGAGGAGAGGCGTCGGCGACGCCCCTCCGCCGCACATCGTCACGTCGTCGGCAAACCTCGTTAGGCTCGTCCGATGTCCGACGTCGCTCTCGCCCCGCCGCCCGCGGCCGACTCTCGACAGCACAAGCTCCTCCGCATCGCGGCGTGGGTCGTCGGGACGCTCCTCGTCGCTCGTCGCCCTGCAGCTCGCGGGGATCGACGTCGTGGGCTGGTTCCAGGAGCTCTGGGACACCCTCACGCGAGATCTCGATCGGCTACGTCATCCTGGGTGCTTCTTCCAGGGACTGCAGACGACGCTGACGGCGCTCGGCTGGTACGGGATCCTCCGCTACGCCTACCCGGGCGGCGTCACGTACATGCCGGTCCTGGCCGCGTACGCGACCGGCGTCGCGCTGAACAACTTCGTCCCCGCGAACATGGGCACCTTCGTGACGCTCCTCATGTACGTCGCGATCGTCCAGGGCGCGACGTTCCCGGGGGTCCTCGGCGGCTACATCGTGCAGAAGATCTTCTACCTGGTCATCGGCACGCTGATCTACATCTACCTCTTCAGCGAGGTGGCCGGCTCGTTCGACTTCCAGTTCGGCAACGAACGGGACGCGATCTCGAATCACCCGCGTCCTCGTCATCGGGATCATCGCGGGCGCGATCTTCCTCATCGCGATCCTTCTCCGGATCTTCTGGCGCATGGGTGAAGGGCTTCTGGGAGAAGGCGAAGGAAGGCGGCGCCGATCCTCGGCGACCTCCGCGCGTACGTGAAGTGGGTTCTGCTACCGCAGATGGGCGGCTACGCCGCCAAGGTCATGGTGATCATCGTCTTCCTCGCCGCCTACGGCATCCCGGTGACGTTCGGCTCGGTGATGAGCGTGCTCGGGTCGAACCAGCTCGCGAACCTCCTCTCGTTCACGCCCGGAGGAATCGGCGTCAACCAGGCCTTCAACACCTTCGCGCTCGACAGCTACACGTCGTCCACCACGGCGACCGCGTACTCGCTCGGGCAGCAGCTCATCACGACGGCGTTCAATGTCGGCTTCGCCATCGTTCTCATCTGCGTGGTCTTCGGCTGGCAGGGCGGCTCGAAGCTCGTGAAGGACTCCTACGCGGACGCGAAGGTGAAGAAGGAGGAGATGAGCGAGGATCGCCGGGAGAAGAAGCGAGGCAAAGCGAGAGGCGAAGCGGACGGAGGCGCGCGGCGGCCTGATGCGCGTCTTCCGGCGCTCGGACGACGAGAGCGACGAGTCCGGACGGTTGACGCTTGACGCGCTCCGTCAAATCGGAGAGGGTTGATCGCTCATGTGCTGTCTCGCTCTGACCGCCGGCTTCCTCGGCCCCCGCATCGCCCTCTTCCTCTGGTGGGTGTTCGGCGACAAGGTCGACGCCGCGTTCAGCTCCTGGATCTGGCCGCTCCTCGGCCTCGTCTTCCTGCCGTGGACGACGCTCGCCTACGTCCTCGCCTGGGGCCCGCTCGACGGAGTGAGCGGCGCGGGCTGGCTCGTCGTCGCCCTCGGCCTCGCCGCCGACATCGCGACGTACAGCTCGCGGGCCGCGAAGTCCCGGTACCAGTCCGCGTACTAGCGCCTCTCGCGCAGGACGGGGGCCGACCGGCCCCGTTCCTAGAGTCCCGCCCATGGATCCCGGCGGGACGCGCCGCATCGAGCTCCTGCTGCCGATGCGCACGATCATCCTGGTGGCAGCGACGATCGGCGTCTTTGGCGCGTTCCGCGCCATCGGCGACACGTTCCTCATCGTCTTCGTCGGCATCTTCCTGGCGCTCGTCTTCGAGTATCCGGTGAGGTTCGTCATGCGCAGGACGCGCATGTCGCGGGGCCTCGCTGCGACCGTCACCGTGCTCGGAACCGCCATTGCCGTGACGATCTTCTTCCTCCTGCTGCTCGTCCCGCTCGTGGGTGGAGTCCGCGACTACCTGCAAGACCTGCCGCAGACGGTCTCGGATCTGCGCGACGCGGGCGGGCTCTCCTGGCTCGGCGACAGCGGCGCCGCCGAGAACGTGCAGTCGGGCGCCGAGCAGGTCTCGGTCTCGATACCCGACGCGATCTCCGCGGTGCTCGGGATCGCGGGAGGCTTCTTCGGGGTCTTCCTCGCCGCCTTCACGATCCTCTTCATCTGCCTCTTCCTGCTCACGGACATCGCGAACCTCAAACGATCCCTCGCTAGCGTGCTCGCGCCCGGCGAGGACGAGCGCTGGCTCGAGGTCTGGGAGCGCGTGACCGAGACCGTCTCGCGCTGGGCGATCGGCGTCGCCGTGATCGCCGTCATCGCGGGGACGGTGCAGGGAACGACCGCGTGGCTCCTCGGCTCGAGCTACGCGCTCGGCCTCGGCGTGATCGCCGGGCTCCTCGACATGATCCCGAACATCGGCGCGACCATCGCCGGCTTCGTCCTCGTACCGACGCTCTGGGCCGAGGAGGGCGTCTGGGCGGCGATCGTCATGCTGATCGTCGTCCTCGTCTACCAGCAGGTCGAGAACAACATCCTCACGCCGAAGATCCAGGGCAAGGCAGTGCGGCTCTCCGGCTTCTTCATCATCGTGGCGGTCACCCTCTTCGGAGCGCTGCTCGGAGTGCTCGGCGCGCTGACCGCCGTGCCGATCGCGGCGACGATCCAGATCTTCGTGCAGGAGCTCACCGCCGAGCGCCGGGCCCATATCGCCGCGCTGAAGGCGGCCGCGCCGTCAGCCGCAGAACCTAGCCCCGGCTGACGAGCCGGACCGCCGCTTCCTCGATCTCCTCCTCGGACACGAGGACGAGCCGGGCGGCGTCGCCCAACGGTACGAACGAGTCCTTGCTCGCCACGCGCGCCATTCGCGCCCTCGAAGCCCGCGTCCACGAGCGCCGCGAGGATCCCCTCCGAGACGCCTCCCGTTCGCCGGGTCTCGTCGACGACGAGCACGCGGCCGGTCGCGTTCGCCTCCCTGAGGATGTCGTCCACCGGCAACGGAGCGAGCCAGCGGAGGTCGAGGAGACGCGCGCGTATCCCGCGCTGCTCGGCGAGGCGGTGCACCACGCGCGCCGAGAGATGGAGGCCGTTGGCCCAGGTCACGATCGTCATGTCGCCGCCGTCCGCGTACAGGCGCGCGGAACCGATGGGGACGTGCTCGTCGTTGGGTGAGGCGACCCACCCGTCGTCGCCGTCCTCGAGGGCGTCACGCGTGTGGTAGAGCGCGATCGGCTCGAGGAAGACGCAGACCGTCCCGTCGGTCGCCGCCGCCTCGGCGCAGGTCACGAGCATCGCGGCGGCGTCGTCCGGCCGTGCGGGCGAGGCGATGACGACGCCCGGGATGTCGCGCAGCACGCCAAGGGCGTCGTCGTTGTGGAAGTGCCCGCCGAACCCGCGCTGGTAGCCGTAGCCGGCGATCCGGATCACCATCCCGTTCCGATACGCCCGCTGTGAGAAGAACTGCAGCGTCGACGCCTCCCCGCGCAGCTGGTCCTCGGCGTTGTGGAGGTACGCGAGGTACTGGATCTCGGGCAGCGGCAAGAAGCCGCTCACGGCGGATCCGAGCGCGAGCCCGAGGATCGACGTCTCGTCGAGCAGCGTGTCGAAGACGCGACCCGCTCCGAAGCGCGCGTGCAGGCCACGCGTCACGCCGTAGACGCCTCCTTTGACGGCGACGTCCTCGCCGAAGAGCAGTGCGTTCGGGTGGCGCTCCAGAACGGCTGCGAGGCCGTGGTTGATCGCCTGCGCGAGCGTGAGCGGCTCGTCGCCCGCGACCGGGGCCCGGCTCGCCCGTTCCGCGACGACGGCCGGTGACCGGGGCGCGAGCGGCGCCATCACCTGCTCCGCCGACGTCATCTGCGGCAAGGAGGCGACTTCGAGGGCGAGCTCTCGTGTCTCGTCGCGTGCTGCGAGGTAGTCATCAGCAAGCTCGGCGCCCGTAGCTCGCCCGGCGGAGACGAGCCACCGCCCGGTGCCGAGGATGGGGTCGCGCTCGTAGTCGGCGCGGATCGAGTGCGGCGACCGGTAGGCCATCTCTGCGTCCGCGCCGGCGTGGCTCAGGTAGCGCACGCACCTCAGGTGCAGCACCGCCGGCTGGCGACGCTCGCGCACCCACGAGGCAAGCTCGGTCGCGATCCCGAGCACCTCCGCCGGATCGTGTCCGTACGCGATTTCGTAGCGGAGCTCCGGTCGCGCGGTCAGGGCCGACTCGACCCAGCCCGGAGGCGTGGGCACGCTGATGCCGAGGCCGTTGTCCTCGCAGACGTAGAGCAGCGGCAGCGGGAGCCCCTGGAACGCGATCTGCGCGCTCGTATTGAGCGCTGCCTGCGCCGTCGCGTGATTGAGCGAGGCGTCGCCGAACGAGCAGACGACGATCGCATCCGGCTGCCACGGGCTCGAAACGCCGAGCCGGGAAGCCCGGTCGATCGCGAAAGCCATCCCGACCGCACGCGGTAGGTGCGAGGCGATCGTCGAGGTCATCGGCAGGAGTGCGAGCTCCTTCCGCCCGAACACCTTGTGCCGGCCGCCGGCGATCGGCTCCGAGGTTGCGGCGACGACGCCGAGCAGGACGTCGCGCAGCCCTTCCAGCCCCTTCCGGGCCGCGCGCGCGAGGTAGAACGCGCCCGAGCGGTAGTGAAGCAGGGCGGGATCCTCGTCCCGGAGCGCCAGCGCGACGGCCGCATTCGACTCGTGCCCTGCCGAGCCGATGGTGTAGAAGCTCCGGCCGTGTTGCTGCAGCCAACGCGCCGCGTAGTCGGCCTGGCGACTGTCGACCTGCGCGCGCCAGAGCTCCTCGACCTCGGGCGGCGCGGCGCGCAGGGCTGCGCTCGGCTCGAGCGCTCTCAAGGCGTCGAGGAGGTGCTCCTCGAGCGGGTCGAGGTCGGCAGTCACGAACCGGGTCGAGGGCGCGAGCTAGACCGCGACCTGCTGCTCCAGCTCCGCGCTCCACTCGCCTGCGGCGGCGAGCGCGTTCATCCGCGCGCGGTGTGCGAACACCGCCTGTGCGGCATCGACATTCGCGAGGTCTCCGGCCCACGTCGCGAGCGCCGAGGCCTGCAGCGCCCGGCCGTACGAGAACGAGAGCGGCCAAGGCCCACCGACCCGGTTGATCGCGTTCAAGTTCTCGGTCGCCTCCACCTCGGACTGACCGCCGGACAGGAACACGATCCCCGGGATCGCAGCGGGCACGTGCGTGAGAAAGCACTCGACCGTCAGCTCGGCGATGCGCGAGGCCGGCGCCTGCTCGGCGGAGCCCTTGCCCGAGATCACCATGTTCGGCTTGAGCAGCGTGCCGCGCAGGTCGACCCGCTGGACGAGTAGCTCGTGGAACGTCCACTTGAGCGTCCGCGACGTGACGTCGAAGCACCGCTCGATCGTGTTGTCCGCGTCCATGAGCACCTCGGGCTCGACGATCGGAACGATGCCCGCCTCCTGGCACAGCGCCGCATAGCGGGCGAGCGCGTGCGCGTTCGCACGAATGCATCCCACCGACGGAATGCCGTCGCCGATCGTGATCACGGCGCGCCACTTCGCGAAGCGCGCGCCCAGCCCGCGGTACTCCTCGAGCCGGCGTCGGAGCCCGTCGAGCCCCTCGGTGACCTTCTCGCCCGGGAAGCCGGCCTGGTCGTGGGCGCCCGTATCGACCTTGATGCCGGGGAGGACGCCCTTCGACGCGAGCACCTCGGCGAAGGGGGTGCCGTCGTCGGCTGCCTGCCGGATCGTCTCGTCGTACATGATCACGCCGCCGATCGAGTCCTCCATCTCCGGCGCCGCGAAGAGCAGCTGCCGGTACTGGCGCCGGCTTTCCTCGGTGGACTCGAGCCCGATCGCGTCGAAGCGCTTCTTGATCGTGCCCGTGGACTCGTCGGCCGCAAGGATGCCCCTGTGGTCGGCGACGATCGCCCGTGCCGTGTCGTGTAGCTCGTGCGCCATCTAGCGCGCTCCTTTCATCAGGCTCTGGATCTTGGTCAGTGGATGCGATGCCACGATGCGGCGGACGGTTCCCGAACGCGAGCGCATCACGATCGACTCGGTCTCGACGCGATCGCCCACGACGCGCACTCCCCGGAGCAATGCTCCGCTCGTGACGCCGGTGGCGGCCACGAAGACGTTGTCGCTCCGGACGAGGTCGTCGGCGGTAAGGACGCGATCGAGCTCGTAGCCGGCAGCGACAAGGCGCTCGCGCTCGTCGTCGTTCCGCGGCCACAGCTTCCCCTGCATGGCACCGCCGAGACACTTGATCGCGGCCGCAGAGATCACGCCCTCCGGCGTTCCGCCGATCCCCATCAGCATGTCGACGCCCGTGCCCGCCTGCGCCGCGGCGATCGCGGGAGCGACGTCGCCGTCGCGAATGAGGTTGACCCGGGCGCCGGCCTCGCGCAGCTCCGCGATCAGGTCGTCGTGCCGGTCGCGCTCCAGCACTACCACGGTCAAGTCGTTCACGGCGCGTCCCTTCGCCTCGGCCACTCGCTCGAGGTTCTCGGTCGGCGTCAAGTCGATGTCGACCGCATCGGCCGCCTCCGAGCCGACGGCGATCTTGTTCATGTACAGCGCCGCGCCCGGAAAGAACATCGTCCCCCGCTCCGCCACCGCGATGACCGCGATGGCGTTCGGCATTCCGAGTGCCGTGAGCCGCGTCCCCTCGAGCGGGTCGACGGCGACGTCGACCTCGGGGCCCGAGCCGTCGCCGACCTCCTCGCCGTTGAAGAGCATCGGTGCCTCGTCCTTCTCGCCCTCGCCGATGACCACGACCCCGTGCATCGCGACCGTGTCGAGCATGAGCCGCATCGCGTCGACCGCCGCCTGGTCGGCGGCGTTCTTGTCGCCCCGGCCGATCCAGCGCGCGGCGAACGTGGCCGCCGACTCCGTGACGCGAACGAGCTCGAGAGCGAGGTTGCGGTCCGGTACCTCAGCGCTCACGTCGTTCGATCCTACATCTCTCTGAGCAAGTGATACCGGGATGCGGCATGTAGCAGCACGGTGCACGGATTGTGGCTCTTTGGAGGGATTCTCGCTGAAACGCTGGCCCGCGGCACGAGCTCATGGTGTAGCCCGTGTGTGGACCAACGAGCTCGCGAGCTACCTGCGGATCGAGGAGCGAAGCTCGAGGCGGGTGCGCGGAACCAGCCGCTGGACGTTGACGTCTTACGGCGCGTAGCCTTCGCGATCTGTGAAGGTCGTCATCACGCTCGCGAATGGAAAGACGCACGATCTGCTGCTGGGTGTCAGCGACGCCGATGAGTGGATCAGGAGATTCGGGGCGATAGGCACCTCGGCACTGGGCGATTGGGTCGAAGTTCTGCCCGACGAAGGAGCCGGCCGTACGTTCGTCCGGGCATCGGAAGTGGTCATGGTCCAGCTCATCGACAACCGGCACGACAACCCGCAAGCGGCTCCTCAGCCATAGCTCGCGGGCGACCTGCGGATCGAGCAGCCGGAGCTCGATGCGGGCGGGCTGAACTGAAGAGGAAGATCCAGTCGCAGCTCACGGTCGTATAGCTCACCGTCGGATACGAAGCTCTGACCAGCGACGAAGGAGACTGTCATGAAGCGCATCACTCTTGGACTCGTTGCGGTGGCGTTCAGTGTGCTCGCCATCGCTCCGGCGCAAGCCGCGGCTCCCAAGCTCGTCGGCACCGTCGGTCCCGGATACACCATCAAGCTGACCCAGGCTGGCAGGATCGTGAAGAAGCTCAAGGCCGGCACATACACGTTTGTGATCAGCGACAAGTCGACGTTCCACAGCTATGGACTCGACGGCCCCAAGGGCTACGCAAAGGACTTCACGAGCGTCCCTTTCAAGGGCACCAAGACGTTCACCGTCAAGCTCAAGGCCGGCAAGTACAAGTACTACTGCTCGGCGCACGAGAGCACGATGTTCGGGTTCTTCACCGTTACCTGAGTCACGGGCGGTGGCCCGCTAGCCCGTCATCGTGTCGTCAATGATCGTCTACGCCATGTGGACGACGCTCTCTCGCCCGGTTTCCCGCTCGGCGTAGAGGCTCGAAGGCTTCATCCGCCGCGAGGACGCCGAGCGCATCATCGAGGAGGTGCGGGGCGACCGATGCTGGGTTCGCGGGATCTGCGAATAGAGTCCTGGCCATGAGTGCCGTTTCAGCGACGGCGATCCTCTCCGCCGAAGACGCGATCGAGTCGGCGGGGTGGTACCGGCTTCTCGGCTTCGAGATCGAGTTCATGCATCGGTTCTCGGATCACTCCCCGTTGTTCGTGGGGATCGGGTCCGGCCACGCGAAGCTATTGCTATCCGAGCATCGTGGTGATGCCCCGCCTAACGGACTTGTGTACGTCCGCGTCGATGATCTGGACGCTGCAGCTGCCGCAGTCGGCGTTTTAGCGGAAATGCGGGAGTGGGGCATCCGCGAAGCGCACGCCCTCGATCCGGGCGGAAACCGCGTGCGGATCGCACAATTCGAAGACGAGACCTGACCACGCGTCATTGAAGTAGATCTCGATGATCGTCTACCCCGGCGACGACGCTCTCTCGCCGAGATACGCAGCGACGATCCCTTCACGCGATGCGATTGAACCGCATAGGCAACACCGAGGACGATGGCTGCGTACCGCACGACAGCGGCTTATCTCACACACCGAAAGGGCGCAAGCAGATCCTCGCTCGTGCAAGTCGAGCGCGAGCTCACCGGCGTGGGCAGCGTGCGGGAATGTCCCTTCACGACTTGTCTCGCCCGCGTCCGTGCGAGAGACTCGCGCTTGCGTCGCCGTCGAGAGGAGAGGAAAGTGAACGCGCAGGTGATCGCTTTCGAGAACGAGTCGCCGTCGGACCTGGAGGCCGGGATTGCGCACGTGCTGGACGAGGTGGTGCCGGCGTTCGAGACGGCCGGTGTCCGCGCTTACTGGCTCGCCGACCGCGACGCGGGTCGGCGGTTGACGGTGATCGTCTGGGACGACGACGAGGCGTATCAGGCCGCGATGGCGGCCGTGGCGCAGCGGCGGGCTGCGGACCCGGAGCGACACCGGCCGGCTCCATCGTGGGTCTCGCGGATGGAGCTGTACGGGGTCTCCGCTGGTTGAACGTGGAGAGCCGGTCGGCGCAGCGCATAGCCTGAAAATGAGCCGTGCGCCTGCAGGACCGGAGCGGGACAATCCTGCCGATGCAGGCTCACGCCCGTCCATGTTTCGGTCGAAGCCGGGGTATCGCTTGTCGGGAACCATCCCGCGCACTGGCCAGGCGATTTCTTTCCACCCCTGACCTCCGGATAGCGCCGGGGCTGATCCGAACTAGAGCGTCGGTTGGAGCGCGAGGCGCGTGCGGCAGGTCCTTCGCATGCAGACGTACGGGAGCGTCGAGGCGAGAAAGAGCCCGCCGAACACGACGGCGAGTGCGGAGAACCCGCCGACCGCGAGCGCGAGTCCTCCGAGCAGGGATCCGACCAGGTATCCGATTTGGTTCGTGGCGGCGCGAATGGATCCAACCTCGCGACCGAGATCACCCGAGACCTGGAAGCCGTAGACCGTGCCTGCGACCGTCCGCGTTGCGGCGACGAATGCCGCGGCCCCAAACAGAAGCAGTGTGATTCCGACCGGCGGCGTGAGCGCCCACGTGAGCGCGACGGCGAGCGAGGCGGCAACGCTGCCTTCGAGCATCGCCCGTCTGGCTCGACTCGGATCGGCGCGGGCGGCGAGCTGGTTACCAGCCAGGAATGCGGCAGCCACACCAGCCAGAGCGAGGCCGGTCGTCGCCGTGGACATGCCGAACCTCTCAGTGAAGAGGGCACCGCTGAACACGAGTGTGCCCGCCCACGCCGAGTTCGCGAAGAGCTCGCCGAGTGCCCAGCGCCGTGCCTCGCTGCGGCCGAGGAGCCCTGCGAGCGAACCACGCGCGCCTGTCAGAGGTGAGTCTCCAGGCCTCCGAGCGACCGCGACACCGACGAGAAGCGCCGCCGGGAGGGGGAGCGCGACGAACGCGAGCCGCCAGTTGACCTCCGCGACGACCCCGATGATCGGCATGCCGACGATCCAGGCCGCCGGCGGACCGGCGAGTGCGTGCGCAACGACTCGCGTCCGGCTCTCGGGCTCGCTCCACGACGCGGTAGCGGCCACGCCCGCGGCGATCAGGGTCGCGACTCCTGCCCATGCCGGGACCTGCGCGGCAGCGAGGAGAGTGAACGTCGGTGCGACCGCGCTCGCAATCGAACCGAGAGCCAGAAGGGCGCTCCCGACTCCGAGAAGCGCGCGCGGTGAGAAGCGAACAAGCGCGCGACCTGCTGCGATCGCGACGAGTGCGGCGAGTGGTGCGGCGAGGATGCGGAGCTGGCCCGCCTCCGCGATCGAGATGTCGAAGTCGGCGGCGACATCACTCAGAATCGGCGCGAGTGTCAGGATGCCCGCCTGACTTGCGAACAGGGCGAGGAAGAGCACGACCGATGGAGACCCGAGGCTCGGGACGGGTGACCTTTCGAGCCCCCGCGGTGAGATCGCAATAGACGGGAAGGCGCTCACCCCTGAAGGATCGATCGAGCGCGTGCTCTCCGCAGTGGAGTCGACCGGCCGCTAGAGGTGCGGGAAACCGAACCATGCTCGCGCTCATCCTCGCCCCGAGGTGATGTCGTTCGCCGCGAGCGGACCGCCAGGAGTTCGAGCTGATCCAGCTGCGCTGCACCACTCGACAGCCCTTCCGATCAGGGTTTCTGCGGATGCGCAGGGACGCGCGGAATGCGACCTTCGAGGAAGGAAGGAGGTGTGAGATGACGACAATCTCGCCCCTCGCCGACGCACCGACCGGGCCGAAGTTCCCGGAAGGAGCGGCGAAGTGGGAGTACCTCGTCGTGCCGCTTCACGACGCCAAAGGGCTGAAGAAAGCCGACGATCCATGGTCGCCCGAGAGTCTCAACGAGCTCGGCGCGCAGGGCTGGGAAGCGGTGGGTCTGTCGCTCAAGTACGGCGACTTCATCGCCTGGCCAGTCGTATTGTTCAAGCGGCCACTGAGTTGAGCAGCGTCTCGGCTTACCGCGAGGGCGCTCGCCTAGGGCGCTCTCGCGGTTCGTGCGTCGCCCTCTCACGCCGTGTTTGCCGCCGCCGCCTTCGAGCCGATCCAGCTTCGGCAGACGGAGACATTGGGCGGGGGCCGGGACTGCGGCGGCCCAGCCCCCGCTAAGGCGCGGGAGGAGGGAAGCTCACAAGGAGCGACCTGACGTTCGATCCGCGCCCTGGGCCGAACTGTACTCCCGAGGGACCGGTCGCTGATGGCGAGGCCGGACGTTGAGGTCGAGGAACGTCGACGCCGTCAGTCCCTCACGTCCCCCCTCTGACGAGAAAGGCCGCCCGGCCTCCGATGGAGTATGTGCCCTAGACACGCGGTGGACAAGTACTGCCTATAAGCCTGTGCGCGGAAGTGACACGCGCATGATGATCATGCGATGAGGGTCTGGCTCGACGATCGCCGGTCGCCGCATCCCGACCCCGACAGCTGGGAGTGGGTGCGCACGCCCGCTGAGGCGATTGCGCTTCTGCTGACCGGGAAGGTGACCGAGCTCTCGCTCGACCACGACCTCGGGCTGTTCGAAGGCGATCGTGAGCTGACAGGCAACGACGTCGTCAGCTGGATGGAGCGGGCCGTCGTGACCGAGGGATTCGTGCCGCCCGACACGATCGCAGTGCATTCTGCAAATGCCGCTGCCGCACCGAGGATGGAAGCCGGCATCGAGGCGATCCGGCGCCTCGCTAAGCGCGGACAAGACTGACCCAAGAGGCGCGAACTACCTACTTATCGAGGAGCGCGATCTCGAGGCGGGCGGGCTGACGCGAACCAAGGGCTGAAACGACGAAGGCCCGCCGGAGCGATTCGCTCGCCGCGAGCGGGTGTCAATCCCTTGCCAGCAACAAAACTACGCCAGCTGGCTGAGCGCGAGGACGAGTGCCGCGAGGGATCCGGCCACGAGCAGGAAGGCGACGGCAGCAGCACCGCCGGCGGCGAGCTTCAGCTTCCGTGGCAGAAAGCGCCAGGCCAGGCCGAGAAGGGCTCCCTTGCTAAGGCTTGGCCGCCCCAACCAGCGACTCACGACCTCGGCTGCGATGAGCAGCCAGAGGGCCGGCCGAAACTCGAGGCGGTACGCGCCCGGCTCGCTCCCATCCCCGGTCACCGGTCGTGGCCGCCTCAGCACGGGTAGCGACGGGTGCCGGCTTGCGCTCCAGCTTCGTTCCGGGCTTCATGACGTGCCCGCAACGGTAGCCGCTCCTACATCCGTTCCGGCGCCTCGACCCCGATGAGATCGAGGCAGCGTGCGATGACGCTTTGCGCCGCGGACACGAGCGCGAGCCGGAATGCCTCCTGCTCCGACTCGAGCACGCGGTGCTCGTGGTAGAAGCGGTGGAAGTCGTCGGCCACACGGATCGCGTAGACCGGGATCGCGTGCGGCGCGCGCCGCTCGGCCGCCTCGCGGGCGACCTGCGGGAACTCGAGGAGCCGCTTCACGAGCTCGCGCTCCTCGACCGCGAGCAGCGGCGGCCCGGACTCGGCGGGTGCCGTTGTCGAGGTCGCGTTGCGGAGGATCCCGGCGATCCGGGCGTGCGCGTACTGGACGTAGTAGACCGGGTTCTTGTTCGTCCGCTCCTTCGCGAGGTCCACGTCGAGCTCGATCGTCTGGTCGTGCCCGCGCGAGACGAGGTACCAGCGCGCCGCGTCGACGCCGATCGCATCGAGCAGCTCGTCGAGGAACACGACGTCTCCGCGCCGCTTCGACATCTTCTTCGCCGACCCGCCCTCCACCACCTGGACGAGCTGGTAGATCAGCACCTCGACCGAGTCGCGCTCGTGCCCCAGCATCTCGGCGAGCGCCTGGAGACGTGCGACGTATCCGTGGTGGTCCGCGCCGAGGACGTACACGAGCCGGTCGCGTCCGTGCGCGTACTTTCGTCGAATGTAGGCGGCGTCCTTGGCGAAGTACGTCGGCGCTCCGTCCGAGCGCACGAGCACGCGATCCTTGTCGTCGCCGTGGTCGCTGGTGCGTGCCCACACCGCGCCGTCGCTCTCGTACGTCTCGAGAAGCGCGATCGCCTCCGGTATCTCCACCTCGACCTCGGTCTCTCGAGTCCAGGAGTCGAAGTGGATCCGGAAGCGCTCGAGGGACGCCTCCATCCGTTCGAGCATGGGCGGCACCGGGTCACCCGCCAGCGCGGCGAGCTCGTTCATGTACTCGCCGCGATAGCCGTCCTCCGGCGGCTCGTCGCCGCGGCGGAGTGCCTCGATGGAGGTGTAGAAGCGCTCCATCTGCAAGCCGGCGTCGTTGTAGTAGTACTCGCGCTCGACGTCGTGGCCGGCGAAGGCCAGCAGACGTGCGACCGAGTCGCCGTACGCGCCGTTCCTCGCATGCGCGACCGTGATCGGGCCAGTCGGATTCGCCGAGACCATCTCGACCTGGATGCGCTCCGGCACGGCGGTCGAGCCGGAGCCGAAGTCGCGACCTGCCTCGAGGATCTCGTGTACGGCGGTAGCGAGCCACTCGTCAGAGAGCCAGAGGTTCACGAACCCCGGCCCGGCTACCTCGGCGCGCGCAGCGTGTCCACGCGCCACCACCTCGCCCGCGATCTGCTCCGCGATCTCGCGCGGCGGCTGCTTCCGGACGCCCGTGAGTTTCAGGGCGACGTTCGTCGCGTAGTCGCCATGCTCGCCGTCGGACGGGCGCTCGACCGCGGCGGGCGCGCCTGCGACTTCGGCGAGTTCAGCAGCGAGTCGTGCGACGGGGTCGGTCACAGCGCCATCGTACGGCGCTGGCCGACGGGGCTAGCCGGTCCGGGTCGACGCCGACGGCGCGGCCGTGATCGGGATCACGACGCCGTCGCGATGGAGCGCGAGCTGGACCTCTTCGCGTGCCTTGTAGATGCGCCACTTCACGGTGGCGAGCGTGATCTCGAGCGTCTCGGCGATCTCCGTGTACGAGAGCCCGACGACGTCGCGAAGGAGGAGTGCCATCTTGAGGTCCGGGTTCAGGGCCTCGACCGCGCGCCAGACCGCGTCGATCGTCTCGGCGCGCTCCGCGGGCGCGTCCACGACCTCGAGCGGGGGTGCGTCCTCGAGGTTCACGACCGCCCGTGGCCGGCGCTCGATGGCGCGAAGCTCGTCGAGCACGCGGTTCTTCGTGACCTGGAAGAGCCACGTCGTGAACCGCGACCGCAGCGAGAAGCTCGGCAGTCCCTGGAAGACGCGGAGGAAGACCTCCTGGGTCAGATCCTCGGAGAGGCTGCGGTCACCAGTCAGTCGCAGGACGTAGTTGTAGACAGGTTGCTCGTACGTCCTGACGATGATCGAAAAAGCCCGCTCGTCACCGCGCTGGGCCTTGCGCAGCACACCGAGATCTGGCTGGGGCAGGGACATGTGCGGGGCGAGTATAGGCTGAGATTTGTAAAGGGAATCGTCGGGGGCAGTTACAGACGCGTTGCGAGCCGATCCCCTGTCATGTCAACAGGAATCGCGACCTCCAGCATCCCCAGAATGGTGGGTGCAAGATCGGACAATTTCCCGTGCTCGCGCAGCTCGAAACCCTCGCTCGTGACAACGAGTGGTACGAGATTCGTCGTGTGCGCTGTGTGCGGGCTAATGCCGTCCGGTTCGAGCATCTGCTCGGCGTTGCCGTGGTCCGCGGTTACCAAACAAACACCTTCCGCTGCACGGACGCATTCGACGACCCTGCCCAGCGCGGCATCGGCGGCCTCGACCGCGGCGACCACCGCCGGGATCGAGCCTGTGTGTCCCACCATGTCGGGGTTCGCGAAATTGACGACGGCGAACGCGTACCCGTCCCCGATCTCGGCGCAGACGCGTGCCGCGACCTCCGCCGCCGACATCTCCGGCTTGAGGTCATAGCTCGGGACGTCCCGCGGCGACGGGACGAGGATCCGCCGCTCTCCCTCCCACTCCTTCTCCACGCCGCCGTTGAAGAAGTACGTCACGTGCGCGTACTTCTCGGTCTCGGCCACGTGGAGCTGGCGCAGGCCGTTTGCGGCGAGCACCTCTGCGAGGGTGTTGCGAACCTCCCGCTCGCCGAACGCGACCGGAAACGGGAAGTCCTCGCGGTAGCGCGTCATGGTCGTCAGATCGATGCCGGCCTCCAGGAGTCGCTGTGAGAGCTGCCGCGCGCGATCCGGCCTGAAGTTGAAGAAGATCGCAGCATCGTTGGGGCTGAGCCGCGGTCGGCCGTCGAGCACGACCGGCTCGATGAACTCGTCCGTGACTCCTGCGTCATAGCTCGCCCGGATCGCGGCGACGGGATCGTCGGCGTGGGCTCCCTCGCCATAGAGGATCGCCGCCGCGGCCCGGTCGGTCCGCTCCCAGCGGCTGTCGCGATCCATCGCGTAGTAGCGGCCGCAGACGGTTGCGATGCGGCTCGGCGGAAGGCTTGCGAGATCCGCCGCGGCGGCATGTGGCGAGACGTCTCGTCCGTCCGTGAACGCGTGGATCCACGTGCGCTCCGCCATCCCTTCCGTCTCGGCCAGCTCCCGCAGTGCGCGAAGGTGCTCGACGTGCGAGTGCACACCTCCCTGCGAGACCAGCCCCAGCAGGTGCACGTCTCCACCCCGGCTGCGCGCCCGGTTGAACGCCCCGGTCAACGCTTCGTTGCGTGCGAACGAGCCGTCTGCGACCGCATCGTTCACGCGCGCGAGGTCCTGGAGCAGGATCCTGCCGGAGCCGATCGTGAGGTGCCCGACCTCGGAGTTGCCCATCTGCCCCGCAGGGCAACCCAACGGCTTCGCCGGATGCCTCGAGGGTGGCGTGCGGGTACCGCTCCCAGAGCTCGTCGAAGACCGGCGTGTCCGCGAGCTCGACCCCGTTCCCCGGCCCGGGCGGCGCAATCCCCCACCCGTCCAGGATGATCAGCGCGACGAGCCTCAAGCGGCCTCGGCGGCGGCCCGGCAGATCGCCTCGAACGACGTCACGTCGAGCGACGCCCCGCCGACGAGCGCCCCGTCCACGTCGGGCAGGGCCAGGAGCACGCCCGCGTTGTCCGGCTTCACCGAGCCACCGTAGAGCACCGGCGCGTCGTGGAGCGACTTGACGAACGCATGCGCCTCCTGCGCGATCTCCGCCGTCGCCGTCCTCCCGGTCCCGATCGCCCACACGGGCTCGTACGCGATCAGGAGCCGCTCGTGACGCGGGATCGCGGCGAGCTGCCGCTCGAGCACGGCCTCGGTCTCGCCGGCCTCGCGCTCCTGTTCCGTCTCGCCCACGCAGGCGATCACGTGCAGGCCTGCCTCCACCGCTGCCTCCGCTCGCAGCCCGACGGTCGCATCGGTCTCGCCGAAGTGCTGCCGTCGCTCGGAGTGCCCCACGATCGCGCCCTTCACGCCCAGCTCGAGCAGCATCGGCGGCGACACCTCGCCCGTGTACGCGCCCTCGAGCTCCCAGTGGACGTTCTGCGCGTAGACGCTCATCGGGCTGTCCGGGCCGAGCCCCTGGATCGTGGCCTCGAGCGAGACGAACGGCGGGCACACCGCGACCTCGAGGTCCTGCATACGACCGGGCAGGAGCCTGATCTGCGCAGCGAACTCGCGGGCCTGGTGCGCTCCCTTGAACATCTTCCAGTTGCCGGCGACGAGCACGCGGCGCTGATCATATTCCTTGCGCAGATCGACACCCCCGGAAGCGCCCGCGTTCGCGGCCGGGCCTGCGCGACTGCTGTTAGCGTCGCACCATGAGCGCCGAGCTCTGGGAGCAGCGATTCCGCGCGCCCGTCTCGTTCCTCCCGGAGTGGTCGCCTGGGGCGCCGAGTCGTGCCGTATACGCCTCGAACGAGTCCGGCCGCTGGCAGCTGCACACGCTCGACGCGGACACCGGCGCCACCCGCCAGGCCAGCGACGACCCGGTCGGCATCGTCGACGGGCTTCCGACGCTCGATGGCGAGGGCGTGCTCTGGTTCGAGGACGAGAGCGGAGACGAAGCCGGCGCGTGGGTCGTCCAGCCGTTCCACGGCGGCGCCAAGCGGCCTTCCTCGACGGCGTCCCATATGGCTGGTCGAACGGCCTCGCCCAGGCGCCGGGGATCGTCGTCGCCGGGATCGGCGACCGTGACGGCTTCGCGATCCATGTCTCGCTGGGCGGCGAGCCGGCGCGCGAGCTGCACAGGTCGAGCGAATACGTCGGACTGGGCGGCGCCGGCGGGAGGCGGCTTCGTGCGTGGGGCGCTGTCCGCAGACGGGACGCTCCTCTGCCTCGAGCACGCGGAGCACGGCGACCTCATTCACCCGGCGCTCCGCGTCGTCGACCCGCGCTCTGGCGCGACCGTCGGCGAGCGTCGCGACGAGGGCATGCACCTCGCGTCGTCGTGCTGGTCACCGGTGGCGGGCGACCTACGACTCGCCTTCACGCACGAGCGCGACGGGGACGAGCGACCCGGAATCTGGGATCTCGCAAGCGGTGCGCGGCACGATCTCGAGCTCGATCTCGGCGGGGCGGTCACCGCTGCGGACTGGTGGCCGGACGCGTCCGCACTTCTCCTTCTGAACATCCTCGAGGGCCGCAGCTACGTGTACCGGTACGACGTCGCCTCCGGCGCGTTGGAGCAGATCGCGACGGAGCCGGGGTTCGTCTGGAGAGCACGCGTGCGGCCCGACGGCAGGATCTGGCTCCTGCACGAACAGGGCCGCCGCAGGCGCCTCGTCCTCGACGACTCGCGCGCCGAGGTGGTGACGCTGGACGGCTCGGCGCCGGAGGGCAGGCCGTACGAATCGTGGCATTTCGAGAACGAGCACGGCCAGGGCGTCCACGGGTTCTTCGTGACTCCAGACGACTCGGGCGGCCCGTTCCCGGTGCTGATGTTCGTCCACGGCGGCCCGACGTGGTTCGACCTCGACCGCTGGCAGCCCGAGGTGCAGGCGTACGTCGACCTCGGCTTCGTCGTCGGGCTCGTGAACTACCGCGGGTCGACCGGCTACGGGCGCGAGTGGCGCGACACGCTCATCGGCAACATCGGCGGCCCGGAGCTCGAGGACGTCAACGCCGGCCTCCGCGATCTCGTCGTGCGCGGTCTGGCCGATCCCGACCGTGCCGTGATCGCGGGCTACTCGTGGGGCGGCTACGTCACGCTGCTCGAGCTCGGCAAGCATCCAGGGCTCTGGCAGTGCGGGGTCGCCGGGGTCCCGGTGGGTGACTACGAGGCTGGCTACGAGGAACTCTCGCCCGTCCTGCAGGCGTACGACCGGGCGTTGCTCGGCGGCAAGACCCCGGCCGAGCTGCCCGAGCTCATGCGCGAGCGGAACGCGATCAACTTCGCGGACGCAGTTCGGGCGCCCGTCCTCTTCTTCATCGGGCGGAACGACTCACGGTGCCCGTACGGTCAGGCGATGGCGTACGTCGACAAGCTCGCCGCCCGCGAGCACCCGCACGAGGTCGTCGTCTACGAGACCGGGCACTCGTCCTTCGACGTCGACGAGAAGGTCGAGCATGTCGGGATCGCTCGCGAGTTCCTCCGCCGCCACGTCCCCGGACTGAAGTGAGGGAGACGGACGGGCAGCACGATCGCGGCCGCGAAGCGGCCGCCTTCAGGGATCTTGCGCGAACGGAAGCATCGCGTTAGCGAGTTTCCGGTCTTGCGCATCACTCAGGGATGGCGACCACGCCGGGGAGCTCCTTGCCCTCGAGGAGCTCGAGCGACGCGCCCCCGCCGGTCGAGACCCACGAGACCCGGTCGGCCAGCCCGAGCTCCTGGATCGCGCGCACGGAGTCCCCACCGCCGACGACGGTGAACGCGTCGGCGTCGGCGACCGCCCGGGCGACCGCCTCGGTTCCCTCCGCGAAACGCGGCCACTCGAAAACGCCCATCGGCCCGTTCCAGAACACGGTACGCGCCTCTCGGATCGCGGCCGCGAAGCTCTCGCGGGTCGCAGGGCCGATGTCGAGCCCCAGCCAGCCTTCCGGAACGTCGTCGTAGGGCGCGACCCGGCTCTCCGCGTCCGCCTCGAAGGCGGCGGCGGCGACCACATCCGTCGGAAGCCGCGCATCGTACGGGAGCGGGTTCTCGTCGCGCAGTTGCTCGGCCATCTTCCCGCCGACGAGGACCGTGTCCGCGCGCTGTCCGAGGTTCTCGAGCACTCCGAGCTTGTCGTCCACCTTCGCCCCGCCTGCGACCAGCACGAACGGTCGCTCGACCTCCCCCAGTAGTCGCCCGAGCATCTCGAGCTCGCGCTCCAGGAGGAGACCGGCGTACGCCGGCAGCAGGTGCGCAATGGCCTCCGTGGAGGCATGCGCGCGATGGGCCGAGCCGAACGCGTCGTCGACGTAGAGATCGTTGCCTTCGGCGAGACGTGCAGCGGCCTCGGGATCGTTCTTCGTCTCGCCGGGGTCGAAGCGCGTGTTCTCGAGCACCTCGATCCGGTCGTCGGGAAGCAGCTCGCGGAGGCGTGCTGCCACCGGAGCGATCTCGAACGCCGGGTCGGGGCCCTTCGGCCTACCCAGGTGCGAGCACACGGCGACGTGGGCGGCGCCGCGCTCGAGCAAGAGCTCGAGCGTCGGCAGGGACGCGCGGATCCTCGTGTCGTCGGCGACGCGGCCGTCCTCGAGCGGAACGTTGAGGTCGGCGCGTACGAGGACTCGCTTGCCCGCGACCTCCGCGTCGCGAACCGAGCGTGGCCGGTGCATCTAGGGGAGGAGCTTCCCGATCAGGTCGACCAGCCGACACGAGTAGCCCCACTCGTTGTCGTACCAGCCGAAAACCTTCACGGAGCTCCCGTGCACCATCGTCAACGGGCTGTCGAAGATGCACGAGTACGCGTTCCCGTTGATGTCGGTCGACACGATCGGATCCTCCGAGTACTGCAGGATCCCGGCCAGCGGGCCGTCCGCCGCCGCGCGGTAGGCGGTATTCACCTCGTCCACCGAGGTCTCGCGCCCGAGAGTCACCACGAGGTCGGTGAGCGATCCCGTCGGTACCGGCGCCCGCACGGAGATGCCGTCCACCTTCCCCTCGAGCTCCGGCAAGACGAGGCCGATCGCCTTTGCCGCGCCGGTCGAGGTCGGGATGAGGTTGACCGCCGCCGCGCGTGCGCGGCGCAGGTCCTTGTGCGGAAAGTCGAGGATGACCTGGTCGTTCGTGTACGCGTGGATGGTCGTCATGAAGCCCGACTCGATCCCACCGAAGTCGTGCAGCACCTTGGCAAGCGGGGCCACGCAGTTCGTCGTGCACGACGCGTTGGAGACGATGTGGTGCGAGGTCGGGTCGTACTGGTCGTCGTTGACGCCGAGCACGATCGTGATGTCCGGATCGGTCGCCGGCGCCGAGATGACGACCTTCTTCGCCCCCGCGTCCAGGTGCTTCTGTGCTCCCTCACGATTCGTGAAGAACCCCGTCGACTCGAGCACGACGTCGACGCCGAGGTCACGCCAGGGCAGGGCTGCGGGATCGCGCTCGGAGAGCATCCGCACCTCCTCGCCCGCGGCGCGGAGAACGCCGTCCGCGAGCTCGACCTCTCCATGGAACGGGCCGAGGTTCGAGTCGTAACGAAGGAGATGGGCCATCGTCTTCGCGTCTCCGAGATCGTTGAGCGCCACGATCTCCAGGTCCGCTCCGAGCGCCTGCTGCGCCCGGAAGAAGTTCCGCCCGATGCGGCCGAACCCGTTGATTCCGACGCGAATTCCCATTCCTCTCCTCCGTTGGTCGCCGATGCGAAATCGGCTTCGAGTCTAGCCCGCCTCGATCGGTCACAATCCCGTAACCGCAAGCTCGAGCGGTTCTCGAGGGACATGTCCGAGCGTAGGTGTCAGCCGTGAAGGAAGTCGGACTCAGAGGATCGAAGCGCGTCGTGATCCCGACAGTCGTCGGCCTGGCGCTTCTCGTCACTGCCGGGGCTGTACGAGCCGGCACGATCGCAGGCACGGCAGGGAACGACACGCTCACCGGCTCGGCCGCCAACGACCGGCTCGTGGGACGCGCGGGCAACGACAAGCTCTTCGGGAAAGACGGCCGCGATGTCCTCGTCGGCGGCGCTGGAAACGATCGGCTCGACGGCGGTCATGGTGCTGACACTCTCGACTGTGGGTCCGGCAAGGATGTTGCCGCGGCCGACGAGGCGGACACAATCGCAGCGAACTGTGAGACCGTTACCGGGCTCCGAAAGCCGGCCCTCTCGATCGCGGACACGTCGGCCGCCGAAGGGAACGCAGGGACCACCACCGTGGCGTTCGGCGTGACTCTGTCCGCGCCGACACCAGCTCGGATCTCGGTGGCCTTTGCGGGCGATCGCGGACGGGTCGGCTACCGGCATGATCGTGAACGACGATCAGCCGCCCGCGCGACCGGGCCTCTACTCAGGTCGCAGCGGCAGCCCCGGCTACCGCGATTTTCAATCAGCCGACCTCTGGGTCTTCGAGGATGGGGCGAGCGTCGGGAGGTTCGCCGTCACATTCGTCACCGATTGCGAGCCTCTCGAGACGTTCCAGGTGAGGGTATCCGCGCTCGCGGCAAGGGTGACGCTTGGTCAGGACAAGAAGTTCTCGGTGAAGGCGACGGGCGGAGCGCAACTCTCGAGCTCGCGGGATCTTTCGATGCCTCGGGAACGGCTGCGTCGGGCACATTCCATGCCCACGCTGGATTCACGTCTGAGGGAACCCACTACGAGTGCGACTCGGGACAGCGGACCTGGTCGGCTCGGTGGACGATGCCACTGCCACCGAACATCACGTCGGCCGTCGACGATGCAGGGAACCTGGTCGTCTCCTTCGACGACAGCGGTAACCGCGCCTATCCGAAAGTGGACTACAAGCTCGACGCCACAGCGCACGCAACTTGGCGCTGTACCGGAGGCGAGACGGTGGAGGCATTCGCCAATCCGAGCACGACGGTGACGGGTCTCGTGCCCGCTGCGAACGGCCACGTCGTCGGCACGCTGAAGATCACTCCGCCTCCTCCCCAGGCGAGCTGTCCCGCAGCGGCGATCAAGCAGGTCGAGTACTCGTTCGTCTACTGGACGAACGTCACCGCTCACGCAACGTGGGGTATCTCGGGCGCAAGCCGCACCTTTCCTTGAGTCAGACGCCGGCCAGCTTCTCGAGGGGGCGCAGGCGCCGGTGGACCGTCGCCTTCGTCGAGGCGGGGTCGGTTCGGGACGCGAGCTCGCGCAGAGATGCCGTCGGATGGCGGAGCCGCAGCTCGGCGGCCTCGCGGAGGGGATCGGGAAGGCTTGCGAGCTCGTCGTTCGCGCGGAGCCACTCGACCGCCTCCAGCTGGCGCCGCGCCGACCGGCTCGTGCGCACGAGGTTCGCGTGGTCCGCGTTGGCCAGGCGGTTGGCCTGCGAGCGGGTCTCGGCGAGCACCTGGCGCTCTTCGAGTGCGAGCACCGTCTCGACCGCGCCCATGAGCGCGAGCAGCGACTCGATCGCCTCCCAGCTCTTCGCATACACGAGCGAGTGGCTCGCACGGTGCGCCGTCGCGAGCTGGACTCCCTCCGTACGCGCGAGCCGCGCGAGCAGCGAGGCGGACTCGCGGGAGGAGGCCCGCAGCTCGAGATGCGGCGAGCGGCCGAGCGAGAGCGACCCCGCGCCCAGAAAGGCTCCGCGAAGGTAGGCCGCGCGGCAGCAGCTGCGCGCCACCACGCGGCGCGGTGGTCGTTCGAGCGGCGCGTGCCGACGGTCCACCACTCCCGCGGCCGCGAGCACGCGCAGAGCCTCGGGATCGCCGGATACGTGGAGCTGGTACCGCGTCGCGGTGTCGAAGGCGCGGCGCCGGTACGTGCGTATCTCCGAGCGGACGCCGCTGTCGCGCAGGAGCGCGAAGGCCCGCCGCGCGGAGGCGCCGCTCCCGAAGTCGAGGTGAAGCCCCCAGCCGCCGGCGGCGCGGAGGTGCAGGCTCCCCGCCGAGTGGAACAGCGCGGACAGCTCCGCGCGCCTGTCGCACTCGCGCTGTGGGGCGATGGTCGCGAGCTCCTCGCGGACGTCCTCCGAGGTGATCACAGGGCGACTCCCTCGAGCGCGAGGAGCCTTCGCTTCACCTCGACGCCCGCGTCGCCGTAGCCGCCGATGCCGTGTGCCGCGACGACACGGTGGCAGGGGACGACGAACGCGAACCGGTTCGTCGAGCAGAACCCTCCGGCCGCACGCGGTGCGCCGGGGCGACCGGCGAGGGCCGCGAGCTCGCCGTAGGAGACGACCTCGCCGCGCGGCACGCTGCGCAGCGTCTCCGCCAGCGCGCGCTGCAGTGGAGTCGCCCACTCGAGCTCGATCTCCACGTCGCGGAAGTCAACGGCCTCTCCGTCGAGAAACGCGCGGAACCGGTCCACGAGCGGGTCCGAACCGGTCTCCGGCGCCACGCTCCCGAACCGGAAGTCGTGCTCGACGAGGACACCGTCGGAGCGCCAGATCTCGCCCACGCCCCAGCCGGGGACGGCGTAGCGGGTCTCGACGACGGTCACCGCGACCACTCTAGAATCGCCCGCATGAGCGCACACGGCTTCTTCCGCCCGCCCGACCACGACAACGAGCCCGTCCTCTCCTATGCCCCGGGCACGCCCGAGCGCGCCGAGCTGCAGGCCCGGCTGCGCCAGATGGAGAGCGAGCGGATCTCGATCCCGATGATCATCGGCGGAAAGGACGTCTACGCGGACGAGACCTTCGAGGCGGTCGAGCCCCACCGGAAGAGCCACGTCCTCGCGGACGTCGCGAAGGGCGGCGCCGAGCATGTCGAGCAGGCGATCGCGGCGGCCAACGCGGCGCATCACGACTGGGCGCGCATGCCGTGGCACGAGCGCGCGGCGATCTTCCTGCGGGCCGCCGAGCTCCTCTCCGGGCCTTGGCGCTCGACGCTGAACGCGGCGACGATGCTCAACCAGTCGAAGACCGCACACCAGGCGGAGATAGACGCCGTCTGCGAGATGTGCGACTTCTGGCGCTACAACGTCGACTACGTCCTCCGGATCTATTCCGAGCAGCCCCACTCCCCCACCGGCGTCTGGAACCGCATGGAGTACCGGCCGCTCGAGGGCTTCGTCTTCGCCGTGAGCCCGTTCAACTTCACGTGCATCGGCGGGAACCTCTCCTCCACGCCCGCGCTCATGGGGTGCACGATCGTGTGGAAGCCGGCGTCGACGGCCGCGCTCTCCGCCTACTACTACATGCGCCTGCTCCAGGAGGCCGGCCTGCCCGACGGCGTCATCAATCTCGTGTACGGCTCGGGGGCGACGGTCGGGAGCGCTGCGCTCGCGAGCCCGGATCTCGCAGGCATCCACTTCACCGGCTCCACCGCGGTCTTCAACGGCATGTGGGAGACGGTGGGCGAGAACATCGGCGCGGGCGTCTACCACGGCTATCCGCGGATCGTCGGCGAGACCGGCGGCAAGGACTTCATCCTCGCGCACCCGTCCGCGGACGCCGAGGCGGTGGCCACGGCCGTCGTGCGCGGCTCGTTCGAATACCAGGGGCAGAAGTGCTCCGCGGCCTCGCGGCTCTACGTCCCGTCGAACCTCTGGCCCGAGGTGAAGGAGCGACTGGTGGCGGACGTGGGCACGATCAAGATGGGCGACCCGACCGACTTCGAGAACTTCATGGGCGCCGTCATCGACGCGAACGCCTTCAAGACGCACGCCGATGCCATCGCCGAGGCGAAGTCCGCCGGCGCGGAGATCCTCACGGGCGGCTCGACGGACGACTCCGAGGGCTACTTCGTCTCGCCGACCGTGATCACGACCGAGGACAAGGGCTTCCGCCTCCTGCGGGACGAGCTCTTCGGCCCCATCGTGACGACGTACGTCTACGACGAGAAGGGCTGGGGCGACACGCTCGAGCTCGTCGACCGGACCGCGCCGTACGCGCTCACCGGAGCAGTCTTCGCAACGGAGCGGGGCGCGATCGAGGAGGCACACGACGCCCTCCAGTACTCCGCCGGGAACTTCTACGTCAACGACAAGCCGACCGGTGCCGTCGTCGGGCAGCAGCCGTTCGGCGGCTCGCGGGCGAGCGGGACCAACGACAAGGCGGGCTCTATGTGGAACCTCATCCGCTGGGTGTCGCCGCGGACGGTCAAGGAGACCTTCGTGCCTCCGACCGACTACCGCTACCCGTTCCTCGCGGCAGATACCGATGGCAAGCGACCGGAAACCGACTAACGCGGATTTCCGGTCGCGCCAAGATCCCTAAAGCGCGGCCGCCTTCGCGGCCGCGGTGTCGGCGAAGGGCGATGTAGTGGCGGTTCGGATACTCGACGGGGTCAATGCGTTCTTCGACCAGCTCGGGTCGGTCTCGTTCGGCCCCCTCGCCCTCGCGATCTGTTGCCACCTGCTGAAGATGGCGTGCACGAGCCGGGCGTGGCGCAACGTGCTCGCAGCCGCCTATCCGAAGGAACGCGTTCCGTGGATATCGATCTACGGCGCGTACCTTGCCGGCGTCGGGATCAACGCGATCATCCCCGCCCGGGCGGGCGATGCGGTGCGGATCGTGCTCGCCCATCGAGCGATCCGGAACAGCACGTACACGACCGTCGTCTCGAGCACGCTCGTCCTCAGCCTGTTCGACATGTTCGCTGCGAGCTTCTTCCTCGCGTGGGCGATCGGCATCGGCGGACTGCCGGGGATCGACGTCCTCGCCAGTCTCAAGAGCTTCGACTTCGCCTGGATCTTCGCGCATCCGCTTCTCTTCGACCTTTCCGTCGCAACGGTGATCGTCGTCGTCGGGGTCGTCGGCATCTGGGTGGCCGGGCACGTCGCGAACTTCCGCGAGCGCGTCGCGCAGGCCTTCCGCGTCATGTCGCCGCCCACGCGCTACCTCCGGTCCGTCGCTGCCTGGCAGGCGGCGGACTGGTCTCTGCGCCTCGTCACCATCTGGTTCCTGCTCGCCGCGTTCCACATCCCCCAGACGCTTCGGAACGCCGGCCTCGTCCAGGTCTCGCAGAGCGTCGCCACGCTCTTCCCGATCACACCCGCCGGCGTCGGCACCGAGCAGGCGTTCCTGCTCTACGTCCTGAGCGGCGTGGCCTCGGCGGCGGTCCTGCTCGCCTTCAGCGTCGGAGCGAAGCTCACGCTCACGGTCACGAACGTCGTCGCGGGCTTCACCGCGATCTTCCTCATCCTGCGCACCGTCCGTTTCAACGAGGCGCTCGGGTCGAAGCCCGAGGAGGCGGCGGACACCTAAGAAGGACCAGCCTTGTGCAGCTGCGCGTAGAGGTCGCGGGCGATCTTCTGGGGAAGGCCGGGAACGCCTTCGAGCTCCTCCTGGGAGGCGTCGAGAAACCGCTCGACCGAGCCGAAGTGCCGGATGATGGCGCGGCGCCGAACCGGGCCGACGCCCGGGAGCGTCTCGAAGATCGTCTCCATCGACCGCGCTCCCCGCTTGCGCCGGTGGTAGCGGAGCGCGACGCGGTGCGCCTCGTCGCGGATGCGCTGCAGGAGCTGGAGCGCCGGGCTCGAGCGGTCGAGCGCGATCGGCGCCGGGAACCCGGGGACGTACACCTCCTCCTCCCGCTTCGCGAGCGCGATCACGGCGACGCGCGGGAGGTCGAGCTCCTCGATGGCGGCGAGTGCGGCCGCGAGCTGCCCCTTTCCGCCGTCGACGACGACGAGGTTCGGCATCCGCGAGAAGCTCTCGTCCGCGTCGCCGGAGCGCAGCCGCGCGAACCGACGCGAGACGGCTTCGCGTATGGCGCCGAAGTCGTCCTGGCCTTCGAGGCCTCGGATCGAGAACGTTCGATAGTGGGCGTTCTTCGGGCGCCCGTCCACGAACACGGTCATCGAGGCGACGATCGACTCGCCCTGGATGTTCGAGACGTCGAAGCACTCGATCCGTACGGGAAGGCTCTCGAGATTCAGCACCTCACGGAGCTCCTCGAGCGCGGCGATCCGCTTCGACCTCGCGGCCTGGCGCACCGCGGCGTCGGACTCGAGCGCGAGGCGCGCGTTCTCGGCCGCGAGCTCGACGAGGCGTCGCTTCTCGCCGCGCAGTGGCGTTCGAACGACCACGCGTGAGCCGCGGCGCTCGCCGAGGAAGTCGGCCAGCGGCTCGACGTCGTCGATCTCCGGCGGCACCAGCACCTCGGGCGGAACGCTCGGCGACCCGCCGTAGTACTCGAGGACGAACGCCTCGAGGACCGACTTCGCGTCCTCGCCCGCGACGTTCTCGAGGTGGAACCCGTAGCGGTCGATCATCTTCCCGTCGCGGAGCGGGAACACCTGCACGGTCGCCTCGTCGCCGTCGATCGCGAGCCCGATGACGTCCACCGAGCCGACGTCGCGGCGGTCAGCCGCCTGCCGGTCCGCGAGGTGGCGGATCGAGAAGAGACGGTTACGGTAACGCGCCGCCTCCTCGAAGCGCTCGCCCGTGGCTGCCTCCCTCATCCGCTCGGTCAGCTCCGCCTGGATGGTCTGGGTGTCGCCCGAGAGGAAGCCGATGACCCCGTCGATGACCTCCCCGTACTCCTCCTTCGCGATCGCCCCGATGCACGGCGCGAAGCAGCGGTCGATGTGGAAGTCGAGGCACGGGATCCCCGAATGCCGGCCCGGACGCGGCCCCTCGCACGGCCGAAAACGGAAGACCCGGTTCAAGACGTCGAGGGTCTCGCGCACTTTCTTGGCGTTCGCGTACGGGCCGAAGTAGACCGTTCCGCGGCGGTGGCGCTCGCGCGTGAACATCACCCGCGGGTACTCGTCCGTGAGCGTGACCGCGATGTATGGAAACGACTTGTCGTCGCGCAGCCGGACGTTGAATGGCGGCCGGTGTCGCTTGACGAGGTTCTGCTCGAGGTGGAGCGCCTCGGCCTCCGTCCGTGTGACGATCACCTCGACGTCGGCGACCCGCTCGACGAGCTGCGCAGTCCCGAGGCGGCCGTCCCCGCGCTGGAAGTAGCTGCGCACGCGCGAGCGCAGGGATTTCGCCTTCCCGACGTAGAGGACGTCCCCCTCGTCGTCGCGAAAGAGGTACACGCCCGAGCTTCGTGGAAGTGTCCGAAGCTTTCCTTCAAGGTTTTCACGCATTCCAGGGCTAGCGTATCCCCATGCGTCTTTCACTCCTGGTCGCTCGAGCCCTCACAGCCCTCGCGGCACTAGCCCTCCCCGGGCTCGCGCAGGCAGGACCTGGCCTCGTCGTCGGCGCCGTCGAGGATGACGTCCGCGCGTCGAGCACCGTCGAAGCCGAGGCGCGCGTGGCGGAATTCCGGCTCCTCGGCTACCGCGCGGTGCGCGTCACGAGCTACTGGAGGCCCGGCCTGACGAGGCCGAGCGACGACGAGCTGCGCGTGCTCGAGAACGTGGGCGACGCAGGCTTCCGGAACGGCGTGGAGGTGTTCGTCACGGTCATGAGCCCCGGATCCGCAACGACGCCGCTCACCGACGAGGCTCGCGCCGACTTCGCCTCGTACGCCGCGGCGATCGTGCGCGCGGCTCCGTCGATCACGCACGTCATCGTCGGCAACGAGCCGAACCTCAACCGCTTCTGGCTCCCGCAGTTCAATCTCGACGGGTCGAGTGCCGCGCCCGCCGCGTATCTCGCGCTGCTCGCCCAGACCTACGACGCGCTCAAGGCCGTATCGCCCAAGATTCGCGTGTACGGAGGCGCGGTCTCGCCGCGCGGGAGCGATCGCCCGGGGGGCACGCGCCCGACGCATTCGCCCACCAAGTTCATCGAGGAGATGGGCATCGCGTACCGTGCGAGCGGACGGGACCGGCCGGTCATGGACGCGTACGTCCAGCACGTATATGCGGATAACTCGAGCCAGTCGCCGGCGACCGCACACCCGCTCACGACGACCATCGGCGTTGCCGACTACGGGAAGCTCGTCTCACTTCTGGGGCTGGCGTTCGACGGGACGGCGCAGCCCGGATCCGACCTGCCGATCCTCTACGGCGAGTTCGGCGTCGAGTCCGAGATCCCGGCGTCGAAGTCGGCTCTCTACACCGGGACGGAGCCGACAACGACCAAGCCCGTGAGCGAGTCGACACAGGCGGACTACTACGAAGAGGCGCTCGCATTGGCGTTCTGCCAGCCGACCGTCGAGGGGATGCTGCTCTTCCTGTCACGTGACGAGCGCGCGCGGGCCGCATGGCAGTCCGGGATCAACTACGTCGACGGGACGCCGAAGTCCAGCCAGGCGAGCGTGACGGAAGCGCTCGACCGCACCACGGGTGGCTCGATCACGCGCTGCCCCGGCGTGCAGCTTCCGGTCCACGCGACCGCGCTCCGCTTCGGGACGCGTTCGGCTGCGAAGCGAGGCGTCTTCCGGGTGAGCTTCCGCTGCGACCTGGACTGCCGCTACTGGGTTCGCCTCGAGAACGCCCTCACGCACGCCACGAAGCTCGCGACCCGTGGTTCGGCCGAGGTCGGCGAGCCGGTCACGGCCGACCTCGGGACGCGGCACCTCAAGCCCGGCAAATACCGCTACACGATCCGGCTCATCCACCCGGTCAACCCGGCGCCGGCCACGGTCAAGGCCGGGCCGAGCTTCGCGCTGCCGTAGCTAATAGCGGTGCTCGATCCGCCAGATGCGGACGATCACGTACGCACAGGCGCCGACCACGGCGACGAGCGCGAACGCGTCGCGGCTCTCGGGTAGTCCGTAGCCGATCGCGAGCCCGATCGCAACCACCACGAGCACGACGGCCGCATAGAACAGCTTCCGGTTCCAGTCGGACCACGCCTCGAGATCCCCGCGGCGCTCGCGCCAAACCATGAACAGGAACACCGCGATGGCGAGGAAGAAGGCGATCTGGAGGATCCCGCCCACGGTCGCGACGACCGGCTCGAGCGAGAGCACGACGACCACGGCCGCGATCACGGCGACGATCCCGATCCCACGCGCGAGCCGCGGGATGCGATCCCACAGTCCTCTCATGACCCCGTCATGAAAGCGCGAACCGCGAGCCCGCCCGCCACGAGCGTCGTCACCGCGAACCACAGGAGCCGCCTCGGCCCCACACCAGGCGCGTAGAACCAGGGCACGAGGACGAGCCCGAGTGCGAGCGCGCCGTACGAGTAGTGGAGCTTCTCCGGAGCACGGCGCCCGTCGGACAGGAGCAGCAGGCCGACCGCCGCCTGGGCGATGAGCAGCGTCTGCGCGAGCACGAGCGCGTGCGAGACGAACGCTCCGCCCGTCCCGGCCCGCCGGTAGGCGACGAAGCCGAGCAGCGCCGATCCGACACAGACGACGATGACGGCGACCCCCAGCGCGATGTGGACGGCGACCATCGCGGGGCACCCTAGCGACCTCGACGCCGGGGACGTGCGCTCCCATACGATGTCCCGCGATGGTCGAGGAGGGCAAGCCGGCGCCGAGCTTCACGCTTCTGAGCGACTCCGGCGAGGACGTCTCCCTCGAGTCGTTCCGCGGACAGCCCGTCGTCCTCTACTTCTATCCCAAGGACGACACGCCCGGATGCACCGCGCAGGCGTGCGGAATCCGTGACGTGTGGGGCGAATTCGAGCGCAAGGGCGCGGTCGTGCTCGGCGTCAGCCCGGACAGCCCGAAACAGCACGTGAAGTTCCGCAAGAAGTACCGCCTTCCGTTCACGCTCCTCTCGGACGAAGCCCACGCCGTCGCCGAGCAGTACGGGACCTGGGTCGAGAAGAGCATGGCCGGAAAGAAGTACATGGGCATGGAGCGCTCGACTTTCGTGATCGACGCGGAGGGGAACGTCGCGAAGATCATGCGCAAGGTGAAGCCCGCCGAGCACGCCGACGACGTGCTCGCCGCGCTCTGACCGTCCGAGCGCCGGACACGACGGCGATGAGTTCGCCGCGATAGCGCGGTCATAGCCTCGAGCTCACGACGGAAGGAGACGACCATGACCAAGGTGCTCGCAGGGATCACGACGTCCGTGGACGGCTACGTCTCAGGCCCGAACGACGGGCCTGGGCAGGGGCTCGGCGAGGGGGGCGAGCGGCTCCACTACTGGGTGTTCGGTGGGCCGTGGACGTACGACGAGCTGCCCGAGGGAGAAGCCACCGGCGAGGACGCCGAGTGGCTCTCCGAGGCGGTGTCCAGGATCGGCGCAGTCGTAGGCGGACGACAGACCTACGAAGCCTCCGGCCGCTGGGGCGGCGAGAACCCGTGGGGACTGCCGTTCTTCATCGTGACGCACCGGCCCGAGGAGCAGCCCGAGGGAGAGGCGTTCACCTTCGTCTCGGGCGTCGAGGAGGCTGTCGAGCGTGCGAAGGCGGCAGCCGGCGACAAGGACGTCCATGTCATGGGAGGCGCCGACGTCATCCGGCAGGCGCTGGAGGCCGGGCTCGTCGACGAGCTGACGATCATCGTCGCTCCCGTGATCCTCGGCGCTGGCAAGCACCTGTTCGAAGGCTTCACGCGCTCGCTCGACCTCGAGCACATCGGCGTCCGGCAGTCGCGGTTCGCGACCTTCATCGACTACCGCGTGAAGTAGCTCAGGCTGGCGCCCGCACGTTGCGCTCGAACTTGTGCCAGGACTTGTCGCCCCGGAGGAAGCCCCACGATCCCTTGAGGCGTGCCCAGAGGAGGATCGGGCGGTAGAGGACGAAGTCGAGCGGCGTGTACAGCAGCAGCGTGAGCAGATCCCGCTTGCGGTAGCTCCGTGACTGCATGTCCTCGAAGTAGATAGCGCTCGCGGTCAGCGCTGCATTCGCGAACGTGATGGCCGCGACCATCGCAATGAACGTCAACGGCTGGAAGAGGCCGAGCGCGACGGCGCCGGCGAGCGCCACCAACCCGAGCACCTCGAACACGGGCGCCAGCACCTCGGTGAGGAGGTAGAACGGCGCGCCGATGAGACCGACGGACTTGTAGCGCGGGTTGAACCACATGCGACGGTAGTGCCAGACCGTCTCGTCGATCACGCGCTGCCAGCGCTCCCGCTGGGAGACGAGCTTGCCGACCGTGTCCGGGCCTTCCGTCGTCGCGACGTTGTCGGTGAGGCAGAGGATCGCGTAGTCGCGGCCCTCGTTCAGGTACTTCTCGTGCACACGGAAGGTCAGCTCGATGTCCTCGCACGTGAAAGTTCGCGAGTAGCCGCCGACCTCCTCGAGCACGTCGCGCCGCCAGATCGCGAATGCCCCCGGCGAGCACAACATGTAGTTGCCGCGCGACCAGGCCGTCCGGTTGTTGAAGAAGGCGCGTAGGAAGTCGAGATGCTGGTATGCCATGAGCGGGTGCAGGTCGATCCGCCGTCGCCCCTGTGGAGGCGCCATCGCCTCCTCCGGCTTGCGCGCGGTCGTCATATGGCTCGTAACGCCGATGACCCGGGCGGGATCCTGGACGGCGAGCCGCATGCCCTTGAGGAGCGCCTTCCGGTCGAACCAGGTGTCGGCGTCGACGCCGCATACGTAGCGGTAGCGAGCGACGTTGAGGGCCGCGTTCAGCGCGTCGGCCTTGCCGCCGTTTTCCTTGTCGACAACGACCAGGTTGGGGCGCTCACGGCAGCGATACATCGCGCGCACCACGTTGTGCGGAAGGACGTGACGGACGAAAGCCTGATACGGCTCGAGGTCGAAAGCCTCGATGAGCGCGGCGAGTGTCCCGTCCGTGGAGCCGTCGTTGACGACGATGACCTCATGCTCGGGGTAGTCGAGGTCGAGCATCGACCGCGTCGTGGCGGCGATAACGCGCTCCTCGTTGTACGCCGGCACGATGATGCTCACGGGGATCGTGAAGCGAGATGCTGCGAGGGTGTCGTAGTCCGCGCTGCCGCTCTCGTGCCTGCGCATCGCGCTCTCGACCGCGCCAATCGCCGTCAACGCCACGTAAACAGCCGTCGTGAAGACGAGGTATCCGAAGCAGAGGAGGACCATGACGCTGAGAGCGGTGGTCATGCGACGCGAGCCTCCTCGACCTCAGCGGCCGCGCTCTCGCGCCTAGCCTCGGCCGCGTGGCGATAGCGCTCGCCTCCAGCTGCGTAGATCCGCTCGAGGAGCGGGCTGCGCGGGTTGTCGACCGCAAGGAAATCGACGAACCCGATGTCCTGCAGCACCTCCGCTGCGCCGTTGCGCGCGAAGAGGTCGTGGTGGGTGAGAACCGAGAGCAAGGACGGGACGGCATCGCTGCCCATGCCGCGGAGCGCGTCCTTCGCCGCGGTGCGAACCCACCAGCGCTCGTCCGCGAGTAGCCGCGTGATGGACGGGGCCGCCTCGGCGCCGACGACGTGCCCCACCGCTCGTGCGGCGTGCACCCGGACGAACCACTCTTTGTCGTCGAGGCGGGCGAGGAGGGCCGTCTCGATCGACTTCCCGGAGCGCGTCCCGAGCGTCTCGACGACGGCGGCGCGGACGTTCGGATCCTGATCCCAGGTGAGCTCGACGAGCGTCGGCCCGCCGAGGTCGGGATAGGACTGGAGCAGCGCGGCGCCCCAGAAGCGCACGGCCGGGTTGAGGTCGCGCAGAAGCGAGACAAGCCGGGGCCCGGGCGCAGGCGCGAGCTGCTCGAGTTCGGCTGCTATCCGCGACCGCGATCCCTGGCCGCGCCGGAGAGCGTCGATGAGGATGTCGATCGCCCAGTCGTCGCCCATGTCGCCGAGCGTGCGAATCCCGGCGGCTGCAATCCGCTCGTACGGGTCGTCGAGTACCGAGCGGACGAGCCGCGGCGCCGCAGGATGGTGCGCGCGCTCGAGCCGCTGGAGCGCTGTGATGCGCCGCCATCTGCCCCACTCCGTGTGCGGCGTGCTTCGCACCCTGCGCACAAGCCTTTTGGCCGCGCGGGGGCTCAGCTCGTGCGAGCCCTGTAGCGTCGTGCGCGCAGTCGTACCGCAGACGTCCGACGAGGATGGTGACCGCGAATGCAACCCACACGCAGACGGAGACGGCGAGAACGGCGAGGGCCGCGTCGAGGACGAGTGTGTCCACCACCTCGTCGTCGTCGCCCACGCCCTTGCCGCCCTCCCTCGAACGAGGGATCCGACCAGGTCGACCACTGGGAGCGAGAATCCCGTGATGACGGGGAACGGGCGGGGCTGCCGGGTCGCAAGCCCTATGCGGATGGGAGGACTTGAACCTCCACGCGCTTCTTGGGCGGGTGGCGAGCTGTGGGTGGGGAGTGGAGCAAAGTGGCTTCGTTGAGCCATTCCACTTCCCACTCCGCTTGTCTGCGCGCAGCCGTTCTCAGGCGTTTGGGCACGGATTGGGCACTAGACGTATGAGGCGTCGGTCGAAGGCGCGATATCCACGATTCGGACGTCGCGACGTTCACGACCATCACGCTGGCGGGTAATGCGCCAGCGATGCGAGCCCCGGCGGTAAACACCTGAGTTCGACGCCGAGCGGGAAGTCGCGTGAGAGAGACGTCAGCGACGACGGCTAGATACGCCCCGCGGTTCAGGTGGCAACGGGGGAGCGGTCCCGGCCGCGTCAGTTGGGGAGCGCTCCCGCTTCCCGTGAGCTAGCCGTTCTCGCGCCACGGCGCGTACGAATAGTCGAGCCGGCTCGCAACGTCGTACGGATAGACGTACACCGTGAACGTGTCGTCTAGCGGGTAAACGGCGCTTGGCGGACCGAGCTCGTTCGGAGGCTCTTCCTGCATTGCGCGCGAGTCGGAGTTGCGGAGGACGAACGACTTCGGCGAATTGCCATCGAACCAACTGGTGTTCACGTTGAAGGGGTACGCGCACAGCGCGCGGGACTCCGGGAGAAAGCACTGGGACACCGGTTGGACGTGCAGCGCCAGACGCGAATTCCAGGTCAGGCTCGATGCGTCCCAGTAGTCGGCGTACCCGTATCGCGCGTTCTCCTTCGCGGCGATCTCCTCGATTAGGTGGGCGACGGTTGCAAGGGGCGGCAGTCCCACGCGACTCTCGGCGGCCGGCAGGTCTCCGAGCAGCGCAGTGTCGGTGTCGGCCAAGTTCACGAGGGACGCGGTTGCGACGAGCGCAACGCCGATCGCAACGGCAGCCCGACCGATGCCTGATCCGGTCACCACGATCGGCGCTGTAGCGGCGACGGCGTAGAGGATGGGGAGCAGGTAGAAGCCCCCATGCTCGCCTTCGCTGCTGAGGACGTAGACCGAGGAGAGCAGCAGAACCGACGCCGCCCAGAACGCCGCGTACGTGAGCCGCGGCGTCGAGGGTGTTCGGGATCGGAACGCTCGTCTGACCATAACGAACGGCGAGGCGAGGCCTGCGAGGATCACCAGCGCGCAGGCGAACGAGAGCAGCGAGCGGGCACCGACCTGTGAGTCGATGAAGTAGTCGCCGTTCACGAGTTGCAGGATCTGCCGGAGCAGCCGACCGAAGTTGGGCCAGAAGCCGTTCGCCTGGGCGAAGTGCGTGCCGCCGCGCTTGCTGACCTCCACGCCGACCAGCGACATCGCCCACGTCGTGAGCAGGGCGATCGGCAGGGCCACCAGCGCTGCGCCGAGGACGAGCCAGCCATGTGATCGCATGCCGGGAAGCCGGAGGAGAAGCAGGCCCACGAGCGCGAACGGGAGCAGACCCGAGGCGAGGAAGAGCGTGTCCGAGGCGAGGGTGACGCCGGCGAGTCCGCTCACGAGCACCGCTGTGAAGAGGGCGTGGTGCCTTGGTGGCATGCGGGTGAGCCAGAGGCAATAGACCGCCAGCACCACGGTCGGCAGCCACGTGCCGGTGTGGAAGTTCAGCGTTACCAAGTCGTACGTCACGAACGGGCTCGTGGCGACGGCAGCGGTTGCCGTCATCGCCGCCGCCCACCGGCCCGCCAGGCGAAACGACGCCCACGACAGAAGAGCGACACTGCACAGAGAGAAGAGGTACGGCGCGACCTCCCAGATCTGTCTGTGCATCGGCAACGGCTTCGTGAGCAGCGCGAAACCGAGTGCGGTGAACCAGCCGAAGCGCTCGAGGACGATGGTCCCGTGACCCGCCGTCTCGGCGATCACCGCCGCCGTCGTTGCGTCGCTGTCCCAGTAGACCCGCTCAATCAGGTGCGGAAACCGCACCGCGAGGAGGAGCACATAGACGCCACCGAGGATGACCGGGACCCAGAGCAGCACCGCTCGGGCAGACGTGCGTGCGCGGTCTACGTGCGCGCCGGCACCTTCGGTTGACATCCCGCGGTCACCATATTGGGCGAACGTGATGGAGATGCACGATGCCAGATGGTCTCGAACTGCTCAAACGGATGGCGACAGTCGTTCCACGCGAGCAGGCCCCACCGCCCAAGCACCTCGCGAGGGGCGGGTGGGCGCCCCCCGAGTCAGACGTGGATCTGCACCTCACCCAAGGCGACAGCCACGGTACCGCCCGAGCCAGCGCATTGCCGCCTTCTCGAACTTCGGCGACCCGCGTTCGGCGTAGGGGTAGACGAGCTGGAGGGCGTCCTCGAGCGGCAGGTTCGGGAGCTGCGAGCAGCATCCTCGTCCAGCTACAGCGCTCGGGACTCTGTCATCACGGCGGCGGAAGGCACGCGCTGAGCACACCGAAGAAGCGCAGCTCGCCGGTGCATTCGAGGGGCTGGTCATCGTGAAAGCTGTCGCGGACAGTAACGACCTGCGCATCGTCAACGGGAGCGTCCAGCTTGCCGGAGACAAGCGAGTCGATTACGGGCTCATTGCCGACCCGAAGCCCACGGGCGTGCAAGACGTTGGCGAGCTGAGCCTTGCTCCGATACACGACACCGTAGTCGCCGGCTGTGCCGCCGAGATCGTCCAGGAACTTCTGGAAGGACAGCGTGAACGCCGTGTACACGATCACTACCCCAACGAGGACGGCGATGGCTCCGATTGTGGCTGGTTTTCGGACGCGCCGTACCGCGCTCACGAGATCCGAGAGCGCGAGCGCCTGCACTCCGAAGATGACCGGAAACGTCGGGATCAGATAGTGGGGGTAGAGATGGTAGGCGGCGGAGATTGTGACCCAGATGCTCGCAAGCCAGACGAGCAAGAGCGCTCGGGAAGCTCCGCTGGGGCGAGCACCAGCCAGGGCAGCGCGGGCTGGTGTGGACGCTACGGACGATGCATAGGGAGCACGTGACGAGCCCGAGCACCAAGAGCGTGGCCGCGACAATGCTCGCACCGCTTGCCACCGTCCACGCCGGTCCAGCATCGGTCACGAACGCTGGCAAGCTCTCGCCCGCGACATACCGCCAGTCTCCGATTCCGACCAGTCGGATCGACTCGTGAACCGCCTCGAATGGTCCCGCCCCTTCCCCGCTTTGGTCAGGCCGTCCCGAGAGCAAGGAAGAGACGTCGGTGAACCCGTGCGTCACTTGGTGGCCTAGCCAGGGAGCGAGCAGAAGCGCCGCGGCTCCGACTCCGAGCGCGAACGCTGGCCAGTGCACCTCGCGCGCGCGGTACAGCAGCAGGACTGTTCCGGGGATGACGAGTGCTAGTGCCGAAAAGTTGAGTTGGAAGGCCAGACAGAGGAGGACGGGGATGAAGGCGACTGCGCGACTGCGAGAGCGCTGGAGCACGGTAAACATGCTCCAGAGCAAGGCGGTGGTGACGGCCGGAAGCACGCTCTGTCCCCAGATCTTGCGGCCATAGAGCACCGACCACGGGGCGGTGGCGAAGAGCGCCGCCGCCCCGAGTGCCACGAGGGCGCCAAACCGTGGCCGCAGGACGATGGAAGTGAGAACCACGGCCGCAACAGCGAGGGCCCCTACGAACGCGGCGGCAGCGAGTGGGTCATCCCGCAGGGCCAATGGCACAGCCATCAGGTAGACCAAGAGCGGCGGGTTGTCCGGACCCGCGCTCGATCTCAGCCCGACCGTGGGGAAGTCGCCGTCGAGCAGTCGCCGCGCCAGGTCGACCGCGGTTGCCTCGTCGAGCTTGAATTCGATGAGGTCGAGATGGCGCAGACGCAGCCAACCTGCGAGCGCGCCGATGCCGAGCATCGCCGCGATCTCCCACGTTCGACGTCGACCCGCCTGTGATGTTGGGTCGCCAGGTGTCACGACTCGTCCGAGCACATGACGGGGACACGGAGCGGGTGTCGTTGCGACGACGTACACTCCGCAGTACGAAAAGGTGAAGCAGAATGCGCGCCGCGATGCTCACAAGCCCGCTTCTTATCGCCCTCATTCTTAGCGTCACTGCTCAGGGCGCGACTGAGGCTGTGATCAAAGGAAGTGCGAAAAGCGATCGGATCGAAGGCACGGTCCAAGGCGACCGCATTTTCGGCTTCGCTGGTGACGACGAGATCCGGGGTCTAGGCGGCTTCGACGTCCTCTTCGGGGGTCTGGGCGATGACACGCTCTCGGGAGGCAGCGGGAAGGACTACGTGTCTGGGGAAGAAGGCGACGACACGCTGTTCGTCACCTTCGCTGGCGGCGCCTTGGCCGACTTCGCTTCGTGCGGGGCCGGAGACGACCTCGTCGTGGTTGACGGTGTCAGCGAGTCCGCTCGCGCTGGCGTTCGGCGGCAGCTCAACAGCGCACCGAGCTACTGCGAGACAATCCGCTTCGCCAGGGGCTAGAGATCCGGAGCGGCTTCGCCAGGGCCGACGAGGCGAATGAGTACGCGACCGAACTGCGCCGACGTAAGCGCCAGGGCGTGCTCGTGGTGCCCGAGCCCGAGGCGCTCTCGATGACCACGCTCGCCGATGTCGCGCGAGAGCATCTCGACCGGCTCTCCTCGGTCGGCGGCCGCTACGGGCGGGCCTATCCGCCCGACGGGCTCGCCGAGGCGCGTAAGGCGGCGCGCCCCTGGACCGGTGAGCCGACCCCCGACCGCACCGTCAAGGGCGAGACGATTCGGCACCGGCGGCGACCGACGAGCGCGGGACGCCCTCCGCGGCGATGCCGCTCGCGGCGCTGAACGTCCGCCAGGTCGAGCGCTACCTCGAGCGGCGCTCGGCTCAGACCCCCGCGCGGCGGTCGGCGAGTACCAGTCGCTCCGCGCGATCCTGCGCCTTGCGGCGCGTCGCGGAGAGAGGTTCGAGCACGGCCTGCTCGCGCTCGAACCCGTCCGCCGACGCCCTCGCCCGAGGACGCGCGTTCCGACGCTCGACGAGTTCCGGTTCCTTGCGAAGCGCGCGCCCGAGCACTCGCGTCGGCTGCTCCTGCTCGGCGCCTCGCTCGGCGGTCGCATCGGCGAGCTTCCCGCCGCCGAGGACGCTTGGGTCGACCTCGACGAGGCGACAATCTCGATGCCCGAGTGGGCGACGAAGGAACGCCGCGAGAAGGTCCTCGACCTCCTGCCCGAGGAGTGCGACCTCATCCGCGAGCAGCGGCTCGTCCGCTCGCCGAACACCGTCGTCGGCTTCGAGGGCTCGCTCCTCCTGTTCCCGCGACCGGGCGGCACGCCGTGGCGCTACCACTCCTCGTTCTGGAACCGCGTCATCGTCCCTACCCGCACGAAGGAGGCGACGGCGTGGCGCGAGGAGCACGGCACGACCGCCAACGCGCCGACGCCGTTCGACAACTTCAAGCCGAGGGACCTGCGGCGCGGCGCGTCGACGCTCATGCGCGAGCTCGGGATCTCGCCCGAGCTGGCGGCGTCGCGGCTCGGTCACAAGGACGCCGGTCACCTGCTCGTCACGGTGTACGCCGAGACGAGGCGCGAGAACCTGCGCGCGGAGTTGCAGGCGATCGCCGCGGAGGGCGGAATCGACGCCCGCCTCGCCTCACGGAGGCTCTCGTAAGCCTCTGATGAGCGGGGCGCCAGAGGGGGCGCTTGTAAGGACCCGCCTGAAAGGTTTAGGGTCGGTGCCGCACGTCGCTCTATGAATGAGGGGAGGGGGTGAGACGACATGCGACGACGACGATTGATTGCCGCTGTTGTGACGACGGCGGCACTTATTGGGCCGGCTAGTGCTCTCGGGTTCGGGCCAGGTGCGCAGGACGGCGACAAATCCATCGACAACTGCGTAGCTGCATTTCAGCGGCAGCAGGAGAACGGAACCACTGCCGGAGGCGGGCCGAAGGCGGGAGAGCCAGGTCCACTGAACTGCGACCACTTCTTCCAAGATCCCGACGGTGCGGGGACGATCGGCAACGGTTTCCCACCGGGACCGTCCAAGGACGACTAGGCGGTCGCGTCATCTGCGGCGAGGGTCGACACGGAAAGGTCGTCCCTCGCCTTTCTGGGGTCCGGGCCGGAAGGTTTCGCCACCCTCCCGTCCAAGCGGCAGGCGGCAGCGACCTGCCCGATCGGGCTCGCGTAAAGCTCGCGTAAGACCGCGGCGGGAGCGCCAACTACACGCTCACCGCCGCGTAACCTCATCCTCCGTGGTCCGAGTGTGGTCCGGTCGTGGCCCGAGTGAGATTGAAAGGGGCAGTGTGCAGCGAGAACCTGAGTGCGGATGAGAGGACTTGAACCTCCACGCCCTTACGGGCACACGGACCTGAACCGTGCGCGTCTACCAATTCCGCCACATCCGCGCGGCCGAACGATTCTAGCCCGGCGTCGTCTCACTCCCCGATGATCCGTCTCGCGTCCATCGCGGTCGCCATCGGGGCGGCGCTACTCGCTGTCGGGGGACCGGCGGCCACGCCTGTCGGCGCTGCAGGCCGCAGCGAGGTCGTGGTGCTCCTCGACGCGCCGCCGCTCGCGCGGGCACCGGGGACCGCCGCGAGGATCGATGCGGACCAACGCGCCTTCCGCGCGGAGCTCGCCCACCGTGTCCCTTCGGCGCACGTCGGCTGGCGCTACCGACTCGTTGCCGACGGCTTCTCGGTCACGCTCCCGAGCGCCGACGTCTCGCGGCTGCGGGCGCTCTCGGGCGTTCGCGACGTCCTCCCGACGACGAGCTACGCGCCCCGCGACACCTCGTCGGCGGATCAGATCGGCGCGCGCGCACTCTGGGGCGAGGGCCTCGCCACGGCCGGCCAGGGCGTGAAGATCGGGATCATCGACTCGGGCATCGACCCCGACCACCCGTACTTCGATCCGTCGGGGTACACCATGCCGCCCGGCTTCCCGAAGGGGCAGCAGCGGTTCACGACGGCGAAGGTGATCGTGGCGCGTGCCTTCCCGCCGAGGACGGGCGCGACGGCGCCGAGCGTGCGCCAGGCATTCAGCCCGGACGACTCGAGCCACGGCACCCACGTGGCCGGAATCGCAGCCGGCAACGCCGACACGCCGACCGGGCAGGGGCGCATCTCCGGCGTCGCGCCACGCGCATACCTCGGCAACTACAAGGTCTTCGTCGAGACGGATTCCGGCCTGAGCCCGAATGCGAACTCACCGGCGATCGTGGCGGCGATCGAAGCCGCGGTCGCCGACGGGATGGACGTCATCAACTTCTCCGGCGGCGAGCCCGAGATCGAGCCGAGGCGGGACATCGTCGCGCTCGCGCTCGACGCCGCTGCGGCCGCGGGCGTCGTTCCCGTGATCGCAGCGGGCAACGACTACAACGACTTCGGCGCCGGCTCGGTCTCGTCGCCGGCGAACGCCGAGGATGCGATCGCGGTCGGCGCGGTGGACACCACCGGTGGATCGACGAAGCGCACGCACGCCGACTTCTCCTCGGTCGGCCCCACCGCCATCTCGCTCCGCCTGAAGCCGGACGTCGCGGCGCCGGGCGTCGACGTGCTGTCGTCCGTCGCCGGAGGTGGCTGGGCAGAGCTCTCGGGCACGAGCATGGCAACGCCGCACGTCGCCGGTGCGGCGGCCCTGCTCCGCCAGCGTCACCCATCCTGGACGGTCGAGGAGATCAAGTCCGCGCTCGTGCAGACCGGCGTCGACTCGGTCGACGAGAGCAACCGGCCCGCCGGACCCCGCTTCCAGGGAGGCGGCGTCGTCGCGTTGCAGCGCGCCGACCACCCCCTCCTCTTCGCGAAGCCGACGGCGCTGTCGCTGGGCCTCCTGCAGCGTGGCCTGGATGTGATCCGGACGGTCGGCCTCGACGATGCCGGCGGCGGTGCCGGCAGCTGGACCGTCGCGGTCGTGACCCGGCACTCGCCGGGCCGCGGAGTACGCGTGGGCGTCCCGGCGGCCGTGACCGTTCCGGGCGAGCTCACGGTCTCGGCCTCCGTCGCTCGTGGCTCGGCACCGGGCGACCTCGATGCCTACATCGAGCTGCGACGCGGCCAGGACGTGCGCCGCATCCCGCTTTGGGGGCGCGTGACCGCAGACGCTCTCGCCCGCCACAAGACCCTGCCACTCGCGGGGCCGGGGTTGTACCGCGGCACGACGGTGAGCCAGGGCTCGTTCGTGACCCGGTATCGCTATCCGGAGACGCCGAGCGGCGTCGGCGTCACGACGATCCTGCGCGGCCCGGAGCGCGTGTATCGCATTCATCTCACGAAGCGTGCTGCGAACCTCGGGGTCGTCGTGACCCAGCGGGGACGTGGAACCCGCGTCGAGCCCAGGATCGTCGCTGGACTGGACGAGAACCGCCTCACCGGCTACGCGGCACTCCCGGTCAACCACAACCCGTACATGGACGAGTTCCAGGACGGCGTGCTCGCCGCCGGAGCCCTCTCACCCATGCCTGGCGACTATGCGGTCGTGTTCGACAGCGCCTCGCGCGCGGGGGCCGGAACGTTCAGGTTCCGCTACTGGGTCGACGACGTCACTCCGCCAACCGTGCGGGTGCGGGCTCGCTCCGTCCGACGCGGCCAGCCTCTGCTGGTCGCGGCCGTCGACACGGGCTCCGGCGTCTACGCCGACTCGATCGTCGTCTCGGTCGACGGCGAGCTGGCGCGCGCCCGCTACCACAGCGGCGTGATCTCGATCTCGACCCGGTCGCTCACACCCGGCACGCATCGACTCCGCCTTCGGGTGTCCGACTACCAGGAGTCCAAGAACACCGAGAACGTCGGGCCGATCCTCCCGAACACGCGGTGGCTCACCACCACGTTCCGCGTCCGCTAGTCGCTACTTCTGCCGGTCGCGCTCTTCGATCGTCGGGAGCGAGTCGAGATCTTGCTGGACGGAGCGAATGAACTCCTCGCTCTCGTCGTCGGGCGTGATGACACGCAGCTGCTTCTTGCGCTTCTGCCGGTCGCGATCGCGGCGGGCAGCGGCGCCGAAGCGCCGATCCAGGCGCGGCTTCTCGACCGCGACAGCAAGTGCGGCCGCGAGGACGAGCAACACGAGCCACGGCCAGCTCACGGTCGAAGTCTAGGCGAAGTAGTGCGCAGAGCGGAATCCGAAGAGTCGGATTCCGCTCGCGCGAGGATCCCTAGAGTGCAGCCGCTTCACGGCTGCGGTCGCTCCGATCCGTCAAGGATGAGCACGAAACACCCGCATCGGGAGGCTCGCGAGGGGAACTCCGCCGTCCGCGGTCACGAGCCAGGTGTCCTGCATGTACAGGCAATCCGCGCCGTTCTCGGCAATCGCGTGCGGATGCATCGAGAAGACCATGTTCTCGGCCAGCACGGTCTCGACGCCCTCTCCCACCTTGGGGAACTCGATCATCGTCATCCCGATCGAGTGCCCGGTGACGTGTCCGAGGTGGTACCCGCGCTGCGTGAAGCCCGCCGACACGGCCCGGTGCACGTCGTGGCACGACGCACCCGGCCGCATCGCTGTCCCGGCGACCTCGTAGTACTCGAGGTACGCCTCGAGCATGCGCTCGGTGTCTCCGGAGAGGACGGCGTCGCGCGCGGCGATCGCGCGCGAGACCTCGACCCAGTGCATCCCCGGGCCTGCGACCTCGAGCGACGGGAGCAGGAACTCGCCGAGGATCTCCCCCCGGCGCGCGATCTTGAACTCCGGCCGCGCGAACGCATCGGTGCCGGTCAGCACCATGTTCATGGTGAGCCGGCCGCAGCCCTCGGCGACGAACCACTCCTCGGCGGCCGCCATGACCTCGGCGGCCGTCTTCCCCGGCGCGTACGCGTCGAAGAAGAGCTCGAAACCGCGCTCGTTGATGCGCACCGAGTCGCGCACCGACTCGAGCTCGGCGTCGCTCTTCACCGCGCGCGCGAGGTCGAACTCGACGTCGAAGGCGACCAGCTCCAGGCCGTCGAGCGCGCGGAAGTCGCGAACCGTCATGACGTAGTCGAGCCCGTACACGCCGACGCGCCTCCACCCCGCGTCGCGGCCGCGGTCGCGGATGAGCTCGCCGGGACGATCGTGGAAGACCTGCTCCAGCTCGGAGGTGCCGTGCTCTCCGACGTAGCGCGCCTCGGTGGGGAACACGACGTACGGCTCGCCCTCGGCCGGAAGCACGACGTAGGCGTAGCGATGCACGATCTGGAAGCCGGACATGTACGTCACGGCGCCCTCGAACCCCGAGTACTCGCTTCCCGAGACGACGAGCGCGTCGAGGTCGCTCGCCGCCATCGCCGCGCGGGCGTTTGCGTGCCGTCTCTGCAGTTCCGAGCTCAACGCTGTTCCCATGAGGCCTCCAGTGCGTGGATGAGCTGGGTGATGGCGTCGTTACGCGGCGTCGGCACGCCGAGCTCGCGCCCGAAGCGGCCGATGCCGCCGTTCAGGAAGTCGACCTCCGTCGTACGGCGGGCCTCGACGTCCTGGAGCATGCTCGCCTTGTGGTCGTATGCGACCTCGGGCTTCGCGGCGTGGTCGATGAGCTCTTCGGGATCTGCGTCGAGCACGATGCCCTGCGCGGCCGCGACCGCCTTCCCCTCGTCCACGAGCGCGCTCACCAGGGCCCGCAGGTCCGGACGCTCGCAGACGCGCCCGTGCGTGAGGCCCGTCAGGGCGCCGACCGGATTCGTCGCCGCGTTGAAGATCACCTTGCGCCACTGCGCCGGGCGCGCGTCAGCGACGGCGGCCGTCGGCATGCCGCCGCGCGTGCACGCATCCGCGAGCCGGGCGATCTCTTCCGCGCGCGCGGGCTGCGGCTCGAACGGCCCGAGCGTGGTATCGCCCTTCACGTCCCACTGCACGACCCCCGGCTCGAGGATCTTCCCGGCGGGAAACGTCGTGCCGCGGATGACGCGGGCGACGTGACGCGCGACGACCTCCTCGTTGCCAACCCCGTTCTGCACCGTCGCGACCGCCCCGTTCGCGAACGCGCGCGCAGTTGCCGCGATCGCTCCGAGCGTGTGCATGGACTTCGTCGCGACGATGCCGAAGTCGCACTCGGGCAGCGCGGCCGGATCGGTCGTCGCCGTGAGGTGCGCGAGGACGTCGCCGGCGCCGGTGAGACGGAGCCCGTGCTCGTTGATCGCGTCGACGTGCGCCAGCGAGACGTCGTAGGCCCAGACCTCGACGTCGTCGAGCTGCGCGAGGTTGGCGGCGAAGAGGGAGCCCACCGCCCCGCATCCCACGACGCAGACCCTCACTTCGCCGGCACCGCTCGCAGCCGCGGCAGGGAGAACTCGCGGCCACCGGTCAGTCCGCTGGGACGGAGGATGACGACGAGCGCCATCACGGCGCTCACAACGACGATGCGCGAGCCGGAGGGTAGGTCGATCGTCCGCCCGAGGATCGTCATCCCGTCCTCCATCTCCGCGAGCACGGAGTCGAGCGCGCTCACGAAGAGCGCACCGACGACGGCCCCCCACAGGCTCGTCGTCCCGCCGATGACGAGCATCGCCAGCGTGATGAACGTGAGGTCGAGGTACACCGCGTCGACGTTGATCGGGATGAAGTGGATGTAGAGCCCGCCCGCGAACCCGGCGAGGAAGCCCGAGAGCGCGAACGACGCGAGCCGCTGGCGGTAGATGGAGACGCCGACGGCGCGGGCGGCCGGGGGGTCCTCGCGTGCGGCGCGCAGCTGTCGGCCGAGCCGGCTCCGCTGGTACGCGAAGGCGGCCACGACGACGAGGACTGCGCCGACGGTCGCCTGCATGACATCCGTCGTCTCGGGAACCGACGAGAACGTGTTCAGCCCCGGCCCGATCTTCTCGTAGTAGCGGAGAAGATTGTTGGTGATTCCGAGCACCGCGAACGTCGCAATGCCGGCGGCGAGCCCGGAGAGCCGCATCAGGGGAAGGCCCACGACCAGTGCGAACACGCCGCCCACCAGCGCGGCGATAGCGAGCGAGGGGACGTTCCCGACCGTCGTCGAATTGAGGAAGTGGAAGAGGTAGGGCATCGTCGCCGGCTTTTCCTGCTCGGGGATCGAGAGCACGCCTGCGGCCCACACCCCGACCGCGAAGAAGCTGATGTGGCCGAACGAGAGGACACCCGAGTTGCCCACGAAGACGTAGATCGCGACCACGGTCGAGACCTGGATCAGCGCCGTGATGAAGTAGATCTCGTTGGTCTGCGAGACGAACGCCCCGAGGGTTCCCGCCGCGACGACGAGCACGACCGGCGCGAGCAGTTCGATCGCAGCGCGACCCGCTCTCATACCCGCTCCACGAGACCACGCCCGCGTGTGAAGAGGCCGTCGGGCCGCACGAGCAGGACGAGGATCACGAGCCCGAACACGAGCGACGGCAGGTACTGGCTCTGCTGCGAGGGCAGCGCTCCGCCGAGGACGCCCGACACGTAGCCGATGAGGAAGCCGCCGAGCGTGGCAGAGAGCAAACGCGTCATCCCGCCGACGACGACGCCGGCGAGCACGAGGATCGTGTCCTGCAGCGCGAACGTCGGCGTCACCGTCGGGTACTGCACCGTGAGCATCACCGCGACCACCGCGGCGAGCGCCCCGGCGATGAGCACCGACGCGGTGCTCACGAGGTTCGCGCGCACGCCGAGCAGCCGCGCAGTCTGCGAGTCGATCGCGGCGGCGCGCATGTGTAGACCGAGTGACGTCCGGTTCAGCAGCGCCAGGAGCAGCAGGAGGCACACGACCGCGGTGACGATCGCGACGATCGTGATCTTCCGGATCTCGACGCCGCCGATCTCGACGGGGCGGTTGAGCTGGACGAGCGACGTCGCCGTCTTGCCGAGCGGCCCGAACCAGAGAAGCGCGATCGACTGCAGCAGGAACGCGACCGCGAAGGTGGCGATGAGCATGACGGCAGCCGACTGGGTGCGGAGGGGCCTGAAGACGACGCGCTCCATCGCGAGGGAGAGCGCGAGGACGACGGCGAAGCAGAGGACGATCCCGACCGCAACGGGCCAGTCGTGATCCGACGAAAACGCGAGCGCGAATGCGCCGGCCATGATCAGCTGGCCGTAAGCGAAGTTGACCAGCCGCATCACGCCGAACACGAGCCCGATCCCGACCGCCATGAGCGCGTAGATCGCGCCGAGGCTGACTGCGTCGACCTGGACCTGGAGATCGAGCGCGTCGCGTACGAAGTTCACGAGCCGACCTCCGGCTCGTGTGTGTGGAGGGGTGTGGGGAACCGGGAGGTTCCCCACACTTTCAAGAAGAAGGGGGCATGCGCGGGAAACATGGTTTCCCCCGCGACCGCGAGCTGAAGGCGAGCGGTCACGACAAGTAGGCGGCGACCATGCGGTCGGTGTCGGCTGCGTCGTCCGGACTCAGGGTGAGCCGCAGCTCACCGTTCGCGAGCACGTGCGTCCTGCTCGCGAGCGCGACCGTGCGCTGCGCGCGCTGCTCGACGAGGAGCACGCCGACTCCACGCTCGGCGACCGTTCTGAGCGTCGAGAAGACGAGATCGACCATCGTCGGCGCGAGTCCCAGGGACGGCTCGTCGAGCATGAGGACGGACGGTTTCGCGACGAGCGCACGGGCGATCGCGAGCTGTTGCTGCTGTCCGCCCGAGAGCGCACCCGCGTGACGATGCCCGAACTCGGCGCACACGGGAAAGAGCTCGAGGACTTCCGCGATGTCCTCGTCCACGCCTTCGGAGCCGGAGCGCGCCGCAAGGCCGAGTCGCAGGTTCTCGTCGACGGTCAGCTCCGCGAAGAGCCGTCGTCCCTCCGGCACGAGCGCGACGCCGCTACGCGCGACCGACTCCGGTGAGCGGCCCAGGAGCGACTTGCCGCCGAGCGTGACCTCGCCCCCGCGCGCTGGAACGGCTCCCATGATCGCGTGCAACGTCGTCGACTTGCCCGCGCCGTTCGGGCCGATGAGCCCGACGATCTCGCCCGGCATCACGCTGAACGAGATCCCGCGCACTGCCGGAACGCCGCCGTAGGCGACCTCGAGCCCGCGCACGTCCAGCGTCATTCGGCCACTGCCGACTCGCCGAGGTAGGCGGCCGCGACGTCGATGTTCCCGCGGATCTCGCCGGGAGTTCCCCCGGCGAGCGTGCGCCCGTGGTCGAGAACCTGGATCCGGTCGCAGACGCCCATGATGAGCGCCATGTTGTGATCGATGAGGAGCACGCCCGCGTCGTGCCGCTCGCGCACCGAGCGGACGACCTCCGCGAACGCAGGGACCTCGGCCTCCGGAAGTCCGGCCGCGGGCTCGTCCATCAGGACGAAGCGCGGCTCGGTGGCGAGCGCGCGTGCGACCCCGAGCCTCCGTTCGTCTCCGTGCGGAAGCACGCCGGCCGGAGCATCCGCGTATGCGCCCAGCTGGAGTGACTCGAGGAGCGAGTCGGCCCGGCGTCTCGCCTCGCGAGGCGCTGCGCCGACGCCGAGGGCGGCCACCTCGACGTTCTCGCGCACGGACAGCGCCTTGAACGACCTGCTGTGCTGGAACGTCCGGGCGAGACCCGCGCGCCCGCGCCGATGTGGAGCCCAGCGCGTCACGTCCCGACCCTCGAGCTCGACCTGCCCCTCGTCGGGGAAGTCGAAGCCGCTCAAGAGGTTGACCAGCGTCGACTTCCCGGCTCCGTTCGGGCCGATCAGCCCCACGACCTCGTGCCGGTGGAGCTCGAGCGTCACGTCGCGGAGCGCCTGCACGCCCTCGAACGCGCGCGAGACGGCGGCGGCCCGGAGCGAGTCTCCGGACCGCCGCTTCTGCTCGAGCTGGGCGTCTGCCAAGGCCGCTAGATCTTCGGGACGACCTTGGCCTTGATGACCCCGACGACCTTCGGGGTGTTGTTCTGCACTGCGATGACGCGGTAGGTACGCCCGAAGACCTCGTGCAGCGTCGGCGAGAAGCTCACGAGCCCTGAAATGGTCGGAACGTTCTTGAACTTCACCATCTGGGCGGCCAGCGCAGCGCCGTTCGTGTTCCCGCCGGCCCGGTCGAGCGCAAGGACTATTCCTTCGATCGCGGTCGGACCCGTCACGTACGCACCGGTGTTTCCGGCCTTTGCGATCTGCGCCGCATAGCGTTTCTGCAGGGCTCGCACCGCCGGCACGGGATCGTCACCGAACGCTGACGCGAAGGTCACGTAGTAGTAGTTGGAGACCTTCGGATCCTGCGTGTACCAGTAGTTGCCGTCGCCCGCCCACGAGTTCAGGAACGGCGTGTTGTTCCCGAGCGTCCGAAGGCCGTTGAGGATCGGCACTTGCGCACCGAACGGAGGAGCCGTCGCCGTGACGATCACGTCTGCCGGCTTCGCGTTCAGCCGCGTAACCGTGTTCTGCCAGGTCGCCGGACTACCGCCCGCCGACTGGTAGGACTCCTCGGTGACGACCTTCCCGCCGAGCTGCTGCCAGCGAACCTTGAACGCCTGAACAACATTGCGGAAGTAGACGATCACCGTGTCCGTGGCCAGAGAGGCGTTCCGCCAGCCGCGCTTGTACGCGTACTCGGCCATGGCCGACCCCTCGTCCTGAGCGGCATTTCCAAACGAGAACGCGAGCCGACCCTTAGCGCCGAACCGCTTCGGGCCCATCTGGTCGGTGCCGATGCAGGCTGCGACGGTCAGCTTTCCGCGATCGATCGCGTACTGCACGACCGGAGCGGCGTAGTCGACGTCGCAGGTCGTCATCATGATCTGCGCGCCCTGCCCGATGAGCTTCGCCGCACAGGCCTTCGCGATCGTCGGCTTGTTGCCCTGCGTGTTGCAGGTCAGGAGCTTGATCTTGTACTTCCCTGCCTTGTTGATCTGCTTGATCTTCTCCTGCGCCGTGACGAGCGCCGGCCCGTCGTACGCCGCCATGTTTCCGATGCCGTCGTAGGCCCAGCCGATCGTGACCGGGATGGCCTTGCTCGGTGCCGCTGAACCACCCGCAACGACGGCGACGGCCACGATGGCCACTACGCCGAGAGCGAGGAACACTCTCCGGAAGTTCTTCATCTCTGCCCTCCTGTGGGTTCCTGGGTTACCTGCCACGATGCTTCTTTTCCTCTGACGAGCGCGTAGAGCAGTGAGTGCAGCGGGACCGGCACCTCCCGCTTCTCAGCCTCCCGGACGAGCGAGCCGGTGATGAGCTCGATCTCCGTGTCTGCGGTGGGCCTCGACGTCCTCGAGCATGGACGGGTAGTGCGCCGAGCCGCGCCGGGTCGCGAGCACGTTCATCTCCCACGGGTCGTCGTGCAGCTCGATCCCCACCGCAGCGGCGACGGCCTTGCCTTCGTCGACGAGCCCGTGTACGAGGTGCCCGAGGTCTCCCGCCTCGCTCTCCTGTGCGAAGTGGAAGTCGTGCGGAAGGCCGGTCAGCGCGGCCGTCGGGTTGACGGCGGCGTTGAAGATCAGCTTCGACCACTGTGCGGGGCGCAGGTCGGGCAGCGCCTCCGCCTTCAGGCCCGACGCCACGATCGTGTCCGCGATGTCCTGCACGACCTCGAACGGCGTGTCCTCGTACGGGCCGAGCCAGGTCTCCGTGTCGAGGATGTACTCGACGTGCGTGTCGGCGTGCCGCGTCCCGCTCATGAAGGTCACGCCCGACACGATCGGCCACGCACCGTGGGCGCGGACGATCTCCTCGGCGCCGATTCCGTTGAGCACGGTCACGATCGTCGCATCCGGAAAGCGTCCCTCGAGCGCGCGCACGGCGGGCTCGAGGCCGGAGGCCTTGGTCGCGGCGATGGCCACGTCGAACGCCGGCAGCTCGTCCGGGTCGTCGGTCGCGGTCACGCGAGCGTGGTAGTCGCTCTTGCCGCTGACACGGAGACCCCGCGAGTTGAGCGCATCCGCGTGTTCGCGGCGTCGCGTGAGCACCGAGACCTCGCACACGCGGGCGAGATGACCCGCGAAAAGGCTCCCGATAACGCCCGCCCCGACGATGCAGACTCGTTCCACGCTGCTCCGCGAGTATCTCAGCGTGGTGACATGTCAGTCAACTTGACTTGGTCTTGACGCGCGACGCCATTCTCCGGAACTCGGCATCCGCGACGAGGCCTCGCTTCCGTGTGCCCGCGCGCTTCACCGCATCGAGCAGAGCCGGATAGCGCTCCTCGGGCACGTCGAGGCCGAGCTCGGCGACCTTGATCCGGATCGAGTCCAGGCCGCTCTTCTTCCCGAGGACGATCCCGCGCTCGGCGCCGACGAGCTCCGACGCGTACGGCTCGATCGCAGGTGGATCGTGGAACTGCGCCGCGACCGCCCCCGATTCGCGCGTGAACAAGTTGTCGCCCGTCACCGGCTTCCAGGGCGCGAGCGGCGTCCCCGACAGCTCCTGCACGAGCCCGGCCAGCGCGCGCGCCTTCGTGAGATCGAGACGCGTCGGGATCCCGTAGAGAGCCTCGAGCGCGAGTGCGACCTCGACGAGATCGGCGTTGCCGGCACGCTCGCCCATCCCGTTCACCGTTCCCTGCACCCACGTCGCCCCTGCCTGCACCGCGGCGATTGCGGCAGCCGTCGCGAGACCGAAATCGTCGTGGCCGTGCCAGTGGACTGGAACCGCGTAGTCGAGCCGTTCCACGACCTCGTTGACGAGGAATGCTGCGGCCTCCGGCGTCGCGATGCCGAGCGTGTCGACCACGACTACCTCCCGCGCGCCGGCGTCGACTGCCGCCTCGTACACGCGGCGGATGAACTCGATGTCGGCGCGCGTCGAGTCCACTCCGAAGAATGCGACACGGATCCCCTCACCCGCCGCGAAGGACACCGCGGCTCGAATCCGCTCGAGCATCGTGTCCCGCGAGATGCCGAGCGCCGCGAGCTTGCCGTCCGAGATCGGGCTCTCGATCACGGACGACTCCATCCCGAGCTCGATGAGCGCCTCGACATCGGCGCGCACCGCCCGGGAGAAACCCCAGATCTCGGCGTCGAGGCCGGCTTCCAGGATGAGCGAGATCGCGCGCGCGTCGTCGTCGGAGACTCGGGGGAACCCTGCTTCGATGCGATCGACGCCGGCTTCCGCGAGGGCCCTTGCAATTTGCAGTTTTTGCTCTGGCTCTAGCACAACTCCCACCGTTTGCTCGCCGTCGCGCAGGGTCGTGTCGTAGAGGCCCACCGTGACCCGCGGCTGCGGCTCGAGGGCATTCGCGTTGAGGTCGCCGGTCCAGACCTTCGTTCGGTCGAGAGTCACGGCGTGACTATCGCATTACCGGCCGGAATACTCCGCGAGTGATCTTCGAGCCGCAGGCCGAGGCCATGCCGAGAGAGCGGCTCGCCATGCTCCAGCTCGATCGGCTGCGCAGGCTCGTCGAGCGGGTCAAGCAGAACGTCCCCCTCTACCGCGGCCGCCTCGTTGACGTCGAGCCCGAGGACCTCTCGAGTGTCGACGACCTCCGTGAGCTGCCGTTTACCCGGAAGGACGACCTCCGCGACTCGTATCCCTGGGAATGCTCGCCGTCCCGCGAGACGCGCTCGCCCGTATCCACGCATCGTCCGGCACGACCGGCAAGCCGACGGTCGTTGCATACACGCGCGCCGACCTCGACCTCCTCGCGCGAGTGAACGCGCGCACCCTGGCCATGGCAGGCGCCGAGCCGGGCATGACACTCCACAACGCATACGGGTACGGGCTCTTCACCGGCGGGCTCGGGCTGCACGCCGGAGGCGAGGCGCTCGGGCTCAACGTCGTGCCCGTCTCCGGAGGGATGACCGAGCGCCAGCTCACGCTCATCGAGGACCTGCGCCCGGACGTCATCGCCTGCACGCCGAGCTACGCGCTCACGCTCGCCCACGCGTTCGGCGAGCGGGGTATCGCTCCGGAGGCGTTGAGCCTTCGACTCGCGATCGTCGGCGCAGAGCCCTGGACCGAGCGGATGCGTGCGGAGATCGACGCCGGGCTCGGTGTCCGCTGCTCGAACGTCTTCGGCCTGTCGGAGGTGATCGGGCCGGGGGTCTCGTGCGAGTGCGTCGAGGAACGCGCCGGCTCGCACGTGAACGAGGATCACTTCCTGCCCGAGATCGTGGACCCGGAGACAGGTGAGCAGGTGGCCGAAGGCGAGGAGGGCGTGCTCGTCATCACGACGCTCACGAAGGAGGCGCTTCCGCTGGTCCGCTACTGGACGGGCGACATCTGCACGCTCTCGCACCGGCCCTGCGCGTGCGGTCGGACGCTCGTGCGAATGGGGCCGATCGTCGGCCGCAGCGACGACATGTTGATCGTGCGCGGCGTGAACGTGTACCCGAGCCAGGTCGGTGCGGTGCTAGGCAGGATCCCGGAGCTGTCGGCCCACTTCGGGCTCGTCGTCCGGCGACTCGGCACGCTCGACGAGGTGGAGGTCGTGGTCGAGCCGACCTCCGCCACGCTCCTCGCGCTGGACGACGACCGGGTCAGGGAGATCGGGGACCACGCAGCAGCTCTCATTCGCGAGACCATCGGCTGCTCGATGACCGTCACCCTCGTGCAGCCGGGCGAAGCGCCCCACTCCGACGGGGGCAAGATCCAGCGCGTGCAAGACCTCCGTCAGCCCTGAACGATGCCGTCGGGGAACGGCGAGAGCTTCTCGGCGCCTTTCGTCGGAAATGAGGAAGTTGTCCTCGACGCGCAGGCCACCTCCACCCTCGATATAGCATCCTGGCTCGATTGCAAGCACCATCCCGGCCGCGACCTCGCCGCCACCGGCCTGGTGCGCGTACGGCGGCTCGTGTGCGCGCGCGCCGACGCCATGACAGATCGGATGCGACGGTTGTCCGGCGAAGCCGATCCCCGCGATCCCCTCGCGGATTTGCCGGTCGAGCTCGGCGAAGCTCGCCCCTGGGCGGGCGAAGGCGACAGCGTCCTGGTAGACGCCCATGAGGCCGTCCTCGAGCTCGCGGTAGCGTGGTGTGAGGTCGCCGACGACGAGGTTCTTCGTGTGATCGCACCAGTAGCCGTCGGCGCAGACCCAGATCTCGAAGAGCGTCGGCTCGCCCTCCACGACGGGTCGCGACGTCGTGGCCGAGAAGGTCCTGATGCCCGGCCCCGACCACACGAGCGAGAAGCCGAGCGCGAGGTCGACCTTGCCCTCCCAGCCCGTGCCCTCGCCGTGGACGAATCCTTGCCACTCCGCGGCGATCTGCGCCTCGCTCATCCCCGCATCGATGACGAGCTTGCAGTGCTCCATGGCCGCTGCCGCGATCTCGTTCGCGAGTCGCATGCGCTCGATCTCCTGCCCGGTCTTGAGCGCGCGAGCGGAGGCGAGCAGCGGGGTCGCGTCGGCGACCTCGCCGAAGGCCGTGAACCATTCGCGTGTGAAGGTCGTGGGCTCGCCGACCATCCGATCCGAGGCCTGCGTTCCGAGCGTGAGCTCGATGCCCACGCGCTCGTACGCGCTCGCTGCCTCGCGGGCGAGTTCGAGCACACGCGCGCTCGGCGGCCGCGGGTCGCGCTCGTCGTAGCCCTCGAAGAGGCGTACGTCGGTCGTCCACGCCGTCCGTGCCGCGTCGTCCTCCGACGCCTCGAGGCAGACGAGAACGGGATCGCCGTCGCGCGGGAAGACGCACGCGTCGTACCCCTTCATGCCCCAGAAGTTCGTGAGGTAGACGACGTTGTCGGGTGCACGGACGACGAGGGCGTCGAGCCCGTGCTCGTCCATCAGCGCGCGCACCCGCTCGAGCTTCGCGTCGTCGCGCGGCCAGCTCACCTCAGAAGCCGACGAACTGAAACGGACGGAAGGCGTCGTCGTCGAGATGCGCGTCGATCCACACGTCCGCAGAATCGCCGAGCTCGGAGCGAAGACGATCGGCGAGCTCCGCAGCGCGCTCCTCCGTCACGGCCCCGATCGTCACGTACCGCCAGCGGCGCGACACCGGAAGTCCCTCCCCCGACAGCGTCTCGGAAAGGTCTCGTGCGCTCTCCCGGGTCCGCAGCTCCGCGACGACATGCCAGTCGAACTCGCCCTCTTCGCTGGCCTCCTCGCTGCTCGGCGGCCTCGCGCTCCTCGTACTCGCGCTCCTCCTCCTCGGCGGTCGCAGGCAACGGCAGCGACGCGTCCCTCCACTCCTCCGCGACGGGATGCCAGCGCGTGACTGCGAGGTCGGCCGTGAGCCCCTCGTCGGCGGCGAGCTCGGAGATGACGCGCTCGGCCTCTCGTGCCTGTGCCTCGCTCGACGTGTACGCGAAGAGGCGCGAACCGTCACGCGTGACGACCACAGTTCGCGCCGAGGCGCTCCCGCGCGTCGTCGTCCAGGTTCAGCGCGCGAAGGCGCTCGCGCAGCGGGTAGCCGTGCGCCTCGTCGTCGAGCTCGACTTCGACGCGAAAGTCCTCGTCCACCGCGCCGACGCTACCAGCGCTCGCGCACGAGCTCGCGTCGTATGCACACTGCGCTGTGGCATCTCACCAGCGCACGCGAGGAGGCGCGGGCTCGCCGTGCGCCTCCTGCCACGAGATCACCGGGTTGCGGAGCACGCCGATCCGCTCGACCTCGCACTCCATGACGTCTCCGGGCCTCAAGTAGAGGGACGCGGCGTCGGGCGAGAACCCGGCGACGCCGGAGACCGTCCCCGTGGAGAGCACGTCGCCGGCGGAGTACCCGAGCGCCGAGTAGTGGCTCAGGATTTCGGGGATCGTCACCGACATGCGGCTCGAGTGCGAGGTCTGCCGCGTCTCGCCGTTCACCCGCAAGCGTCATCGCGAGATCGTGCGGGTCGGGGATCTCGTCGGGTGTGACGATCCACGGGCCGAGCGGGCAGAACGTGTCGATGGCCTTGCAGAAGCTGAAGACGCCCGAGCGCATCTCGCGCCGCTGGATATCGCGCGCCGTGATGTCGTTGAAGATCACGTACCCGCCGATGTAGTCGGCGGCCTCCTCGGGCGTGAACCACTTCCCCGGCTTTCGCAGCACCACCGCGAGCTCGAGCTCGTAGTCGAGCTCCTCGGTGAGATGCTCGGGGTAGACGACGGGCTCGTCGGGGCCGACGATCGCGTCCACGTTCTGGAAGAAGACGATCCACGGCGCGATCTCGTGCGACCAGCCGACCTGCTTCGACTCCTCCTCGTGCTCGCGGAAGTTCCCTGCCGTGTGGAAGAACTTCTTCGGGACGATCGGTGCGCGCAGGCGCGTCTCCGCCAGCGCCACGCGCTCGCCCGTCTCGTCGGCCCCGCCTCGCTCGAAGTACTCGCGCATGGTCGGGACGTCGAGGACTCCGATCTCCTCGCCGTCGAGCACGCCGACGCGGCAGTCGTCGCCGAAGGAGACGAGCTTCATCGATTCCCGCACCCGACCTGGTCGTACGCGTCGGCGATCCAGCGAGCGAAATCGTCGTCCATCTGCTCCAGCGACTCCACACGGAAGTGGTGGACGAAGAGGTCTTTCTGGTACGGCGCAACGCTCCGGATACGCGGGTCGTCCACGCGGTACGTCACGTCGAAGTAGCCCTGTAGCCGGTCGCGGTTCGGGCGCGCGCCCGCGAAGCCACGGCGCGGGCCCTTGAAGGTGATCGTCGTCTTCGCGACCGACGTCGTGTGCTCACCGCACGCGGCGACGATCTCCACGAAGCGATGGAAGAGCGCCCGTCCGTGGTCGCTGCCCGCTTCGAGATGACGCTCGATCGTCCAGACGTCGCTCATGCGACCCCGCAGACGTTCATCGCCGCTCGCGCGTAGACCTCTGCTGTCTTCGCGAGGCCGTCGATCTCGAGGTTCTCGCCCTTTGCCGTGTCGAGGAGCCCCGTCGACGTCCCGTAGTTGACGGTCGCGATCCCGTAGCGCGTGAGCACCGAAGCGTCCGAGAACCAGCGCGTGACGTCCCGCTCGGGTCGCGCGCCGAAGACCTGCGCGTGAGCGGCGTCGAGCGCGCCGACGAGCGGGTGGTCGTCGGCGATCTCGGCGCCCGGAGCGGTTACGTAGACCTCGCCCTCGATGCCGTGCTCCGGATATCGATCGCCCAGGCCACGAACCATCTCGAGCACCTGCGAGCGTGCCTGAGCCATCTCCTTCGTCGGCGGCACGCGGACGTCGAGGAAGAGATCGGCGCGGTGCGGCGTCCGCGACACGCGCCAGCCGAACCCGCCCTGCAGCGCACCGACGTTGACGATCGCCTTCGCGCCGCGGTAGGCGTTGGAGGGGTCGTCCTCCCAGGTCGGGATCCACTCGAGCACCGCGTCGACGACGTCGCGCATGCGCACGATCGCGTTCTGGTCGCGCTTGCCCTCGCTGAACGCCGTGTGGATGAACGGCCCTTTCGTGGAGATGCGCAGCCACAGCGAGCCGAAGTGACCGAGCACGACCTTCGACTCGGTCGGCTCGCCGAGGATGCACATGTCGGCGACGCCCCCGTGCGACACGAGGTACCGCGACCCCGCGGCGTAGCCGCGGTACTCGGCGCCCTGGGCATCCCCGTACTGCGTCTTCTCGATCTCGCCGGAGACGGCGGCGACGAGCACGTCGCCACGAAGGCGGACGCCTGCGTCGTCGAGCGCTCGCAGCGCCTCGACGTAGCAGGCGAGCGCACCCTTCATGTTCGAGATCCCGAGCCCGTACAGCCGCCCGTCCTCGACGAACGCGCTCGGCTGGAAGCCGGGAACGTGCGCCAGCCATGGCTCGCGTCCCGAGTACGACGTGTCCATGTGACCGTTGAACATGAGGCTCGGCCCGCCTCCGACGCCTGCACGCGTCCCGAGAACGTTGGCGCGACCGTCCTCCACCTGCTGCCACTGCACCTGGAGGCCCATGCCGAGGAACGTCTCGCGGACGAGCTCGGCCATCGCCTCCTCCGAGCCGGTGAAGCTCGGCGTCCCGATGGCGCTCGACGCCCAGTCGACGAGCCGGTCTCGATCGATGCGGACGTCAGCCACGGACGTGCGGGAGCACTTTCTCGCCGAAGAGCCGGATCTGGTCGTGGCGCCGGTCGCCCCAGAGCTCGAGCATGACGTGGGTGCAGCCGGCCTCGCGGTACTCCGCGATCGCCGCGATGCAGTCCTCGGGCGTGCCCGCGATCGGCTTGCAGCGGTCGAGGAGCGAGTCGGTCACCTGGGCCTTCGCAGCGAGCCTTCCCCCCTCCTCCATCGCCTCGGCCACGGGAGCGAGCTCCTCCATCTCGATCCCCGCCAGCTCGAGCAGGGTGTCCGCGGAGCCGCGGATGTTCTGGAACTTGTTCGCGAGGTACATCCCGGCGATCTCGCGCGCGCCGTCGCGACCGGTGTCGCGATCCGTCTCGTGGACCGAGGCGACGACCGTGCAGCCGATGTCGATGTCCGAGGCGACGTTGTCGCGGGTGTACCGGACGAACGCGGGCGTCGTGATCGATGGCGTCAGGCAGCCGTCGCCGATCTCGCCTGCGAGCGCCTGCATCTTGGGCGCCGTTGCAGCCACGTACACGGGCGGCACGTCGCGCGGCGTGTCAGCAGCCGGGTCGAGCCCGGGAACCGATGCGCTCCAGGTATCGCCCTCGTACTCGAACGGCTCGCCGCCGAGGACGCCGCGCACGATCGTGACCGCATCCCGCATCGGCCCGAGCGTCTTCGACGTCTGCGAGCGGATGTTGTTGAGGAAGATCTTCGAGGTCCCGAAGCCGAGCAGGAACCGACCCGGGCCTGCCGCCTCCTGCACGACTCTTGCATCCATCGCAACCTGCACCGGATGACGCGTGAAGGGCGAGATGATCCCCCAGCCGATCGTGAGCCGCTCGGTCTCGCGGGCCATGAGCGCGGAGACGACCGTCGACGAGCGCGCCTCCATCCCGTGCTTGCGCCACCAGGGGTACGCCTCGGCGAGCCAGATGGTGTCCATCCCCGCCTGATCCATCACGCGGGCCGACTCGAGCATCTCCTCGAGCGGCTCCATGGTGAGCTGCATCACGCCGATCCGGAACGGTTGGGCCACCGGCAGCCGGTTCTACCGGTTCGCCGGCCGCGGTGCAAAGCGGAGCGGCGCCCGAAGGCGCCGCTCCTCCCTCCGATGCAGCCGCCCTCAACGAAGGACTGGGCTACTCCGGAGGTGCCGCGCGGCGAGCAGGCTCACTCCGACCAGGAGCGCGAGAAGAAGGGCGGAGGACGCACCCACCCCCGCATCGGCCCAGTCGAACCCACTCGCGCGAGCCGCGCGGACGTCCGACTCCGGCGTGAAGCCGAGGGCCTCTACACCGTCCTTCATCGTGGCGCGCTCGTTCGCCTTGAAGTAGGCGATAGCCGCTTCGCCGGCAGCCAGCCGTGCGTCACGTGCGCGACACGTCCCGGACGACCTGAATCGGCCTAACGGAAGCGAGAACTGCCGCATCGCGTGCGGAGACGTCTCTCACCACCTGAATCGGCGTGGCCGAAGAGACCACCGCATCACGTGCCGACACGTCTCGCACGACCTGAATGGGCGTCGAGCTGGAGGAGATAGCCCCATCACGGGCTGACACGTCGCGAACCACCGTGATCGTGGTGGCACCCGCAGGCGCTGCGACGACGAGCATCGCCGCGACGATCCCGAGCCCTGTCCTGATCCGCTTGCCGTGAGTCATGACCGAACCTCCTGTTCCACGATCGCTCGCTGCGATCGACCGCGGTCACCATCGCTCGCGCCGGTTGCACGGCACCTTCAGCCGGGTTACAACCGCCTTACTTGCGATGAAGATCCGGATCCTCGGTCCCCTCGAGGTCGAGCGCGACGGCCATCACGTTGCCCTCGGCCCCAAACAGCAGATGCTGCTCGCGATCCTGCTCGTCAACCGGGGCGCGGCCGTATCCGCCGATCGGATCGTGGACGATCTCTACGCAGGGCGCCCTCCTCGCAACGCCCTCAAGACGCTGCAGGTACACGTGTCGCGACTGCGTAAGGCACTCGGGGACGGCAAGCTGGAGACGACGGCTGCCGGATACAGGCTAGCGTCGGGGGTGGGCAGTCTCGACGTCGAGCAGTTCGAGGAGCTCGCCGACGCCGGGCGCCTCAAGCTGACCCACGGCGACATCGAGTCGGCCGCGACGCTCCTGGGCGAGGCCCTCGCACTCTGGCGTGGGCAGGCACTCGCCGACTTCGTGTATGCGGAGTTCGCCCAGTCGGAGATCGCACGTCTAGAGGAGCGCCGCCTCGCAGCGCTGGAGGATCGCATCGATGCCGACCTGGCGCTCGCTCGCCACTCCGCACTCACCGCCGAGCTGGAGGCGCTCGTCGCCGGGCAGCCGCTCCGGGAGCGTTTCCGCGGGCAGCAGATGGTGGCGCTCTACCGCTCCGGACGGCAGGCCGAGGCGCTCGAGGCCTACCAGGATGCGCGGCGTGTGCTCGTCGACGAGCTCGGCATCGAGCCCGGCCGTGCGCTCCGCGACCTCGAGCGCTCGATCCTCGAGCAGGATCCCGTGCTCGACGTCGGGCGGGAAAGCGAGCCAGGAGCGTCGATCCCCGCAGGTTCCTTCGTGGGACGCAGGACAGAGCTCGACGCCTTGCGGACTGCGCTCGACGAGACGATCAGGGGTCAGGGCCGCTGCTTCCTCATCGCCGGCGAACCGGGGATCGGGAAGAGCCGACTCGCGGAGGAAGGGCTTCGAATCGCCCACCAGCGCGGAGTGCGGGTCTTGGTAGGGCGCTGCTGGGAGGCAGGTGGAGCGCCTGCCTACTGGCCGTGGGTGCAGGCGCTGCGTCCCTATCTCCGCGAGCTCGATCACGAGCCTCTCCGGGCGGCGCTCGGGCCTGGGGCAGTCGATCTCGCCCAGCTCTTTCCCGAGCTGGCCGAGCTCTTTCCGGACCTACCGGAGCCCCCCGCGCCGGAGTCCGAAGGAGCACGCATCCGCCTGTTCGACGCCACGGCCGCGTTCCTGAAGTCCATCGCTCGAGAGCGGCCGCTCGTCCTGTTCTTCGACGACCTGCACGCCGCCGACGAGTCGTCGTTGCTCCTCCTCCGCTACATCGCACGCGAAATCGCGGGGACACGGCTGCTCTTCATCGTGGCCTATCGCGACGTCGACCCGACCTTGCGGGACCCACTCCGAACGGCGCTCTCCGAGCTCGTACGGGAGCCGCTCGTCCGTCGCATCTACCTCGGCGGTCTCCCGTACGACGACGTCGCCGACTACATCGCCAATGTCGCGAGCGTGACACCCGAAGCTGGGGCCGTCGCGGTGATTCATGCCGAGACCGCAGGCAATCCGCTGTTCGTCGGCGAGATCGTGCGCCTCCTCGACTCGCAGGGGCGTCTGACCGCGCCGATCGATGCGCTGGAGATTCCGCCCGAGATCCGTGAAGTCATCGGAAGCCGCGTCGCACGACTCAGCCAGCCCTGCAGGGCGCTTCTCTCGCTCGCCTCCGTGCTCGGGAGAGAGTTCGGCGTCGACGTGGTGCAGCGCTTGAGCTCGTTTCCAGAGGACAAGCTGTACGACGCTCTGGATGAAGCGATGGTGGAGCGCATCATCGGAGACGTTCCGGCGAACCCGAGCCGGCTGCAGTTCGCGCACGTCTTGATTCGCGACACCCTGTACGAGGAGCTCACTGCGGCGCGGCGGATGCAACATCATCGGGAGGCGGCCGCGTCGCTCGAGCTCGTGCACGCCTCCGAGCTCGAGCCCCATCTTGCGGAGATCGCGCTCCATCTCGTCGCTGCGGGGCCCGAGTCCGCCGAGCGTGCCGTCCACTACGCACGGCGCGCGGCGGATCTCGCCGCGTCATCTCTGGCGTTCGAGGAGTCAGCGCGCCTGTACGAGCTGGCGCTGACGCTCTCCATCGATGACGCGACACGCTGTGACCTCCTCCTCGCCGTTGGCGACGTGTTGGCGAGAATGGGTGACACACCGACTTCCAAACGTCACTTCGACGAGGCGGCCCAGCTCGCCGAGAAGCGAGGGCTCGCCGAGCAGCTCGGCCACGCAGCGCTCGGATATGGAGGGCGGATCGTCTGGGAGGTGTCACGCGACGACGATCACCTGATCCCGCTACTCGAGCGCGCCCTCGAGGAGCTGCCCCAGGAAGACAGCCCACTCCGAGCGCGCCTGCTGGCGAGGTTGGCAGGCCCATTCCGTGATGCTCGCTTTCCACCCGAGCGGAGGCGCGACGCCGCTGGGGCTGCGCTTGCGATGGCGCGTCGGCTGAACGACCCTTCCACCCTCGCGTACGCGCTCGCGGCGTACTTGCCCGCCTTCATGTCGCCTCCCAACACCGTCGAAATCATCGGACTAGCGACTGAGCTCATCGAGCTGGCAACCGCGAACCGGGAGCTCGAGCGCGCGGCTGAGGGCTATCTGTGTCGCGCCTGTCCTCTTCTGGAGATCGGGGACGTGGAGCGGGCGAAAGACGACATGGCCGCGATGGCCCGACTGGCCGACGAGCTCCGTCAACCCTCACAGACGCTCTACGTCACGAACCTCCGCGCGCACATCGCGCTGCTCGAGGGTGACTTCCCGGCCGCCGAAAGGCTCATCCACGAGGCCCTCGAACTCGGAGAGCGTGCACAACGCTGGAACGCGCGTGTCGCCTATCGGCTCCAGCTTTTCCTTCTCCGTCACGCGCAGGGCAGACTTGAGGAGCTTGCCGAGATCTACGAGGAGCACCCGACTGCGTTCGACTACCGGACGTACCGGATCTTCGATTGCATCGTCGCGAAGTTCTATGCCGAGCTTGGTCGACGTGACGACGCGCGTGTGAAGTTCGAAGAATTGGCCGCGAACGACTTCGCCGGAGTTCCGTTCGACGAAGAGTGGCTTGCGAGCATGTGCCTCCTCGCAGATTTGGCAGCGTCCCTGGGGGATACGCGGCGCGGCCGTCTCGTCTATGAGCTGCTGTCTCCGTATTCGGAGCGCGTCGGCACGTCCTACCCCGAGATCAACGTCGGGGCCGTATCGCGCTACCTCGGGCTCCTCGCGGCGGCCGAATCCCGGTGGGACGACGCGAAGCGCCACTTCGAGAACGCGATCGAGGTCAACCGGCGCATCGGGGCGCGTCCTTGGCTCGCGCACACGCAGGAGGACTACGCACGCATGCTTCGTGCCCAGGGTCGCGCTGGAGACGACGACAGAGCGGGACAGCTGTTCGACGCGGCAGTCGCGACGTATCGCGAGCTCTCCATGGCAGGACCGCTCGCTCGCGCGATCGCCGACGGACCGAACCCTTAGCTCGGCTCGGCGCTCCCGGCGGCCGTCTCGCTGACCCGCTTCTCGAGCGCCTCGAGCACCTGGCCGACCTGCTGGTTCACGATCGGCTGCAGCACGCGCTGACCCATGGCGCCGACGGGGCCGGCGATCTTGACGTCCGCCTCCCACGCCATCGAGGTGCCTCCGTCGGCCTCGGAGAGCGTGAACGAGGTCGTCATGTCCATGAGCGCGCCGACACCCTGCCCCTTGGCGCGCATCGACGCGAACTCCGGCTCGCGCTCCTCGAGCTTCTCGAAGTTCATGGTCATCTTGAGCCCGCCGAGCCCGAGCGGCACCTTGACCTTCGCCGTCCAGTGCTTCTCGTCGGCGATCTCGAACGACTCCACGCCGGGCATGAGCTTCGCCATCTCGGACGGCTCGTTGATGACGCTCCAGACCACGTCACGCGCGGCCGGTAGCTCCTTCGTCCCCGAGACGATCACTTCGATACCACCGAGACGTTGGCGCGGGTCGATGCCGGGTCCTGGAGCATCGACCACACCCTATGCGCCGGGTTGCAGCTGGTGTAGACGATGGCGCCGCCCGCGGGGCGAAGCGCATCCTGGATCGCCGAGCAGATGCAGTGGATGCCGCCTCCGCCGCCCTCGCCCATGCCCTTCGCACCGAGAGGAGCGACCGGCGACGGCGACTCCATCGCGCCGGTCTTCAGTGGCGGCATGTCCATGGCGTGGGGGACGTGGTAGTCGTAGAAGTTGGCGGTGAGGAGCGTGCCGTCCTCGTCGTAGACGAAGTCCTCGTGGAGCGCCGCGCCGAGCGCGTGGGCGGTCGCTCCGTGCACCTGCCCCTCGACGATCTGCGGGTTGATCCGGACTCCGCAGTCGTCGACGGCCGCATAGTCGACCACGTCGACCTCACCCGTCTCCGGGTCTATCTCCACGACCGCGGCATGGATCTGGGTCGCATACGTCAGCGTGAGCTGCCCGGTCTTCTTCTCCGTGTCCACCATCCCGAAGTACGGGCGACAGACGTAGCGGTGGTTGAGCGTCGGGTTGAAGTCCGGCGGCAGAAAGGCGTTGTTCGCGTTGACGATCGCGCCGAGTGCCATGAACGGCAACGCTGCCTCCTCCGGGCCGTCCTTGATCCGCGCGAAGCCGTCTGCGAGCTCGATTGCCTCCGGCGGCGCCTGCAGGACGGCCGCTGCGAGCTGGATCATCTCCTCGCGCACGAGCTCTGCCGCGCCCTTGACCGCACCGAGCCCGGTGAACGCGAACTGGGACGCGTACGTGCCCGAGAACCCCGCGTGCGAGTTGAACCACGTGTCGTGGCCGCGGCGGACGTTCACCTGCTCGGGCGAACAGCCGAGGATGTCGGCCACGACCTGCGCGGCCGTCGTCTCGTGCCCCTGCCCCTGCGGGACCGTGCCGAGGGTGACGACGACCTCGCCGAAGATGTCGAGCTTCACGGAAGCGGCCTCGTTGTTCCCCGAGAACTGGAGCTCCGGGTTCAAGAGCGTCGACTGCCCGAAGTTGTTCGTGCCCGAGTCGAGCGTCGAGCCGATTCCGATCCCGAGGAGCTTGCCGCGCGCCGCCGCCTCCTCGCGCCTCGCCTCGATCGAGCCGTAGTCGATGAGGTCGAGCGCGATATCGAGCGCCGCGGAGTAGTCGCCCGAGTCGTAGACGCAGCCGTTCGGCGTCTCGTACGGCATCTGCTCGGCCTTGACGTAGTTCTTCTTGCGGATCTCGACCGGGTCGAAGCCGAGCTCGTGCGCGACGACGTCGATGATCCGCTCGGTGAGCCACAGGTGCTGCATGCGCGAGTACCCGCGGTTGGGCGACACCGGCGACTTGTTCGTGCAGACCTGGGTGAAGTCGACGCGGATGTTCTGCCAGCCGTACAAGCCCGGCGTGACCTGCGCCCAGATGATGCAGCCGAGCGGCTCGTAGCGCGGGAACGCGCCGCAGTCGTCGAGCGCCTTCACCTTGAAGCCGGTCATCGTCCCGTCGGCCATCACGCCGACCTCGACGTCGAGGAACCAGCGCTCGTTGCCGTGCGCGTTCGCCGTGTGCTGGTCGGTCCGCCACTCCGTCCACTGCACGGGTCGCCCGAGCTTGCGCGCCAGCAGGCAGAGAACGACGTACTGCGGGTGCAGGCAGATCTTGTTCCCGAAGCCGCCGCCGATGTCGTGCGTGACGAAGCGGAGCTTGTCGATCCCGGTACGAAGCGCGGGCGCCATCCAGATCGCGCCGACGCCCGGCATCTGGTGGTTGCACGTGAGCGTCCATTCGCCGGTGCCCTTGTCGTACTCGACGAGCGCGCCCGCGCACTCGAGCGGCGTCGACGAGAACCGGTGGAAGTGGAGCTTGTCGATCTTCACGACGTGATCGGCCTCCGCGAGCGCGGTGTCGACGTCACCCCAGTCGAAGACGCCCGACCACACGACGTTCGAGCCGGCGTCGTCGTGGAGGACGACCTCGTCCTTCAGCGCCTCCGCCGCGTCGACGAGGACGGGCAGCGAGTCGTACTCGACCTCGATCAGCTCGGCGGCGTCGCGCGCGAGCTCGCGCGTCGCCGCGCAGACGGCCGCGACGGGCTCGCCCATGTGTCGCACGCGGCCCACTGCGAGCGCGTAGTCCGAGATGTTCCCGCCCGGCTCGACGGACATCTCGAAGAAGGGATCCGTGTGGATCGCGACCTCGTCGCCCGTAATCGTCCCGTACACGCCCTCGAGCTCGAGTGCCTTCGAGACGTCGATCGACACGATCTTGGCGTGGGCGTAGGGGGAGCGGACGAAGTGGACGTACCCCATCCCGTGGCGGCGCACGTCGTCGAAGAACGTGCCCTGTCCCTGGACGAGTCGCCTGTCCTCCTTGCGCGGAATCGACTGCCCGACGAAGCCCTTCTTCAGCGTCGTCGTCTGCTCCGTGACCGTCATCGCTTCTCCCCGACCGAGACGACCGCCTCGACGATGTTCACATACCCCGTGCAGCGGCAGAGGTTGCCCTGGAGCGCGTAGCGCACGTCATCCTCCGAGGGATGCGGATTGTGCGCGAGAAGCGCAGTCGCGCTCATGAGCATCCCCGGCGTGCAATACCCGCACTGGAGCGCGTGGTGCTCGTTGAACGCCTGCTGGAGGGCGGTCAGCTCACCATCGGCGGCGAGCCCTTCGACCGTCGTGATCCTCGCGCCCTCGGCCTGGACCGCGAGCATCATGCAGCTCTTCACGGGCTCGCCATTCAGGTGCACCGTGCACGCGCCGCAGTTCCCGGTGTCGCAACCGATGTGCGTGCCCGTGAGCCCGAGGTCGTCGCGGAGGAAGTGGACGAGAAGCCGGCGCGTGGGCACGTCGTACTCGATCTGCTCGCCGTTGACCGCGACCGACACCGTCCGGCTCGTGACGGGCGCCGCCACTACTTCCTCCTCCCCGCGGCCTGGAGCACTGCACGCACCCCCGACACCTCGGCGAGATGGCGCCTGAAGTCGGCCGAACCGTGGACGTCGGACGGCGGGTCGAGCGAGGCGCCGAGACCGTCGACGGCCGCACGGACCGCCTGCTCGGAGTAGTCGCCACCCGCGAGGCGCTCCTCCATCGCGGTCGCCCGAACGGGAAAAGCTGCGACGCACCCGATCGCGACCCGTGCGGCGTCGCCCGAGACGGTCGCGGCCGCGTTGACGATGTAGGTCCCGTGCGCGCCGATCGTGAGGCCCGCGTACCCGTCGCCGGCGCCGCTGGAGGGCGGGACGTTGATCTTCGTGAGGAGCTCCCCCTCGCCGACCGCGGTCACGTAGACGCCGATGAAGAACTCGTCGGCGGGAATCGTGCGCTCGCCGTCCGCGCCGCGGATCGTGAAGGTCGCGTCGAGGGCGACGAGGAGCGGCGGGAAGTGGTTGGTCGGGTCGCTCACGCAGACGTTGCCGCCGATCGTGCCCCTGTTGCGGACCTGGACGTCCGCGATCGTGCCGGCGACCTCGGCCAGGATCGGCCTGGCGACGTCGACCTCCGAGGAGCTCTGGAGCTGCGCGCACGTGACCATCGCGCCGATCTCGAGCATGCCGTCGGAGGAGAAGCCGATCGCGCGGAGCTCGTCGAGGTCGGCGAGGTCGACGAGCACGTCGGGTGAGGCTGCGCGTTGCTTCATCACGTTGACGAGCGTCTGCCCGCCCGCCAGCGGCCGCGCGCCGTCGTGGCTGCCGAGGAGCGAGATCGCTTCCTCGACGGTCGCCGGGCGTGCGTACTCGACCTCGCGCAGGAGCACGATGAGATTCAGTCACACGAGCCCGTGACATGTCAAGCGAGAGCGAAACGAGGTAGTTTCACTGCGAGATGGCGGCGGATCGAGACATCGCGGCGGTCTTCGATGACCACGTCGCCGCGGAGTTCGTCGACATGGACCTCGACAGAACCATGGCCACCATGACCGACGACCCGTACGTGAACCACGTGCCCGTCATGACCGGCGGCGTCGGCTTCGACGGAGTGCGCCAGTTCTATGGCGACCACTTCATCGGCAAGTGGCCGAAGGACATCGCGATCACGCCGGTCTCCCGGACTGTCGGCGAGAACCAGGTCGTCGACGAGCTCGTCCTGTCCTTCACGCACGACATCGAGATGCCTCAGCTACTTCCGGGCGTCGCGCCGACCGGGAGGCACGTCCAGCTTGCGTTCTGCGTCGTCGTGGGCTTCACGGACGGCAAGGTCGCGCACGAGCACATCTACTGGGACCAGGCGTCACTTCTCGTGCAGGTCGGTCTCTTGGATCAGACCGAGCTCCCGGTGACGGGCGCCGAGCAGGCCGGGAACGTCCTGGATCCCCGCGCGCGACCGCTCAACGACCTGATCCGCCGCGGCGGCTGACGCGCGCGCCCGTCAGACCGTTCCGTACAGCCCGAGCACGATCCTGACGAACTCTCTCGTGTCGTCGAAGAGCCCCCGCTCGCGCACGGCGCGGGCGCCCTGGTACCAGCCGGCGAGCGCGAGCCGCCGGTCGCCGCCGAACTCGTCGAGTTGCCAGCGCAGGTAGCGCACGCCCGCCCGCACGTTCCCCTGGTAGTTCCGGGGCGTGCGGCCGCCGAGGAGGACGAGATCGACGAAGTCCCACGTCTCGGGCAGGAGCTGCATCACGCCGATCGCGCCCACGTTCGAGACGACGTCCTGCTGGAAGCCCGACTCCATCCACGCGAGCGCGCGCGCGAGCGCCGGGTCGACCCCGTACACCCGCGACCAGTAGTCGAGCGCCGCGCGCACCGAGTCGCGGCTTGCCGGCGGGCCGGCCACGGTGGGTGCACTCAGCCGCGCACCCTTCGGGAGCGCAAGTCGCTGATCGGGGACGATCACATTGATCAGCGAGAGCCCGTTGCGCTGCGCGAGCCTCCATGGGCTCACGTGGTAGCGCGCCGCGATCGAGAAGAAGCTCTCGCCCGGTGCCACCACGTGCCACACGATGGGCGCCGTCGCCCTGTGACCCGCGAGCGACCGAAACGTCCTCGGGCCGGCGATCCCGTCCGCCGCAAGCCCGCGCCGGGCCTGATAGCGGCGAAGCGCGACGGCTGTGCGCCTCGTGAAGCGCCCGTCCACCGCGCGCGCGCCGAGCCCGAAGTGCCTGAGCCGGAACTCGAGCACCGCGACGTCCCACCCGACAGCGCCTACTCCGAGCTCGCGCTGTCCGAGCAGCGGTCGGCCTCGACGCCCCAGCGCGCGCCGGGTCCGGCGACCGACGAGCCCGGTCGCGCGAATGCCGTGAGTGCGCTGAAAGGCCAGCAGCGCCCGCGTCGTCAGCTGACCGCGCACGCCGTCGATCGGACCAGGGTCGAGCCCGTGGGCATGAAGCCCGACCTGGAGGGCGGCGACCCGAGCGCTGGCGGCGAGCCCGCTGGGAGCGAACGCCAGGACGCCAATGGACACCGCGACGCCGGCGACGGCGAAGCGACGCATGCGCGGACCTTTCGCCGCACGCCCAGCCGCTCCTTCCCCCGTCGAGCCGCCCGGAGGCCGCGGCTACAATCCGGCCGCTACCTTCCCCGGTAGCTCAATTGGTAGAGCATCCGGCTGTTAACCGGAGGGTTACTGGTTCGAGTCCAGTCCGGGGAGTCACAGAAAGCCCTGGAAACAGGGCTTTCTCGGTTCTAAGAGGCAGCGTTCGGCAGTCGGCTGCACAAACATCTGCACAACTTCGAGGCCGGACGGACGCGTATCCATCGCGTTCGGGGCAGATCGCACCCAGGAGGTCGGCGGTTCGAGCCCGCCTAGCTCCATTGCAGGATCTGCTCGCGGAGGGTTCCCGCTTCTCGCGTGCGGAACGACTTATAGTGGTGCGCAAGCTCAGGCCACCGGAGCCTGACTTCATTGCTTACGCGCGCGTGCTCGCGGGAGTCGAGTGCCCCTTCGACGAGGCTGGGGTGCGTGACCTTGTCAGCCGTGACGCCGTCCGCGCACGCGACTTCGCAGCACTTCAGAACCACGAACTGCTCGAGGACGACGAGAAGCCGCGCAAGCCCCTGTCGTCAATACACGCGCCGACGCTGGTCATCCACGGCACCGCCGATCCCATGTTCCCACTCCCTCACGGGCAGGCGCTCGCCAGCGAGATCCTGAACGCGCGACTGCTTCGGCTCGAAGGGGCTGGCCACGGCGTCCAGCGCGCGGACTGGGACGTCATCACGGAAGCAATCGCAACTCACACCGCCGCGAGCTCAAACGAACAGAGGTCCTCCACGTAGTCCGAGCCTGCGGGCGAGGCAAACGGTCTGGTGCGCGACCTCGAGTCCCGCTGCGCCTATGTCGTGTCACCGAAGTGCAGGCGGATGTGCTGAGTTGCACCACCTATCATCGAGTCTCCGCCCACGAGGAGGAAACGATGGCAACTGCGATCGAGGTCGATTCAGACCGACTCGAGATGCTCAGGAGCGCATTCTCGGGCACGCTGCTGCAGCCCGACGACGACGGCTACGACGAAGCCCGTTCCATTCACAACGGACTCATCGACAGGCGACCGGCGCTGATCGCCCGCTGTCAGGGCGCGGCTGACGTGGCCGAAGCGATCCGGTTCGCGCGAGAAGCCGATCTCGATATCTGCGTCCGCGGCGGCGGCCACAACGTCGCCGGTCGTGCGGTCATCGACGACGCGCTCATGATCGATCTCTCACTGATGAAAGGGATCCGGGTCGATCCGGTCGCCGCGCGAGTCCACGCGCAAGGGGGCGTTCTGTGGGGTGAGCTAAACCGCGAGACAGCCGTGCACGGGCTGGCCGTCACGGGCGGCGTGATCTCGACGACCGGAATCGCCGGGCTCACTCTCGGCGGCGGAATCGGCTGGCTCATGCCGAAGTTCAGCGTCGCGATCGACAACCTGATCTCGGTCGATCTGATCACTGCCGACGGCGACTCGATCACCGCGAGCGAAAGCTCGCACCCCGACCTGTTCTGGGCGCTGCGAGGAGGCGGCGGCAACTTCGGCGTCGCGACGTCGTTCGAGTACCGCCTGCACCCGCTTCGGCAGGTCGTCGGAGGACTCGTCGCCCATCCGCTTCCGGCGGCACGGGACCTGCTTCGCTTCGTGCGCGACTTCACCCGTGACCTGCCCGACGAGCTGATGATCGTCGCCGGTGTCGTGCACGCGCCGGACGGCTCGGGTGTCAAGCTCGGCGCGGTCGGCGTCTGCCACTGCGGTACGGAGGATCAGGCGAACGTGGACCTCAAGCCGTTGCTCGAGTTCGGCGATCCGGCGTTCGTTCAGGTCGGGCCGATGCCCTATCCGGTGATGAACACGATCCTCGACGCCGCCTACCCGAGGGGCGCCTGCAATTACTGGAAGTCGACCTTCTTCAGCGAGCTCAGCGACGAGGTGATCGACATCTGTTTGGAGAGCTTCGAGAGCGTCCCCTCGACGATGACCGGCATGGTCTTCGAGCACTTCCACGGCGCCGTGACCCGGATCGCCGAGACCGAGACCGCCTGGCCGCACCGCCAGGACGGCTTCGACCTCCTGATCACGGCCGAGTGGCTCGACCCCACAGCGACAGACGAGAACATCGCGTGGACGAAATTGCTGTTTGCTCGGCTGGAGCCGCACGCCTCAGGCCGCCGCTACGTCAACTACCTCGACGACGACGACGCGGGCGCTGTTGCTTCCGCCTACGGCCCGAACCTCGCGCGACTTGCCGATGTCAAGCGCCGCTACGAGCCCAGAAACGTCTTCCACCACAACCACAACATCCTGCCTGCGACGTAGCGGCTCGTGGACGCCTGAGCGCCGTCGATCTGCGGCTCGAACGAGGAGGCGCATGCCCCCGCAGTCTGGTTCCACGAACCTCGAGACCCTGCCTTCCTCGGGGCGAGTGCATGTCCTCGGCGCAGGCCCAGTGGGTCTACTACTGACGGCACTGCTCCAGTCGATGGAGGGGTTCTCCGTGCACCTCTACGAGAAGCGACGCGAGTACACCCGTACCCGGATGGTCCGGCTCGGCTCATACCTGGTTGCAGATTCCGTCGAGAGCTACCGTGACGATCACATCGATGGAGAGAACATCGAGGCGGTGTTCGATCCGGCAGAGCTCGACGAGGGCCTCGCGTTCAGACAGTCGATTCCTTCGGACCTGATGACACTTCTTCGTGGATGGGCACTAGGGTTCTGCCCGCTCAACGCCATTGAGCACTCCCTCAGCGATCTAATCGATACGCGCAGGTCGAATGCGGTGCAGCGCACCGCGGCCGTCGTATCGGCAGAGGACGCGGTGGCGATGCTTGAGCCGGGAGACATCCTGATCGACTGCACCGGCAGCAAGTCGCTGCTTCGAGATCAGCTGGCGGCATGCTCCGACGAGGTCGAGGGAGGTAGGAACACGCTCAACATCCGACTCGAATACGCGCTCGTCATCACGTTCCTATACGGCCAGACATACGACTGCAACGAGTACTGCAAGTACTACAAGAACATCGAGAACGCGCACTACAAGTTCATTCCGATGGTCCACCGCACACACGCCGACGGCAGCGTCAGCCACGTGACGGGCATCGTCAACATCACCGCCGAGGACTACAAGGCGATGCCGTCCCGGTTCGACGGCGAGTGGCTTCGCAGCAACTTTCCCGACGTCGCCCAGTCGATGGATCACTTCATCGACAAGATCAAGCAGGAAACTCACGGCGAGGTGCTCGGCGACCTTGAGATTCTCCGTATCCCACTAGATCTGTACCGGGCCCGCAATGCGACCAGCCGGCAGTGGCTCGCGACGGGACCCAGCGATCACCCGTTCGCCAGCTCGCCGGTGTTCCTCGCCGGCGATTCGGCCATTGGCTCTCCGTACTTTCAATCGATTTCTCTTGGCTTCGAGTGTGCGATGTACCTGGCAGGGCTCATCGCGCAACGGGACCTGCCACTCAGAGACGTGTTCGATCGCTATGAGCTGTACATCTACAAGCAGTGGCTTCGCGTCTACATGCAAAGCAAGATGATCAAACACAACAAGGATCTGTTCGAGTGCGTCGATGACCCGCTTGCGCTCCTGGACAAACTTCACATCTATTAGCGTGATTCGCGGTACTGGTCCGTGATCTCGTGCCCGCACTGTGGTCGTGCCATCGTGATCGAGCACACCCCTCTGGACGACCCGCAGGCTCAGCTGAAGGTCGTGCCGGAGGACGGTGCTGATGTTCGCGTCGAGCACCTGCCCGATGGCTTACGCAAGTACTACGAGGACGCGACGCGCGTCCTTGAGGCCGTAGGCGTGCACGCATCCCACGTCGACGAGAAGACGGCGCGGCGGGCATTGCAGTTCACAACGCAGGTTCTGAGGAACCTCTTCGAGATCCCTCCTGAGCTTGCCGCTCGCTCCGAGTCCGAGGACGACCCCGAATAGAGCTCGCTCCGTGCAAGCCAAAGCGAACGTGACGCGATACCTCCAGTGATGTCGCGCTGTCGTGCGCGAGTGTGCGGGAATGTCTCTTCAGGGAAGATTAGGAGTCGATGCCGGGCCTGAGCTCATGGCGACGTCTCTAGTCCGGCGAGTCCTCAGCGTGGATTAGGCCTGTTGCCGCAGCCTCACAGAGGCTGCGGTAGTCGCGGTCGTTCTGCTCGGCGTAGGCCTTGGAGAAAGCGAGGACGGAGTTCGCGTGGCGACCGCGAGCACGACGACGATAGCTAGCTCGAGGTCACATACGCTCGGCGGCGTGCCTCGCTACCGCCTCCACGACACGACCGGCGCGACCTCGGCCTCCTCGAGCGCCCTGCGCCGAACGTCGAGCCGGGTGATGCGTCGTGCTTACGGACGGACGCGAGGCGCTGGTGACGGCACGTGTCGAGGTTGAGCCCTGTCCTGGGCCGTTAGTTGCGATGCTCGAGGTTGCGGTCTCGCCAGATCGCGCTGCCTGAAACTGAGGGGCCGCGCCACCCGGCAACGACCCCCCTTGAGGACACGCTGGGAGGGTGTCTCCGTTGTCAAGAGTCCCTGTCGCGCGCCCTAACACGCACGCCCTATGAAGCGGCCGACACGCAGTCAATCGGTCGCGGGGGACCTACTCAGACGCCATCGGCAGCTTGAGCTGCGCCCCCTCGCGCACGATCTGAGGTTGCGCAGCCTGCTGCCACGGGAGCACACTGGGAGCTGACGGCCGGACGCGGTCTCGCAGCGCGCAGAACGCTCCGGGATTAGGGGCGACCTCCGCGTCCGGCCTCCTGAGGTTGCGCAGCCCGAGCGCGAAGGCGCACACTGGCGGAGAGGCTGGGCGACTGCTCGTCGTGGGGAATGGGAGCTCGACCCACGGAGGACCCGCACGAAGCGCGGTGCTGGCGCGACCCTCCCGCAATCCCTGCAAATCGACTAGCACCGCGCCTTCGCCACGTAGCCCACGCCTCCGACCTGAAAACGTGAACCGCGCGATGTTTACGAATCCTGCACAAACGGGTAGCACGAGGACCTCCCAGGCGGGGCCGGGCGTCAACTCCCCTGGATGGGCAGCGGTGTCCGCAGTCATCGCGTGCGATCCCCTGTACGTCCGGCCCCGCGCCTAGCTCTACTCATCCCCTCGTGCGGCGCTGCCCGGCTGCCCGCAGGCAAGCAGGAGACTGCCGGGCGCGCACGCGGCTTGCCGCGGGTGACTCCCCCGCTCGACGTCGAGCTCGGGGTGTTCATCCGCCGCGAGGACGCCGAGCTCGCGAGCTCCGGCGGCCACGCGCGCAAGATCGAGCGCGGGATGCGCAGCGCTGCTTGTTCGATGAGCGCCTTGACCCTCACCGGCGAAGCCGGGAACATCGGCCCGTGCTTGGGCGTCTCTGGATTGCTCTTGTACCGCTCACGACTTGCGCGTGCGTGTTCGGAGTCGTCGGCGCTCCGGGAGCACAAGCGGTCCAGGTGAAACTCACGATCACGATCAACGGCAAGGGAACGGTTTACGGGGGCGGTCGAAGCGTCGTATGCAAGATCCCGTGCAGCGGAAGCTCGCACGCGATCTTCATCGTCCGACCCGGCACCGTGAGGCTCAAGGCTGTGGCGGCAGCGATGTGGAAGTTCACGACATGGAGCCGCGTGTGCCGTCCAAGGACGGAACCGCTCTGCGTCCTTCAGGTGCGGCTCCCGACGCGGGTGGGCGTGACGTTCGTGCCACTACCGGCACCGGCGGTCGCAGGAACGTATGGGGGGACGACGACCCAAAACGCGACGGTGACGTTCACAGTCCTGCCGGGTGGTACTGCCTTGAAGGACTTCCTCATCAGCTCAATCGACGTATCGTGCCAACCGCCCGACTTCGCCTTCTACCCCGAGAGCAGCGACGACTGGCGATTACCGACGACAGCGTCGATTGCGGCCGACGGGGTGTTCGTGCTCGCCACCACGGTTGACACGACGCCCTACGACGACGTGAGGTATCAGTGGGAGATACGCGTTACTGGCCGCATCTCGGGGAAGGGTGCGACCGGTGGATTGAAGTTAGATTTCACGATCACGATCCCACGCGCACTCACTGCCACCTGCAATGCTCCGAACGTCACTTGGACAGCGTCAAGATCGCCTTAGATCGGCGCTGCTCGAGGTGGCGATCGTGCTCACGAGCGACGAGTCAATCGCCTAATCCGACCTCGCGAGCTACCTGTGGATCAACGAACGGGGGCTAGAGGCAGGCGGGCTGAACTAGGCAGCACCATCAGCCGGTGCTACCGCACTCCTCACACCGGGTCGCACCTGCACAGCAAGCACACTCGGTCAGCCGTGCGAGCATGACTTCCTGGCTCCAGTCACGTCCGGGCCATACGACAGCCGCGAGCATCCCGTAGGGATCCTCGCCGTCAGAGATGAGCCGACGCGCTTCCGCGCCGAGTCTCATCAACTCGGTGTCGTATGGCCCGTGCAACGTTCCCCCAGGGACTAGTCGTCGTTCTCGGCGTCGTCCTTCCCAGCCTTCGCCGGGTGGCCGATGACCTTTGAAGCCGTCAGTTGCGGCTTCGCGGTCGGATCCTTCAGGTCGTCCTTGCACACGCGAGCCTGGACGAGAACACGGTCGCCCGGCTTCAGATCGGCAACGAGGTCAGCGACCGTCTTCATGCCGCCGCCGCGAACCTTCGTCTTGGAGTCGAGCGTGACATTGGCGGTGCCAGGGTTGTATGCGCGTCCCCAGCGATTCGCGCCGGTGACGTTCATGCTGAGCAAGGTCGTAGATGCACTCACGAACGTGCCCTTCAGGACGACCGTGATCCTCGGTTTGCACCCTTCACCGGTTCTCGGCTTGCCCTTGCCTTCCGGCGGTGCCGCAACCGCCGACGACACGAGGAGCATGGCGGCGGCAAGTCCTACGAGCAGCACCTTGAGCTTCATGAACGTCCTCCTAGATTGAGGCGAATGGCCTTCGCGTGGTGATAGATGCGCCGGTCAGGAAAAACTTGCGCGTTGAAGCGCATTTCTTTGTCGGACATTAGGTCGTCCGTTCGCGTTGTCCACTTGCCTCAGGGCCGCACTATGGGCAGATGCGGCTGGGGTCGGTGATGAAATCCTCTGTGACCGGGTGGTAACCTCCGCCAGTCCTCTGGCCTAGATTCCTCGCCCCACCAGGCGAGCGCCGTGACTGGTGTTCGGTTCGTAGGTCGGCTCGGTCAGAAGCACCCAACGTGAGGAGGCCAGCGATGGCCACCGCTTCTGTCTCGGCGACCACGAAGGTGGAGCCGTATCCGACCGTGCTGCTCCCTCCCTGCACGACCGTACCTACCGTGCAACTCGAAAATCTCGCCCAGGCGAACGCGGTTCGTTTCGCCCGTGCGGAGTTGAAGCGAGCGCTGAAAGCCGGGAGCGTTGAGATCGAGGAGGTGATTGCGCATCCGCCGAGGTTCGCCGAGCAGGCAAAGATCGCCGACCTCCTGCTCGCGCTGCCTGGGGTCGGGCCAACTCGCACGACTCGCCTCCTCGTAGGCTGCCAAATCCCGTATGGCAAGACCCTGGCAAGCCTTAGCGAGCGGCAGCGCGGCGTGCTGATCGCGCTGCTGCGCTAGGCACGCGCCGTAGCCCGACGCCGCGCGTACGTCAGCCGCTCCTTCTCGCCGATTGTTTGCGTCGTGGCCGCAGCATCCCGCACGTCTCGGGCGATGGTCAGGAGGCGTACAGCTCACAGAGCGCAGCGCCGCGGCTGAGCCTCCCCGCCGCGACAACAATCGCGGCGAAGTTGCGGATCGAAAAGCGCGAGCTAGAGGCGGGCGGGCTGAACTACGCAGGGTTGCGCAGCACTCGTTCGAGCCGGTCAAGCGTCTCCGTCCAGCCTGCCCGGTGCAGCTCGTATCGGGCCTCCGTCTTGAAGGGGCCGTGGTCGAGGACGAGATGAGTGCCTTTGCCGGCCTGCTCGAACGTCAGCGCGACCACCGTTTCCCGATCGTCCGCATCGGGTTCCTCCCAGAGGAACGTGTAGACGAGACGCCGAGGGGCTTCCACCTCGGTGAAAGCACCGCTGAGGTGGAACGCTTCCCCGTCCGGCGGTTGCATCGTGATTCGATAGCGCCCTCCGACACGACCGTCTAGCTGGATCTCTGGAGAGGTGAATCCAGCGGGGCCCCACCATTCCGCGAGCTTCTCGGCTTCGACGCAGGCCTCGAACACAAGCTCGCGAGGCGCTGCGAGGTTCTTCTCGAGATGCAGCTGCCCGGTCACCCCAAGACGAAGTATGCGCTCGCAGGTCGTGAGAACATATGTTCGATTACCGCCCAGCCTCACGCGCACGTCCGCTTCCGCCGAGCAATCGAGCGCCGAGGCCCTCTAGTCTGCACCCCACACGTGACAGATGGCTGGAGCACACGGCTCAAGGACAGTGCGCGACTCTTTGCCGTCGTCGCGGTGCTCGGGCTATCAAGTGTGGGCGCCGCGGAACCGGCCAAGTCCGCCAACGACGTGCCGGCGAACCGAGTCACGGTCATCACGGACTCGGTCGGGGGCGTGCTCTACTGGGTGACCGAGGCGCGTGCGAGGTTTGCGAGAGGGCTCGACCTCGATCTCGAGACGAAGACGTGCCGAAAGCTAGTCGATCCCGGCTGCGCAGCCTACGACGATCCGTCGCCGCCGAGTGCGTTGGAGACCATCGTGGTGCGCGGAACTCAACTCGGCCCGACGGTCGTCATCGACGTCGGTTACAACGACCGGGCTGACGTCTACGGCTCGCAGCTCGACGAGGTAATGCAGGCCCTGCTCGCCGCCGGAGTGCACCACGTGGTCTGGGTGACGCTCAAGGAGGCGCAGGAATCCTGGGCCTTGATCAACGCCCGGATTCGGGCCGCTCCGGCGCGCTGGCCGCAGCTCATCGTGGCCGACTGGGCACAGGCTGCGGACGAGAAGGCGTGGTTCGTCGACGGAGTGCACATGACGGAGGAAGGCGGGCTTGCATTCGCCGAGTTTTTGCGGCCGTTCGCTCTACAGGCGTGTGGTCAGCCGTGCGCGCCTCCGCCACCGCTCGCGATCACAACCTTGCGGCTGCCGCCGGGACGCGAGGGCAGACCGTACGCGGTCACCCTCTCTGCCCGAGGGGGTGTTCCGCCCTACCGCTGGTCCGTGACCGAGCTTCCGTCTCGTATGCACCTCAGTGTCGACGGGCGGATCAGGGGCACTCCCAAGGCGAACGGAGTCTCACTCGTCAGGCTGCACCTGCGGGACGCGTGGGACGACGAGAGCGTCCTCGAGTTTCCCTTCCGCGTCCGTCGCTGACGAGCTGCGTTCCGGCAATTTCACTGACGCGACCAAAGACGGGCACCCTCGGCTCGCGGAGCGGGAGCTAGAGGCGGGCGGGCTAACACTCGGAGGACGGCTGCTGTCCGCGCGTCCGCGAGGCTCACAAGCTAGTGACAAGCGCGTGAGGGGCACCAGACTGCATTCACTTGGGCAGGCATTCCAACGGGGCGCAGTCGATGACGCGTTGAGCGGATCTTGAGGGCATACCCCGAGCATCCGTTGGTCATCTGCGACTACCGAAAGGAGTACCTAGTCCAATGAGACCGGACATGCGCTGGATCGTCTTGATCGGGTTACTGGTCTTGGGGGTTGTGCTTGCGCCTGCTGCTTCAGCTACATCGGGCACGCTCTTCATCACGAACGACATCACGCTGACCGAAGATCACGCTGGCAACGTGGTCATCGCAGCGGACGGTGTGACACTTAACTGCGCCGGACACGCCGTGTCGGGTTCTGGAACCTTCGGCGTCCTCCTGAACGGTCGAAGCGGTGTGACCGTCAGGAACTGTGACGTCTCCGGCTTCTTCCATGGCGTCGGCCTTCTCGACTCGTCGAACAACACGATTACGCAAACTGCATCGCACGACAACTTGCTCGCGGGGTTCGTTCTCAGCGGAAGGAGCGAACAACGTCCTGTCGTGGAACACAGCCGATGGGAACGACGTGAACGGGTTCCAGCTCTCAGCGCCGTCAGGCACGACGCTCGAGCACAACACAGCGACAAACAACGGCGGAACCGCCGGAATTGCTCTGGGCTTCTCGAACGACAACACCCTCCGGGCGAACCACGTCGCGGGAAACGCCAATAACGGTATTCAGCTCTTCGCGTCGTCAGGCAACAGGATCGAAGCCAACTCGGCCAGCACCAACGGCATGGGCGGGTTGGGTTTCGGAGTTGGCATCGGGCTGGAGAACTCCGATAACAACACCATCCTGGAGAACGTCGCGGACGAGAACCTGAACTTCGGGATTCTGCTCTCGAGCGATTCCTCAGCCAACCTCGTCGAGGACAACCATACGACGGGCAACGACGTGGGGGGTCGTCCTCTTCCATGCTCAGAACAACGACGTCGTTGAGAACGTCGCCAAGCGCAATAGCACCACCGGCTTGGCGCTCAACGTCTCTACCGGGAACACTCTCTCGGACAACACGGCGATGGAGAGTAGTGGACCGGGTTTCGACCTCCTGCTCAGCGACGGGAACACGCTCGACCACAACGTCTCTCAGCGAAACGCCGACGGCGGCTTTCATCTCGCCACATCAGCGAGCAACATGCTCACGTACAACGTCGCCAACGGCAATGGCTCCGTGGGCTTCGACGTCTACTTCGACTCAGGATCGAACACCATGTCCAAGAACGCGGCCCATGGGAACGCGGTCTTCGACGCTCGAGACGCTGGCCTCGGAAACATCTGGACGAAGAACAACTTCGGAACCACTTCCGGGATCTGACCAACCCGACTGGCGACGACGTCCTATGGACGTCGTCGCCAGCTCGCCTTCACTGACGCAGCCCGCAAGTACGAGAAGGCGGCGATGCGCTGGCTTGACCGGTATCTCAGCGAGGGCGCGCCTCGGCTCCGGCACTTCGCTGAGGTAGCAGCGGATCTGGCGAAGCGCGACCTAGAGTGACCGGAGTGCCCCGATGATCCGCTCTCGACGCTCATCCGAGATGGAGGACGAGAGGATGAGCAACACGTTCTTCCGCTGCTCTACTTCGGTGCCAGGACCAGCAACGCTCCCGACGAGCCGTGCGTGCTCCGCGGCGCCTCCGGCCATCTTGAAGACATCGACCTCGAACGGTGGTTGAGGCGTGTCGTCACCCTGCGGCACGTAGATGACGTCAACTGGTGATCCCGTATCTGCCTGTGCCATGTCGAGCCTGACCGTCAACGCCTCGCCAGCTCTCGCAAACACAGCCGCAACCGATCCTCGGCTGACGAGGTCGTCGTCGGTTGGGCCTGGGATCGTCTGAGTGACAACTAACACAGGCGTTGGCCCTCCGGACGTGTCCGACTCGCGCGGCACAAGCACAGCTAGGAGAAGTCCGCCGATCAGGGCAAAGAGGACGACCAGTCCTAAGCCGACCTTGCGACTCATATCTCAGACGATAAGCACGTCCAGCTCAGGCACTTCGCGGAGATCACGGCAGATCTGGCGAAGCGTGAGGGTTAGCAGGTGGCGAGGACGACGAAGATGTCTAGCTGCGGGTTCTCGGCGGGGGCTTCGTCTTCCGCTTCGTCTTCTGCTGCGCTGCCTTCAACAGTTCCTCCGCGAGGCGCTGTGGATCTCCTGACCCACACCGATTCGCGTATCCCCCCGATTGAAGCCGGATAGATCGTGATTGATTCCGATTCATCCGAACGAGCAAGGTTGATCGAAATCGAGGCCGATGCTCGCAGACGCCGGCTGCGGAGGAACCGCCGTCAGCGCAGCTCTACGGCCCCGAGCACATCCGCCGTCGACAAGACTTCGCCAAGCGCATCGAGCGCGGCGAGACCTTCATCTGCCCCCGATGCTCGCTCCAGATCGGGCCGGATCAGGATTGGGACTTAGGCCATGACGACTGGGATCCCACGCGGACACGGCCCGAACATCGCTCGTGCAACCGCTCGGCAGCGAACCAGTGCCGAACTTCGCGCGATTGGTAACGAGTCTCGGGCAAGAGCTCACCGCCAGCGCAGCGCCGCCTTCTCGTACTTCGGAGATCCCCGCTCGGCGTAGAGATGCACGAGTTGCGGGGCGTCCTGGAGCGGCAAGTTCGGGAGCTCGCGTGCTGCTCCTCGGCCAGCCAGAGTGCTCGACGCTCTGTCATCAGGGCGCCGGAAGGCAGGTGCTGAGCAGGCCGAACGAGCGAAGCTCGCCCGCGCACGGAAGAGGGAGCGCGTTGTCAAACGCGTTGCGGACAGGCACGAGGGGCGTTGCGCCAGCCGGTGCGTCCATGTCGCCGGCGACAAGGAAGTCGATTACGGGATCGTCCGCGACCCGGAGCCCGCGTGCTCGCAGGACGCTGGCGAGCTCGGCCTTGTCCCGATACACGATGCCGTAGTCGCCGCCTGCGGCACCGTATCCGTCGAGGAACCGGTGAAAGGAGAGCGTGAACACCGTGTGCCCCGCCGCAACCGCCACGAGGACGGCGATCGCTGCGATCGTGGCTTGCTGTCGGACGCGCGGTACCGCACCTACGAGATCCGCGACTGCCAGCGCCTGCACGGCAAAGACAACCGGAAACGTGACGATCAGGTAGTGCGGGAAGAGGCGGCCGCCGGCGGGGATCGCGAGCCAGGCGCCTACGAGCCAGACGAGCAAGAGCGCTCGCGAAGCACTGCTGGGGGCGAGCACCAGCCAGGGCCAACGCCGACTGGTGCTGACGCCGCGTCCGACGCAGAGTGCGCACGTGACGAGCCCGACGACGAACAGTGTGGCTGCGACCGTGCTCGCAACCCTCGCCACGCTCCACACCAGTCCGATCTCGGTTAGGAACCCCGGCATGCTGACGCCCACCACATAAGTCCAGTTCCCGATTCCGACCTGGCGGAGGGACTCGCGAAAGACCTCGAAGGGTCCAGGCGTATCCCCGCCGTCGGGCGCTCCCGAGGCGAGCAAAGAGACGTCCTCGAACCCATGCGTCACCTGGTGGTACAGCCAGGGAGCGAGCAGCAGCACCGCGACGCCCACGCCGAGAGCGAACGCCGGCCAGTGCACCACGCGTGCGCGGTAGAGCAGGAGGATCGTTCCGGGGATGACGAGTGCGAGCGCCGAGAAGTGGAGTTGGAAGGCCAGACAGAAGAGGACGGGGATGACGGCGACCGCGCGACTACGAGGGCGTTCGAGTACGGCAAACATGCTCCAGAGGAAGGCCGTGGTAACGACCGGGAGCACGCTCTGTCCCCAGAGCTTGCGGCTATAGAGCACTGCCCACGGGGCGGTAGCGAAGAGCGCCGCCGCGCCCACTGCGACGAGGGCGCCGAACCGCGGCCGCAGCACGAAGTACGTGAGAATCACAGCCGTGACGGCGAGCACGCCGACGAACGCCGTAGCCGCGCGTGGGTCGTCCCACAGGGCCAAGGGCACAGCCGTCAGGTAGATGAAGAGCGGCGGGTTGTGCGCCCGCACGCTCGATGTAATTCCAACCGTGAGGAAGTCGCCGTCGAGAACCCGCCGCGCCAGGTTGACCGCGGTTGCCTCGTCGAGCTTGAACTCGATGAGGTCGAGATGGCGCAGACGCAGCCAGCCTGCGAGCGCGCTGATGCCGAGCATGGCCAGGATCTCCCACGGTCTACGTCGACCCGCCAGTGATCTCGGCTCCCCAGCTGACACGGCGTCGCCCGAGGATAAGTCCTCCGAGCTAGTGCTCGTCGAATTTGACTGTGGGCTTGTGAGGAGGACGAGTTCTTAGTTCAGCCCGCCCGCCCCTAGCTCGCGCTCCTCGATCCGCAGCTTTACGGCGATCGCCGCCATGCGACGATGGCGGCGTGAGAGATGAAGGCGTCGCGACGGGTACGCGTCCGGTCGGCACCAGTCTCATAGGCTCGAGTTCGGCCTGGCTCGTACTACTCGGAATGTTGTGCGGCTACTTCGCTCTGCTTCTTGCATTGGGCGGCCACGCCCAGTGGGACCAGCTCGGTGTGCCCGCGGTTCCGGGGGGCTTTTTCGATCTTCGATCGGTCACGTCTGGGTGGGATTGCGCTCGTCACCAGTGGGGCGAATGGCCGGTCAATCCGTGCGATCCGGGGGGCAGGCCGGAGAACTATCCCCGAGTGTGGATGGCCGCCTCAATCCTCGGTCTCGGGCAGGACGACACGTATCTCATCGGCTTCCCGATCGTGGTCACGTTCTTCCTGGCGGCGATCGTCGCCCTGCCGCGCCAGGCACCGGTCGGAGACGCCGTCATCTACGGGCTAGCGCTCTGCTCGCCGGCGGTCATGTTCGGAGTCGAGCGGGGCAACGTGGACATTGCTCTGTTCAGCATGGTTGCGGCGGCCGGCCTCGTCATGCGACGTTCGCGCTACGGCCCACCGGCAGCGTCGGCGCTGATCCTCCTCGCCGCGGTTTTGAAGCTCTTCCCTATCGCCGCCGTTGGGATGCTTGCGAAGCTTCCTCGGCGGGCAGCCGTCATCTGCGTTTCGGTAGTCCTCGGCATCTTTGCCGTCTATGTTGCGGCGACATTCCGTGATATCCAGACCATCGAACGGGTGCTACCTCAGGGGGACGAGTACGCGTTCGGTCTTCACATCTTTGGCGGCTGGCTCGGTCGCCTCGTCGCGCCGGGACGGATGTGGGACGCTGCTCTCGTCGCACTAGCGATCGTTGCCGCGATTGCGCTCCGCCGAACGCTGCGTAGCCAGCTCAGCACCGGTCCGTCGCGAGAACTCGACCTCTTCTGGGCTGGTGCCGGAATCTACGTCGCAACCTTTGCGCTCGGGCGCACTTCCGACTACCGGCTGGTGTTTCTTCTCCTGACGATTCCCCAACTCGCCCGTTGGGCATCGGCTCGCCAAGCGCTCCCAATCGCCACGCTCTTGGGCGTCCTCCTCGCCCTCTGGCTCCCGAGTCCTTGGAGCAACGTGCCGGTTCTCAACGACCTGATCCGCCGATGGGACGACTTGACCCTCGCCGGCGGCAGACCATTGCCCATTGCAGCGCCCGCTCAGGTAGTGGCGTTCATCGGGCTCACGTGCCTTCTCGCCGCCACGCTCCCGCGCAGTGGACCTGGGCGATCGACGGCCCCTACGAGTTGAGACCCCTTGCTGGTCAGCGCGGCGGCGTAGAGCTTCGCCCGCCCGCCTCCAACTCGCGCTCCTCGATCCGCAGGTAGCTCGCGAGCTGGGGATGAGGGCGCGCGTCCTGCCCTCGGACGGCGCGAGACGTCTTCCCCGAGGCGCGCGCCCCTCCTGAGATTCGTACCCCTCCCGAGAACGACGAAACCGCTCTCGCGGCCTCGTAGAACTTTCTGCCTCGACCCTCCAAGACCCCGCCTGAAACTTCGTACCCAATTTCGTACCCACCCCACCTGATCTGAGGGCATCTCGCAACGAAGTCGATTACGTCGCGTTGGTCTGACGCTTCCGGCGTGGGTGCACCGGGGGTGCACAGAATCGCAAAGTGCGCCGCAAACCCGCACGGTTATGTGGAGGTTCGAATCCCGTATGGGCCTTTTCGCTCTTTATCCTCACTGCGATTTGGCTTAGATAGGCCGAAACGCCGTGTCAGATATGCCGGTGTTCCTCGTCCGCGACGGACCGGTGACCAACCGGAAATCGGCCTCGACGAAGTCGGCCCCGACCTCCCGCCCGTAGCGAGGCCGTAGGAGCCTCCTAACGGCGTCCGAGGGCTTGGGCTACCTCCGACTTCGCTCCGACGGGAGCCCGACTTCCGGCGTTCTCCCAAGGCGGAAACTGGAGGCTTGAGGTGAAACTAGGCGAGTTGCGGAGCCGTCTGATAGAGCTCGCTGCGAGCGGAGCCCTGGACGACCATGTCAACGGTGCTACGAATGACCTTCATCCACTCCGCATCGGCGGCCTGTGCCTGACCCTCCCGCTCGAAGGTGGCGAGATCGGGATAGTCGACTTCGGCAAAGAGTTCATTCGCGGTTCCGGCCGTCGAGACCCAAAATGTCGCCTCGGCCCATCCGTGTTCTCGCGAGATCTCGTTCAGTTGCTGTAGGGCCTTGAGATATTCGGCGAAGTGCCCATAGCGCACTTGGGCAATGAAACGAGCACGAATCATCGTCCCTCCATTGTCAGCGGACGTCTCGGGGGATGCTACTTGTCTAGTACCCGACGATGAGCAGACCCTCAAACGGACGCGAGAGTCGCGGGCTTCCGTAGATCCCCTCGACGGCGGAGTACGTCTTTGCGTAGCTAGCCCGGCTCTTAGCCGTCCGAGGGCCTGACTTGTAGCGGTCCTCGACCGGGACTGCGAGGACGAGAAACCTCGTGGCCACCATTAGGGCGGCCTGAATGAAATCGCGATAGACGACATTGCCCATCATCGCACGGCCCGCCTCGACCTCCGCAGGGGGCCAACCGCACGGTGGAAACCGGGAACGGCCGTCGGTTCCATTTCCCGCACGTCCGGCCTCGCCGCTCGCGAGCTACCTGCGGATCGAGGAGCGTGAGCTCGAGGCGGCCAGGCTGGACTAGCTTCGGAGCACGGAAAGCACAGCGACGTGAAAGAGCCGGTGAATGTGCAGCTGCACGCGCACCGTCTCAGTACGACTGCGCTCGGCGCGCTCGCGCGGGGCTCGGGATGGAGATCCTCTCCGTCGCCTGCCTGCCTTGCATGTGCCCGTTTCGTTATGTCCATCTCCGAAGTTGATGTACGCGACCTCCGGTTACGCCCGCGTGGGCGCGCGACGCGACTCCTAGACCCCGCGTGGCACTCGCGCTTGGCTGCCCGCCGGCTGCTCGCCTCTAGACTCATCCGATGACGTCGCAAGGGACGGAGCTGGCGCTCGCCGCCTATCGTCCTCGACCCGAACGCGAAGACGACTTCCTTGTCCTCCTCCACGAAGAACTCGCGCTCCTTCGCCGCCGGGGCCATGTGACCGAGCGACGAGCTCCGGTCGTACGAGCGCCCAAGGGAGAGTTGCTCGTGGTCCTCGAATGGTCGGCTGACCATGCGGTCGACGACGCTCACGCCGATCCCGAGGTTCTCGAAGTCTGGGATCGCAAGGCCGAACTGGCGGAGTACATAGCGCCGGCGGCGGTGTCAGGTTCGGACGTTCCATTCGCGCGTTGGCCTGTGATCGTCGATCTGTAGCCGACGCTCGCGGGCCCTTTGACGAATGTCAACTTGACCACGTTCTTATGTCCCTCAATGCAGATACCCCGTTGTAGGACCAGACCGGTGTTCCGGGGCTCATGGCTTCCACTCATTTCCACTCCTCATCACCTTGGGGTCGGCCTGCTTGATGAGCATTCGGACCCGAGCGAGCGTCTCCCCCGCGCAAC
>CAVZNK010000029.1:0-44104 GCA_963776555.1 uncultured Gaiellaceae bacterium | reverse complement strand
GCAGAGCCGACGCCCGGACTCGAACCGGGGACCCCTTCATTACGAGTGAAGTGCTCTACCAGCTGAGCTACGTCGGCGAAGCCGCCGCAGTGTAGCCCGGCTCAGACGCGCGCTGGACGCGCGGAGGAGAGCGCGCGACGGAGGCGCACGAAGAGCGCCTCGAGCGCGAGCGAGGGGTTGAGGTTGAACTCCTCGAGCGCGCGCCACATCTCGCGCACGACCTCGGAGGCGTCCACGGCGCCCTCGGCCGCGCCGGCCGCGACGTCCTCGCGAAGCTCGTCCAGACGATCGGCGTGGATCGCGGCGTTCTCCGCGCCGGCCGCGACGACGACGAGATCGCGGTACCACGACTCGAGGCCCTCGAGGGCTGCCAGGAGCTCGTCGCGCTCGGCGCCGCGCGCGGCGCGCCTCACGCGTTGCTCGGCGTCACGTGCGGTGAGGTCGATCGCGTCCACGAGCGCCTGCTCGCGGTCACGCGCCTCTTCTCCCCTGGCCGCAGCTGCCTCGAGGAGAGCGCCGGCTGCGCTCGCAGGATCGAAGTCGTCCCGGGCATAGACGGAGCGCGCGGTCTCGATCAGCGTCTCGCGCCGCGCCGCCGCGTCCCCGTCCAGCAGGCGTCTCGCGCGGTCGAGCCGCCCCGCGGACGCGCGGGCCAGCATGCGGACTTCCTCGGCGTCCCGCTCGGGGACCTGCGCCGCGATCCACTCCCGCACTGCACCCTCCGACAGCCGGCGAAACGGCACGAGCTGGCAGCGGGAGAGAATCGTCGGCGGCAGCGGGCCGAGCTCCGCCGCGACGAGGACGATCACCGCGTAGGGCGGCGGCTCCTCGAGGTCCTTGAGGAGCGCGTCGGCGGCGTCCTCGTTCATGCGATCCGCGTCGAGGATGAGGTAGACGCGCCGATCCGCCTCGAACGGGCGCATGTGCAAGTCGCGCCGGAGCGCGCGGATGTCGTCGATGCGGATCATCTCGCCGAGAGGCTCGAGGACGTACAGGTCCGGGTGCGCGCGCGCCTCGACCCGGCGCTCGTCGCCGAGGAGAGCCGCAGCGAAGGCGAAGGCTACGCTCCGTTTGCCCACTCCGGCCGGCCCGTGCAGCAGATAGGCGTGCGCGACGCCGGTCGCGAGCGCGGCACCCAGGAGGCGCTTCGCCTCGGGCTGCTCAGGTACGGACGCGAAGGGCTCCATACACCTCCTCGGCGAGCTCCTCCGCGGCCCGCATCGCGTCGAGGACGACGATCCGCTCGGGGAAGCGAGCAGCCAGCTTCCGATACCCGGCTGCCGTCCGCGCGCGGAAGTCGTCTCCCTCGCGTTCGAGCCGGTCGAAGTGTCGCTGGATGCGTGACGGCACCTGGGCCGGGTCGAGCTCGAGCAGGAAGGTCCGATCGGGCAGAAGTCCGCCGACCGCTGCGATGTTGAGCTCGAGGACGCGGTCGAGGCCGAGCTCGCGGCCGACGCCTTGATAGGCGACCGAGGAGTCGATGTAGCGATCGCAGATCACGGAGACACCACGCTCGAGTGCCGGCCGGATCACGTCGTCCACGAGCTGAGCGCGCGCAGCCACGTAGAGCAGTGCCTCCGCCCACGGACCGACGTGCCCGCCGTGGAGGACGAGGTCGCGAATCCCCTCGCCGAGCTCCGTGCCGCCCGGCTCGCGCGTCGACATGACCTCGACTCCGTCGGCCTCGAGCCGCGTGCGGAGTAGCTCGGCCTGGGTCGACTTCCCGGAGCCGTCGAGCCCCTCGAAGGTCACGAACATCGGCTCCATCCTACGGCGGTCCGTAGGATCCGATCGTGCGGGCGATCGTCACGGGAGGAGCCGGGTTCATCGGCTCGCACGTCGTCGACGCCCTCGTTTCGCGCGGGGACGAGGTCGCGGTGATCGACTCGCTCGTGCATGGGAACAAAGAGAATGTCGCGGCGGGCGCCGAGCTCCAGGTCCGCGACATCCGCGAGCCGCTCGACGACGTCTTCGACGCGGTCCGCCCGGAGGCCGTCTACCACCTCGCCGCGCAGGCGGACGTGCGCGTATCGGTGGAGCGCCCGGTCGACGACGCGGACATCAACGTGCTCGGCACCGTGCGGATCCTCGAGAGCGCGCGCAGACACGGAGCACGGGTCGTGTTCGCCTCGACCGGAGGTGCGATCTACGGCGAGTGCGAGGTGGCCGCGAGCGAGGACTCGCCCTGCGAGCCGCTCTCGCCGTACGGGACGGCGAAGCTCGCCGCGGAGGAGTACATCCGCTCCTACAACCGTCTCTACGGGACGCGTCACATCGCGCTTCGCTTCGGGAACGTCTACGGGCCGCGCCAGGATCCACACGGCGAGGCCGGTGTCGTCGCGATCTTCTTCGGCGCGCTGCTACGCGGCGAGCAGGCGCGAATCTTCGGAGACGGCCTGCAGACCCGCGACTACGTGTACGTCGGCGACGTTGCGCGAGCCACGACGTCCACGCTCGGACAGGACAGCGGCGTCTACAACGTCGGGACCGGCGTGGAGACGTCGGTGGTCGACCTGTACGCGCTGTGCGCCAAGGTCGCGGGCTCGGAGACTCCCGCGGAGCACGCGCCCGAGCGCCTCGGCGAGCTCCGACGCAGCTTCCTCGACACGACGAGGGCGGCCGAGTCACTGGGCTTCACCGCGATGGTCGACCTCGAGGACGGGCTGCGCGCGACCTGGGAGTGGGTCACGAAGGAATAGCGGACGCACGCGGCGAACGTTCGCCCGTGGATCATCCGCTTCCGGCTCCCGACGCTCTCATTCGGCCCTGGCGGACGGCGGCGTACGTCGCGGTCGCGATCGCGGTGGTCGAGCTCCTGCTCCTGCTCGTCATCGGCGGAGGCAAGGTCCTCGGCTGGGCCTCCGATCGGATGCAGCTCGCCGCGCAGGCGCACGTGCTGAAGCCGGCGGTGCAGCCGAAGCCGGCGCACGCGAAAGCTCGCGCGCACGCTTCCGCGCCGGTCGCGAAGCGGCCCCGCTCGAAGACAGTCGTCCGCGTCCTGAACGGCAACGGACGCACGGGCGCCGCAGGTGCCGCCGCATCCCGCGTGCACGCACGCGGCTACCGGATCGCAGAGGTGACGAATGCGCCCGAGCTCGTCCCCCGCAGCATCGTCATGTACCGGCCCGGCTTCGCGGGGGAGGGCCGGAGGCTCGGCAGAGATCTCCGCGTGAAGCTCGTGACGCCGCTCGACGGCATGCGCGCGAAGGATCTCGGCCGCGCCCAGCTCGTCTTCATACTGGGTCCCTAGCGCTCAGGAGCCGGGCGCGCAGCCGCCCGCGTTCACGGCGTCGCGCGAGACGTCGAGCGGGCCTCCCGGAGTCCACTGGTTCCCCTTCGGATCGAGCGTGTACGCGTTGTTGAGGAAGCGGTAGGCCGCGCACAGGTTCTTGCGCACGTCGAACTCGAAGATCCCGAGCGTGTACCAGGTGAGTGGGTTGTCCGGTTGCAGCTCGACCGCGTCGACGTACACGTGCTCGGCTCTCCGGGGGACGCGCTCCGCCTCGGCCACGCGGGCGCGGGCGAAGATCGGATCCGCCGACACCGGGTTGAAGAAGTGTGCCCAGTCGGCTTCGTCGAGTGCGCGTTCGAGGTTGCCGTCGGCGAGGGCGCGCGTCGAGCGCCGCTCCGCCCGGTCCGCGAGGCGCGGGAAGGAGAAGGACACGAGAACGACGGCCGCGAGAAGGACGACCCCAACGCCGAGCACCGGCCGTCGGCGCCCGAACCGTGTCTCGCGACCCGCTCCCGCGAGCACGCCGAGCGCGACCATCGTCGGCGCCGTCACCGCGAGGAAGTCCCAGTTGTAGTCGACGAGCGCGTACACCAGGTACGCAGCCGGAGCGGTCACCAGAGCGACGGCTGCGGTGCGCTCGGGACCGGAGAGTCGGCGCACCGCGCAGACGCACACCGCGATCCCCGCGAGGATGAGGACGGCGAAGAGCCCCAGCGCGACGACGCCGCCGTCGGCAAGCTGCTGGAGCGGGACGTTATGGGGCTGCAGGACCGTGTCCGCGTTCGGACGGAAGCGCTTGCGGGCGATCTCGAACGTGCCCGCCCCGGCACCTTCGGGCGAGTGGTGGACGAAGACGTCCCACGCCTCGCCCCACCAGCACAGGCGGTTGCTGACGTCGAGTGATCCGAGCCGGCTCGGATCGTTCACGACCTCGGAGCAGTCGCGGTTGGACGAGACCGAGTCCGCGGCTGCAACGGACGCCGCGGCACCCGCCGCGACGACGAGAACGACGGCCGTGACGACGAGAAAGCGTCCCAGGCGATGCCGCGACTCGTCGGTCAACGAGCGCCGAAGCCCCACGGCGACGATTACGACGACGAGCAACGCGCCGACGAGCGCGGCGACGCCGAAGACGGTGCCGTCGGCGACGCGGTCGGAGTGGGGCTGCAGGTCGTCGGTGAGCGCGGGCCGCGTGAACGCCCATCCCGCGATCGCCGCGGCCGGCCCCGCGGACGCGACGAGCACGAGGCCGCTTTGGACTCGCTCGCTCGCAAGCAGAAGCCACAGCAGGAGGACGCCGAGACCGACGGCGACGCCCGCGCGGGAGAGCGTGAGTGCGAGCGCCAGCACCGCGGCGTATACGAGCAGCGCGCCTGCGATGCGCACCCACCGCCGGAGGGTCGTCGCAGTGCCGAGCCAGAGCCCGAGCACGATGCCGACGTCCGCGAGGAGCGCGAGCGCGTTCCAGTGATCGACCGGCTCGTTGAGGCGCCCGATCCGCTCGTCATCGACGAGCGCGGGAATCGCCTTGGTGGTCAGCGCCCAGGCGAGCGTGAGACCGATGACGATCGCGAGCACGTATCCGGCGACGCGGGTGGCGCGTTCGCGTCCGACCGCTGCGAGGACGACCCCCAGCCCGAGGAACGCGACGTACGCGATGCCCTTGTTGAACGCGTCCCAACTGCGGTCGGCGACGATCGACCACCAGACCGTCACGCCGATCCAGGCGACGAGCAACACGAGCGCACACACGAGCGCCGCTCCCGAGCGGCCGACGTGCAGCACGGGGAGCCGCCCGAACGCAACTCCGACGAGAGCCGCTGCCAGCAGGACGAAGGCCGCCCCTCCGACCGGGAGTATCCCGCGGACGCCCGAGCCGTCACCCGCGAAGGTCGCACCGAGAAGAGACGCGCCGACGAGAACCGCGAACACGACCGCGCCGGATCCGGACACGCGCATCGCCGGCTCCGACGCGGAGTCCATGGCGGGCCACGCTAGCAGCGTGTCCAGCCTCGTCGAGGACGAGTGTCCAGACGGCCATTCACGATGAAGGCGCCCGCGGAGCGGGCGCCTTCAGGGATCTTCGCGTGTGGGTGCCCGCGCTCGCGGGCACCCACACCGCGGGCAAGGCAGGGCTAGCCGATCCTCTGTCTAACAATTCGTTTACTCTCCCCACACCACCGGCTCACTGCACGCCGGGAGACTCAGCACGCCCAGCCTCCCGGGCTCCCCCTCCGTGAGATCTCACTCGTGACAAACGCCCGCTCGATCCGCACGCTCCTCGTGCTGCTCCTGCTCGCGCTGGGCGCGGTAACGGCGCTCTCGTTCGCGGGCTCCGCCAGCGCAGCGACGAAGTGCGGCGAGAAGGTCCTGGCCGACTGGTACGACAACGGCCGGATCGACAGGCTCTACCCGCTCAACTGCTACGAGGAAGCGATCGACGCGATCCCGAGCGACATTGGTCCGTACGTCGACGCCGAGGACGTCATCACCCGGGCGCTGCAGGGAGCGCTCCATGGCAACGTCGTCAGCAGCGGCGGCTGCGACCCGAGCGCCGACGGCTCCTCGAACGACTGCGCGAATCTTCCGGGAGGCGGGAACGGCGGCAACGGCTCGAACGGCGACGGGACGAACGGCGGGTCGGGCGACGGAACGGACGGCGGCCAGCAGGTGGCGCCTGACGTCAACACGTCCGCGACGTCCTCGGTGCCGATCCCGCTCGTCGTGCTCGGCGGCATGTCTCTGCTGCTCCTCGCGGCCGGCGCGCTCGGATACCTCTCGCGTCGCCGGCAGGCTGCGCACGCTGACGACAGCGGCGACTCCGGCAACCCGCCGGTCTAGCGCGGCTCCGCGGCGCCCCCTGTCCGGACGGCTACAATGTCCGGACCGTGGCGGCAGCAAATTCCCTGCAAATTGCGGATAAATTTTCCGTCGGGACCGCTCCCTACCCTCCCTTGCCCGCTCGCATGACGAACAACGCTCGCCGGAGCGGGGAGACGTGATGTCGAACTCGGTCCGGGAGGAATAGATGGCAACCGCGGAGCAGGCGCAGGTCACGGAGAAGACGACCGACGAGGTCGTGAACACGGTCGTCGACGACGAGACGAGCGTCGCGCCGAGGCGGTACTTCACCGTTCCCGGCGTCGACCCGTTCGACGCAATCGAGTGGGAGCTTCGTCACGCCTTCATCCCGGGCAAGGACGGGCCTGCCTTCGAGCAGAAGGACGTCGAGTTCCCCAAGTTCTGGTCGCAGACCGCGACGAACATCGTCGCGCAGAAGTACTTCCGCGGCCGCATGGCCTCCCCCGAGCGCGAGTACTCGGTCAAGCAGATGATCGGCCGCGTCGTCGACACGATCGGCGGCTGGGGCCGGAAGGGCGGCTACTTCGCGACCGACGAGGAGGCTGACACCTTCGAGGCCGAGCTCAAGGCGATCCTCGTCAACCAGCGTGCGTCGTTCAACTCCCCGGTCTGGTTCAACGTCGGCTTCGAGAAGGAGCCGCAGTGCAGCGCCTGCTTCATCCTCTCGATCGACGACTCGATGGAGTCGATCCTCGACTGGATCCGGCGCGAGGGGATCATCTTCCGCGGCGGCTCGGGCTCCGGCCTCAACCTCTCCCGGCTGCGCTCGTCGAAGGAGCAGCTGTCGAAGGGCGGGTACGCCTCGGGCCCCGTGAGCTTCATGCGCGGCGCGGACGCGTCGGCCGGCACGATCAAGTCGGGCGGCAAGACCCGGCGCGCGGCGAAGATGGTCGTGCTCGACGTCGACCACCCGGACGTCGAGGAGTTCATCTGGTGCAAGGCCAAGGAGGAGCGCAAGGCGCGCGTCCTCGAGCAGGCCGGCTACGACATGTCGCTGAACTCGCCGGACTGGGCCTCGATTCAGTACCAGAACGCGAACAACTCGGTCCGCGTGACGGACCAGTTCATGGAGGCGGTCATCGAGGGCAAGGAGTGGAGCCTCACGGCCCGCACCGACGGCTCGGTCGTCGAGACCGCTGACGCTCGCGACCTGCTGCGCCAGATCGCGGAAGCCGCGTGGGAGTGCGCCGACCCGGGCGTCCAGTACGACACGACCATCAACTCCTGGCACACGCTGCCGAACACCGGCCGCATCAATGCGTCGAACCCGTGCTCGGAGTACATGTCGATCGACGACTCGGCGTGCAACCTCGCGTCGCTGAACCTCATGAGGTTCCGCCGCGAGGACGGCGAGTTCGACGTCGAGGCGTTCGAGCACGCGGTCGACGTCGTCTTCCTCGCGCAGGAGATCGCCGTCGGCTACTCGTCCTATCCCACGCCGGAGATCGGACGGAACGCGAAGGCGTTCCGCCAGCTCGGGCTCGGCTATGCGAACCTCGGCGCGCTCCTCATGGCGCGCGGGCTCCCGTACGACTCGGACGAGGGGCGCGCCTACGCTGCCGCGATCACCGCGCTCATGACCGGGCGCGGCTACCGCAAGTCGGCCGAGGTCGCTCGGCGGATGGGTCCGTTCGCGGGTTACCGGCCGAATGCAGCCGCGATGACCGGCGTCATCGCAAAGCACCGCGCAGCGGTCGGCAACATCGACCACTCGAGCTCGGTGCCGGACGATCTCCTCTCGGCAGCCCGGCGCGCGTGGGACGACGCGCTCGAGCAGGGTGAGGTCTCGGGCTTCCGCAACGCGCAGGCGACCGTACTCGCCCCCACGGGGACGATCAGCTTCATGATGGATTGCGACACGACCGGCGTCGAGCCCGACTTCTCACTCGTGAAGTCGAAGAAGCTCGTCGGCGGCGGCGAGATCACGATCGTCAACAAGACGGTGCCGATGGCGCTCGCGGAGCTCGGCTATACGCCGACCGAGAGTGACGAGATCGTCGCCTTCATCGACGAGCGCAACACGGTCGTCGGCGGGCCGCACGTGAAGACGGAGCACTACCCGGTCTTCGACTGCGCGATCGGCGACCGCGCGATTCACTACATGGGGCACGTGAAGATGATGGGCGCCGTCCAGCCGTTCATCTCGGGCGCGATCTCGAAGACGGTCAACCTGCCCGAGGAGATCACGGTCGACGAGATCTCGCAGCTTCTCGTCGAGTCGTGGCAGCTCGGCGTGAAGGCCATCGCTATCTACCGCGACAACTGCAAGGTCGCGCAGCCTCTCTCGAAGAAGGGCGACGCAGGCGCGACGACGCTCGCCCCGGTCGCCGCGGTTGCGGGAGCGCTGCCCCGCCGGCGCCGCCTGCCCGACGACCGCGTCGAGGTCGGCCGCAAGTTCAAGGTCGGCGAGTACGAGGGCTACATCCACGTCGGCCTCTTCGAGGACGGGACGCCCGGCGACATCTTCGTGGACATCGCGAAGGAGGGCACCACGCTCGCCGGCCTGATGAACTCGTTCATGATCTCGGTCTCGCTCGGCCTGCAATACGGTGTGCCGCTCGAGGTCTACGTCTCGAAGTTCAGCCACATGCGCTTCGAGCCCTCGGGCATGACGAACGACCCGGACATCCGCGTCGCGAAGTCGATCGTCGACTACATCTTCCGCTGGATGGGCAAGAAGTTCCTCTCCACGGACCAGCAGGAGGAGGCCGGCATCCTCACCGCCGAGGTGAAAGCCCGCCTCGCAGCGGCGTATTCGGAGGTCGGTGCACCTGCGGCAGCAGCCGCCGCAGCGATCGAGCCCGCCACGCCCGGTCAGACCGCCCTCTTCAACCAGTGGGAGGACGCGGTCGAGTGCGCCCGCTGTGGCGGACGCATGGTGCGGACGGGATCGTGCTACACGTGCCGCGACTGCGGGACGAACACCGGCTGCAGCTAGTCGCGCGCGACATCACGAACGAAGAGAGCCGCGGAATCGCGGCTCTCTTCTTGTGCGCGTGAGGTAACGAAGCGACGTGCGTTCCGACGTCTCCTGAGGGCCATTCCGTCAGCCCCGGGGGCCACCTCGAACCATTTGAAGTCGGGTCGCGCTCGCCGTCCGCAGACTCACCTAGCGTGCGTGCGCAGTGTTCTTCTCGCTGAGCAGCTGGGAGCTCGGGCTCCTCATCTTCCTCGTGGTTGGCGGGGCTTGCGCTCTCGGCGTGCTCGGCGGACGCCACATGCGAGCGCACTCGGAGCGGTATCGCGAGCCAATCGGCGCCCTGCAGGGGGCATTACTCGGAGTGGTCGGCCTGGTGCTCGCTTTCGGCCTCTCTCTGGCGGTCGGCCGTTACGAAAACCGTCGCGCGGACGTCGTCACCGATGCAAACACGATTGGCACGGCATACCTGCGAGCCCAGACGATTGCTGAGCCGCAGCGCAGCCGCTCGCTCGCATTGCTTCGTCGCTACAACGATCTTGCGATCCGCGTCACGTACGAGATCCCCGGCAGCGCAGCCATCCGCGCTACCGCCGTGCAGCAGGGACAACTCCAGCGCGCGCTGTGGCGTCTGGCCGGCGAGACCCTCGACGCACGCCCGCGTGACACCGCACCCCGGCTGTACGTCGACAGCCTGAACGACATGATCGATCAGCAGACCGTCCGGCTCTCGGGGCTGAACAACCGCGTACCCAATCCGGTGCTGTGGCTCGAACTGCTCGGCGCGGCCCTCGCCCTGGGCCTGCTCGCTCTCTACCTCTCGGTGCTCGGCAAGGGCTTGATTCCGATCGTTGCCGCTGCGGTGATCGTCAGCTTTCTCGTCTTCGTCACGTTCGATCTCGACCGGCCTACGCGCGGCCTCATCCAGATCCCGGCCACGCCGCTATTGGCCGAGAAGGCGACGATGAGCCTTCCGCCAGCAGCAGCCGCGCCCGGCTAGCCGCCGGCGCGATCACCCGTCAAGGGCTGCCGCCGCTGGCCGTAGGGATCAGACTCGGTAACCCAACGTGATGGTTACGAGGTGCTTCATCCAGCCCCCTTCGCGTGTCGCGGATGTCGGGTTGAAAGAGACGCATCACCACCTGCCCGAGCGTGCAGGAATGTCGCTTGAGAGCTGTCCTCCACAGCACTCGTGCCGCGCCAATCGGACACCTGTGGCGACTCCGGCGCGCCGTCTGGCTAGGGCACTCCTTGCTGCCGGAGCTCATCGTCGGAGAGGGAAGCGAGCTTCTTCGGCACGACCATGCGCCAGGCGTCGAAGACGAGCTCGCGGAGCTCCTCCTTGTCGATGGCCTCCAGGCGAACGACCAGCCATTGGTAGCGCATGTCGGACGGCTTCGGGCGCAGAAACTTGTCCGGGTACGTCTCGAGCGCAGCTTCGCGCTCTTCCTTCGGGAAGGCGAAGCCCATGAGCGTCTCGTCACGCGAGAAGGCCAGATACACGATACGTCCGACGCGGAACTTGATCCGACCCCTGACGAAGACCTCGTACGACCGCGGCAACCCCGCCGTCAGATCGCGCACGTCGTCGATCTTCACGGCCATCTCGCGAAGAGGTTAGGTCACGTCCGTAGCCGCGCGCGCCCCGGGCTACGACCTACGGTCCTTCCTCATTGCGGCGGATCGCTTCCTCGCGGGCCTTCCTGATCCTCTCGAGATCGCGCGCGTACGGACGGCCAACACTTATCGAGTAGTCGATGCGGTTGCAGAGGCGGTGCTGCGGCCTGCGCGAGTGTGCGGGAATGTCGCTAGAGCAGCGACCGGCCGTCGCCGATCGCCGAGTCCCGCATCACGCGCGAGCCTCGTGCTAGCCGCGGATGCGCCCGGGGCGGAGCGGGCGTGCATGCGCGCTCACCTTCTCGAGCGCGCGAGTCAGCGCCTTGACGTCGGCGTCCGTCAGGTGCTGCGAGAAGTGTCGCTCGATTCCGTCGCGGTGGTAGCGGCGAGCCTCTTCCTTGGTTTCGATGCCCTTGTCGCCGCTCGGGTGCGCGAGCGCGCTCTCCTTCGACGCCCGAAGGCCTCGCGGCTCGGTAGAACACAGCAATCGGAATGGATGTCGCGACGCACACCCGCTGGGTCGTCCTCGTCGAGGGCCCGAGCGACAAGGCCGCCGTGGAGGCCCTGGCACGAAAGCTCCAGCGGGACCTCCCCGACGAGGGTGTCGAGGTCGTGGCGATCGGTGGTGCGCATGCGATCGGCAGGTTTCTCGGCGACCTCCCGGTTGCCGTAGGCGCGGCTGGTCTCTGCGACGCAGGCGAGGTGGTTGCCTTCGGGCGGGCGCTGGAGCGGATCGGTGTCGGGCCGGCCGGCACGCGGGAAGAGCTCGAGCGTCTCGGCTTCTACGTCTGCGAGCCTGACCTCGAGGGCGAGCTGATCCGGTCGCTCGGGGCACCCGGCGTCGAGGCCGTCCTCAACAGAAGCGGAAAGCTCCCGGCCTTCCGCACGTTCCAGAAGCAGCCGCAGTGGCAGGGGCGCCCTGTGGAGGCGCAGCTTCGCCGCTTCTTCGGCAGCAGCGCCGGGAAGATCAGGCACGCGCCACTTCTCGTCGAGGCACTCGATCTCGGCCGCGTTCCCAGACCACTCGAGTCCCTCCTCGCACACATCGCCGCGGGCTGAGAACCGACGTCGGCGCCGCCCCTACAGTCGAACCCTGAACACGCGTCGTACGACCTGGCCCGACTCAGAGGAAACGTCGACACGTACGACCACCGGTCCGGCGACCGAGCCGCGGTAGCGGAACTCGAGGACGCCGCGCGTGCGCGGCCGCAGTTCGCGGGGATCGCCGTGGAGGCGTGCTAGCCGCCGTCCGCCGCGCTCGAGCGAGACGACCGCTCGCGTACGCGCGAACGACTCGGTGACGTTCCCGCGATTCACGAGCGATAGCTGGAGCGTGTGGACACGTCCCCGGTGGACGACGCGGATGCCCCGCGCTTGAATCCGCCTCACGATCCGACCCGGTGCACGCACGACGACGACGACTCCCATGCGGACGCGCACGGACAGCCCGTCGGTCGCCCGGCGACGTGTCGTGAAGAGGACGAGAGCGTCGTGGTCGCCGGGCTCCACCCGAGCGGGAACCTTCGACGCGATCGCAACCGAGCCGGACGTGCCCGGCTTCAGGACGAGTCGCCGAGGACGGAACGCAAGCCAGCCGGCGGCCGAGCGTTGCGAGGCCCGTTGTGAAACGACCCGCGGCCGCCCGCGAAGATCCAGAGCGAACCCCGCCTGCCCGACGTCGAGGACGACGCGACTCGCGCCGCCGTTCGTGACGCGAACGGTCGCCTGCGCGCTGCCGGCAAGCTCCACGTGGGACGGCGACGCCGTGATCGCCACGGGCGGCCGTGCCCCGCTCGCGCCCGCCGCAGCGGACGCGAGCGCGAGCACGAGCAGGAGAGCAGCGGCACGGAGAGCGTCGACCATCATCTCCCGATGACCGTGTACGTGACGGTCGCCGTGTACCTGCCGGGTGGGACGACCGGCAGCGCGGAGGTGAAGCTGACGTTCGTCGGCCACGCGTCGCCGCCGGTGGCGCTACGCGCCGACGTCGTGCCGATGAGCAGGTCGGGTGCGGGCGCGATCGGGATCGCCGCCTTCGCGCCTGCGGCCAGCTGTGCGCCGATCTGCCCTCCGCTCGGCGCGGATGCCGTCGTGCCGAGTGGGAGGTCGGCCGGCTGGAAGGCAGAACGATGGACGGTGAGCGCGTAGCCTGCCGCGTTGTTGCTCGAGACCGTGACCCGCTCCGAGACCGCGACAGGCGAGTCGCCGGCGAGCGCGTTTCCGAAGCTGATGTTCTGGCGCTCGAGCGAGATCGAGAGGACCGAGTCGATGTCGATGTCGACGCCAGCGCTCCCCGAAGTGGTGTCACCGGGCGGCGGACCGCCCGAGCAGGTCGCGGTCGGTGTCGCCGAGTTGCGCGGCGCCGGCGTTGCACCTGCGAAGTCGCTCGAGTTCGTGTCCGTGTCCGTGCAGCCGTCGCCGGCACGCAGAGCGGCGGTGGTGTTGCTCAGGCCCGTCGCGGCGCCGGAGCCCTCGAAGTCCGTTGCCGAGCCGTAGCCGATGAGATCGGCAACGTTGGCATCGGCGGAGCAGCTTCCGGCCGTTGCACCGCACGTGAGGGCGGTCGAACCGCGGACGAGAGCCACCTTGCCGCCCGAGTTCGCGAGATTCGTCGTGCCGCTGGCGTCGGGCGTCGGCAGGGCAGCCCCGATCGCAGCCGCCGACGCTAGCCCGACGAGGTAGTGGTGCCCGGGCTGGACCGATCCCGTGAGCGCCGTTACCTGCCAGCTCGTGCCGGACGCGGATGCGTACTGGATCGACCACGTGCTCAGATCGACGCCGGTCGCTCCGCGGTTGAAGAGCTCGACGAAGTCGTTCGCGTAGGTCGCGCCGCTATTGCCGCCGCCGGCGTACACCTGGCTGACGACCATGTCGGACGAGGCGCTGCTTGCCGCCGGAGCGAGCAGTAGCGCACCGGCGAAGAGAAGGGCGAGGGCGAGTCGAACTCGATGCATGGGCAGCTCCGATCGCGAGAGGGACGTGGGACGTCCTCTCTGGTACCGCCGCCGCGCCGCCGCGAACAGTGTCCTTTCTCGATTCGGCGCCGCTTCGTCGCTGTTTCGTTACGACCCTGCCTTCAGACGCCACACGCGCGCCGCCGCCTCGCGCACGCGCGCGCGAAACGCCGGATCCTCACGCGCTCGCGCGAGCAGGTGGTCGTAGACGGGCTGGTACGAACCTCGGCCCGTCAGGAGCACGAGGTCGGCGCCCGCCTCGATCGCACGCTCGGCGACCGCGGTGATCGGACCGGTGGACAGCGAGGCTCGCGCCTCCAGCGAGTCCGTAATCACCACTCCGTCGAACCCGAGCTCCCGGCGGAGGACGCCCTGGATGATCGCGCTCGACTGCGACGCGATGTGAGAGCGATCGAGCGCCGGGTACCGCGCGTGGCCGACCATCACGAGAGGCACGCCCGCGCTGGATCGCAGCACGGAAGGGCGCCAGATCGACGCGGTCGAGTGCCGCTTCCGAGCGGCGGATGGTCACGACTGCGCCGTCCGTGTTTCTCGACGCGCCGCCGATGCCCGGGAAGTGCTTCACCGTGGGAGCGACGCCGCCCGAGAGCCAGGCTCGCACCGCAGCCTGCACCGACGCGCTTACGACCGACGGATCGCTCGAGAATGCACGCTCCGCGATCGCCGCATTCCGTACGGACGGGACGTCGGCGACCGGCGCCAGCGTCACGGTGATCCCGAGCGCGCGCAGCGCCGTCGCCGCATCCGCAGCGTCGGAGCGGACTGCTCCCGCCGCGGCCTGCTCCGGCTCCGAGCGAATCGGCCCGACCCAGGGAACGCGGCGGATGCGCCCGCCTTCCTGGTCGACCGCGACGAGCGGCCGGCCACCTTCCTGCCGCAAGGCACGCGTGAGAGATCGGAGCTGCACGGGCGACGCGATGTTGCCGCCGAACAGGATCACACCCGCCGCGTGCCTCTCGCGCAGCGCCACCCGAACGTACGCCGGCGTCGCGGTGCCGCGAAAGCTCAGAACGACAAGCTGCCCGACCTGCTGGTCGAGCGGGAGCTCCGCACTCGCACCGTGGGCGCTCGCCCCTGGCAACAGGCCGAGCGCGAGCGCAAAGAGCAGGGCACAGGTTCGCAGCGACACGCGGTGCAGCGTAGAGTCCGCGGCCGATGAGCTTCGCCGTCGCCGCGGAGGCGTACGACCGCTTCATGGGCAGGTACTCGTCTCCGCTCGCTCCCCTGTTCGCCGACTTCGGACGTGTGTCGGACGGGCAGACGGTGCTCGACGTCGGCTGTGGGCCGGGAGCGCTCACCGGAGAGCTCGTCGGCCGCGTGGGCGCCACCGCTGTCACCGCCGTCGACCCCTCGGAGTCCTTCGTCGCAGCGGTCGAGGAACGCCATCCGGGCGTCACGGTGCGTCTCGCGCCGGCCGAGGAGCTGCCGTTCGAGGACGCGAGCTTCGACGCGGCGCTCGCCCAGCTCGTCGTCCACTTCATGCGGGATCCGGTCGCGGGACTCGGCGAGATGGCGCGCGTCACGCGCGACGGCGGCCTCGTCGCTGCGTCGGTCTGGGATCACGGCGGCGGTCACGGCCCGCTGAGCGTCTACTGGGACGTCGTCCGCGAGCTCGACCCAGGTGCCCAGGACGAGTCGCTGCTCGCGGGTGCGCGAGAGGGCCACCTGACCGACCTCTTCGAGCGGTCCGGGCTGCGCGACGTCGAAGAGACCGCGCTCACGGTGTCCGTCGAGCACCCCACCTTCGAGGAGTGGTGGGAGCCGTACGCACTCGGCGTGGGGCCTGCCGGTGCGTACGTCGTCGGACTCGATCCCGAGGCGCAGGAGAAGCTGCGCGAGCGCTGCCGCGCCAGACTCCCCGAGCCGCCTTTCGTGATCGAGGCGCGCGCCTGGTCTGCTCGCGGGCTGCGTCTGACTCAGAGCCCGAGCGTTTCCGAGAGGCGACGCGCGATCGGCCACGCCCCGTCCGTCCAGTTCGAGACGACGGTGCAGGTCGCGTCCGCGAGCGGATCGTGCAGCGACCGGAACGAGACGCCGGCGTCGTAGCCCTCGAGGATCACCGTGTCGGATGACGGGTGCAGCCAGAAGCCGAGCCCGTACCGTCGTCCGTGCTCGGCCGCGTCGCTTCGCGGGCGGATCATCTCGCGGACCCATTCCTCCGACACGACCCTTCCCGCGAAGAACGCCTGCCACAGCGCGCGCACGTCGGCCACGGTCGTGTAGACGCCGCCGTCACCGCTGCCGCGCACCGGGAGGTGCAGCACGTTCGTGCGAAGGCCGTCAGCGGCGAGGTAGCCGACGGCTGTCCGCTCGGGCAGCTCGTCGCTCCGGAGGAACGCGGTGTCGATCATCCCAGCGCGGTCGCAGACGCGCTCGGCACAGAGCTCGTGGAATGACACGCCACTCGCCCGCTCGGCGAGCAGCGCGAGCAGGACGTAGCCGCCGTTGCAGTACGAGAAACGCTCGCCCGGCTCGAACTTCGGCGGATGCCCGTCCAGCACGACGACGTAGTCCTCGGTCGTCGCCAGCCTGTGCACGGGTACCGGCATCACGTAGTCGGTGATCTCGCCGGAAGCGTCCTCGTCCAGGTAGTCCCCGATGCCCGAGCGATGCGCGAGCAGGGACTCGATCGTGACGTCGTCACCGACGAGTGGGAGATCGTCGCCGAGCAGCCCGCGCGCCCGAGCGCCGAGCTCGAGGGTGCCGTCCTCGACGAGGCTCACGACGGTCAGAGCCGTCAGGCCCTTCGCACCGCTCGCGATCGCGAATCTCGTGTCGACGGTGTTGGGGATCTCAGAGCCGCGATTGGCAAAGCCGTACGCGCGCTCCACGACGACGTCGTCTCCGCGATCGATCCGGACGACACCCGAGAAGGAGGTCTCCGCCGCGAGCGAGTCGAGATCGCGCTGCAGAGCCACGCGCTGACGCTACTCGTTTGCGCGCCACGAGACGATCGGGCAGGCTGCCTCCATGACTCCCGAGGCTTCGCTCGACCGGACCGAGCACGGTCTCGTCCCGAAGGGAGAGGGCTGGTTCGTTCTGAACGCGCGCGACTCGCGCTGGTACTACGTCGCCGGGCGCGGTGCGTTCTGCGACTTCGAGGGCGAGCAGGACTGGACGCAGCTCGGCATCAACATCTCGAGGCTCGGGCCGCGCGAGGCCATGGCGATGTACCACTGGGAAGCGGATCAGGAGGACTTTCTCGTCGTGGACGGCGAGGCGCTGCTCATCGTGGAAGGAGAGGAGCGGCCGCTGCGGCAATGGGACTTCGTTCACTGCCCGCCGGACACGAAGCACACGATCGTCGGAGCGGGTGAGCACGGGTGCGTCGTGGTTGCGGTCGGCGCACGCGAGCACCAGAACCGCCCCGGCTGGGGCGGCTACACGGTCGACGAGGTCGCACGACGTCACGACGCGAGCGCCGAGCGCGAGACGACCGTGCCGGACGAGGCGTACGCGGCAGTCCGCGAGCGCTTCGGCCCGCGCGAGCTGACGTCGTACCAGGAGGGCTGGCTCGCCGAGTAGCTCGGCTGCGACTGTGCGAACATGTGTTCGTGTCGGCCGCGACCATCCTCCACGCCGATCTCGACGCGTTCTTCGCATCGGTGGAGCAGCGCGACGATCCGAGGCTTCGCGGGCGGCCGGTCATCGTCGGCGGTGGGGTCGTCCTGGCGGCCAGCTACGAGGCGAAGGCCTATGGCGTTCGTACGGCGATGGGCGGCAGGCAGGCGCGGCGCCTCTGCCCGCATGCGGTCGTCGTCCCACCGCGGATGGCCGCGTACTCGGAGGCGAGCAAGTCGGTGTTCGCCGTCTTCGAGGACACGACGCCGCTCGTCGAGGGCATCTCGATCGACGAAGCGTTCCTCGACGTTCGCGGCCTCGAGCGGCTCGCGGGATCGCCGAGCGAGATCGCGGAGCGGCTCCGCGGGAAGGTGTTCGACGAGGTCGGCCTGCCGATCACCGTCGGAATCGCCCGGACGAAGTTCCTTGCGAAGGTCGCGAGCGCGGTGGCGAAGCCGAACGGCCTGCTGAGCGTCCCACCGGACGGCGAGCTCGACTTCCTGCACCCGCTTCCCGTGGAGCGGCTCTGGGGCGTCGGTCGGGTCACTGCGGCGAAGCTGCACGGACGCGGGATCAGGACCGTGGGTCAGGTCGCTGCGCTGGAGGAGGATCTGCTCGTGCACCTTCTGGGCACCGCGTCGGGTCGCCACCTGCACGCGCTCGCGCACAACCGCGATCCGCGCGTGGTCCGAACGGGCCAGCGGCGACGCTCCATCGGTTCGCAGCGCGCCCTCGGGCGGCGGCCAAAGTCATGGGACGAGATCGACTCATCGATCATCGCGATCGTCGACCGGACGTCGCGGAGACTGCGGACGGGGCGCAGACTGTGTCGTACCGTCGTTCTCCGCCTCCGCTTCGACGACTTCACACGGGCGACCCGCTCGCTGACGATGCCTCGATTGACCGATCAGTCGGCGACGATCCTCGACGCTTCCCGCCGACTCCTCGCAAACGCCCGACGTCTCATCGAGGAGCGGGGGATCACGCTCGTCGGGATCTCCCTGACGAACCTCGAGCACGCCGACCGCATCCAACTCAGTCTCTACGAGGACTGGCGCCCGATCGCCCTCGACGCTGCCCTCGACGAGGTGCGCGATCGCTACGGCTCCACGGCAGTCACGCGAGCCGTCCTCGTCGGGCGCGACCAGGGGATCTCGATGCCTCTCCTTCCCGACTGACGCGCCCGCAGATCCAGACCACGACGATCGAGCAGGATCCCTGCAAATCGGCCTGGTTTGCGCAACACGCCCGCGTCACGAGCCCCCGGAAGACTTCCCGCGCCTCACCTCCTGCAGCACCCACGTGTTGCCGTCGGGATCGGCGAAGTCCGCGAACGACTCGTAGTCCCCGTGCTCCGGATCGGCTCCCGGCGCCCAGCCCTGAGGAGTCATGTGGCGGATCTCGCCGACCTCGACGCCGCGCCCGCTGAGCTCGGCATGAGCCGCCTCGATGTCGGTGACGACGAGATGCATTCCGCGGTACGAGCCAGGTTCAGCGGTGGTGATCCCGACGCCGATGGCGACGGAGCACGCCGAGCCGGGAGGCGTCAGCTGGACGACGCGGAACTCCTCGCTCGGCTGGTGATCGACGTCGAGCCGGAAGCCGAGCTGCTCCGTGTAGAACGCCTTCGCCTCGTCCACGTCGGAGACGGGGACGAGCACGAGCTCGAGCTTGTAGTCCATCTTCACCCTCTCTCTCGCTTGGTTTCGGCCGACGAACGGGCGTACGATCCGCGCGACAGCCCATGAAGATCGCCGTCATCGTCCTGGCAGGCGTTGCGGTCATCGCGGCCCTCGCTGCCGGGGTCTTCGCCGGCCTCTACTTCACCGACGACTCTGACTCGGACGCGGCCTCTGCCGCAGCAACCGTGCGGCGACCGGATGTACGGGCACATCTCGTCGCTGGAGCGCGAGGGGGATGGCTATCGCATGCGCTTCGATCCCGCGTGGTTCACGAGCGGCGTGACCGCGAACGTCGCGGCCGCCGAGGACGGAGTCGTCGAGCCCGGGCAGCCCGTGCCCAACGACAACTACCGCATCGAGGAAGGCCATCGCCTCCTCACCTACCTCGTCCCCGCCGACGCGCACGTCACGGTGCTCACCAGGCAGGGCGACCCGGCGAACTTCGGCGCTACCCCGATCACGGTCGACGAGCTCAGCCGGCTCGTCATTGGCGACAAGCCCGTCGACCTGTTCGAGCCCCTCGACACCGGCGTGTGGATCGGAGTCGAGGTGGACACCGTCTGCTCGATCGACCAGCAGTACCAGCCCTGAGCCCTCACGCCGTGTCGGCGATGGCCTCCGGCGCGGCGCGCTGCGGAGCCTCCATTTCGCGCGGCCTCAGGAGGAACCCACCGAGCGCCGCGGCCGACGCCGCGAAGATCGCGCCGCCCAGGAATGCCAGGTGGTAGCCGCCGGTCAACGCCGCGAGCTCACTCGAGCCTGACTCCGTCAAGGTGTCCGTCCGAGACGCCGCCAGGCTCGCGAGCACCGCGAGTCCGAGGGCGCCGCCCATCATGAACGCGGTGTTGACGACGCCCGAGGCCAGGCCCGCCTCCTCCTGTGGAACGTCTCCCATTGCCGCGAGGAGCAGCGGGTTGAACGCCATTCCGGCGCCGAGGCCGAGCAGGATCATGCTCGGCAACACGTCTGCGATCGTCCCGTCCACGGGAGCGCGGGCGAAGAGGAGCAACCCAAGCGCGGCGAGGCTGAGCCCGACGCCGAGCGGCTTGCGGATCCCGTAGCGCATGACGAGTTTCGCCGACAGCCCGAGCGAGAAGACGGCCATGATGAGGTTGCCGGGCAGGAACGCGAGGCCGACCGCGAGCGGGCTGTAGCCGAGGACGAGCTGGAGGTACAGGGCGGAGAGGAAGAACCACGCGAACATCGCGGCCGCCCACAACACGCCGACGATGCTCGAGATCGAGAGGTTGCGCAGCCGGAAGAGGCCGAGCGGCATGAGCGGCGAAGCGACCCTCGACTCGATGAGAAGGAACAGGCCGAGGAGCGCCGCCGAGAGCGCAAGCAGGCCGAGCGTTCGCGTCGTCCCCCAGCCGACCTCGTTCCCGTTGACGATCGCGTAGACCGCGACCATCAGCGAGGCGGTCACCGTCACTGCACCTGCGACGTCGAGGCGCACGCCCGACCTGGCGCCGCCGCCTCCCGGAAGCACGGCCAGCGAGAAGACGACGACTGCGATCCCGATGGGGACGTTCACGAGGAAGATCCAGTTCCACGCGAGCGCGTCCGTGATGATCCCGCCGAGGAGCACGCCGATGGAGCCTCCGCCCGCGGCCACGAAGCCGAAGACGCCCATCGCTTTCGCCCGGTCGGCCGGCTCTGTGAACAGCGTCACGATCAGCGAGAGCGCGACCGCCGACACGATCGCCCCACCGAGCCCCTGAACCGCGCGCGCCGCGATCAACCATTCCTGCGAGCTCGCGAGCCCGCACGCCAGCGACGCCCCGGTGAAGAGCGCGATCCCGGCGATGAAGAGCCGGCGGTGACCGAAGAGGTCACCGAGGCGGCCGCCGAGCAGCAGAAAACCGCCGAACGTCAGCAGGTACGCGTTGACGACCCACGCGAGCGATGTCTCGGAGAAGCCGAGGTCCTCGCGGATCGAGGGGAGCGCGACCCCGACGATCGTCACGTCGAGGACGATCATGAGGTCGCCGAGGCAGACGATGAGGAGTGCGAGCCAGCGGGAGCGGGAGTCGAGGATCATCGAAGGTCCTTTCGCAGTCGTCGGTGTCTCGTGTTGAGACCGCCGACGACTGCGAAAGTCATCGCTCGAGCGCTACGCCCCGCTCGGCTCCGGCCGCCGGACGTCCGCGGGCGCGTGCTCGGCACCGTCGTGCGGCGGCTCGATCGTGATGTTCGGCAAGAGCTTGTCGAGCCAGCGCGGGATGTACCAGGTCTTCTCGCGCATGAGCGTGAAGAAGGCCGGGATCAACGTCAGCTTCACGACCAGCGCATCCGTGAGGATCGCGACCGCAAGTAGCAGGCCGAACTCCTTCGAGATGCGGTCGGGCGTGACGATGAAGGCCGAGAAGACGGTGGCCATGATGATCGCCGCGGCGACGATAACCCGACCGATCGCCGCGATGCCGTGCTCGACCGCCTCCTTCGTCTCGAGGCCGTGGACATGCTCTTCCCGGATGCGGCTCGTGAGGAAGACCATGTAGTCCATCGAGAGCCCGAACATGATCGCGAACGCGATCGGCGGCACGAACGTCTCGATCGGGCCCGTCCGGTCGAGGCCGGTGAGGCTGAGCAGGTGGCCCTCCTGGATGACGAGGGTGAGGACGCCGAACCCGATGAAGCCCGACAGGATCGTCGTGATCGCGGCCGTCAGCGAGACGACGATCGACCGGAACGCCATGGCGAGCACGAGGAACGTGACGCCGATGATGTAGAGCAGGAAGAGCGGCAGTCGCTGCGTGATGCGATTGGCGATGTCGATGAACGCTGCGTTCAGGCCCGACACGTAGACGGCAGCGTCGCCGCTTTCCGTCGCTGCAGGTACGACGTCGTTGCGAAGACGGTGGACGAGATCTGCGGTTGCTTGGTCCTGTGGCGCCGAGTCCGGCGTGACGAAGACGATCGCGACCGTCTTCGCGTCGTTGAACTGGGGCTTGGCGACCGAGGCGACGTCTCCCTGCTTCCCGAGCGCCTGGACGCCCTCGTAGACGCGCTGCGGAGCCTGTGCATCGCCGTTCACGTCGACGACGATGGGGATCGGGCCGTTGAAGCCCGGCCCGAAGCCCTCGGCGAGCAGGTCGTACGCGCGTCGCGCGGTCTGGTTGGTCGGCTGCGTGCCCTGATCCGACGCGCCGAGGCGCACGAGCGCAGAGCTCGCCGGCGAGCAGCAGCCCGACCGCGAGGAGGATCCAGAAGACCGGCTTCGCGTGAGCCGTCACGAACCGGCCCCAGCGCGCGATCAGCGTCTTCTCGCGAGCTGCCTCCGAGTCGTCGATCGGCTTGAGGAACGGCACCTTCAGGCGGTCGACCTTGTGCCCGAGCTTCGCGAGGACGGCGATGAGGAGCGAGTTCGCGATGAGCACGGTCGTCAGCACTCCGAGCGCCGCACCGATTCCGAGCTTCGTGACGAAGTCGAGGCCGAAGAACGCAAGCCCGGTCACCGAAATGGCGACGGTCAAACCAGCGAACAGGACCGCGCGCCCGGCGGATGCGCCTGCCTCCGCAGCCGCATCACGCGGCGCGAGGCCCTCGTGCAGGAACTGCCGGAAGCGGGTGACGATGAACAGCGAGTAGTCGATTCCCACGCCGATTCCGATCATCGAGACGAGGATCGGGGTGATCGTGTTGATGTCGGTCAGCCCGGCGAGGATGAACAGAAGGATGAACGCCGTTCCGACGGCGACGATCGCAAGCGCGATCGGGATCGCGGTCGCCACGAGCGTGCGAAAGACGATCATCAGCACGATGAACGCCGCGATGAAGCCGAGCAGCTCCTGAATTCCCTGCTGGATCGGCGGGGCCTCGGCGTCGCCGTTGAACTCGGCGGTGACGTCCGACGAGGCGACAGCGTCCCGGACGGCGTTCTCGACGGCGACGACCTGTGGGCGATCCGCGGTCTCGATCGTCTCCGAGAACTGCGCCTCCGCATAGGCGATGCGGCCGTTCTTCGAGAACGTCCGCTTGCTGAACGGGTTGCCGACGCTGTCGATCCCCGCCTTGCCGTCGGTGGGGGCGAACTCGGGCGTCTTGAGCTTCGCGACCGCGTCTTCGATGGCGGCCTTGCGCGCGGGCGTGTCCAGGCGCTGGCCCTCGGGTGCGGCGAAGACGAGGTTCAGCACGGCGCCTTGCTCGGACGTGAACTCCGCTTCGATGAGGTCGGTGGCCTTCTGCGTGTCCGAGCCAGGAATCTCGAACTTGTCCTTGAGGCCGCCGCCGACCGTGACGACGAGGACGATGAGCGCGGCGAGGATGCCGAGCCATGTGAAGACGACCCGCCAAGGGTGCGCGGCGAACGCCCGCATCATGCTCGCGAGCGCTCCCGTCGAGAGCCGTTCGTGTGCGGCCAGTCTGTCGGGTTCGCTTCCGGTCGAGTGCTCCGTCATGGGAGTAGCCCCCTCATTCGCTTCCGTTTTCGTTCAGACAGGTTGAGGTTGTAGAACTCATCGCCGGATCGATTTCTTCCGGCCGTCGCATGAGCGCGGGCGGCACGGTCACCGCCGTCGCGGCCCGCATTCCGACCGTGTACGCCTATCAGAGAGACGTACCCGCGCGCAGAAGAGTCTCACCACCGACGCCCTGGCAAGGGATGAGTTTCCGGCTTTTCAACCGTCTGCATGCACGATGGCCACATCGGGGCGGCAACCGGTCGCATTCGCCATTCGCGGTCCGATCCGTCGCGCCGACCTCCCGGGCCTGTGCGATCGGGTCTGCGCGCTCCTCGCGGAGTCGGGCGAGACCGTGTGCTGTGACGTCGCCGGCATCGAGCCCGATGCCGTGACGGTGGACGCGCTCGCGCGCCTCCAGCTCGCAGCGAAGCGACGCGGATGCACCGTCGTCCTCGAGTGTGCGTCGCCGGAGCTCCTGGAGATCGTGCAGCTGATGGGATTGGATCGCGTTCTGCCCTCGGCGGCGTTTCGCGAACGCCCGGCCGTGTAATCAACCGCATATGGCCGACTACACCGTCAAGAACCTCGCCGACGTGGAGGACGCAGCCGTGAAGGGCGGCTTCTCGGAGAACCAGGAGGCGCACTTCGCCGGGAGTGATCTCGACCTCGAAGTGCTCGGCGTCTCGTACCAGATCGTCAAGCCGGGCAAGCGTCACGCGTTCGGACATCGCCACCGGGAGGTCGAGGAGGTCTACGTCGTGCTCAGCGGCACGGGAACGTGCAAGCTGGACGACGAGGAGATCGACGTCAAGCGCCTCGACGCGCTCCGCGTGGGGCCGAGCGTCGCTCGAGGCTTCGTCGCCGACGGAGATGCGCTCGAGCTCTTGGTGTTCAGCCCGAGTGCGCCTGGCGACGCGGAGCTCGTCGCCGACTTCTTCTCCGACCGCTAAGCGTCGGCGTACTCGAGCGGGAGGCCGAAGCGCGGGAAATGCGTCTCCACGTCGAGGAAGAACGTGAGCTCGACGATCCTGCCGTTCTCGATCTCGAGCACCTGGAGCGCCCAGGGCTCGAAGCCGCCGCCCTCGGGCTTCGGCCGGTACTGGCCGAAGGCCGGAGCACCGTTCGCCGACTGAACGGGAACGACCTTCGAGCCGCGGCACGTATTTCCGGGCCCGAACCACCAGGTGAGGATGTCGTCGCACCCGGTGAGCCAGAGGTCGTACGGAGGCATCGACTGGGTCGCGTCCTCGTGGATGAGCGCCGTCAGCGCATCCACGTCGTACTGCTCGAACGCCGTGACGTAGCGACGCAGCAGCTCCTCGTCGGCGGCGTCGACCGAGGGCGCCGTGGTGGACGGCGTCGCGTCGCTCGCTTCGAGCGTCGCGCGCGCGCGCTGGAGGGCGCTGTTCACCGAGGCCACGCTCGTCTCGAGCAGCTCCGCGACCTCGTTCGCCTTCCAGCGCAGCACCTCGCAGAGGATGAGCACCGCGCGCTGGCGCGGCGGGAGCTGCTGGAGGGCAGCGACGAGTGCGAGACGCACGGACTCACGGCCCGCGACGACCTCGGCCGGGTCGCCTTCGGGCACCACTAGCGAATCCGGCATGGGCTCGATCCAGAGCTGGTCCGGCGTACGCAGGTTCTCGACGACCGGCTCGCCTGCCGGCCCCAGGTCCATCGGCCGTGCCCGGCGCTTACGGCTGTCGAGCATGTCGAGACAGACGTTCGTGGCGATGCGATAGAGCCACGAGCGCAGCGCCGACCTTCCCTCGAAGCGGTCGATGTTGCGCCACGCACGAATGAACGTCTCCTGCACGGCATCCTCGGCGTCCGCCGAGCCGAGCATGCGATAGCAGTATCCGGTCAGCTCGACCCGGTACTGCTCGAGCTGCTGCTCGACGGCGAGCGTGGCGGACGACACGCCATCACGCTAGCGATTTGCTCATCCGACGCGAAGTTCGGATAACCGAACCACGCGGGGTGAGCTCGGATCGCTAGGGTCGATGACTCATGAGCGAAGCCGCCATCGGACGTCCGGCGGTGCGCGGGCACCACGTCAACCCGTGGCTCGTCCTCGTGCTCGTCTGCATGGCGCAGTTCATGGTGATCCTCGACGCGACGATCGTGAACGTCGCACTTCCGTCCATCCAGCGAGACCTCGGGTTGAGCGAGTCCAACCTCCAGTGGATCGTCAACGCATACGCACTGACCTTCGGCGGCTTCCTCCTGCTCGGCGGTCGCGCGGGCGACCTCGCCGGGCGGAAGAAGATCTTTCTCGTCGGCCTCGTGGTGTTCACGATCGCGTCGCTCCTCAACGGCCTGGCCTGGAGCTCCGGAGCACTGATCCTGTTTCGTGGCGTGCAGGGCCTGGGCGCCGCGCTGATCGCCCCCGCCGCGCTGTCGATCATCACAGCGACGTTCACGGAAGGCGCGGAGCGGACGAAGGCGATGGGCGTGTGGGCGGCGATCGCGGTCGGCGGCGGAGCGGTCGGCCTCGTGCTAGGAGGGATCCTCGTCGAGGCGCTGTCCTGGCCGTGGATCTTCTTCGTGAACGTGCCGGTCGGCATCGCCGTGTTCGCCGCGGCGCTCAGGTACGTCCCGGAGTCGCGCGACGAGCACGCACACAAGAGCTTCGACATCGCGGGCGCCGTGACGGTGACGGCAGGCCTGATCGCGCTCGTGTACGGGATCGTGAAGGCGCAGGACAAGGGCTGGACATCGCTCCACACGGGAGGCTTCTTCGCACTCGCGGCCGCGCTCCTCGTCGCGTTCGTGGTCATCGAGAGCCGCTCGACGGAACCGCTCGTCCGCCTCTCCATCTTCCGGGTGCGCACCGTGCGAGCCGCCAACGTGGTCATGTTCCTCGTCGCCTCAGGGCTGTTCGCGATGTTCTTCTTCAACACGCTCTACCTCCAGCGCGTGCTCGGCTACTCCGCGCTCCAGGCAGGGCTCGCGTTCCTCCCGTTCACGGCGGGGATCATCATCGGCGCCGGCCTCTCCCAGCGGCTCGTCCCTGCGATCGGCGCGCGCGAGGTGCCGCTCATCGGTATGACCATGGCCGTGGTCGGCCTGTTGCTCTTCGTCCGGCTCCAGCCCGGCGGCGACTACGTGACGGACTTCCTTCCCGGCGTGATGCTCACGTCGATCGGCATGGGCCTCACGTTCGTCCCGGTCACGCTCATCGCGACGAGCGGGATCCCCACGGACGACGCCGGCCTCGCCTCCGGCCTCTACAACACGTCGCAGCAGGTGGGGGGCGCGCTCGGCCTCGCGATCCTCTCGACGTTTGCGGTGAGCAAGACGGACGACACCCTGAGCGGGCTCGGGCGCCAGCCCCGGCCCGCCGACCAGGCGCAGGCGCTCGTCGAAGGCTTCCACGTCGCGTACATCGGCAGTGCGGCCCTCGTCGCCGTCGCGGCCATCATGCTCGCGTTCCTCCTGCGGCGCAGCGACGTCGTCGCGGTGGGCGAAGGCCAGCCTGTCGCCCACCGCCGCCTGACGCCGCTCACTCGAACCAGACGACCGTCGCCAGCACCGCGTACGTCGCGACGAGCGCGAGGCCCTCGTAGCCTGCTGCCTCGCCGTCGCCCGTGATCTGCCAGATCGCAAGCGCCGCGAACACGAGCGCGACGACGAGGACGAGCCCGTTGTTCGGCAGGCCGAAGGTGAGGTGCTGCGAGAAGAACATCGAGATGAGCACGAGCGCGGGATAGAGGAATGCCGCGATCTGCGCGACCGAGTTCTTCACGACGGAGATCGCGAGGTCGTAGCGCCTCTTCCACGCGAGCTGGATGCCCACGACGTTCTCGACCGCGTTCCCCGCGATCGCGACGATGACGAGGCCGGTGAACGCCTTCGAGATCCCGAGCTCTTCGGTCGCGGGATCGATGACGTCGACGAACCACTCGGACACGAACGCGGCCGCAACACCCGCGAGCGCGAGAACGGCGAGCCCGGCGCCGAAGGCGATCGGCGGCGACTCGTGCCCCTCGATCGCGGGTTCCTGCTCGGCGCCCGCGCGAAGGTAGTTCGCGAGCCAGGCGCCGTAGACGCAGAGGATCAGGATTGCGCCCACCACGGAGATCGTCTCCGCGTTGTCGGCGGCCTTGTCGCCGAGCGACAGCGACGTGGAGATGATCGCGATCATGAAGGTGACGAGCATCAAGCAGCATCGTCGTGTCGTTCGGGAGCCGCCGGTGGAAGCGCATGACGCCGTCCTCGGCGCGCCAGGCGCCGGCGACGATCGCGAGGCCGAGTACGAGGAGAGCATTCGCGAGGAGCGAGCCGAGGATCGAGGTCTGCGCGACCACGATCTCCCCGGCCCGCAGGGCGAAGATCACGATGAAGAGCTCGGGGAGGTTCCCGAGCGTCGACTGCAGGACACCGGTCGCAGCCGGGCCGAAGCGGGCGCCGACCACCTCGGTGCCGATACCGACGGTCCAGGCGAGGAGCGCGAGCGCCGACGATGCCGACGACGAACTGCAGCACCGCGTTCGCGTCCGCATAGTGCAGCGCGCCCAGGGTCGCAGCCACCGCGAAGGAGGCGCCGATCGGGATCCACGTCTTCATCGGCGCGCCGAGACTATCTTGCTGTCATGGCCGACTGGGACACGGTTCGCGAGCTCGCCCTCGCCTTTCCGGAGGTCGAGGCCGCGAGCTCGGGCAGGGTCGCCTTCAGCGTGCGCGGCAAGGGCTTCGCCTGGGAGGCACGCGAGCGCGACGGCGGCGGGCTTGCCGTCCGGGTCGACCGCGACGACAAGCAGCTGTTCCTCGACGCGAACCCGGACGTCTACTTCACGAGCCCGCACTACAACGGCTACCCGGCCGTCCAGATCCGCGTCGAGACGATCGACCGCGACGAGCTGCGCGAACGCCTCGAGGACGCCTGGCTGATCCAGGCGCCGAAGAAGCTCGCCGCCGCGTACGTCGAAGCGAACGCGTAGCTAGACCGCGTTCGCGACGAACGCCGCGATGGACGCGGCGAACGCGTGCCGGCTCGACTCCCAGGCGTAGAACATGTGCCCGCCGCCGTAGTGCTGCACGGTGAGTCGATCCGCCATCTGCGGGTCGAGACGCATGAGGTTCCGCAGGCGGTCGCTCGCGTAGTACGGCGTCACGAGGTCGTACTGGCCGTGGGTGATGTACGCCTTCATGTGCGGGTTCAGCGCCATGCCGTAGCGGAAGTCGTCCGTTGCGCCGGGCGGCGCCGCGAACGCGTGGTGCTCGGCGTCGTTCTTCCAGGCCGTGAACACCTCGTACGACAGGAGCGCGTACTCGCGATCGGTCTGGACGCCGATCTCCGAGCGGAGCATCCGGTTCACCGCCATCGTGTACGCGGGGCTGATCCCCGAGAGCGTCGGATCGGGCCACGAGAAGTCGGTGCGGTCGGGGAACGGATCGGTCGCGGTGATGGTCGTGTCGTACAGGCCGAGCACCTTGCGCTCGTCGCGGAGGAGCTCGCGCACGAATGTGAGCATCCCGACGCGACCCTCGGCGCGTACGACCAGGTCGAGCTGGAGGCCGAGGAAGTCGGCAAGCAGCGTGAGGATCCGCGTCCGCTCCTTCGCAGGGAGCGACGCGCCGCGGGTCAGGAACGAGGTGTAGTCGCCCGTTGCGAACTCCTCCGCTCCGCGCAGCGCCTTCTCCAGCGACGTGCCCTTCCTGAACGCGCGGGAACGTCCGTGATGCAGCGCGGCGGCGGCCATCGTGGGCACGCGATCGATCCAGCCCAGCACGTCGTAATCGGTCGGCGCGAGGCCGGTGATCTCGAGGGCCGGTGAGATGAGGATGGCGCCGTTGAGGCCGATCCCCGCCGTCTCCTGCAGCGAGCGAGCGAGGCGACCGACGCGATACCCGCCGTAGCTCTCACCCGCGATGAAGACCGGCGAGCCCCAGCGGCCGTTGTCCGAGAGCCAGCGGCCCATGAACTCGCAGAGCGACTCGAGGTCGCGCTTGTACCCGAAGTACTCCTTCGGATCGGGCGTATCCTCGGGCTTCGCAGCGGCTGACCCGTCCTTGCCGTCGCCCTTCTTCTCGGGCTCGATCACGCGGCTGAAGCCGGTGCCGACGGGATCGACGAAGACGAGGTCGGTGAACGCGAGCCACGACGACTCGTTCTCGACGAGGCGCGGAGGCATCGTCGGCAGCGTCCCGTCGGGCGGGAAGTCGACGCGCTGCGGCCCGACGGCTCCCATGTGGAGGTAGGCAGACGCGGCGCCGGGGCCACCGTTGAAGACGAACGTCACGGGACGGTCGTGCCGCTCGCCGTCCGCGATGTAGGAGACGGAGAAGATCTCTGCCGCCGGCTTCTCCTTCTTGCGCAGGACGATCCACTTCCCGGTGACCGTGTACGCGACCGCCTTGCGCCCGCGGCCCCACGATCCCGTGGTCTCCGCGCCCGCCGGTGGCTCGTGGTCGGGCTTCTGCTCCTTCGTGTCGTTCGTCGTCTCGTCGCTCATGGGCGGGGAGGCTACCCGTTGTTCCCCGCAGGCATTCGCGGTCATCTGCGGATGCCGCTCCAACCGTCTGTTGGGCACGCTGCGCTGGAACAGGAGGTGAAACCGTGAGCCAGATCGCGGTCGAGAGAACGGAGCGCAGGACGGCGTCGGTGCCGATGCAGGCGCCGGGATCGGCGTTCTTCGCGTTGATGGCAGCGCTGTGGGGCTCCTTCGTGACGCTCCTCGCCATGTCGCCCGAGACACTCGACGACGCCTACGACTGGCTGCGCGGCCTTGCGCTCGTGCCGGAGATCCTGATGTGGATCCTGACGCTCCCGTGGACGGTCGCGTTCCTCGCGTACGAGACGTCGTGGCAGCACTGGATCCGGGTGCTCCTCGTCGCGCTCGTCGTCACCGTCCACCTGAGCGCATGTGCTCCCCGCGCACGCCACTGACGGAAACCGTGTAACAGTGAGCGCCATCGAGGAGCGAGTGGAGTCCGCCGCCGTACCCGGTCCGCATCGAGGGCGACCTCGACGCGGGCGTGAGCCGCTGGCTCTGGCTCGTGAAGTGGCTGCTCGCGATCCCGCACTACATCGTGCTCGCGTTCCTGTGGCTGACGCTGTTCGTGCTCACCGTGATCGCGTTCTTCGCGATCCTCTTCACGGGCCGCTACCCACGCGGGATCTTCGACTTCAACCTCGGCGTCCTGCGCTGGACGTGGCGCGTCGCCTTCTACTCGTATGCCGCGCTCGGAACCGACCGCTACCCGCCGTTCACGCTCGACGACGTGCCCGACTATCCGGCCCGGTTCGACGTCGCGTACCCGGAGCGACTGTCGCGAGGCCTCGTGCTCGTCAAGTGGTGGCTCCTCGCGATCCCGCACTACATCGTCGTCGGGATCCTCCTCGGCGGCGGGACGTACGCGGCCGCGAAGATCGGCGACTACGACCGGGTGTGGGGCGTCGGCTACCACACGGGATTGATCGGCGTCCTCGTGTTCTTCGTCGGGGTCGCGCTGCTCTTCACGACGCGCTACCCGCGCGGGCTCTTCGACTTCATCCTCGGCCTCGACCGCTGGGTCGCGCGGGTCGCTGCATACGTCTTGCTGATGCGCGACGAGTATCCGCCGTTCCGGCTCGACCAGGGCGGGAGCGATGCGGGCGCAGCGATCGAGACGGCGACCGCAATCACGCCGCCGGCGGAGGAGCCGGCCACAGCGGCTCCGGAGCACCGCGGCGGAGGCACCGTCGGGAAGGTGGTGCTGATCGTCGTCGGCGTCATCACCGGACTCCTCGCGTTCGGCTCCCTCGCCGGCGGCTGCGCCCTCATCGCCGTCGACCAGACGCAGCGCGACGACGACGGCTACCTCATGTCGCCGAGCGTCGAGTTCTCGACCCCGACCTATGCGATCGTCTCGGAGAGCGCCGAGCTCGACACGAACGGCGCCGAATGGGCGCTGAACACCTTCCTCGGCACCGTGCGCATCCGCAGTGAGAGCGTTCGCCCGGTCTTCGTCGGCATCGGGCCGGCGGCCGACGTCGACCGCTACCTCGCGCGTGTGGAGCGCGACGAGGTCACCGACCTCGGCGACCGCCACCCGAACTACTCGCATCGCCCGGGAGGAAAGCCGTCTGCCCCGCCCGCCTCCCGGACGTTCTGGGTGGCGTCCGCCACCGGGGCCGGCGAGCAGACGCTCGACTGGGACCCGCAGGACGGCGACTGGCGTGCGATCGTGATGAACGCGGACGCCTCGCGCGGAGTCTCGTCCGACATGAGCATCGGGGCGGAGCTCGACTCGGTGCTGTGGATCGGAATCGGACTCCTCGGAGTCGGCGTGCTGTTCGCGGCGGGCAGCGCGCTCGCGATCACGGCCGCAGTGCGCCGGCGCGGCTGAACGCTCCCGACCGGTACAACGCGGTCATGGAGATCGGCGTCTTCACGTTCGCGGACACGCGCCAGGGCGAGGAGGGCGCCGAGCGGCGGCTGCGCGACCTCATGGAGGAGGTCGAGCTCGCGGACGAGGTCGGCCTCGACGTCTTCGGGGTCGGAGAGCACCACCGGCCGGACTTCGCCGTGTCGACGCCTGCCGTCGTGCTCGCCGCAGCCGCGGCCCGGACGCAGCGCATCCGCCTGACGAGCGCCGTCACCGTCCTCAGCTCGGACGACCCCATCCGGGTGTTCCAGGACTTCTCGACCGTCGACCTCCTCTCGGGCGGTCGTGCGGAGATCATGGTCGGCCGAGGCTCGTTCATCGAGTCGTTCCCGTTGTTCGGCTACGACCTCCGCCAGTACGACGCGCTCTTCGCGGAGAAGCTCGAGCTCCTGCTGCACGTGCGCGAGACCGGCCTGTCGCGAGAGGGCCACGGCGTGTACCCGCGGCCGGTCCAGGACCCCCTCCCGATCTGGGTCGCGGTCGGCGGCACGCCTGAGTCGGCCGTGCGTGCGGGCATGCTCGGCCTGCCGATGGCGCTCGCGATCATCGGCGGCGAGCCCGAGCGGTTCCGGCCGTTTGCGGAGCTGCACCGGCGGGGCGCCGAACAGGCCGGCCACGAGCCTCCGCAGCTCAGCATCAACTCGCACGGGTACATCGCGGAGACGCGACAACAGGCGCTCGACGACTCGTTCCCGTACGTCGCCGGCGCAATGAACAGGATCGGCCAGGAGCGCGGCTGGCCGCCGATGTCACGTCAGGACTACGACGCCGCAGCGTCGCTGCGCGGCGCCAACTTCGTGGGCACGCCGGAGGACGTGGTCGACAAGATCCTGTTCCAGCACGAGATCTTCGGCCACGAGCGGTTCATGCTCCAGTTCACGATCGGCGGCATCCCTCACGACGGGATCCTCCGCTCGATCGAGCTCCTCGGCCGTGAGGTCGCGCCACGCGTTCGCGAGGAGCTCACGCGGGGTGGTACGGGTAGCCGCATTGCCGAACCCGCCGCAGACGGCGACAATGCTGAGCATGTCGCAGGTCATCGACGCGCTCGTTGAGGCACGGGCCGCAGCGGGGCGCCAAGCATGGCGCGCTGCTTACGGCGCCTATACCGCCGTCGGCGACGCCGAGCTGACACCGTCAGACCTCGAGAACTACGGCGAAGCCGCGTGGTGGAGCGGAAAGCCCGACGAGGCGATCGCGCTGCGCGAGCGCGCGTACGCGGGCTACACGGGCGAGAACGACGAGCTCGGCGCGGCGCGCATGGCGTTGACGCTCTCGTGGGACCACGACGGGCGCGGGTCGTTCGCCGTCGCAGGCGGCTGGCTCGCGAACGCGGAACGCCTCCTTGCGGAGCTCCCGGAGGCGCCCGAGCACGGCCGGATGCTCCTCATCCACGCCCTGAAGGCGATGTTCGCCGAGGGCGACCTCGACAAGGCGGTCGAGCGGTTCGACGCCGCGTGGGAGCTCGCGAAGCGTGTCGGCGACCGGGACGTGCAGATGCTCGCTCTCTCCGGGAAAGGGCGATCCTTCATCAAGGGCGGGCGGATCGACGAAGGGCTCGCGCTCCTCGACGAGGCGACGGCGTCGGCGATGTGCGGCGACCTCCGCGCGCACTCGGCCGGGCTCGTGTACTGCATCACGATCAGCTCCTGCAGGGACCTCGGGGACTTCCGGCGTGCGTCCGAGTGGACCGAGACCGCCAACCGCTTCTGCGACAAGCTCGACGTGAGCGGCTTTCCGGGCGCCTGTCGCATCCACCGCGCGGAGGTGCTCCGGCTCCGCGGAGACTGGCCCGCTGCGGAGGCCCAGGCGCTCGAAGCCTGCGAGGAGCTCCACGACTTCGACCGCTCCATCACCGCGAGCGGCCACTACGAGATCGGCGAGATCCGGCGCCAGCGCGGCGACTTCGAGGGCGCCGAGGAGGCCTACCGGGTGTCCGACGAGATGGGCCGCGAGCCGCAGCCGGGGCTCTCGCTCCTCCGCCTCGCGGAGGGCAAGGTCGACGCCGCCGTCGCCGGGATCACGCGCACGTTGCAGGAGTCGGTCGACCCGTTGTACCGCCTCCGCCGGCTCCCCGCCCAGGTGGAGATCGCGATCGCCGCGGGTGACGTCAAGACGGCGCGAGCGGCCACCGACGAGGCCGAGGAGATCGTCGACTCGTACAAGATCGGCAACCGCCGAGCGGACGCGTTCGACGCGACGATCCACTTCGCACGCGGGCAGATCCTGACCGCCGAGAAGGACTGGCCGGCGGCGATCGCGGCGCTGCAGCGGGCACGCGACGAATGGCAACGTGTCGGAGCCCCGTACGAGACGGCTCGTGCTCGGATGCTCCTCGGCATCGCGTACACGCGGTCGGGCGATGAGCACGCGGGGACGGCCGAGCTCGAGGGGGCGTTCGCGACCTTCGAGCGCCTCGGCGCGCGACCCGAGGCTGCACGGGCGAACGAGCTCCTCGGGAAGACCGCGACCAGGCGCACATTCCTCTTCACGGACATCGTCGACTCGACGAGACTCCTGGAGACGCTCGGAGACGACAAGTGGAAGCGCCTGCTCGCGCGCCACGACGAGCTCGTCCGCGAGTCGGTCGCCGAGGCAGGCGGCGAGATCGTGAAGCAAACCGGGGACGGCTTCTTCGTGTCCTTCGAGAACCCGAAGGCGGCGATCGAAGCCGCGGTCGCGATCCAGCGCGCGCTCGCCGCCGAGATCGTCGCACCAGACGTCCGCATCGGCGCGCATGCTGGCGGCGCCTTCCGCACCGAGGGTGACTACGGTGGGCAAGGCGTGCACGTCGCCTCACGTGTGGGTGCGGCCGCGAGCGCGGGCGAGATCCTCGTGAGCGTCGAGACGCTCGACGGAGTCGGCACGCGCTATCGCCTGTCGGAGCCGCGGTCGCAGGCGCTGAAGGGTGTCGAGCAGCCGATCGAGGTCGTCTCGGTCGCCTGGCGCTAGCCGGCTACGGCTTCACGACGGTAAAGCGCGAGCAGACGAAGTCGCGGTTTCGCGCGGTCTCCTCGAGGCGCAGCTCGATCCTCCGCGGTAGGAGCGGCTTCCCCGCGCCGAGCGTCACCGGCGCGACGTACACGATGACCTCGTCGAGGAGCCCCGCATCCGCGAACTGACCTGCGAGGTCGCCGCCACCGACGATCCAGACGTTCTTCCCGCCCGCGGCAGCCACCATCTGCTCGTGGACCGACGGGACGGCCGCGCTCGTGAACGTGATGTCCGCGGCGGGGATGACGGCGAGCTCGCGGTGCGTGAACACCCAGCACGGTTCGTCGTACGGCCACTTCCACTCCTCGCGCGGCTTGCCGGAGAACTCGTGGTCGATGACCCACTCGTACGTCGTCGAGCCCATCGCGAGCGCGCCCACGTCGGCGATGAACGCTCCGTAGTTCAGCGGTCCGTCGTGATCCTGCTTGCGCGAGAAGAGCCACTCGAGCGAGTCGTCCGGGTCGGCGATGAAGCCGTCGAGCGTCGTGGCGGTGTAGTACTGCGTGAGCGGCATCGATGCGTCGGGCGGATTCTGTCCAGCACGGACGCGCGCCGCGGACGGAAGCGCTGGCGCTAGTACTAGGGGACGAGGGTGTTCGAGGACGCGCTCTTGGCGGCGTTGTACGTCCGCTGTGTGTACGCGCCGAAATACGGCCCCCACATGTACTTCGTGAACCTACCGGACGTGTACTTGAAGCTGTTCACCGAGTTGAGCGATCCCGTGCCGGTGGTCCCGTTGAACCCGACATACCAGGGGCCGCCCGACGACCCGCCCGTCATGTTGCAGTTGAGGCCGAAGTCGCTCGTTCCACCCCAGGTGTCGGCGATGTCCATTCCGGCGCAGTAGATGAGCTTCTGGCCGTCGTACGGCGACGCCTGCGGATAACCGAAGGAGTAGACCTGCGCCGGGTGGCTCTGATTGAACGCCACCGGGTTGCCGCCGCCGACGCTCGCGTCGAGCTGCACGCTCTGGTCCGTCCTTCCGCCGGGACCGACGACGGCGAACGCGTAATCGTTGTTGAAGCCGGCGAGACTGGCGCCACCGTTCGCCCACGCCGTCGTCGTAACGAGCGCCGCGGCCGTCCAGCAGCCATACGGGGTCGTGTCGCACGTGAAGCTGTGCGTTCCGTTCGTGTTCGTGACGATCGAGCCGCCGTCCTCGTAGTCCGGCACGAACATCCAGTTCGTCGCGAACGCGTGGTTCGTCTCGTCGTAGACGCAGTGCCCTGCGGTCAGGATCAGCGACGTCGACGTGCTCGTGTCCGTTGCGACCGAGCCGGAGCAGACGTAGTCGACGCCGGCCATCGTGAACAGCACCTTGCCGGTCGTCTGCTTTACCTTGCCGCCACCCGCCCAAGCGGCGCCGGTGACGGTCGTGCCGCCGCCTCCGCCGCCTCCCCCGCCGCCGCCCGGCTTGCCGACCTGCGGCTTGAAGTTCTTCGGCGACACCTCGCGCGGAACCGCGTGCGCGACCCGCTCTGGCGTCCAGTAGGCGAGAACGGACCCGCGGTCCGGCTTGCCGCCCGCCGCGGCGGCCGAGCTTCCGGCAACGACCAACACCGCGGTGATCGTCAGGGCACCGAGGGCGGCACCGAGTGTTCGCTTCCGTCCGCGCAGCATCGGCTCACATTAAGAATCGATTCGGCCGCTGTACACCCCCCATTGGTCGGGTCGTTCGCGCTCAGCGATTGGCGTCGTTGTCGAGCCACGAGCCGACGACGAGCGACCAGAACTCTGGCTGCGGCTCGAATCCGAGCGAGCGGTAGAGCTCCTGTGCATCGTCCGTCTGCAGCCCGACGTGCTGGCCCGGCACCTCGTCGAGCAGCGCCCGGATCATCGCCGACGCGATCCCCTGCCGGCGATAGGCGGACGCCGTCCACACGTCGACCAGGTACGCGTTGCACACGCCGTCCGAGAGGAGTCGGGCCATGCCGACCACACGGTCGCCGTCCCGCGCGAAGGCGACATGCTGCGACTGCTCGAACGAGCGCCGTAAGGCGCCGGCGCTCCGGCCGTTGTCGAATCGGTCCGCCGCGAGGTCGGCCTTGGCCAGCTCCCAGTCGATTCCGTCCAGGGAAGAGTCGATGCGGATCGCCACGCCCGAACGATGACAGCCACTCCGCTCAGCCGCAGGCGCTCACCGGGCGGCCCAGGAACCGCAGCGTGCCGCGGCAGAGGCCGACCGCAGCTCGACGCTGGTATGCGCGTGTCGCGAGCAGCCGATCCTCGGTCGGGTTCGTCATGAACCCCATCTCCACGAGGATCACGGGCACGTTCGCCCAGTTGAACCCCGTGAAGTCGGACCGCTCCTGAAGACCCCGATCCGGGAAGCCGAGCGAGGAGCGCAGCGCACGCTGCACGATCCCGGCCGCCCGCCTGCTCTGCGCATAGACGTCGTCGGTCCAGCCACGGCGATACGCGGGGTAGAGCGTGTGCGTCCCGCGCACCGAGGGGTCGGTGGACCCGTCGGCATGAACCCGCAGGAACAGGCGCGCCCGCGCTCGGTTCGCGATTCGCGCGCGGGCGACGTTGCCGATGCTCGTACCGGCCGTCCGCGCTCTCGTCATCACGACCTCGATCCCGGCTCGCTCGAGCAGCTCGCGCAGGCGCAGGGACACGGCGAGGTTGAGATCCGCTTCGCGCAGTCCGCTCACGACCCCGTGCGTCCCGCCGCCGTCCTTGATCTTCCGCGTGGAGGAGCCCGGGCCGATCGGCTCCGTCTCGGAGTTCGCGCGCAGGTCATGCCCCGGGTCGATCACGACGACTGGCCGTCCGGAGGACGCGGCGCCCGCGGAGACTGCGAGCAACGCGAGCGCGACGACGCCGCGACGGCGTGACGCATTCGCCGGCGCCCCCTCGCGCGGGCCTCCCCGAGTGGCCTGCGCTCCATGTCACCCCGCTCGGGAGACGAGCGCCCTGAGTGCCGCCGGAGGGCCGAGTGTTCGAGCCCGGCGCGCATCCGTCGCCGGGAGCTCGAGCGCGTACCGGTACAGCTTGCCGGGGTCGTAGATGTGACACGGATCCTCGAGGCAAGGAGTCATCAGGAACGTGCGCACGACGCGCCCGCGCGAGTCGAAGAAGACGATCTTCAGCGGGACGAGCGTGCTCTTCATCCAGAACCCGCCGCGAGTCGCGAGCGGGAAGACGAACAGCATCCCGTCCTTCGGCGCTCGCTTCCTGAACATCAGCCCCCGCTGCTGCTGGGCGGACGTGAGCGCGAGCTCAGGGCGAAACGGCGCCCCGTCCAAGCGCAGCGTGGCAGTCGTCGTCGAGCCGCCGTGAGCCGTCGCGGCGACGACGCCCGCGGCGAGCACCGCGCCGAGTGTCATCCGCCCAGACACGCCGACACGATAGGTCACGGACGCGAGCCGGCTCGCCGGCTTCTACTCGACCGTGACGGGGACTCGCTGGACGGCGTTGTTGACGTAGCCGCCGAGGTTCCAGGGCGCCTCGAGCGGTTGCTCGCTGCCGGACGCGTCGCGCGCCCTGCAGCAGAGCTCGTACTCGCCGGGGCGTGCGTCCCACTCGAAGCGCCACGAGCGCCAAGCCCAGCGACCGAGCGTGTCCGGTCCGAGCTCCGCGCTCGCCCAGGTGGATCCGCCGTCGACGGAGATGTCCACCGCCACGATCTCGGCGGCGCCCGACCACGCCCGCCCGATGAGCTCGCACGGGCCGGCCGTGACCACTCGGGCGCGGGTGAGGAAGTCGGGAATGCCCGGCGGAACCATCAGCGAGCGCGGCGCGATCGTCGTGATCGGCTCGCCCGGGTCGTCCTCGTCGCGGCGCACCCGGTAGGCGTGACGCATCTGGTACCCGTCGAACGGCTCCTCGAGCAGGGTCATGCGCGCGAGCCACTTCACGCTCGTCATCCCGTACCACCCTGGCACGACGAGGCGGAGCGGATACCCGTGCTGGGGTGGCAGTGGAACGCCGTTCACCTCGTACGCGAGGATCGCGTCACCCGCGAGCAGCTCGGCGAGCGCCACGCTCCGCTCGTACGCCTGCGTTTCCCCACCATCGACACCGCGATCGAGCCCGGTGAAGAGAACCTCGACCGCGTCGTCCTGCACGCCCGCGTCGGCCAGCACGCCGGCGACGGTGACCCCGCGCCAGCGGGCGGTGCCGACCGCCTCCAGCAGCCACGGCTGGCTCACGACGTGCGGCTCGACGTGCGCGCGACCGTTCCCGGCGCACTCCATCGTCACGGCGACCTCCCGCGACGGCCGAGCGCGCAGGTCGTCGAGCGAGAGCGAGAGCTCCCGGTCGACTAGGCCGCCGACCTCGAGACGCCACGTCGACGTGTCGACCTCGGGGATGTCGAAGTGCGTGAGGAGGTAGTGGAGCCCGACGGGTGTGATCTCCCAGCGCAGCGCCTCGAGCGGGATCCCGTGGTTCCGCGCCGCAAGCTGGAGCTCCTGCAGGCTGATCCGGGGAGCGTCGCTCACAGGACAACCCTAGGTGGCCTGTGAGCGTGGAGGGGCGTGGGGAACCGGGAGGTTCCCCACGATCCCAAGAAGAAGGGGGCGTCGCAGGAGGAAACATTGTTTCCGTTCACCCGTTTCCTGGCGAACGCGAGCCGAAGGCGAGCGTTGCTCACGACCCGAGCACGTTAACGGCACGGGCCGCCACGAGCAGGATCGTGGCGGCCGCGATGAACGACTCCAGGCCCATCAGCCCCTTCGCCCGCAGCGACATCGGCATCGTGTCCGTGGGGCTGAACGCGATGGAGTTCGTCAGAGAGACGTAGAGGTAGTCCCAGACCTGCGGCTTCCATGACCGCATCCCGGCGTCGTCCTGCGGAAAGCGGAGGTCGGGCACAGGGCGCTCGTGGGCACGTTGCCGAGCGACCGGCCCGCCCGCCTCGAGCTCCCAGAAGATCAGGCCGAACACGAGGACGTCGGACGCGTAGATCGCGAACCCCGTCAACAGGATCTCTCCTCCGCTGAGATCAGCGGTGCTGGAGGTCACGAGGCCCGCGACGAGGATTCCGAGCGCGACGAAGTTCCCGGCGACGAGCAGGCCGAGCAGCGCGAGCGCCGCCGGGCGCGTTCCAACCAGGCCGCGGCCCCGGACCGCGAGCAGGAGATCGATCGCAAGCAGCAGTGCAGGAGCTCCGAGAAGGAGCCAGATCCACCACGGGAGCCCGAGCAACTCCCAAGCCTGGGATCGGCTGATGAGGGCGAGCGCGACGAACACGACGAGCACCAAGATCGCCGCGGGCGCTGCTTCCCGGCGCGCTTGCGCTCGTTCGTCTGGGTCGTGCCGACGCATCGCGCACTGGTTCGGCTCGGCACAGGCCGTTCCTGTCGAGAGGCGATTCCGACGTGATGTGCTTGGATCGGACGATGCAGCCGGACCGGGTCCTGACGAAGCCGTTCGTCCTCACGATGCTCGCGGAGTTCGCCCTCTGCATGTCCGTCGGCATGCTCCTCGCGATCGTCCCCGTCTACGCGGACGACAGGCTCGGCGTCGGGAGCTTCGGCGTGGCAGTTGCGGTCGCAGCCGTCAGCCCGATGGTGCTCGTCTGCCAGCCGCTCGCGGGACGGTATGCGGACCTGAACGGCCGGCGGATCCTCGTCATCGTTGGCGGCATGCTCGCTGCGCTGACGGTCGCCGGGTATGTCGTCGCGGACTCGCTCGCGCTCCTCGTCGTGCTGCGGCTCCTGACGGGCGCCGGCGAGGCGATGGCCCTCGTCGGTGCGGCGACGATCGTGACCGACCTCGCACCGGAGCACCGGCGCGGCGAGGCGCTGAGCATCTTCAGCCTCGGCCTCTGGGGCGGCCTTGCGCTCGGCCCGCTGCTCGGCGAGCTCGTCCTCGGAGACTCCCGCTACGACGCCGTGTGGCTGCTCGCCGCCTCGTGCTGCCTCACTGCTGGCCTGCTCGGATTCGCGCTTCCGGAGACGGCGCCGCCGCGGGACGCCGCCCGCCGCAACGCCGCACCCGCCAGGCTCCTGCACCCTGCGGCGATCGGGCCGGGTGTCGTGCTCGCGTTCGTCGTCCTCGGCTTCGCGGGCCTCGGGACGTTCGGCGCGCTCTACGCACGGGACCTCGGGCTGGACGGCGCAGGCTCGGTGTTCCTCGTGTTCTCGGCGGTCGTCGTCATGACGCGCGTCCTCGCCCGGCAGGTGCCCGACCGGCTCGGTCCGAAGCGCACGTCCCGAATCGCGCTTACGCTGATCGCCGCCGGGCTGTTCGCAATCGGCCTGTGGAACGTTCCTGCCGGACTCTTCGCCGGAACCGTCGTCGTCGGGGTCGGGCATGCGCTCGCCTTCCCCTCCCTGATGACGCTCGCCGTGAACGCAGGGCCGGCGAGCGAGCGCAGCTCGGTCGTCGGCACGTTCAGCGCGTTCACGGAGCTCGGCTTCCTCGTCGGGGCTCTCTGCCTCGGTGCGGTGGCGTCGGCGGTCGGCTACGACGGCGTGTTCGTCGTCTGCGCGTTCGGACCGCTCCTCGGCGTGATCGTGCTCTCGCGCATCTCGGTGCGACCTCCTCTCCCGGCCCCCGGACCCGCCTAGATGGAGACGCGGGAGCTCGGCCGGAGCGGTGTCTCGGTCACCCGGATCATTCTCGGCTGTGGCAACTTCGGCGGCGTCGGCTCGTCACCGGCCTTCTTCGGGCAGGGGATCCCGCGCGACGAGGCGCCCCGGATCATGGACACGGCCTGGGATCTCGGGATCACCACATTCGACACGGCGGACGCGTACGGCGGCGGGCGCAGCGAGACGTGGATCGGCGAGTGGCTCGCGACGAAGGGCAGTGCGGTGCGTGACGCGATCACGATCGAGACGAAGACGTTCAACCCGATGGAAGCCGGCGCGGATCACGGCCTCTCAGGTCAGCGGATCCGGCGGCAGGTCGAGTCGAGCCTGCGGCGGCTCGGACTCGAGCGGATTCCGCTGTACATGGCGCACGACGTCGATCCCGATACACCGCACGAGGAGACGCTCGGGACGCTCCAAGAGCTCGTCGGTGTCGGGACGATCGGCGCGATCGGAGCGTCCAACTTCGGCGCCGAGCAGCTCGCAGAGGCGATCGAGATCTCGGAGCTCGAAGGTCTCACTCGCTACGAATGGGTGCAGAACTCGTTCTCGCTGCTCGAGCTGGACGACGCCGACTCCCTCTTCCCCGTCTGTCACGAGCGCGGGCTCGGGTACGAGGCATTCGGGCCGCTCGCGGGCGGCTGGCTCACGGGCCGCTACCGCCGTGGCGCCGACTACCCCGAGGGCTCGCGGATGACCCAGCGACCCGCCGGCTACCGGAAGTACGAGACCGACGCAGTCTTCGATGCCCTCGAGGCGTTCGAGGCGAAGGCCGAGGAGCGCGGTGTCTCGATGGCCACACTCGCGCTCGCGTGGCTCCTCGGTGTGCCCGAGGTGACCGCTGTCGTCGTCGGGCCGACCCGCGCCGAGCAGCTGGAGCCGGTTCGCGAGGCGCTCTCGCTGCACCTCGGTGCCGACGAGCATGCCGATCTGCGAGGGTTGTTCCCGTGATTGTGTTGTCGGAGCACGACGTGCGGGAGCTGCTGGACATGCCGTCGTGTGTGGAGGCGATGGAGGAGGTGCTCGCCTCGCTCGCGCGCGGCGAGCTCTACAACCCGCTCCGTTCGATCGCGCGGCCGGACGGAGCGGACACGCTGCTCGGCCTCATGCCCGCCTATCGCGGATCGCCGACGCAGGCGTACGGGCTGAAGGAGATCGTCATCGTCCCGACCAACCCGTCGCGCGGCCTCGACACGCACATGGGCGGCGTGCTCCTGCACGACGGGGAGACCGGCGAGCTGCTCGCGATCATGAACGCGTCGCCGATCACGGAGATCCGGACCGCCGCCGTTTCCGCCGTCGCGACCCGCGCGCTCGCGCGACCCGACGCCCAGCGGGTCGCGATCCTCGGCTCCGGCGCCCAGGCGCGCGGACACGTGCACGCGATGCGAGCCGTGCTCGACGACCCGGAGATCCGGATCTGGTCGCGCAACCTGGAGAAGGCGGAAGAGCTCGCCGGGAACGTCGGCGCGACCGTCTCCCCGTCTGTGGACTCGGCGCTCTTCGGCGCCGAAGTCGTGTGCACGACGACCGCGGCGAGAGAGCCGATCGTCGAGAAGCGCTGGCTCGCGCGAGGCGCCCACATCAACGCCGTCGGCTCGGGCTTCCCGACGACGCGGGAGCTCGACACCGACACGGTCGCCGGCGCCTCGTTCTTCACCGATCTGCGTGAGTCATGCCTCAACGAGGCGGGCGACTACATCATCGCCGCGTCGGAAGGAGCCGTCGGCCCCGACCACATCAAGGCGGAGCTCGGGGAGGTGCTGGCGGGCATGCATCCGGGACGCGAGCACGAGGACGAGCTCACGATCTTCGAGTCGCTGGGCATCGCGGTCGAGGACCTCGCGTCGGCCGAGCTCATCGTGCGCCGCGCGCGCGAGCGCGGGGTCGGCGTCGAGGCCCCGTTCTGATCCCGCTCGCCGACATCGAGGCCGCGCGCGAGCGCATCGCCGGAACGGCAGCCCGCACGCCCCTCGTCAAGCTACGCATCGACGACGCGCCGGCCGAGATCTGGCTCAAGCTCGAGAACCTCCAGCCCATCGGCTCGTTCAAGATCCGCGGGGCCGCGAACGCCGTGCTGAGCGCGTCGCGGGAGGAGGTCGCCCGCGGGCTCGTGACGACGAGCACGGGGAACATGGCCCAGGGCGTCGCCTGGATGGCGCGCGAGGTCGGAGTTCCGGCCACGATCGTCGCTCCGCACAACGCGGCTGCCACGAAGCTCGCCGCCGTCGAGCGCCTCGGCGGACGGATCGTGCGCGTCACGTGGGACGAGTGGTGGGCCGCGATGGAGGCGGGCGGAATGGACGGGGTCGACGGTCACTTCGTCCATCCCGTCCAGGACGACGCGGTGATCGCCGGGAACGGAACTGCGGGCCTCGAGCTCGCGGAGGACCTCGAGGACTTCGACGCGGTGCTGATCCCGTGGGGCGGCGGCGGCCTGACCACCGGGATCGCGAGCGCGGTGAAGGCGCTCCGTCCCGAGGTCGACGTCTTCGTCTGCGAGCCCGAGACGGGCGCGCCGGTGACCGCCGCGATCCGGAACGGCCGGGAGCCCGTGGCGATCGAGTACACGGTCTCCTTCATCGACGGCGCGGGCTCGGGGGCGCTCCTGCCGAAGATGTGGGGCCTCGCCGAGCCGCTGGTCACGGACGCCTTCGCCATCTCGCTCGCCGACGCCGCGGCCGGGGTGCGCACCCTCGTCGAGCGCGCGCGCGTCGTGGGCGAAGGAGCCGCGGGCCTTCCCGTCGCCGCGGCGCTGGCCGGGCTCGCGGGTGAGGGACGCCGCATCGTCTGCATCGTCTCGGGCGGGAACATCGACGCGTCCCGCCTGGCCGCGATCCTGGAGGGCCGGATCCCCGAGTAGTCCGAAGAGCGACGACGGGATGGGGCTCGCCTGAGCGTAGGAGGCGGGTTCGGGAAGGTCGCGAGCTCTAGGGTTCCGGGCAACGG
>CAVZNK010000028.1:0-13343 GCA_963776555.1 uncultured Gaiellaceae bacterium | reverse complement strand
TAACGTTCGGCCCATGCGAGTCGTCACGGCTCTCTTGCTGGCGCTCGCATTGGTGAGCAGCGTCGTTCTGCTCGGCCTCGATACGTCGCAGGGCTTCCGCGAGAGCGATGCTCGCAGGGTCGTATCGGCGCTTCCACTTATCGCGATTGCGCTTGCCTGTCTCGCCTTCCACGCCACATGGACGCCGCAACCTCTTGATCTCCTCAAGCGAGTCCTGCTGAGCGCCGCGTTTCTGTTCTGGGCTGCAAACCAGCTGTTTCCGACCGCTGGATGGGCACCCGTCGCCAACGACATAGCCATCGCCCTGTTCGTTCTCGACCTCGCGCTCATCCTTTTGAGCGACCTGCGAGAGCGTTTCGTCAAACCCTCCTAGTAGCCGTCGAAGGCGTGAGCCTCGAGGTCCGAAAACGCGACGAACTCGAGCGCCGAGGCGTGCGTCGCCTCGAGGACGACCGGCGGCGCGACCCCGGCCTCGAGCGCCTCCTGCCAGCGTGCGGCGACGACGCACCAGCGGTCGCCTGACGTCAGGCCGGGGAACAGCCACTGCGGCTGCGGCGTCACGAGGTCGTTCCCGGCGGAGACCGAGAACTCGAGGAACTCCTCCGTCATCACGGCGCAGACGGCGTGGAAGCCGGGGTCGCGGCCCTCCGTGCGACAGTGGCCGTCGCGGAAGAACCCGGTCAGCGGATCCATCGAGCACGGCTCGAGCTCGCCACCGAGGACGTTCACACCACAAGGCTACGAGACCGAGACGATCGCCTGCTGTAGCGTGGCCGTGCCGCAGCACACCCGGGAGGAAGGAGCGTCATGTCAACCGCCCCCGAGACCATCGTCTTCATCCACGGCTTGTGGATGACGCCGCGCAGCTGGGAGCACTGGGCCTCGCGCTACCAGGAGCGAGGTCACACCGTCATCGCCCCGGCCTGGCCCGGCCTGGAGGTCGAGGTCGAGGAGCTCAACCGCGATCCGTCGCCGATCGCGGAGCTCGAGCTCGACCAGGTCATCGACTACTACGACGAATTCGTCCGCGGGCTCGAGTCGCCGCCGATCATCATCGGGCACTCGATCGGCGGAGCGATCACCCAGGTGCTCGTGGATCGCGGCCTCGGCTCGGCCGCCGTCGGCATCGCGTCGGCGACCGTGAAGGGTGTCCTCGACCTGCCGCTCTCGACGCTCAAGGCGTCGTCACCGGTGCTCGGGAATCCCTTCAACCGCGGGAAGGCGATCCCGCTCGACGAGAAGCAGTTCCACTACGCCTTCGCGAACACGCTGAGCCAGGAGGAGTCGGACGAGATCTACAGGCGCTACCACGTGCCCGCGGCCGCGAGCGTGCTCTTCGACATCGCGTTCGCCAATCTCCACCGGCACCCGATCACGGAGGTCGACTTCGAGCGGGACGAACGCGCTCCGCTGCTCCTCATCGCCTTCGACGAGGATCACATCGTCCCGGCGAAGGCCAGCCGGCACAACGCGGAGAAGTACGAGAAGTCGAGCGCGATCACCGAGTTCAAGGAGTTCACAGGACGACCGCACTTCCCCGGCGCGCCGGGCTGGGAAGAGGTCGCCGACTACGCCCTCGACTGGGCCGTCGAGCACGCAGGGGTCGGATCCGCCTCGCTCGCCGGCGCGACGACAGGCGACGAGTAGCGGTTCGGTAGCGGCCCGCGGCGACTCCCGCGGGCCGCTACCCAGCTAGGCCGCCTCGCGGGCGGGAGACGACACGACCATCACCCGACAGCGCGCACCTTTGAGAACACGCAAGAGAGTTGACGGTGCGAGGTGACGAGGCGACTCCGCAAGCTCTGCTCGCGGCGCCCCGATCACGACCAATTCGGCTCCGTCGGACGCAACCTGCTCGACGATCGCCGCGGCAGCGTCACGCCCACGCACGACCTTCGGCACAACCCTCACTCCGTACGAGTCTCCGGTGGCTCCGGCCCGTTCGAGGAGGCGTCGTGCTTGCTCCTCCTCGTCCGACAGGTGCGCATCGAGCGGAAGCAGCGCCGGGACCTCGATGACCGCGATCGCAGTGATCTTCGCGTGTGTTTCCGCCGCGAGCCGGCAGGCGATCTCGAGCGCACCGAAAGACTCCGGCCGAGGGTCCAGCGGCACCAGCATGCGACGGTAGCCCCGCTCAACCTGGAGCTTGCGAGGAGACACTTTGGTGGCCACGGTCCCGACGGTAGGCGAGCCGGTCCAAACGAGATCTAAGGATTGGACACAGGTTGTGCCAGCGCTGTAGCGTCGGCAACTCGGCACGCGACCATTGGCCCACTGACGGAAACGCGCAAGCCCCCACCGACTCCGAAGACGCCTTCCGAAAGATTCGAGGTCGCAAAGCGGGTCCTCGTTGGACGCCCGAGAGCGTCCGGCGAGATGGACGACACGCTCATCTCGAAGACGCTCGCGCTTCCCATCTTCGCGTCGGACCCGCTGTCCTCCGTCGCTTACGCGACGGAGGCAGCGATGGTCGTCCTGGTTGCCGTGTCGGTCACGGCACTCGACCTCGTGCTACCCATCTCGATCGCGATCGCGATCGTCCTTGCGATCGTCGTCCTCTCGTACACGCAGACGGTGCAGGCATACGAGACGAGCGGCGGCGCCTACGTCGTGGCGAAGGACAACCTGGGGACGCTCCCGAGCCTCATCGCCGCCGCGGCGCTTCTCGTCGACTACGTCCTCACGGTCGCCGTGTCCGTGACAGCCGGAGTGCTCGCACTCACCTCTGCGGCGCCCTCCCTCGCGCCACACAAGGTCGGAATCTCGCTCGGCTTCGTGGTGCTGCTGACCCTCGTCAACCTCCGCGGCGTACGCGAGTCCGGCGTGCTCTTCGCGCTCCCGACGTATGGCTTTGTCGCCGTCATGTTCGTCATGATCGCGACGGGCGTCGGCAAGTGCGTCGACGGGACGTGCCCACAGGCCGACGTGCCGAACCCGCTGGCCGCCGGGGCAGCGGCCGTCGCCGGCGTTTTCGTGGTCCTCCAGGCGTTCGCTTCCGGATCTGCGGCACTGACGGGCGTCGAGGCGATCTCGAATGGGGTCGGCGCGTTCCGGCGTCCGAAGGGACGCAATGCTGCGCTGACGCTTGTCGCGATGGGTGCAATCGCGATATCGCTCTTCCTCGGCGTCTCCTACCTAGCAGTGGCGATGAACGCGGCACCGAGCGCAAGCGTCTCGGTGATCTCGGAGCTCGCGCGCGCGATCTTCCCTGCGTCGTCGGCGACGTCCTTCCTCTACTACGCCGTGCAGGCGCTGACCTTTGCGATTCTGATCCTCGCCGCGAACACGTCGTACCAGGGATTCCCGCGCCTGGCGGCTGTCCTCGCTCGCGACCGCTTCTTTCCTCGCCAGTTCGTCAACCTCGGCGACAGGCTCGTCTACTCGAACGGGATCGTCGTCCTCTCGGGCATCGCAGCCCTCCTGATCTGGGCCTTCAAGGCCGACGTCATCGCCCTCATCCACCTGTACGTGATCGGCGTGTTCACCGCGTTCACGATCTCGCAGGCGGGGATGGTGAAGCACTGGCTGCGGCGAGAGGAGCCGGGATGGCGCTGGCGCGCGGTGGTGAACGGCGCCGGCGCCGTTGCGACCGGCCTCGTCGCCATCGTTGTCGTCGAGTCGAAATTCACCGAGGGAGCATGGGCTGTCATCGTCGCGATCCCGATCCTGATCGCGTGCTTCTACGGGGTCCGGCGGCACTACAGCAAGGTCGTGCGGCGACTGCGTGCAGGCGCCGCCGCCGTGGCTGCCGCACCGCCTGCGACGAACAAGGTCGTCCTCTACGTCGAGTCGTTCGACGCCGCCCTGGAGGAAGCAGTGTGGTACGCGCGCCGGGTCGCCGGCGACGACTTCCACGCGATCCACGTTCCCGGATCGCGAACCGACCCTGGCATTCTTCCGCGTTTCCGTCAGTTCACCGGAATGTCCCCTGACCTCGAGATCGTGAACCCGGAAGACGGCCGGGTCGACGCGGTGATCGACTACCTGTGGGCCCTTCCCCGCGGCGAGTCACAGTTCGTGACGATGATCGTCCCGGAGCATTTCCGTCACAGGTCTCTGACCAAGGCGCTCCGCCGAACCGAGTTCTCGCTGAAGCTTCGACTCCTGAGGGAGCCCGGTGTGGTGATCACGGACGTGCCCGTCATCGCCTCCGATCGGAGCTGGGAAGCCCCGCGACATGCCGTCTGCCGCATCCTCGTCTCCGGAGCGCACGCGGCGTCGATGCGCGCGACGAACTACGCGGGCACGCTCGGGATCGAGGACACGCGCGCAGTGTTCTTCGCCTTCGACACGGAGGAGGCGGATCTGATTCGAACGGCCTGGGACGCGCGGGAGATGCCGGTCCCGCTCGAGATCGAGGAAGCGCGTTTCCGCGACATCGGGGACCCGCTGCTGACGTACATGCGTCGAATAACTGCGGATCCTCAGACGGTTGCCGTCACGATCATGCCCGAGCTCATCTTCAGCGGTCTCTCGCGGTCGCTGCACAACCAGCGCGCCCTGTACATCAAGCGCCTCCTCCTCTTCGAGCCGCGTGTGATCCTCGTCAGCGTTCCGTACCGCATGGACTGAGCTCCGCTCCGCCGACAGGCGTACGCTGTTCGCCGATGTCATGGGGTTCGCGCACGCGGCGCTCGTGGCTCGCCGGCGTGGGAGCGGGCGCGCTCGCCGTCGCCGTCGTCTCGCTCGCAATCGAGCTGTTCGACGACTACGCCCCGGTCCTCAGCCTCGGTGTCCTCTACATCTTCGCCGTCCTTCCCATCGCGATCTTCTGGGGCCCCGTCCTCGCGGTCCCCGTCGCGATCGCGAGCATGCTCGCGTTCAACTTCCTGTTCCTTGAGCCGCTCTACACGTTCACGCTCGCGGACCGGAAGAACTGGTTCGCGCTCGTCGTGTACGTGGTCACGGCGATCGTCGTCGGCACGCTGGCGTCGAGGTACCGCGCGCGCAGGGCGGAGGCGGAGCAGCGTGAGCGGGAGGCCGCGCTCCTCGCCGACATGGCAGCCGACCTCCTTCGAGGAGCGGAGCCCGAGGAAGGGATCGGCCGAATCGAGGAGCGGACCGCGGCCGTTCTGAGTGTCTCGTCGGTCCGAATCGTGCTGGGCGACCGGCCGCGGGTGGCGGCGCACGAGTCGCCCCATCCGCTCACGGTCGAGGGGCGAGTGATCGGCGTTCTCGTCACACCGGAAAGCGAGGAGCCGGCGCTGGCGACCAAGCGGCGCCTTCTGCCGGCGATCGCTTCGCTCATCGGCGTCGCAATCGAACGGGAGACGCTGGCCCGAGAAGCGCTCGAGGCCGAAACGTTGCGGCGAAGCGACGCCGCCAAGACCGCAGTGATCCAGACTGTCTCGCACGACCTTCGCACGCCGCTGGCGACCATCGAGCAGGCGCTCGACGGACTCGAGAGCCGAGAACTCGAGTTGACGGACGCGGATCGCGAGGGGCTCCTCGAGACGATCCGCGCGGAGCACCTCAGGCTGAAGCGGCTCGTCGAGAACCTGCTCGATCTCTCCCGGCTGCAGGCGCACGCGATCCGGGCACGCCCCGAGCTGTGGACAGCCGAAGAGCTCGTCGCACAGGCTCTCGAAGACCTGCCCCACGCCGAGCGAGTCGTCGTGACAGCCCCAACCGGGTTGCCCGCGGTCCGCGTCGACGCTACCCAGATTCAGCGGGCGCTCGTGAACGTGCTCGAGAACGCCCTTCGTGTCTCGCCACCCGGCGAGACGGTGAGCGTTCGTCTCACGTCTACCCGCAAGGAGATCCTCATCCGGGTAACGGACCGGGGACCCGGGATCCCCGAGCAGGAGCGAGAGCGGATCTTCGAGCCGTTCCACCGCGTGGCAGATCGATCCGACGAGCCCGGCGCCGGGCTCGGACTGGCAATCGCTCGCGGGTTCACGGAGGCGAACGGAGGCCGACTGTGGCCCGAGTCGCGGGAAGGGCAAGGCGCCTCGTTCGTCATCGCGCTCCCACTCGTCGAGTTGCCGGCTCCGGTCACCGTATGACGCGAATCCTCGTCGTCGACGACGAGCCTCAATTCCTCCGCGCGCTCCAGACGAATCTCCGGGGTGCCGGCTACGAGGTCGTCACCGCGAGCACGGCGGAGGAGGCGTTGAGCTCGGCCGGCCTACATCCGCCAGAGGCGATCATCCTCGATCTCCTGCTCCCCGACGGCCGAGGGACGTACGTCGCCACGGAGCTCCGGAAGTGGACGGATGCGCCGATCATCCTCGTATCGGCGGTCGGCGACGAGGAGGAGAAGATCGCCGCTCTCGACGCCGGCGCCGACGACTACGTCACGAAGCCGTTCGCGATCGGGGAGCTCCTTGCACGCCTGCGTGCCGCGCTCCGCCGCGCCGGGCCGGCGGCCGAGCCGACGTTGACCATCGACGAGCTCGTCATCGATCTCGACAAGCGGGCCGTGACCATGCGAGGGCAACCGGTCCACCTCACCCCGCACGAGTTCGAGCTGCTCCGGGTGCTCGCCCAGAACGAGGGGAAGCTCCTGACGCACAAGACAATCCTCCGCGACGTGTGGGGGCCGGCGTATCAGATGGAGTCGAGCTACCTGCACGTCTTCGTCTCGCAGCTCCGCCGCAAGCTCGAGGCCGACCCGGCACGACCGCAGTACATCCTCACGGAGACCGGCGCGGGGTATCGCCTCGTGAACCCGGCCGATCGGCAATAAGGAATTCCTTAGACCCGATCGCGAAACTCTTAGTCCGCGCAGAGGGCGGCAGCCGTACGGTCGAGCTGTGGACAGTTCTCTCCCGGCCGACTCACCCGGAAGCCCACGTTCGGTGCCCGTGCGAGGCTTGCTGCACGCGGTCGACAGCATCAAGACGCGCCGGTCGCTGCGCTCCGCCCGCCGGGCTGCGGATGCCGAGATCGCCCACCGGCGAACCCCGCCGCTTCGCCTCGCCTGGCGGGTCGAGGAGCTCGTCTCGACGAAGAATCGCCTCGATCTCGCGCACTCCCTGCGGTCGCTCGTCCGGGATTCGGGCCCTCAGTACCTCCCGACAGCATCGCCGGTGAACCGCGGCGCAGTCCGCGCCGAGTCCGGGGCGCTGCTCGAGATCGCAACTCGGATCGCGGACCTCGACCGGCCCGTGGCGCCACGGGGCCTCGTGCTCGCGGACGGTCTGCTCACTGGACGGTTCCGGGCCGCTCTACGACCGCGACCGGGTGGGAGAGCTGCCTGCCTTGCTCGACGCGACGCTCGCCGCGCTCGAACCGGAGTCACGCTGATGGTCGAGCTGCTCGGCATCGCGATCGCGGTCCTCTGCTTCCTCGCGGCCTTCGGGCTCATCGTCCTGCTGGACCGCGTCTGATGTCGGGCGGCGACATCTTCGGCCTCATCGTGACGCTCCTCGTCTTCGGCTACCTCGTCTACGTCCTGTTCCGAGGCGAGAAGCTGTGACCGGAAACGGCATCGCGCAGATCGCCGTCTACCTCGTCGTCCTGACGGTGCTCGCGTATCCGCTCAGCGTCTACATGGCGCGCGTGTACTCGGGCACGCTGCGAATGCCTCGTTGGCTCACCGCCCCCGAGCGCGGCTTCTATCGCCTCGTCGGAACCCGAGAGGACCAGGAGCAGGGCTGGAAGCCGTACGCGATCACCGCGCTCGTCTTCATGTTGGTCTTCGCCGTCCTGCTTTACGGACTCCTGCGGCTGCAGGGCAGCCTTCCCCTGAACCCGGACAACCTCGCCGGCGTCAATCCCTGGGTGTCGATGAACACGACGGCCAGCTTCGTGACGAACACGAACTGGCAGTACTACGGCGGCGAGTACACGATGTCCTACCTCAGCCAGATGGCGGGCCTGGCCGTGCAGAACTTCGTGTCCGCCGCGCTGGGCATGGCCGTGCTCGTGGCCGTCATCCGAGGCTTTGCGCGACGCTCGGCGAGCACCGTCGGGAACTTCTGGGTCGACCTGTACCGGTCGCTCGTCTACATCCTGCTGCCGCTCTCCGCGATCCTGGCCGTCATCCTCATCACCCAGGGCGTCGTGCAGACGTTCGACGGCGCCGCGACAGCGACCACCGTCGAGGGAGCTCAGCAGACGATCGCCCGCGGCCCGGCAGCGTCGCAGATCGCGATCAAGCAGCTCGGGACGAACGGCGGGGGCTTCTACAACTCGAACTCGGCCGTCACGTTCGAGAACCCGAACCCGTTCACGAACTTCCTCGAGATGCTCGCGATCCTGCTCATCCCCGTGGCGCAGGTCTTCATGTTCGGCCGCATGGTCGGATCGCGTCGTCAGGCCTACCCGATCTACGCGGCGATGATGGCGATGACCGTCATCGGGATCGCCGTCGCGCTCCCAGCGGAGCAGCACGGATCCCAGGTCCTGCGCGACTCGGGCGTCAACATCACAGCCGGCGACGGCTCGAGCGGAGGCAACCTGTCGGACAAGGAGGTCCGCTACGGAATCGCCTCGACCGTCAACTGGGCGGTCGTGACGACGAACGCCTCCAATGGCTCCGTCAACGGCGGCCACGACGCGCTCACCGCGACGGGCGGCGCGGTCCCGATCACCAACATGTTCACGGGCGAGGTGATCTGGGGCGGGGTCGGATCCGGCCTGTACGGGATGTTCTTCTACATCGTCATGGCGGTCTTCATCGCCGGGCTGATGGTCGGCCGCACGCCCGAGTACCTCGGAAAGAAGATCGAGGCGAAGGAGATCAAGCTGGCCGCGGTCGGCGCGCTCCTCGTGCCGACGATGGTGTTGATCCTCACCGCGATCGCGGTGGTGACCGACCGCGGGCTGGCGTCGATGTACAACCCCGCCGCGCACGGCTTCTCCGAAGCCCTGTACGCCTACGACTCGCAGGCGAACAACAACGGCAGCGCGTTCGCCGGGTACGGCGCCACCGAGTTCTCCACGCTCGTGGGCTCGATCGCGCTCTGGCTCGGCCGGTTCGCGCCTCTCATCGCTGCGCTTGCTCTCGGCGGCACGCTCGCGGCGAAGAAGACGGTTCCGCCGTCGGCGGGCACGTTCCGCACAGACGGCGCGACCTTCGCGGTGCTCCTCGTCGGCGTCGTGATCCTGACGGCCGGCCTGATGATCTTCCCGGCGCTCACGCTCGGGCCGATCGTGGAGGCGCTCTCCCCATGATCCTGCGCACACTCGGTCGTTCAGTCATCGCGGTGGTCGTGCTGACGGTGGTCTTCGGACTGATCTACCCCGTCGTCTTCACGGGCTTCGCGCAGCTCGCGTTCGCGGACAAGGCGAACGGGAGCCTGATCGAGCGCGACGGCAAGGTCGTGGGGTCGAAGCTCGCCGCGCAGGCGTTCACGAAGCCGCAGTACTTCCACCCGCGCCCCTCCGCCACCGCTCCCGAGTACAACGCCGGAGCGACGACCTTCGCCAATCTCGGCCCGACGAACCCCGACCTCGCGAAGGCAGTCCGGCAGCGCGCCCTCTCGATTCTCAAGCTCGAAGGCCCGTACAACCCCGGCTTCCGGATCGGGGACATCCCGGTCGACGCCGTCACCACCTCCGGCTCGGGCATCGATCCGCACATCTCGCCCGCCAACGCCGCCATGCAGACGGCGCGCGTCGCGAAGGAGCGGGGACTGTCCGTGAAGCGTGTCCAGGAGCTGATCGACGAGAACACGGACGGGCGCTGGCTCGGGCTCTTCGGTGAGCCCGGCGTCAACGTCCTCGAGCTGAACCTCGCTCTCGATCGGGAGACCCCGTGAGCAAGCCCGGACAGAGCATCTTCACCCGCGACATCGTCTTCGCCGCGATCCGCGACTCGTTCCTGAAGGTCGACCCGCGGACGCTCGTTCGGAACCCGGTCATGTTCATCGTCGAGATCGGCAGCGTCGTCACGACGGCCATCTTCTTCCGCGACCTCTTCTCGTCAGGGGAAAGCGAGCCGCTGTGGTTCACGGGCACGATCGCCTTCTGGCTCTGGCTCACGGTGCTCTTCGGCAACTTCGCCGAGGCGATAGCCGAGGGCCGCGGCAAGGCCCAGGCGAATGCACTTCGGGCCACCCGGACGACGACGACGGCCTTCCGCAGGTCGGACACTGGCGGCCTCGACGAGATCCCGGCCTCGGAGCTACGTCGCGGCGACATCGTCGTCGTCGAGGCCGGACAGATCATCCCCGCCGACGGCGAGATCATCGAGGGCGTCGGGTCCGTCGACGAATCGGCGATCACGGGCGAGTCCGCCCCCGTGATCCGCGAGGCCGGCGGCGACCGCTCCGCCGTCACGGGCGGCACGCGGCTGCTCTCGGACCGCCTCGTCATCGAGGTCACCCAGGAGCCGGGGCAGTCCTTTCTCGACCGCATGATCGCGCTCGTCGAGGGCGCCGAGCGCCGGAAGACGCCGAACGAGATCGCGCTCAACATCCTCCTTGCCGGCCTGACGATCACCTTCCTGACGGTGACCGTGACGTTGCGGCCGTTCGCGATCTACGCCGGCACCCCACTGTCCCAGACGGTGCTCATCGCGCTGCTCGTCGCCCTCATTCCGACGACGATCGGCGCACTCCTCTCGGCGATCGGCATCGCCGGCATGGACCGGCTGGTGCAGCGCAACGTCCTCGCGATGTCCGGCCGCGCGGTCGAGGCCTCCGGAGACGTGGACGTGCTCCTCCTCGACAAGACGGGAACGATCACTCTCGGCAACCGCCAGGCCGCGGAGTTTCTCCCCGTCAGCGGAGTCGACGAGCTCGACCTCGCCAAGGCAGCTCAGCTCGCGTCGCTCGCCGACGAGACGCCCGAGGGGCGCTCGATCGTCGTTCTCGCGAAGGAGCGCTTCGGGCTGCGCGAGCAGGAGCTGGGAGAGCACGAGTTCATCCCCTTCTCGGCCTCCACTCGCATGAGCGGCGTCGACATGGACGGACGCAGCCTGCGCAAGGGTGCCGCAGACGCCGTCAAGCGCTTCGTGTCGGAGAACGGCGGGCAGGCGCCGGCCGAGCTCGACACGCTCGTGCTCGGCGTCGCCCAGTCGGGCGGCACACCCCTGGTCGTCGCCCAGGACAACTGGGCGCTCGGGGTCGTGCACCTGAAGGACATCGTCAAGGGAGGCATGAGCGAACGCTTCGACGAGCTGCGCCGCATGGGAATCCGCACGGTCATGATCACAGGCGACAACCCGGTCACGGCCGCGGTCATCGCGCAGGAGTCCGGAGTGGACGACTTCCTCGCCGAGGCGACCCCCGAGCGGAAGCTCGAGCTCATTCGCGAGGAACAGGCACGGGGCCGGATGGTCGCGATGACCGGGGACGGGACGAACGACGCACCCGCGCTCGCGCAGTCCGATGTCGGCGTGGCGATGAACACCGGGACGACCGCGGCCAAGGAGGCCGGCAACATGGTCGACCTCGATTCGAACCCGACGAAGCTCATCGAGATCGTCGAGGTCGGGAAGCAGCTCCTCATCACGCGCGGTGCCCTGACCACGTTCTCGATCGCGAACGACGTCGCCAAGTACTTCGCCATCCTCCCGGCGATCTTCGCCACGACGTACGCGACCGTCCCCGGCAAGGACGGCCCGCTGGGCGCCCTCAACGTCATGAATCTCGGCAGTCCGTACAGCGCCATCATCTCGGCGATCATCTTCAACGCGCTCGTGATTCCCGCTCTGGTTCCGCTGGCGCTCCGCGGCGTGAAGTACCGGGCGATCGGTGCCACGGCACTCCTCCGCCGCAACCTGCTCATCTACGGGCTCGGCGGCGTGATCCTGCCGTTCGTCGGCATCAAGCTGATCGACCTCCTCATCCACAACGTCTTCGGCGCCTAACCTCCGGCCATGCGCGGCCGGTACCGCATCCTCCTCGGAATGGCGGCCGGCGTCGGCAAGACGTACCGCATGCTGCAGGAGGGACGGCAGGCGCAGGCGGAGGGCAGGGACGTCGTGATCGGGTACCTCGAGCCGCACGACCGCCCGGATACCGCCGCCCTCGCCGAGGGGCTCGAGGCTGTCCCGCGCCTTCGCGTCGCCCACGGGTCGCTCGAGGTCGACGAGATGGACGTCGACGCAGTCATCCGACGAGCACCCGAGCTGGCACTGGTCGACGAGCTGGCGCACACGAACGCTGCGGGGTCGCGCAACGAGAAGCGCTACCAGGACATCGAGGAGATCCTGGGCGCCGGAGTCGACGTCATCTCCACCGTCAACATCCAACACCTCGAGAGCCTCAACGACGCGGTGTTCGAGCTCACCGGGGTCCGGGTGCGAGAGACGTTTCCCGACCGCATGCTGGACGAGGCGGACGAGGTGATCCTCGTGGACATCTCACCCGAGGCGCTCCAGGATCGTCTTCGCGCCGGCAAGGTCTATCCGGGCGGCCAGGCGGAACGCGCGCTCCTGAACTTTTTCCGCCAGGACAACCTCTCGGCTCTTCGTGAGCTGGCGCTTCGCGAGGTCGCGGAGGATGTCGAGGCGCGCCGCGGCTCGACGGTGCTGGATCCCCTGAGCAAGCAGGCGGTCGGCGAGCGCGTGCTCGCGCTGGTGGAGCCCCAACCACGATCGCAACGCGTGCTCCGCCGCGCGTGGAGGTCCGCGCAACGCCTGGGCGGCGAGATCGACGCGCTGTGGATGCGGCGACCGGGGCAGCGGCTCGACCCGGAGGAGGCGACACAGCTCGCGGCGCTCCGAAGGCTCGCATCGATCCTCGGCGTCCACTTCCTCGAGGAGGAGGGAGACGACCTCGTCGCCATCGTTCGCCGCGTGGCCGCGGAGCGCGGCTCGACGTACATCTTCGTGGGAACTCCCGACGAGCGGCGCTGGGTCGAGATCACGAGGGGGTCGCTCATTTCCCGGATGATCCGGGAGCTGCCGGGCATCGACATCCGCGTAGTCGCGCATCGCGCCCTGCGAGACGAGTTGCGCTCATGAAGGGGTTGTGGCGAAAGCGTGACCCCGAGCGTCGACCCGGCCAGCCGCGACTGCTCGTGCCGTTCACCGACCGCCAGCTCGATCCGCTGGTGCTCGAAGCGGCTCTCCGGATCGCGCGCGCTCAGGACTCGGTTCTCGTGCCCGCCTACCTCATGGTCGTGCCGCTCGAGTTCAGCCTCGACGCTCCTGTCCAGCACCGCGAGCTCAGCCGCGCGATGCCGATCCTCGAAGCCGTCGAGCTCGCGGCGCGCCGGGCCGGTGTTCCCGTCGACGCGCGCATAGAACGTGGGCGCTCCCCCGTTGACGCGCTTAGCCGCCTCTGGGACATCGAGTCGTTCGACCGGGTAGTCATCCCCGCGCCCGCGCCGGGCCGCGCGGGCTTCACGTCGAAGGATCTCACCTGGATGCTCGACCACGCTCCGGGCGAGGTGATCGTCCTCCGTCCCGCGTCGAACGGCGACAACGGGAACGGAGGCGTGCCTAC
>CAVZNK010000027.1:0-61597 GCA_963776555.1 uncultured Gaiellaceae bacterium | reverse complement strand
ACCGAGTGCAGGTCGGTCACCCGCGCGGTCGGGTTGGCGACGAGCTCCTCCTCGGCCTTGATCGCGAGCAGGCGCTGCACCTCGGCGAGGATCTCGCGCTCGGTCTGGCCGACGGTGTAGGTCGTGCCCGCGAGCGGCACCCGAGCCATCGCGGAGGCCTCGACCGTGAGCGCCGCGAGATCCTCGGGCTCGAGCGAGTGCACGTTCGTCTTGCCGCACGCGCGCGCCAGCATCTGCAGCTCCATCGTCAGGGCGGTGAGGAAGTTGTAGACCCGCTCCGACGCTTCCTCGACGACGAGCCGCTTGCGGAGCTCGGGATCCTGCGTCGTGATGCCTACCGGGCAGCGGCCCGTGTGGCAGTGGTAGCACTGCCCGGCGGGAACTCCGACCGTGCCCTCGTAGTCGGTGACGCCGGGGATCTCCTTGTTGCAGTTGAGCGCCATGAGCGCCGAGTGGCCGATCGCGACCGCCTTCGCGCCGAGCGCGAGGCACTTGGCGACGTCGGCGCCGTTGCGGATCCCGCCCGCGACGACGAGGTCGATCTCGTCTGCGAGTCCGACGTCCTCGAGCGCGCGGCGCGCCTCGGGGATCGCCGCCATCAGGGGAATCCCGGTCTCCTCGGTCGCGATGTGCGGGCCCGCACCCGTGCCGCCCTCGGCGCCGTCGAGGTAGATGATGTCCGGGCCGCACTTCGCCGCCATGCGGACGTCGTCGTAGACGCGTGAGGCACCGAGCTTCAGCTGGATCGGGATGCGGTAGTCGGTCGCCTCGCGGATCTCCTGCACCTTCAGCGAGAGGTCGTCGGGGCCGAGCCAGTCCGGGTGCCGCGCAGGAGAGCGCTGGTCGATCCCGGCGGGGAGAGAGCGCATCTCCGCGACCTGTTCCGTGACCTTCTGCCCCATGAGGTGCCCGCCGAGGCCGACCTTGCAGCCCTGTCCGATGAAGAACTCGCACGCGTCGGCGAGCATCAGGTGGTGCGGGTTGAACCCGTACCGCGACTGGATGCACTGGTAGTACCACTTGGTCGAGTAGTCGCGCTCCGGCGGGATCATCCCGCCCTCGCCCGAGCACGTCGCCGTCCCCGCCATCGACGCGCCCTTCGCGAGCGCCATCTTGGCTTCCAGGGAGAGCGCGCCGAACGACATGCCCGTGATGTAGATCGGGATGTCGAGCTCGATCGGGTTCTTCGCGAAGCGCGCGCCGAGCACGGTGGTCGTGTCGCACTTCTCGCGGTAGCCCTCGATGACGAAGCGCGTCAGCGTGCCGGGCAGGAACACGAGCTCGTCCCAGTGCGGGATCGGCTTGAAGATCGAGAAGCCGCGCATCCGGTAGCGGCCGAGCTCGGCCTTGATGTGGATGTCGTTGACGACCTCGGGTGTGAAGATCCGGCTGCGCCCGAGGACGTCCTTCTGGCTCGGGCCGTTCTGGTCTGCCACCTAGATCACCAGCTTCTTCTCGGAGGGCTCGAGCGAGTCGTAGTTGTAGAGCACCTTCCCGCACACGAACTTCTGGAATTCGGGGGGCGAGCCGAGCCCGTAGATCCGGAACTTGCGCTCGATGAGCTCCGTATCCGCGTCCGTCCACTCGCCGGGGACGCAGTCGATGCCGAGCGACTTCACGGTGCCCGCGACGTAGATCGTCCCGTCGTACATGGAGTCGCCGAGACCCGGCCCGACATCTCCGCAGATGATCTGGCGCCCGCGCTGCATCATGAACCCGGTCATCGAGCCGACCGAGCCGCAGACGATGATCGTGCCGCCCTTCTGGTCGATGCCCGTGCGCGCTCCGACCCGGCCCTTGACGACGAGGTCGCCGCCGCGCATCGCAGCGCCGGTGAGCGAGCCGCCGTTCCCGTCGACGACGACGACGCCGGACATCATGTTCTCGCACGCCGACCAGCCGACGCGACCGGTGATGTGGACCTCCGGCCCGTCGATGAGCCCGCACGCGAAGTAGCCGAGCGACCCCTCGAAGCGGATCTTGCAGCGGCGGAGGATGCCGACCCCGAGCGAGTGGCGTCCCTGCGGGTTCTCGATCACGACCTCGTCGATGCCTTCCTCGTACAGGAGCCGCCGCAGCTCCAGGTTGATCGTGCGTGTCGTCAGCTCGCGCGCGTCGAACGTCGCGACGCCGTCCTCGACGACGCGCCGTGCGCGGCGCCTCCGCGACCGGCTCGGCGAGCCCGCGCGCGTCGTACGAGATCTGCCGCTCGCCTACCGCTGCCACGTTGATCCCGCCTCGAGTTCGATGTCAGGTCGATGGAACCGGTGCGGCCGAGGGCCGAAGGGCGATTTACTCGCCCGTAGGCCAGGCTCGCGCATGGCACGAGGCTCCGAAGAGGAAGGGGGGCTCGCGGGGGGAAACATCGTTTCCCTCCGCGCAACTAGCGCTGCCACACCAGCACCTCGCGCTCGTACGGGTCGTACGTGTCGATCTCGTGGTCGACGAGCTGGCGGATCGCGATCTCCTCGGATGCAAGCGCGACGAGATCGTCGGATTCGTAGAGGACGAGAGGCTTCGCGGCGAGCTCGTCCTTCGCGACGCCCAGCTCGTCCTTCGTCACCGCGATGTACGTGAAGACTCCGTCGAGCTCGTCGAGCGACTTGTTCATCGCCTCCTCGAGCGAGGCGCCCTTCGTCATCTCCTCGGCGAGGTACACGGCGATGATCTCCGAGTCGCACTCGGACATGAAGCGGCGCCCGGCTCGCTCCAGGCGGCGACGCCACATGAAGTAGTTCGTCAGCTGGCCGTTGTGGACGACCGCGACGTCGGAGTACGGGTACGCCCAGTACGGGTGCGCTCCGGCGATGTCGACCTCGGACTCGGTCGCCATCCGCACGTGCCCGATCGCGTGCGTGCCGGTGAACCTCGTCGAGCCCGTACTGGTCGTGCACCGACTCGGCGTCGCCGAGGTCCTTCACGATCTCGAGCGCAGCGGCCGAGCGAGAGCACCTCGGCTTCGGGGATGTCCTCGACGAAGTCCGCGAGCAGCTTCAGGTCGCCGTCGTACTCGAACGAGACCCTGAAGGCGTACGGCGTCTCCTCCTCCGACTCCTGGTTCCGCGCGCCGAGCGCGGCCAACCGCGCTTCCACCTCGACCCGGTGCCGCCGAAGGCGGTCCTCGAAGTCGAAGTCACGCGGCGTGTTCGCGTCCGCGAGCTTGTAGCGCATGACGAGGTTGCCGTTCTCGGGGCTCCCGTACAGCGCGTAGCCGGTGGAGTCCGGCCCGCGGTGCTTCATCGACTGGAGCATCCGCGTCATCTCGTCGCCGATCGCGTGCTGCGACCCGTCCCGATAGATGATCCCCGCGATGCCGCACATGCGCGTTGGCTCCTTCTCGTCCTAGGGCAGCACGTCGAGGTATTCCTGCACGTCCCAATCCGACACGGTCGCGCAGTAACGCTCCCATTCGTCGCGCTTGTAGTGCATGAACACACGGTACATCTCGTCTGGAAGCGCGCTTCGGACGACGTCGTCGGCCTCGAGCTCGCCGAGCGCCTCCCCGAGCGTCATCGGCACTCGTTTCACCGTCTTTCCAGCCTCGATCGCCTCGTAGATGTTGGACTCCTCGGGCGGGCCAGGGTCGAGCTTGCGCTGGATGCCGTCGTCCATCACCTTGATCAGCCCGGCGAGCGCGAGGTACGGATTGACCGCCGAGTCGACCGAGCGGTACTCGAACCGGTCGGGTGACGAGATGCGGAGTGCGGTCGTCCTGTTCTGGTACCCCCAGTCGGCGAAGACCGGGGCCCAGAAGCCCGTCTCCCAGAAGCGCCGGTACGAATTCACGGTCGACGCCGTGACGCACGTGAGCGCCCGCAGGTGCTCGAGGATGCCGCCTACGGCGTTGAGTCCGATCTGGCTCGGCATGTGAACGTCGTCCGAGTCCGGCAGGAACACGTTCTCGTCGCCCTTCCAGAGCGAGATGTTCGTGTGGCAGCCGTTCGCTGAGACCCCCATGAACGGCTTCGGCATGAAGCACGGGAACGCGCCCTCTTCACGACCGACCTGCCTCGCGATCTGGCGGAAGGTCGAGAGGTTGTCGGCCGTTCGCTCGGCGCGATCGAAGCCGAAGTTCAGCTCGATCTGACCGGGGGCGTCCTCGTGGTCGCCCTGGATCATGTCGAGGCCGAGCTTCTGCCCGTACTCGACCATCTTGTGGATGATCGGTTGGAGCTCGGAGAACTGGTCGATGTGGTAGCAGTAAGGCTTCGTCATGCCCTCGACCGAGGGCGTGCCGTCGGGGTTCAGGCGGAGCCACATCATCTCGGGCTCCATGCCGGCCCGGAGGTGCATGCCGGTCCGCCCCTCGAACTCCTCCTGGATCCGGCGCAGGTTCCCGCGGCAGTCCGAGGTGAGAAACGCTCCAGGCCCGTCCCGGTCCTCGCGGTTCCGGAAGCACGTGCACCAGACCCTCGCGACGCGGTTGTCCCACGGAAGCACCTCGAACGTCTCCGGCTCGGGCACCCCCACCAGCTCCCATGCCTCAGGGCCGTAGCCGATGTAGCCGCCGTGGCGATCCGTGAAGAGGTTCGCGGTCGAGCCGTAGACGAGCTGGAAGCCCTTGTGCGCCATCGTCTCCCAGTGCGGTGCCGGGACGCCCTTGCCCATGATGCGTCCCGTGACCGAGATGAACTGGTAGTAGACGTACGTGACGCCCTCGGCGTCGATCTTCTTCCGAACGTCCTTCACCCGCTCGGCACGTCCGTCCGCCTCGACGAAGCGCTCCAGATCGGTCGCCACGGCTCTCCTCCTTTGCTCCCGCGTTGTCGTGCGGGAGCGTAATGCAGTCGCGGCGATGGAGAGACGACTAGGCTCACGCCTGTGAGCGAGCCGAGAACCGAGCACCTCACCGCCGAGCAGCGCGCCGCGCTGGAAGCGGAGCTTGCCGAGCTCGAGGGCCCGCGGCGCAAGGAGGCGATCCAGGCGATCAAGACCGCGCGCGAGTTCGGCGACCTGTCGGAGAACTTCGAGTATCACGCGGCGAAGAACGAGCAGGGCTTGCTCGAGGCGCGGATCCGGACGCTCCGCGCGCGCCTGAATCACGCGGTCACCGTCGAGCACGACACCGACGAGCACGTCGGCGTCGGCTCGATCGTCGACATCGCCGACGAGGACGGCGGCGAGATGGAGGTCGAGATCTCCGCGGTCGGAGGCGTCTCGCCGGACTCGCCGCTCGGTTCCGCGCTGATGGGTGCGGGCGTCGGCGACGTCGTGGACGTGCCGGCGCCGAGCGGGGCGTGGCGGGCGCGCGTCCTCGCGATCCGACGCGGGTAGGCGCGCGCTCGCGGGTCAGGGAGATCGCCGCACGTACCTGACGAACGCGAACCCTGTCCCGTCTTCCGAGGCGCGTTCCTCGCGCCCGACCTCCTCGAAGTCGTCGCGGTCCCATTCGGGGAACATCGTGTCGCCCTCGACGTCGGCGTCGATCTCGGTCAACAGCAGCTCGTCGGCGAAGGGGAGCGTGGCCGCGTAGATCTCGCCCCCGCCGATCACGAACACGTGCGGCTCGGACTCCAGCAGCCCGAGTGCGTCCTCGATCGACCCGGCGCGGTCGGCGCCCTGTGCGCTCCAGTCGGGATTCCGGGTGACCACGACGTTGCCCCGGCCGGGAAGGGGCCGGAACTGATCGGGCAGGGACTCCCAGGTCCGCCTTCCCATCACGACGGAGTGCCCCATCGTCAGCTCCCGGAACCTCGCCATGTCCTCCGGGAGCCGCCATGGGATGCTCCCGTCGCGCCCGATCACGCCGCCGCGGGCCACCGCGGCGACTCACCGAGACGGTCATGTCACACGGCGACCGGCGCGCGGATCGCCGGGTGGTGCTCGTAGCCGACGACCTCGAAGTCCTCGTACGCGTACTCGAAGATCGACGGCGGACGGCGGAGGAGGCGGAGCGACGGACTCGGGAACGGGTCGCGACCGAGCAGCGTCTCCACCTGCTCGCGGTGGTTGTCGTAGATGTGGCAATCGCCGCCCGTCCACACGAGGTCGCCGACCTCGAGGTCGCACTGCTGCGCGAGCATGTGGGTGAGCAGCGCGTAGCTCGCGATGTTGAACGGCACGCCGAGGAACACGTCCGCCGAGCGCTGGTAGATCTGACAGGAGAGCCGGGTGCCACCGGCGACGTGGAACTGGAAGAACGCGTGACACGGCGCGAGCGCCATGCGCGGAATGTCCGCCACGTTCCACGCGCTGACCACGATCCTTCGCGACTCCGGGTCCTCGCGCAGCAGACGGACGACTTCGGCGATCTGGTCGACGTGGCCACCGTCGGGAGTCGGCCAGCTCCGCCACTGCACCCCGTACACCGGGCCGAGCTCGCCGTCGGCTTCGGCCCACTCGTCCCAGATGGTGACGCCCTGCTCCTGCAGCCAGTGGACGTTCGAGTCGCCGCGCAGGAACCACAGGAGCTCGACTGCAACGGACTTGAAGTGCACCTTCTTCGTGGTCACGAGCGGGAAGCCGTCACTCAGGTCGAACCGCATCTGGTGGCCGAAGATGCTGACCGTCCCGGTCCCTGTTCGATCACCCTTCGGGATCCCGTTGTCGAGGACGTGACGTGCGAAGTCCTCGTACTGCGCCATGTATCCGACGATAGCCGCTCGCCCGGAGGGCTAGCTAGGTCGTGAGGAGCGGCGTCTCCGAACCCTCCTCGACGACGACCCAACCGTCGTATTCCGAGAAGTCGTAGGGAGCGTTCATGGGGACGACGGCCGCGCCGGTCTCGTCGGTGCGAAAGCTCCCGCAGAGTGCGCCGAGCTCGCCTTCCCGTGTGAGCCAGAGCTCGAACGGGCGACCGCTCGCAGCCGGCGCAAGACCCTCGACCGCGAACGTCATGGGCCAGTTGCCGGCCGCGTCGCGGTCGAGCACCTCGAGCGACGCCGAGGCGCTCTGCGCCGCCGCCGTGCCCTCCATCGAGATCGGCTCGGGAAACGCCGACGTCGTCGATTCGTCGGCAAGTGCCGCGCCGAACGCGAACAGCGCGACCGCGAGCGCGGCGGCGATGGCAACCAGTGCGCCGCGACGCCGTCGAGGACGGAGCTCGACGAGCTGGGCCGCAGGCTCGACCACGGGCGTGAAGTCCGGCGGCGGGCCAGCTGCAATCAGCAGCTCGTGCACGCGCTCGAGCCGCGCGCGCTCGGCGGGATCGAGATCGGTGCCGACGAGTTCTTCGAAATCGGGGCTCATGCCAACTCACCATCCAGTGCATCCGCCAGGCGCGCAAGTGCGCTGCGCGTCCGTGTCTTCACCGTGCCCAGCGGGATCGAGAGACGCCGCGCGATCTCGCTCTGTGACAGCCCGCTCCAGTATGCGAGCTCGATCACGGGACGCTCGTGGTCGGGCAGCACCTCGAGGGACCGGTGGACGAGCCATGCGGTCCACGACGCCTCGGCCTCGTCGGCCGGATCCGGCTCCCGGCCGGGCCCGTCCTGCGGCTCGGCGACGGGCTCGGGCGTCCGTCGCAGGCCGTCGGTGATCGCGTTTCGTGCCACCGCGAACAGCCAGGGCGCGCCCTTGCCCCGCTGCGGGTCGTACGTCCGCGCCGAGCGCCAGATGGCGACGAATGCATCCTGCGTCGCGTCCTCGGCTCTCCCGCGATCGCCGATCCTGCGGAGCGCGAGGCCGAGCACGGCCCGCGAGTAGCGCCCGTGCAGCTCGTCGAACGCGCCGTGATCACCTGCGGCGACGCGGACGATCAGCTGGCTGTCGCTCGGCTCTGGAAGCTCCACGCGCTGCATCATTCCCGGTCCCGCCCAGGAGGTACTAGCCCGGATCGCGAGCGACGCAGCCATGTGTGGGGTGCTACGCGCCCGCGACCCGGTCGGATTGCGAGCTCGCTATCCGCGTGCCGCTGCGAACTTCGAAGCGACCGCGTCCCAGTCGACGACGTTCCACCACGCCGCGAGGTAGTCCGGGCGGCGGTTCTGGTAGTTGAGGTAGTAGGCGTGCTCCCACACGTCGATGCCGAGAATCGGTGCCTGGCCGTCCATGACCGGCGTGTCCTGGTTCGGAGTGGACTTGACCGCAAGGCCGGTGCCGTCCCAGACGAGCCACGTCCAGCCGGAGCCGAAGCGCTTGACGCCGGCGTCGTTCACGGCCGCCTTCAGGTCGGCGACGCTACCGAAGGCGTCCGCGATCGCCTCCGCGAGGTCGCCGGACGGATCACCGCCGCCGTTCGGGCCCATGATCTCCCAGAACAGCGTGTGATTGGCGTGGCCGCCGCCGTTGTTACGTACGGCCATCCGCTTGTCCTCGGGGATCGAGTCGAGGCTCGTCAGGATCGTCTCGAGCGACTGTTCCGCCCACGGCGTGCCGTCGATCGCCGCGTTGAGGTTCGTCACGTACGCGGCATGGTGCTTGTCGTGGTGGATCTCCATCGTGCGCGCGTCGACGTGAGGCTCGAGCGCGTCGAAGGGGTATGCAAGATCGGGAACGCTGAACGCCATTGCCTGCTCTCCTTCCGGTACGAGTTCGGTCCGGGCAAGGATATGCTCCGCGCGTTCCCGCCCGGCCCGAGGAGTGAGCGATGTCGAACTTCGTCGAGATCAGACCGCGTGAGCTGAAGCCGACCCTCCTCGAGCTGGACGGGATCTCGCGGACGACGATCGAGGCGCACTACCGCCTGTACCAGGGGTACGTGGCGAAGCGGAACGAGATCCTCGGACAGCTCGCGACCGTCGATCTCGGCGTGGCGAACCAGGTGTACTCGGAGATCCGCTCGCTCAAGATCGACCTCACGTTCGCGGTCGGCGGCATCAAGAACCACGAGATCTACTTCGAGCACCTGGGCGGAGAGGGCGGCGACCCCGACGGGCCGATCGCCGCGCTCATCGAGCGCGACTTCGGCTCGGCCGACGCCTGGCGCGCGGATCTCCGTGCGACCGGCATGGCCGGACGCGGCTGGGCGTGGGCGGCCTACGACTGGGACGAGGGCCGGTTGTTCAACTACGTCGGCGACGCGCAGAACACCTTCCCCGTCTGGAACGCGACCCCGCTCGTGGCGCTCGACGTGTACGAGCACGCCTACTTCCTCGACTACCAGACGGACCGGGCCGCCTACATCGAGGCGTTCCTCCGCAACCTCGACTGGGGTGTCGTGAATCACTGGGTCGAGAGCTACCGCATCCCGACGGAGTAGCGGTTGACCGACCTGCTCGCGATCCTGGGCGGGTATCTGCTCGGCTCGCTGACCTTCGGGTACTGGGTGCCGAAGCTCGTCCGCGGCGAGGACATCCGCACGAAGGGGAGCGGGAACGTCGGGGCGAGCAACGTCTTCCGCGTCTACGGTCGCACCCTTGGCGTGCCGGTGGCGCTCCTCGACATGGCGAAGGGCTTCGCGGCCGCATCGCTCGGCCTCTGGGCCGGCGGAGCGCTGGTCGGTGTGCTGGCCGGTGCGGCGGCGATGATCGGGCACGCGCGGCCGATCTTCCTCCGCTTCGAGAAGGGCGGAAAGATGGTGGCGACCGCGGGCGGCGCGACCCTCGCACTTGCAACGCTCGCCGCGGTTGCTGCGTCGTCGTCTGGCTCGCCGTCTTCATCATCACGAGGTACGCGTCGCTCGCGTCAATCGTGACCGCCGTCTCGATGGTTGTCCTCGTCGTGGTCTTCGACTACTCGTGGCCGATCGTCATCTTCGGCGTCGCGGGCGCGATCGCCGTGATCGCGATGCACCACCAGAACATCCGCCGGCTGTTCGCCGGCACCGAGCATCGCTTCGAGCTTCGACGCGGCGCGCGCGCTAGCGGCTGAGCCACTCCACGAGGGTCGTCTGCCGCGGGCTGGGCTCGCCCGTCGCGAGCTCGCCTCGCAGCTCCCCGACGGTCCCGAAGCGCTCCGCGACGACGTCGTGCACGTGGATCGTCTCGAAGTTGACCTGCTTCGACAGGAGGAAGTCGGCGTCGTCGAGCTGGGGGAGGGTCTCGAGTGCGTCGCGCAGCGCGTGGCGAACCGAGTCCTCGACGAAGCGAGGCTGCAGATGCGCGTGCTCGACGACGAACAGCTCGTCGGGCCGCTTGAGCAGGTCGTAGATCGGCGCGCTCATCGAGCGCTCCGCGATGTCCACCAGCACCTCGGCGTCGAGGTCCTGCTCCGTTCCCACGAACAGCGTCTGGCGGCCGCGCTGGTTGTGCGTCGCGATCGGGACGAGGTCGAGGATGCGGTCGATGTCGGTCGCGTCGAAGCCGGCATCGAGCAGCCGCTCGGAAGCCCGGTTCCGGACGAGCCCCTGCGCGCAGGGGCACGCGTTGATCCCCGTCGCCTCGACGCCGACCGCGCGCCGCGTCCCGTTCTCCGACGCGGCGGCGATCCCGCACAGCGTGACCATCTCCTGCGTCGCGAGGTCGGTAACTGGCGTGCGTCGGTGAATGGGCCACTGCGCGCGAATCCACACCTCCGCACTCAGCGCTCCCTGGCGCTCGACCACGCTGCTCGCGATGTGCTCGGCGAGGACCTCCACGAGCAGGGCCTCGCGCTCGACGACGAGCTCGATCGCGTCCTCGAAGAGCTCGGGGAAGCGCGACATGTGCACGCCCTTCTGATCGGCGGCCAGGTCGACCGTGCAGTCGATCACGGCGGCCATGACCGTCTCGGCATCGCCGCGGCGGATGCGCACTGCCTTCTGTACCCCGGACACGCCCGCGCGCGAGAGCGCGAGCGCGATCTCGGGCGGTGAGGCCTGGAGATCCTCGTCGAGCCTGACGACGTCGGTCATCCGCGCCACCGTAGCAATGTCGCTCCTACCTCAAGAGCCGAGAGAGCCGCCGGTCCTTCAGGAGCCGGCCAGCGGTCTGACAGCTCGGGCAGTAGTAGATCGTGTGCTCCTCGAAGTCCACGCGTGCGATCGGCGTGCCGCACTGTGGGCACGGCTCGCCGAGCCGGTTGTGCACGAGGTACACGACGGCGTCGCCCTTCCCTTGCTCGCGCAGCTCGAGGGCGCGGGTCAGATCGCACGTGGATCGCCGAAGAGAGACGTTCGCTCTCCTCGGCGGAGAGCTCCGTCGACGCCTTGAACGGCGATAGCCGCGCGCGCAGGAGGATCTCGTTCGCATGAGCGCGTCCGATCCCGGCGATCGCGCGCTGGTCGCGCAGGAGCGGGTGGAGCTGGCGCCGATCGCGTTCGAGGATCTCGCGCAGTGCTGCGGCGTCGAGCTCGAGTGCGTCGGGCCCGAGGTGCCCGAGGTCCTCTCCGAGTTGCTCAGTGGTGACGAGCCAAACGCCCGCCCGCTTCTTCTTGCCCGCCTCGGTGAGGACGAGCTCACCGCCGTCGGAGAAGCGCAGGCGGAACATCGACGTCTTCGGGCTCTTCGCCCCGGACGCGACGTAGCGCAGCCGGCCCGCGCTCATCAGATGTACGCGCAGCACGAGATCCGCATCCTCGATCGGGAACAGGAGGTTCTTGCCGCGGCGTCGCGCACCTTCGAAGCGCCGACCGTCGAGCTCGGTGAGCGGCGGCGCGAACGTCTTCAGCGTCGCGATGTGCGCGGGTCCCGCCTTCTCGATCGACGAGCGGGACACGAGCGGGTCGAGCTCCCGCACCCACGCTTCGACCTCCGGTAGCTCAGGCACTCAGTGACGGTACCGCTTCCTCCAGCGCCTCCTCCGACCGCGGCCTCCTCATCGATCGGCTCGGGCATCTCCCGGAGGTGGCGTTGCGGGGAGAGGAGGATCCAGAGGAACGACGAGGCCGCCGCCGATCGCCCCGACCACGATCGTCTCTCGCAGTCCGATCGTGCTCCCGAGCACACCCCCGACCAGACCGCCCAGCGGAATGGTTCCCCAGACGATGAAGCGCATGGTGGAGTTCATCCTGCCCTGAAGCCGCGGAGGGCAGATCGCCTGCCGGTAGCTCACCTGGACGATGTTGTAGACGACCACCGCGAAGCCGATGACGAGCTGCGCGAGTACGAGGAACGGGATCGCCTCGTTTCCGACGGGGGCGACAGCGAAGAGCAGCATCGCGGGGCCCCAGAGCATGCCCACTGCGATCGTCGTAGGCCCGATTCCGAACCGCGCCGAGATGCGCGTCGCTGTGAAAGCCGCGATCAGCGAGCCGACGCTCCCGAGGGACAGGACGAGCCCGATGACGCCGGCCGAGAGCCCGAGCTCGCGCACGAGGAAGACGATGATGATCGCGAAGGAGACGTTCGAGAAGAAGTTCGAAGTCGCCGTGCAGCCGGCCTGCGCTCGGAGATTCGGGTTACCGAGGACGAACCGGAGGCCTTCTTTCAGCTCCGTCCAGAGGCTCGTCTTCTCGCCGTTCGGGGCGTGCGCCACGGGCTCCTCGTGCCGGCTGATCCTGAAGAAGAAGAGCCCGGAGCCGAGGAAGCTCACGGCGTCGACGAGGATGGCGTACGGCGCAGTGACCGCCTGGATGAGCAGGCCCGCAAACCCAGGGCCCCGCAATCTGGGCCGAAGAGCGGCTGATCTCGAGCTTCGAGTTGCCCTCGATGATCTGCTCGCGCTCGACGAGCGAGGGCAGGTACGACTGGTAGGCGACGTCGAAGAAGACGGTGCAGATTCCGACGAGGAATCCGACGACGTACAGCTGCCCGAGCGTCAGTGCGTCGAGCACGTACGCGATGGGGATGCTCGCGAGAAGCGCCGCGCGACCGAAATCCCCGGCGATCAGGATCGGTCGTCGTCGCAGACGGTCGACCCACACTCCCGCCGGCAGCGTGAAGATCATGAACGGCAGGAAGTCGACGACGCCGAGGGCCGCAACCTGGAACGTGGTCGCGTCGAGCACGAGGACCGCGACGAACGGGATCGCGAGGAGCGAGACCTGCGTGCCGAACTGGCTCACGGTCTCCGCGGACCACAGTTTCAGGAAGTCGCCGTGGCGCCAGAGCCCGCTCTTCGGCCAGAGGCTACGCATGGTCGACCGGGGGTGGTGGGAGCGGAGTCGGCGCGCGGAAGAGGGAGTACGCGAGGGCGTGACTCGTCCCATCCGGATCGTCGGCCGCCTGAACGTCGGCGACCAGCCGGTTCAGCCGGCGCTCGAAGCGACGCCCGCTTTCTGGCGTCAGACGCACGTGCAGCAGGGCGGACGTGTCCTGGGCGCCCGACGCGATGAGCTCGTCTGCCGCCTGCCGGAGCATCATCGCGGCGAGGACGCCGCCGCGGAAGTCGTCCGGCGAGGCCTCGTCGCTCTTGAGGACGAAGAGCCGTGCCACGCGGCCGTAGTACTTCTCGGTGAGCGCACGCACCTTGCGCGTGCGGACGACGTGGATGAGGCCTGCAGACTCGAGCACCTTCACGTGATGGCCGACCGTGCCCTTCGGCATCTCCAGCACCGTCGCGAGCTCGCTGGTGCTCGCGGCGCGCTCTCGCAGCATCATCACGATCCGTGCGCGGAGCGTGTCGCCGAGCGCTCGAAGCTGTTTCGGGTCCTCGACGACGAGCACGTCGTCGAGGTCGTAGTCCGGGTAACGGTCGATGATCGCGGAACATACGGGAAATCCCGACCGTTCGCAACCTCGAAGAAGCCGAGCAACGCGTCTCGTAGGGTGGGGGCGTGCGTCCCATCTTGGTCGAGGTCGTGCGCGGGGGAGTCGTCGAGGCGCACCACCGCGTCCACGCCGTCGCCGTGTCGGGGGGCGAGGTCGTGGCGTCGGCCGGCGACCCCGGGCTCGAGACGCTCTTTCGCAGCTCGGCGAAGCCGATTCAGGCGCTGCCGCTCGCTCGCCAGAGGCCGGAGCTCGACGACGCTGCGGTCGCCATTACCTGTGCCTCTCACCTGCACCGGCCGGATCAGCTCGCGCCGGTGCGCAGCCTGCTGGACGCGGCAGGCGCGACCGAGGGCGACCTCGAGTGCGGCCCCGAGCCGACGAGGCTCGAGCACAACTGCTCCGGCAAGCATGCCGGGATGCTGCTGCTCTGTCGGGTGAACGGCTGGCCGAGGGAGGGCTATCGGCTCGCCTCGCATCCGTGCCAGCAGGCGATGCTCGTGGAGGTAGCGTCGGCGGCGGAGGTCACGGCCGAGGCCATGCCGACGGCGATCGACGGGTGTGGGGTCGTGACGTTCGGCCTGACGCTCGAGCGCATGGCTCACGCGTTCTCCCGGATCGAGGGCCTGGAGGGGGGAGCGCGTGTCGTCGAGGCGATGCGCGCACGCCCCGAGCTCGTGCGCGGCGACGGAGCACCCGACACCGAGCTCATGCGCCTCGGCGAGGGCTGGATCGCGAAGGGCGGCGCGGAGGGGCTGCTGTGCGCTGCGCGCGACGGCCTCGGGATCGCGCTCAAGGTCGAGGACGGCGCCCAGCGGCCCATCGGCCCTGCGCTCGCGGCATTCCTCGGAGACGTCGGGCTCGCTGCGGGCGAGCTCGCGAGCGCACCGGTCGTGAACTCACGTGGCGACGTGGTGGGCGAGTTGCGGGTTACCACCTAGGCACGACGCGTTAACAGAGTGGTCCTCTTCACACATCGGCTTTTCCGGACTAGTATCCGCGCGCTTTGGTGGTGGAGCCGGGGCGGCAGGCGGGCCGGCTCAAGTGCGGTGCGGAAAGGCCAGTACCCGTTCGAGCGCGAGAGGAGTAAGCCCAGCCCATGCTGTCCGTCGATATCGCCCTCCCCGAGGTCGAGGAGCTCCAGCGCCTGGTCGAACAGGGGCTCGAGAAGGGGTTCCTCACGTATGACGAGATCGTTGCGGGGCTCGACGACGTCGAGCTCACCAAGGAGCAGATCGAGGACTTCTACGCCTACCTGATCGACCACGCGATCGAGCTCCACGAGGGTGTCGAGCACAAGGACTTCCCCCACGCGGAGCCGGTGGCCGTCGAGGAGGAGAAGGTCGCGCCGAAGCTCGATCTCTCGGTGGAGCCGTCGCTCGACTCGCTGCGTCTGTACCTACGTGAGATCGGGAAGGTGCCGCTCCTGACCGCCGACCAGGAGGTGTCGCTCGCGAAGCTCATCGAGCGAGGTGACATGGCGGCGAAGCAGCACATGATCGAGGCGAACCTGCGCCTCGTCGTCTCCATCGCGAAGGGCTATCTCGGCCGCGGCCTCTCTTTTCTCGACCTCATCCAGGAAGGGTCGCTCGGCCTCATCCGCGCCGTCGAGAAGTTCGACTACCGGCGCGGTTTCAAGTTCTCGACGTACGCGACGTGGTGGATCCGACAGGCGGTCACGCGTGCCATCGCTGACAAGGCGCGGACGATCCGGATCCCCGTCCACATGGTCGAGAAGCTGAACAAGGTCGTCCACATCGAGCGCCAGCTCGTCCAGCGGCTCGGGCGCGAGCCGCTCCCCGAGGAGATCGCGGAGGAGCTCGAGATCGACGTCGAGGAGGTGCGGGAGATCCTGCGTATGTCGCAGCTCCCGATCTCGCTCGAGAAGCCGATCGGCGAGGAAGAGGACTCCTCCCTCGGCGACTTCGTCCCGGACGAGGCGGCCGAGTCCCCGTTCGACACGGCCTCGCTCTCGCTGCGGCGCGAGGACGTCGAGCTCGCACTGTCGGCTCTTCCCGAGCGCGAGCGACGCGTCATCGAGCTTCGCTACGGCCTCGACGGGTCACAGCCGTGCACGCTCGAGGAGGTGGGACAGGCGTTCGGCGTGACCCGCGAGCGCATCCGCCAGATCGAGAACAACACGCTCAAGAAGCTCGAGTCGCTCCCGGAGGCGCAGGGACTCAGAAACTGCGTGTGAAGACGGTTCGCTGGGTCGGTCGCCAAACGCAGCGGCCGCCTTTTAGGGATTCACGCGCGACCGGAAGTCCTCCGCTGGCGGACTTCCGGTCTTGCGCATAGTTCCAGCCGTGGCGCGAATCGAGTATGTGGGGCATGCGACGGTCCACATCGATCTCGACGGCGTCCGTCTGCTGACGGATCCCGTGCTCCGCAACCGGGTCGCGCACCTCCGCCGCTCGGGGCGCGTGTCGCACCGCGCCCTCCGCGGCGTCGACGCGGTCCTCATCTCGCACGCGCATTACGACCACCTCGACCTGCCGTCGCTCGAGAAGCTCGGCAAGGCGTTGCCGGTCGTCGTGCCCAGGGGGCTGGGCGGTCTCCTCCGCAAACGGAAATTCGACGCTGTCGTGGAGATCGAGGCGGGGGAGACGCTCGCGATCGGCGAGCTCGAGATACGGGCCGTTCCGGCGGCGCACGACCGCAAGCGAGGCCCGCTGGGAGCGTCAGCCGATCCGGTCGGCTACGTCGTCTCGGGCTCGAAGTCCGTCTACTTCGCCGGCGACACGGACCTCTTCGACGAGATGAGCGAGCTCGGCCCCGTGGACGTGGGGCTGATCCCGATCTGGGGTTGGGGGCCGGCGCTGGGCGGCGGAGGACACCTCGATCCGGCGCGCGCGGCCGAGGCCGCCGTGCGCATCGGGCCAGGGCTCGTGATCCCGATCCACTGGGGGACGTACTACCCGATCCACCTCGGGCTCACGCGCAAGCCCGCGTTCCTCGATCTGCCGCCACTCGAGTTCGTCGCGGCCATGCAGGAGCGGGCGCCCGAGATCGACGTCCGGGTCCTCGCGGTCGGCGAGGGCGTCGAGCTCTAGGCCGGGAGCAGCTCGGCCTCGCCGAGGGCCGAGAGCGCGCGCTCACGGATCTCGCTCGCGATCTGCGAGACGTCAGCGCCGAACGGCGCATACGCGACGACGTGGAGCCACGCGGTTCGCTCGGTGACGTCCCCGACCTGCACGTAGACGGAGAGGGCGTCGCCCTGCGGGACCTGCCCGGCGGCCTCGATCGCGATGCGACGCGCGTCGGCGAGCGAGGCACCAAGCCGGACCGGCAGTCTCACCGTGACGAGCCTTCTCGGGTCGTCGACGGAGCGGTTGACGAGCGTCGTGGAGACCATGCGCGTGTTGGGAACGAAGATGCGCCTCCCCTCGTCGGTCGTCAGCGCCGTGTAGCTGAGCGTGATGTCGTCGACGATGCCCGTGTGGTCGTCGATCGTGACGCGGTCGCCGAGCCGGACCGGCTGCGTGAAGGCGAGGAGCATCCCGGACCCGAGGTTGCCGAGCGGCGTCGTCAGCGCGAGGCCGGCGATGACGGCGAGCACGGCGCTGGACGCGAGAAAGGCGCTTGCAACCTGCTGGGTCGCCGGGAACTTCGAGAGCACGCTCCACACTCCGACGAGACCGACGAAGGCGATCACGATCCGCAGGAGGAAGCTGAACGTCGTGCGCCGGCGTGCTGCAACCGCCGCGTCCCGCTCTGCGAGTCGCGCCTCGTAGTGATCGAAGGCGCGCCGCAGCGACCACCTGACGGCTACGAGGACCGCGATCCAGATGACCGCCGAGATCAGGGCTTCGACGAGGTCCGAGTCCACGCCCGCTGTTTCGGCGTGGACGGCGGCGTGCCTGCCTTGCTACTCGCCGCCGAGAACCCGGGCCTTGGCCGACGCATATTCCTCGTCGGTCAGCTCGCCCTTCGCATGCAGGTCGGCAAGCGAGGCGAGACGTGACGTCACGTCGGTCGACGGGGCCTCGGTGGGTGAATCGGCGGACGCCCGCCGCGACTCCCACCAGCTCGTCATGCGGGCGCGCGTGTCGGCGATGAGCGTCCCGTCGCCCGAATCCGGGAACTCCGCGAGCGTCTGCCGGCGCGTGAGCTCGATCCACGTCGCGCCGAGCGCGGCGAGCAGCACGACGACGAGCAGGCGGGTGATGTCGGAGACCTCCGACGTGAACAGCAGCAGGAGCACCACGCACGCGAGCACGACGTACGCCCACAGGCGGTTTTCAAGTGCGGGTGCGAGCCAGCTGCGCGTTGTGAGCGCCCGGCGTCCCGGCCCTGCCAGCCAGGCGGCGATCAGGAAGAGGATCCCGACGGCGATCATCAGCCGGAATGAGCTGCGCATCAGGTCGGTGAGGATGTTCCACGCGTTGTCGGCGGCCTGGCGGTCGTCGTGGCTCGCCACGAGCGCGCCCACGACGTAGTTGCGCGTGAGTTTTGCGGCGAGGAGGCCGATGACGCCGACGACGGCGAGTGTGACCCCCAGCCCGCGCACGGCGCGCCGGCGGTCGCGCGCGAGCCACACCGCCAGTCCGAACGCGACGAGGGTCAGGAGCGGGAGCACCCAGGCCAGCGTCTTCAGCAGCTCGAAGACGTTCTGGGCGGTCCCGAGCTCGTCGGACCGGAGGATCACGATCCGGCCCGCGTTCGTCGGCAGCCTGTCCGAGACCTGCTTGCCGATGCCGATCCGGTCGGCAGCCTCCTGGATGATCGTACGGAGGTCGAGGGTCACCTCGCCGTTCGTCGTCGATACGCGCTCGCCACCGCCCTCGAGGACCTGCACGAGGGTTCTGTGCGTCTCCTCGACCGTCGTCTTGAAGAGGGTCTGGAATCGCGGCTGCTCGAGCGCGCGGTCGACGATCTGGTACGACGCCTGGCGCAGTCCGGCCGTCGCCGGCCCCGAGAGGCCCTTGTAACCGCTCGGGAGCTGGCTCTCGACCTCTGCCTGCACGTCGACGTTCGCGAAGAGCTCGTCCACTGCCCGGTTCGCCACCGCGCTGCGGATCGCGGGGTCGTCGAGGAGCGTGCTGCTCGTGTCTGCGAACTGGTTCGTGTTCAGCGCGACGCGGTTGATCCAGACGGCGAACGACGAGAGGAGGAGGAGCAACCCGGCGACGACCAGCACGACCCAGACGGCCGCGCCGCGCCCGCGGCTCTGCTTCCGCGCCGGGGCGGCAGGCGTCGTCTCGTCCTGGGCGCTCATCCTGCGCGGAGGCTACTGCTCGCCGGTTCGAACGCCGCGTGGAGAGCGCGCACCGCCCGCTCGACGTCGGAGCGTGGGACGAGGCACGACACCTTGATCGGCGAGGTCGAGATGAGCCGGAGGTTGATCCCCTCGTCCGCGAGCGTGCGGAACATCTGAGCCGCGACGCCAGGGTGCGCGCGCATCCCCGCTCCGACCAGCGAGACCTTGCCGAGGTCGTCGATCTCGTCGAACTCGAGCGCTCCGATCGCCTCCCGCGCCCGGGCGAGTGCGCGGCGGGTGGCGGGCACGTCGTCGAGCGGCACCGAGAACGACAGCGCGGCCAGCCCGTGGACCACGTTCTGGAGGATCGTGTCCACGTTCACGTGCTCGGCGGCCACGGCGTCGAAGATCGCGGCGGCGGTGCCGGGCCGGTCCGGGCAGGCCGCCGAGGTCGAACACGACCTCGTCCTGCGAGTGCGTCACCGCCGAGACGATGGGCTGCTCGAGCCCCTCGCCGTCCTCGATCCACGTTCCCGGCTCGTTCGAGAACGTGGAACGCGCGTGGATGCGGACCCGCTGGCCCCGTGCGAGCTCGACTGCCCGGAGCATCAGCACCTTCGCCCCGGAAGCCGCCATCTCGAGCATCTCCTCGTACGAGACGCGGTCGAGCTTGCGCGCCTCCGGGAACGATGCGCGGATCCGCGGTGTAGACGCCGAGCACGTCCGAGTAGATCTCGCACGAGGCCCCGAGCGCGGCCGCGAGCGCCACGGCGGTCGCATCGGTTCCGCCGCGGCCGAGCGTGGTCACGTCCATCGTGTCGCGCGAGAATCCCTGGTAGCCGGCCACGAGGACGATGCGTCCCTGATCGAGGGCCTCGAGGACGCGGACCGGCGTGATCTCTCGGATCTTCGCCTTCGTGTGCACGGGGTCGGTGATGATCCCGGCCTGGGAGCCGGTGTACGAGACGGCCTCGTAGCCGAGGTCGTGTACCGCCATCGCCACGAGCGCGCAGGCGATCCGCTCGCCGGTCGAGAGGAGCATGTCGAGCTCGCGCGGGTACGGATCGGGCGACACCTCGTGCGCGAGGGCGAGCAGGCCGTCCGTCGCGTCGCCCATCGCGGACACCGTCGCGACGACCCGAACGCCACGCTCGTGCGCCTCCGCGAGCCGCTGTGCGACGTCCTTGATCTTCCCGGGGTCGGCGACGGACGAGCCGCCGAACTTCATCACGACCGTTTCAGGAGCGGGCTCGGGAGGAGCGTCCATGGACCTCGATTCTCGCTTCCGCTAGCTGACGAGACGGATGTTGAAGTGGGGGCTCTGGGCGACGCCCCAGAGGCGGAGCCACAGCGCGAGGTACATCTCTACAGCCCGCGCAGACGTGATGTCGCCGAGGTCGAGAATGTGGTTCGCGGGCCACCCGAAGCTCTCGAGCAGCGATCTGACGTCCGCTTTCGCCGACTCGTCGTTTCCGCACACGAACATGTCGTGCTCGCCGGGGACCAGCGAGGGGTCGACCATGACCTCGCAGTTCACGGTATTGAGCGTCTTCACCACTCGCGCCTCGGGGAACTCGCGCTGGAGTTGCTCACCGACGCTGTCCGCGTTGCCGAGACCGACCGTCGGTGGCGCGCCCTGCGAGAAGTCGAGCGCATTCGAGACGTCGACGACGACTTTCCCCGCGAGATTCTCGGCACCCGCCGCGCGGAGGACGTCCAGCGACGCCAGGCCAGCCGTGCAGTTGAAGAGAAGCTCGCCGAACCCGGCCGCGTCCGCGAAGGTTCCGTGGCTCGCTTGCGGCCCCGCCTCTCCGGCCCAGGTCGCGGCGCTCTCGTTGTCCGCGCTCCGCGATCCCATCCTCACCTCGTGGCCGAGCGCAACGAGCTTCGCCCCGATCGCCTGGCCGACCACTCCCGTTCCAAAGACTCCGATCCGCATGCCGCTCTCCTCTCTAGCAATGGAAGTGGTACAGCAAGGGGCACGGCTGACCGGCCCGCTCGCCTGGCTATCGTTGCCGCGATGGCGAGGAAGGTGATGTTGGTCGGGCTCGACTGCGCGGAGCCGTCGCTCGTCCTCGAGCGCTGGCGCGACGAGCTCCCGACGATCTCGGGCCTCATGGAGCGGGGCTCGTACGGCCGCCTCACGTCCGTGATCCCGCCGATCACGGTTCCGGCGTGGTCCTGCATGATGTCATCGAAGACGCCTGGCGACCTCGGCGTCTACGGATTCCGGAACCGCTCCGACCACACGTACGACGGCGGGTTCATCGCCATGTCGACCGCGATCAAGGAGCCGCGCCTGTGGGATCACGTCACGCGCGCCGGCGGCTCGTCGATCGTCCTCTCGGTGCCCGGCTGCTACCCGCCGAAGCCGCTCAACGGCGTCATGGTCGGCTGCTTCCTCACTCCCTCGATCGAGAGCAAGTACACGTACCCGGCGGCCTTGAAGGACGAGATCGAGGAGGTCGTCGGCGAGTACCTCTTCGACACGAAGGACTTCCGCACGGACGACAAGGAGTACCTCCTCCGGCAGGTCTACGAGATGACCGACCGCCGCTTCAGGCTGGCCGGGCACCTCCTGGAGACGAAGCCGTGGACGTTCTTCGCGATGGTCGAGATGGGGCCGGATCGCATGCACCACGGGTTCTGGAAGTACATGGACACCGAGCACCGCAAGCACGAGCCGGGCAACCCGTACGAGACGGCGATCCTCGACTACCACCGGCACGTGGACGGGCTCCTCGCGCGGCTGCTCGAGCACGCCGACGAGGACACCGTGGTCTTCGTGCTCTCGGATCACGGCGCGAAGCGACTCGACGGTGGAATCCGGATCAACGAGTGGCTGCGCCGCGAGGGCCTCCTGACGACACTCGCGGAGCCGGACGGCGTGTCCTCTCTGCGCGACGTGGGCGTGGACTGGTCGCGCACGACCGCATGGGGCGAGGGCGGCTACTACGCGCGCGTCTTCCTCAACGTCGCAGGACGCGAGCCGGAGGGGACGATCGCGGCGGAGGACTACGAGGCGGTGCGCGACGACCTCGCCCGGCGCATCGCCGAGATCCCGGACGACGCGGGTAACCCGATTCCGACCGCCGTGTACAAGCCCGAGGAGCTGTACGGTGACCCGAAGGGCGTCGCGCCCGACCTCATCGTCGTGTTCGGTGACCTCTACTGGCGCTCGGTCGGGACGATCGGCGGCGACGAGGGTATCCAGACGCTCGAGAACGACACCGGCCCGGACGACGCGAACCACGCCCAGGACGGGCTGTACGTCGTCGCCGGTCCCGGCATCGAGGCGACGGGCCGCACTGACGCCCACCTCCTCGACATCGCGCCCACGGTGCTCGAGATCCTCGAGATCGAGGAACCGCCGGGGCTGCGTGGCAGCAGTCTCCTGCCTCAGTTCGCCGTCCGCCAAGCCTAGGGTCGTCGCTCGCGACGGAGTCCACGTGACGGGAGGCGGTCACGTATCTGATCGTAGGAGCCTAGGAGGGACGTCACTACAATCCGCCGCGCCGTGAACGTCGTCGTCTACGTCTCCGATGCTCTGCGCACGGACCACCTCGGCTGCTACGGCGCCCGCTACGTCAACACGAGCACGATCGACGAGCTCGCCGCTGGCGGCGTGCGGTACGCGCAGGCCATCAGCGCGGCTCCGTGGACGGCGCCCTCGACGACCTCGATCGTCACCGGCGTGTATGCCCATCACCACGGCTACCTGCACTGGGACGCGACGCTCGATCCGTCGGTCGAGACGATGTTCCGCGCGTTCTCGGCACACGGCTACGAGGTCGCGAGCTTCGTGTTCGACACGAACTACCTCTTCAAGGACCTGCCCGAGGCGAACGTCCTCGGGACCTCGGAGACGCTCGACGGGGCGGTCGAGTGGCTCCGCGCGACCAACGAGAGGCCGTTCCTCCTCTACGTCCACAACTGGGCGACGCACATGCCTTACGACATCGTCCATGCCGACCGCAAGAACTGGCTTGCTGCGAAGCAGGAGGTCATCGCGGGCATCCAGTCCGACTCGGCGTCTGCGCTCGAGGCGATGAAGGAGCGGTACCGAGAGGCCGTCGAGCGCCAGTCCGAGGTGCTCGTCGCCTCGTTCCTCGAGGAGCTCGAGCTGCTCGGGCTCCGCGAGAACACCGTCGTCGCGTTCCTCTCCGACCACGGCGAGTCGTGGGGCGAGCGCTTCCCGACCAAGGACGACGTCAAGGGCGTCTACCACATGCACGGGGCCACGCTGTTCGACGAGATCGTGCAGGTGCCGCTCGTGCTCTCCGCGCCCGGGACGGCTCGAGCCCGCGGTCGTCGAGTCGCAGGTGCGCACGGTCGACCTCGTGCCGACGCTGCTCGACCTCGCGGGGCTGCCTGCACGCGAGTCGGACGGCGAGTCGCTCCTGCACGTCGACGGGGACCGGCCGGCCGTGATCGCCGGCACCGACATGGGCACGCTCACGAAGCTCGCGATCCGGCAGCCTCCGTGGAAGCTGATCCTCCACGTCGAGAGCGGGGAGGAGGAGGCGTACCGGCTCGACGTCGATCCGCGCGAGCTCGCAAGTCGTCCGGCGGACGCGCCTCCCGAGCTCCGTCAGATCGTCTTCCAGGAGCTCGAGAGCGCCGAGCGGCACGAGCTGACGGAGGAAGAAGAGGCCACCGTCGCGAAGCGGCTCTCGGATCTCGGATACCTCTAGTGACCCAGCTCGCGACCTTCTACGAGCGGATGTTCTTCATCCGCCGCTTCGAGGAGACGCTCCTCGATCTCTTCTCCCTGGGCAAGCTCGTCGGCACGACGCACACGTACATCGGACAGGAGGCGAACGCCGTCGGGCTCATCGACCACCTCGATCCGGAGGTGGACACGATCTTCTCGAACCACCGCTGCCACGGCCACTACCTCGCGTTCACGGACGACGCCTTCGGCCTGCTCTGCGAGGTCATGGGGAAGGCGCCCGGCGTCTGCGGCGGGAAGGGCGGCAGCCAGCACCTGTGCAAGGGCAACTTCTACTCCAACGGTGTCCTCGGCAGCATCGTCCCGGTTGCGACCGGGATCGCACTGGCTGAGAAGCGCAAGGGCACGGGCGCGGTCTCCACCGTCTTCCTCGGGGACGGCACGCTCGGCGAAGGCGTCACGTACGAGTCGTTGAACATCGCGTCGCTCTGGCGCCTGCCGGTGCTGTTCGTGGTCGAGAACAACCACTACGCGCAGTCGACGCCGGTCGAGCTCGAGCTCGCGGGCTCGATCGCGGCGCGCGGGGCGGCCTTCGGCGTCGAGGTGGACGAGCTGGACACGACCGACGTCGAGGTCATCACTGACGCAGCCGGCCGTGCGATCGCACGGATCCGCGAGACCGGAGCGCCGTTCTTCCTCGTGCTCAACACGTACCGCTTCAGCCCCCATTCGAAGTCGGACGACCAGCGCGACCCGGCGGAGATCGAGGAGCGGCGCTCGCGCGACCCGCTGCTCGTCGCCGGCGCGCGGCTCTCCGACGAAGAGCGCGCCGCGATCGAGGCGCGCTGCGAGGAGCGGCTGGCAGAGACCGTCGAGGCTGCGGATGCCGCGCCCGCCGCGACGCCCGGAGTCGCTGCGTGACCGTGACGGTTCAGGGGAAGCGCGGCGCGCAGGTGCTGAACGAGACGCTGCACGCGATCTTCGCCGCGCGCGACGACGTCGTGCTCTTCGGCGAGGACGTGCTCGACCCGTACGGCGGCGCCTTCAAGGTCACGGCCGGCCTCAGCGATGCGTACCCGGACCGCGTGCTCACGACGCCGATCAGCGAGGCGTCCCTCTTCGGCGTCGCGGCCGGGATGGCGCTGCGCGGGCAGCGGCCGATCCTCGAGATCATGTTCGGCGACTTCGTCGCGCTCGGGCTCGACCAGGTCGTGAACGGGATCTCGAAGTTCCGCGAGATGTACGACGACCAGGTGACGGTGCCGCTCGTCGTCCGTGCGCCCATGGGGGCCCGGCGTGGCTACGGGCCGACCCACTCGCAGTCGCTCGAGAAGCTCCTCCTCGGCATTCCGAACATCTGCGTCGTTGCGGCGAGCGAGTGCCACGACGTCGGCGCGTTGCTGACTGCCGCGGTCGAGGACGAGCGTCCGGTCTTCTTCATCGAGAACAAGCTCCTGTACGGGAGGACGATCAGGCGGCCGGAGGACGGCCACATCGGCGAGCTTGCGGTGCGCCAGTCCGGCGATCCGTATCCGGCGCTCACGTTCTCCGCGACCGCGTTCGCCGAGGGCACGGCCACGATCGTGACGTACGGAGGAATGCTCCCGATCGTGCTCGACGCCGTCACGGAGCTCGTCCTCGAGCACGAGATCTTCTGCGAGGTGGTCGCGCTGTCGCAGCTCGTCCCGATGGAGCTCGACGCCGTCCTCGAGTCGGTTGCTCGCACGGGCGCGCTCGTGACCGCGGAGGAGGGCACGCTGACTGGCGGCTTCGGCGCCGAGATCGCGGCCCGCGTACAGGAGGCCGCCTGGAGCGACCTGCGCGCGCCCGTGCAGCGGATCGCGGCACGCGACGGGATCATCCCGTCGGCGCGCCCGCTCGAGGACGCGATGCTGCCGAGCGTCGAGGACGTGGTCGACGCCGTCATCGAGCTCGACGGCGGACGAGGGTAGAGCCCGTGCTCGAGATCGTCCTCACCCGGGAGGACGCGAACACCGAGTACGCGCTTCTCGCGGAGTGGCTCGTTCCGGATCGCTCGGACGTCGAGGCGGGTCAGCCGGTGTGCGTCGTCGAGACGACGAAGGCGACAGTCGAGGTCGAGTCGCCCGGAGCGGGAACCATCGTTCAGCTCTACGGCGAAGAGATCGAGGTCGAGCTCGGCAAGACGATCGCGTACGTCGCGGAGTCCGCCGACGAGCTCGCGGCGATCGACGCGAAAGCCGAGGCCAAGCCGGCGCCGAAGCCGGCGGAGGGCGAGCGCAAGGCGACACGCAAGGCGGTCGAGCTCGCGGAGCTGCACGGCGTCCAACTCTCGGAGATCGACAAGCGCGGGTTCATCACCGAGAAGGACGTGGAGCAACTGCTCGCGTCGCGGAAGGCGGCCTCGACACCAGCCGCCGAGCCGGTCCTGGCCGGGGTCTCCGTCGACGGTGTCTCGCTGCCGGCGACATTCGAGCTCGCCGGCTCGGCCGGGACGCTCGATCCGGAATTCCTTGCATCGCTCGACCACGACGCGTTTCGCGCACTCACCTCTGCCGACAAGGTCGCTGCGCTGCGCGACGCGGGTGCCCGCATCGGCGAGGGCGTCGATCTCGGCGCTGGGTCACTCGTCGTCGCGCCCCGCGTCGTCATCGAGGACGGCGTGCGCCTCGGGCCGCGCGCGACCGTCGTCTGCGAGGAGACGTTCGCAGCGGGCGAGCTCACCCAGTTCGGCCCCGATCTCGAGTTGCGCTGCAGGCGCGCCTTCCTCGGCGCGGGGATCTGGGGGGGCCGCTCCGTGCGAATCGGCGGCGGAGGGCACCGGGATCCGTGGGCAACGCTGACGATCGGCGACCTCGCGTTCGTCGGCGACGAGGCGTTCGTCAACGTCTGCCGGCCGGTGCTCATCGGGCGCGAGGTGTTCCTGACGATGCGGTCGATGATCGTGACGCACAACATCGGCCACTCGGTGCTCGAGGGCTTCGAGAACCGCTTCGCGCCGGTCGTGCTCGAGGACCGCTCGCAGGTCGGCCTCGGCGCGGTGCTCTACGCGGGCGCCCGTATCGGTGTCGAGGCGATCGTGGCTTCCAATTCGTACGTCGTCGGCGAGATTCCGGCCGGTTCCTTCGCGATCGGGGTGCCCGCGAAGGCGACGGGCAGCTCGAGCCACAGGCTCTCGGACGCTCGTCGGCTGGAGCTGGCCCGCCGCTTCATCGACGACCTGCACGAGCTGCTCGCGCTCCGCGGCCACGCGCGTGTCGGCGATCGAGGACGACGGCTTCGAGGTCGAGGGTACGAGGGTCGTCTTCGTTCAGAGCTACCGCGGAGGCATCGACGCCCCGGCCGTCGTGCTCTCGCTCGACGTCCGTGGGGACGTTCCCGAGGGCGTCGCCGTGATCGATCTCCTCGCTCGCAGGCTGCACGGCACGGGCGGCGTCGTGCTCGACTCGGTGCGCGAGTTCTGCCGCAAGCGTGGTCTCAAGCTCGAGCCGGGGCCGTGGAGCTACCCGGGCGGCCTCGTCTGAAGGGAGTACGAGTCTCACCCTGGTAATTCGTGCTGCTCGGTACTAGGGTGTGCGCGCCGAGGGGACGAGTCTCGAAAGAGAGGCAGGGGTGGTCAGGAGAGCTTCAGATCGTTTTCGGACTGGCCGTCGCTCGTCGCCGTCGCGTTCGCGGCGGCGTCGGCGGCAGACGACGGCGACGAGGCCCGCCCGGAGGCGTCCCCGCCCGGTCTCGACAAGGCGATCGCGGCCAAGGAGAAGCCACGCGCAGGAGCGTGCTCGACAAGCGCCGGGGATCGCCGGCGTGCGGCGTCAGCGCTGAACCGCGGCGGGAAGCCGGTCGATCGAGATCTTCACGGAGCGAGACGACGATCGCCAGACCTCCCGAGCGACGCTCGACGGCGTTCCCGTCGAGTCCGTCACGACCGGGATGATCGTAGCCGCGTCTCTTCCAACCGCTCCGCTTCCCGCGGCCCGTCCCGATCGGCGTCTCCGGCGGGTCTCGCCGGCTTCGCCACGGGCACGCTCGGCGCTCGGGTGACCGACGGGCCGAACGGTCTACGTGCTTTCGAACAACCACGTCTTCGCGGGGGTCAACACGGCGAGCATCGGCGATCCGATCCTCCAACCCGGGCCGATCGCGGACGGGGGAAGCGACCCGGCCGATCGCATCGGGACGCTCGCCGACTATCAGGCGATCAACTTCACGGCGGCCCGAACACCATGGACGCCGCGATCGCGCTCACCACGACTGCGAACTTCGGCACTGCCACGCTCTGCGGACGGCTACGGCGATCGCCGAGCTCGATCACCGTCGCCCGGCGTTCATCGGTCAGGCCGGTGCAAAAGTACGGGCGAACGACCGGATTCACGACTCGGATCGATGTAACCGCGGTCAACGTCGACGTCGACGTCTGCTACTTCCCGCTCAGCGAGACCTTCTGCTTCCCGGGTTATCAGGCCCACTTCGTCAATCAGTTCTCGATTCCCGATGGCTCCGTTCCATTCAGCGCATCCGGGGATTCCGGCTCGCTCTCGTCACGCACGGGCTCGAACAACCCCGGTCGGGCTTCTCTTCGCCGGTGGCGACGGCCTCACCATCGCGAATCCGATCGATCCGGTGCTCCAGCGGTTCAACGTCACGATCGACGGGGCGCCGCCGACCGACAGTCCACCGTCCGCCCCCACCGGCCTCTCGCGCACTCGCCGGTGCGGGCAGCGTCGAGTCTCTCCTGGACGGCGCCGGCCTTCGACGGCGGCTCGCCGATCACCAACTACAAGGTGTACCGCGCCACGAGCGCCGGCGGTCGAGACGTTCCTCGCGAAGCGCCGGCGCTTCGACGACGTTCGTCGACTCGGTCCGTCAGCGAACGGGACGACCTACTACTACAAGGTGTCCGCCGAGAACGCGAACGGCGAGAGCCCGCTCTCGAGCGAGGCGTCTGACGACGCCGACCGACCTCGTCTTGCCGACCGAGCCGCTGCCGACCGTCGACAGCTTCGATCGCGCCAACGAGAACCCGCTCTCGGATGCGGGCCGCTGGACGAACGGCATCAACGGCACGGCGAGACCGGCCTCTACACGACCTCGAACACGCTCGCCTGCTCGAAGACGCACGACCTGCACGGCCTGGCGCAACAACGCCCAGTACGGGCCCGACGTCGAGGTGTGGGCGACGGCTCTCGACGCTCCCCGGGACGAACAACGCGATCCGTCTGCTACGCGCGCGACTGCAAGCAGGTCGGCACCTCGACGTACGACGGCTACATGCTGCGGACCAACCAGCTCGCCGGGCACCGACCAGGTCTTCCTCGAGCGCGTCGACAACGGCGCGATCATCACTCGGCTCGACCGTCAACCAGGAGCTCGCGGCGGGCGACATCTTGCTCCTGCGCGTCAAGGGCTCGACGCTCGAGGCCTGGCGCAACGACGGCACGTCCTGGTCGCGCCTCGGCGTCGTGCACCGACACGACGTACGCCGCGCGCCGGCTTCGCCGGCGTCGGCATCCGCGGCACGAGCGGGCGCGTCGACGACTTCGGCGTGCGCAGCCTGAGCCAGAACCCGCCGGGTGCCCCCACGGCGCTCTCCGCACTCGCCGGCGCGGGCAGCGTCGAGTCTCTCCTGGACCGCGCCGGCCTTCGACGGCGGCTCGCCGATCACCAACTACAAGGTGTATCGCGGCGACGAGCGCCGGGCACCGAGGCGTTCCTCGCGAACGCCGGCGGCCATCGACGTCGTTCGCCGACAGCGAGTGCCGCGAACGGAACGACCTACTACTACAAGGTGTCCGCGGAGAACGCCAACGGCGAGGGCGCGCTCTCGAACGAGGCGTCCGCGACGCCGACCGACGCTCGTCCTGCCGGTCGAGCCGCTGTCACGACCGTCGACGCTTCAACCGCCCGAACGAGAACCCGCTCTCCGATGCCGGGCGCTGGACGAACGGCGTCAACGGCTAGCGGTCCGAGACCGGGCTCTACACGACCTCGAACACGCTCGCCTGCTCGAAGACGACGACCTGCACGGCCTGGCGCAACAACGCCCAGTACGGCCCGGACGTCGAGGTGTGGGCGACGGCTCGTCCACGCTGCCCGGGCGTCGAACAACCACGATCCGCCTGCTACGCGCGCATCCAGCAGCCGGGCACCTCGGGCTACGACGGCTACATGCTGCGCACCAACCAACTCGCCGGGCACCGACCAGGTCTACCTCGAGCGCGTCGACAACGGCACGATCGTCACCGCTCTGACCGTCAACCAGGAGCTCTCGGCCGGCGACGTCTTCCTCCTGCGCGTCAAGGCTCGACGCCTCGAGGTCTGGCGCAACGACGGCTCGACCTGGTCGCGCCTCGGCGTCGTGCAGGACTCGACCTACGCGGCGGCGGGCTTCGCCGGCATCGGCATGCGCGGCACCACCGGCGCCTGGACGACTTCGGCGTGCGGACGCTCGGGCGTCGCCGCCGCCGACCGCCCCCGCCGCCCCCCAGAGCCTGCAGGCGACGCGCCGGCAACGCAGCAGGTCACCCTGAGCTGGACCGCGCCTGCCTCCGACGGCGGCTCGCCGATCCTCGAGCTACAAGGTCTACCGCTCGACGACCTCGGGCACCGGAGACGCAGATCTCGCACCACGCCGCCCACGGTCACCTCGACCTCCTACACCGACAGCGGCCTCAGCGAACGGCCAGCACGTACTTCTACAAGGTGCTGGCGGTCGAACGCGGTCGGTCGCCGGCCCGCTCTCGAGCGAGGCGAATGCGACGCCGACAGCGCCTGCCACCGTCCCGGGCCAGCCGACCGGCCTGACCGCCACGCCCGGCAACGCCCAGGTCGCGCTCGACCTGGACGCGCGCCTGCCTCCGACGGCGGCTCGCCGATCCTCGAGCTACAAGATCTACCGCTCGACGACCTCGGGCACCGGAGGCGCAGATCTCGCACCACGCCGCCCACGGTCACCTCGACCTCCTACACCGACAGCGGCCTCAGCGAACGGCCAGCACGTACTTCTACAAGGTGCTGGCGGTCAACGCGGTCGGTCCCGGCCCGCTCTCGAGCGAGGCGAATGCGACGCCGACAGCGCCTGCCACCGTCCCGCGGCCAGCCGACCGAGCCTGACCGCCACTGCCCGGCAACGCACCAGGTCGCGCTCGACCTGGACCGCGCCTGCCTCCGACGGCGGCTCGCCGATCCTCGAGCTACAAGATCTACCGCTCGACGACCTCGGGCACCGGAGGCGCAGATCTCGCACCACGCCGCCCACGGTCACCTCGACCTCCTACACCGACAGCGGCCTCAGCCAACGGCACAGCAGTACTTCTACAAGGTGCTGGCGGTCGAACGCGGTCGGTCGACCGGCCCGCTCTCGAGCGAGGCGAATCGGCGACGCCGACAGCGCCTGCGACCGTCCCGCGGCCAGCCGACCGAGCCTGACCGCCACTGCCCGGCAACGCCCAGGTCGCGCTCACCTGGACCGCGCCTGCCTCCGACGGCGGCTCGCCGATCCTCGAGCTACAAGATCTACCGCTCGACGACCTCGGGCACCGAGGCGCAGATCTCGCACCACGCCGCCCACGGTCACCTCGACCTCCTACACCGACAGCGGCCGCACGCAACGGCCAGCAGTACTTCTACAAGGTGCTGGCGGTCGAACGCGGTCGGTCCCGGCCCGCTCTCGAGCGAGGCGAATGCGACGCCGACCGACCTCGTGCTTCCCGTGGAGCCGCTGTCGATTCTCGACACCTTCAACCGCGCCAACGAGAACCCGCTCTCCGCGGGTAGCTGGGGGAACGGGATCCTCGGAAGCTCGGAGCGGAGCCTCAAGGTGGTGTCGAACCAGTGCGCGAGCGATCGCACCACGACGGCGACCGCGTGGTGGAAGACGCTGCTCGGAGCGGACGAAGAGGTCTACGCGACGATGTCGACGCTCCCGGGCAACGGCAACGCGTTCCGCCTGTACGCGCGCCTACAGACGCCGGGGTCGTCCGCCGTCGACGGCTACATGCTCCTCTACACCCAGGCGAGCGGCACCGATCAGGTCGACGATCTACCGCATCACGAACGGCGCGCTGACGCAGCTGGCGACGGCGAACCGCGAGATCGGCGCAGGTGCGCGGCTCCTGCTTCCGAGCCAAGGGCACGGCACTCGAAGCATGGGTGCGGCGAGGGCTCGACCTGGTCGCGCATCGCCCGCGTCACGGACTCGACCTACACGGGCGCCGGCTACGCCGGGATCGGCATTCGCGGCAAGACCGGACGCCTGGACGACTTCGGCGCGCGCTAGGCGGCGGGCGCAGCGGCGTCCACAGCGGGCGCCGCAGGCAGCGCCGCGAGCAGCCCGCGTACGACCTCCTCGTCGCCCTCGATCGAGACTGCCGCGAGGTCGCGGTCGACCAGTAGCGCGTAGAAGCCCGGAGGATCCCCCATGACCACGGCCTCGGGGCCATCCAGCGCCCCGGCGACGACCTGGTCGCGATCGACACTCGCGACCTCGGCGCCGATGCGGAACTCGATCCGCGCCTCGGTCGAGGGGAGCGCGATACAGAGTGCGCCGGCCAGCCACCCCTCTTGGAGATCGTCGCCCGCAGGGGGTGGGCCGAGCGAGTGCGCGCCCCAGTGCGCGAGCACGTGCAGCACCGCCCGGAGCCCCTGACCGTACTCGGTGAGCTCGTAGACCCACGTCGCGGCCGGAGGGTCGAGCCGGCGGCGGCGGACGACGCCGCCCTTCTCCAGCGCCTTCAGCCGCGCAGCCAGGATGTTCGTTCCGCACCCCTCGAGCCGGGCGTGGAGGTCGGAGTAGCGCAGCGCCTTGTCCTCGAGGAGCTCGCGAACGATGAGCAACGACCAGCGCTCCCCGACGAGATCGAGGGCATGTGCGATCGGGCAGTACTGGTCGTAGCTCTTGGCCATGCCCGGAGTGTAACCACTTTGCTACCAAAACGGAAGTCTTAACTTGCAAAATGAAAGTGTCTCTTATACGATCGCCTCTTCGTCTGAACAAGAAAACGAAGGGGCTCATATGGTGACTTCAGATCGAAAGAAATGGTTCGCGCTAGCGCTCATCCTCGCGGTGCAGTTCATGGTCATCCTCGACGTCGCGATCGTGAACGTCGCGCTCCCGTCGATCCAGGTCGACCTCGGGTTCTCGCAGGAGAACCTCCAGTGGGTGATCAGCGCCTACGCGCTGATGTTCGGCGGCTTCCTGCTGCTCGGCGGGCGCTCGGCCGACTTGCTCGGCCGGCGACGCGTCTTCATGGCGGGGACGATCATCTTCACGCTCGGGTCGCTCCTCTGCGGACTCGCGTGGAGCGAGACCGCGCTCATTGCTTCGCGGGCGTTCCAGGGCTTCGGCGCCGCTCTCATCACGCCGGCGGCTCTGTCGATCCTCGTCACGACCTTCACGGAAGGCCGTGAGCGCAACATCGCCCTGGGTGCCTGGGGCGCGGTCGGCGGCGTTGGTGCAGCCGCCGGCGTCCTCTTCGGAGGCATTCTGACCGACTACCTCTCCTGGGAATGGATCTTCTTCGTGAACGTCCCCGTCGGTCTGGCGGCGCTCGCACTCGCTCCGTTCCTCCTGTCCGAGAGCCTCGACAAGCACGGCCAGGGCTTCGACATCCCGGGCGCGGTGCTCGTGACCTCCGGCCTCTCGCTGCTCGTTCTCGGCGTGACGCAGGGCCACGGGTGGGGCTGGTCGTCCGGGAGGACGATCGGCGTCTTCGTCGCGTCCGCGCTTCTCCTGCTCGCGTTCGTCGGGTGGGAGCGACGCGTGCCGCACCCGCTCGTGCCGTTCTCGATCTTCCGGCTGCAGACGCTCGCCGCGGCGAACGTCGTCGGGTTCATCCTGGGCACCGCGCTGTTCGCGATGTTCCTGATGCTCACGCTCTACATGCAGCAGGTGCTCGGGTACTCGCCGCTCGAGACCGGAGTCGGCTATCTGGCGGTCGCGGGTACGGCGATCATCTGGGCGAACGTCGCTGCCGCAGCTGTCACCCGGCTCGGCGTGAAGCCCGCCCTCGTCTTCGGGATGTCGATGATGACGCTGGGACTCCTGTACTTCACGCAGGTCTCCGTCGGCGGGTCGTACTGGACGGAGCTGTTCCCGGGCTTCCTCATCGTCGGTCTCGGGCTGCCGTTCGCCTTCGTGCCCGTCACGATTGCGGCGGTTGCAGGGACGAAGCCGCAGGAGGCCGGTCTCGCCTCCGGGCTCATCAACACCTCGCAGCAGATCGGCGGCGCGGTCGGGATCGCGATCCTGTCGACGGTCGCCGTCAGCACGACCACCGACGACCTCGCTTCGGGTGTCGCGCAGCCTTCCGCCCTGACGGACGGCTTCCAGGCCGCCTTCTGGGTGGGCGCGGCGATCGCCTTCGCCGGCGTCCTCGTCTCGCTGATCTTCGTCCGCGGACGCGATCTCCAGCACCAGGAGTCGGGCGCGGTCGAGCCGGCGCTGGAGCCGGCTACCTAGTCGCACGCGGAGCCGGAGCCCGTCCCTGTCGGGCGGGCTTCGGCCTATCGCGTTCCGGGTACGTTCCCCGGCGATGCGGTTTCGCAAGGGCGCACGCCTCGACACGTCTCAGGTCGAGGACTACCGCGGGCGTGGCAAGAGCCGAGTCTGACGCCGATATCGTCCGTCCGATGCCGATCGGCAAGGAGCCCGAGCGCGCGGTCAGCCACATCGCGCAGGCCTACCCGGATCGGGTGGAGGTCCGCGGGCGCGACCTGACCGGCGACCTCATGGGTCGACTGACGTTCACGGAGTACTTCCACCTGCTGCTGACCGGACGCGAGCCGACGGAGCAGCAGCGGTTCTTCCTCGACCTCGCTGCTCGTCTCGATCGCCGAGCACGGGATGATGCCGACGAACGTCGCAGCTCGGATGACGCTCGCGGCTGATCCCGGACGCGCTCCAGGGTGCCGTCGCCGCGGGGATCCTCGGAGCCGGATCCGGTCGTCCTCGGCACCTCGGACGAGTGCGCGCGGCTGCTCGCGCAGGCTGCAGCGCGTGTCGAGGAGGGCGAGGCAGCCCGCGGCGGTCGTTCGCGACGTCGCGCGCGCGATCGCATGCGGCGGGCGAGAAGGTCCCGGGTTCGGACACCCCGTCCACCGACCCGTCGACCCGCGGGCCGAGCGGATCCTCGAGCTCGCGGACGCACGAGGCGTGAGCGGGGTGCACGTCGAGCTCGCGCGGCGCCTGCGCGACGCCGTCGCAGAGACGTGGGGAAGGCGCTGCCGATGAACGTCTCGCTGCCGATCGCCGCGGTGCATGCTCGACCTCGGCTACGCGGCCGATCGCTCGTCAAGGCCGTCCCGATCCTCGCCCGCACGGCCGGTCTCCTCGCGCATCTCGCCGAGGAGCAGGAGCTCCCCCTCGGCTTCCTCATGGCAGGGAAGGCCGAAGAGGCGGTCGCGTACGAGCTCGCCGGAGGAGTGATGCTCGAGCCTGAGGTCGAGTCCCGCTCGTGGGAGGAGCAGCTCGCGCTCGACGACGCGAGCTACCGGGCGCAGCTCGCGTACCTCCTCGAGCGCTCCGCCTTCTATCGCGAGAAGCTCGGGCTCGAGTCGGCGGAGGACGGCAGGCGGGCTCGCCGAGATCGCCGCGCTTCCGCTCACCGAGAAGCACGGAGCTCAAGGCGACCGCCACGACCGAGAACCCGATCGGCGCGCACCTCTGCGTCGACAGTTCGGAGATCGTCCGGATCTATTCGACGAGCGGCACGACCGGCATCCCGAGCTACATCCCGCTCACCGCGCGCGATCTCGACGACTGGATCACGGGCTCGGCTCGGAGCTACGCGGCGTCGGGAGTCACCGCCGGCCAGCGCATCGTGTCGACCTACAACGCGGGGCCTTTCGTCGCCGGGGCGGCGCTCGCCTCGTTCGACCGCATCGGCCTCTCCCACATCCCGGTCGGCACGGGCAACACCGAACGGCTCGTTCGCGCGATCGAGCTCCTGCGGCCGGAGGCCGCCGTGCTCACGCCGTCGTACGCCGCCTATCTCGTCGAGTGGTGCGCCGAGCGCGGCTTCGACCTGCGCGGCTCGAGCGTCGAGCGCGTGCTCGTCGCCGGCGAGCCGGGCGGGGGAGAGCCGGCGCTCCGGGCCCTGCTCGAGGACGGCTGGGGAGCGCGTGTCACCGAGGCGATGGGGATCGGCGACATCGGCATCTCCCTGTGGGGCGAGTGCGAGGAGCAGGACGGCATGCATCTCGGCGCGCGCGGCTTCGTCCATCCCGGAGCTGATCGACCCGGAGACGCAGGAGGCGATCCCGATCGAGGACGGCGCGTCCGGCGAGCTCGTGCTCACGCATCTGCGCCACCAGGCGGCGCCGCTCCTCCGTTTCCGGACGCGCGATCACGTCCACGTCAAGACAGGCCCGTGTCGCGTGCGGGCGCACTGGGCCGCGCGTGCGCTGCGTGGGCAGGACCGACGACATGCTCATCGTGCGCGGCGTCAACGTCTTCCCCTCGGCCGTTCGCGACGTCGTCGGCGGATTCGCGCCGCGCGTCAGCGGCCACATCCGCCTCCGACCGACAGTCGCCGGGGTGAAGCAGGATCCGCCGCTTCCGGTCGCCGTCGAGCTCGCGCGCGGAGTCGAGACCGATACGGAGCTCGCCGAGGCCATCCGTGAGAGACTTCGCGCCGTGCTCGTCGTGTCGACGCAGGTCGAGCTCGTCCCGTGGGGGAGCCTCGAGCGATCCGAGTACAAGGCACAGCTCGTAGAGCGGTAGCGATGCGCAAGATCCAGACCCAGGGTGTCCACCACATCACGATCAACGGCGCCGACCGTCAGACGTCGATCGACTTCTGGGAGGGCGTTCTCGGCATGCCGTTCGTCTTCGAGCAGCCGAACCTCGACAACGCCGGCGGAGAGTCACCTCTACTTCGACCCGGGTGACGGACGGCTGATCACGATCTTCACGAACGAGGAGCGCACGCCCGAGCAGAAGTCCGCGCCGCGCGAGCCGGGCATCGTCCATCACCTTGCGTTCGCGCTGTCGCAGGCGACGTTCGCCCAGACGGTCGAGCGGCTCGACGAGCGCGCGATCGAGCACTCGGGCGTCAAGGACCGGGGCTTCATGGACTCGATCTACTTCGAGGATCCGCTCGGCCTCCTGGTCGAGCTCGCCTCGTACCGCTTCGAGCCGCCGCAGGGGCACACGCACACCGACGTCCTCCTCGAGGCGCACAAGCTGCGCGTCGAGCGAACGGATCCGAACATCGACCGGGAGCACCTCGCGGATGCGATCGAGCTCCTGGTCACGCGGTCGCAGGCGTCGCTGTCCGGAGACCGCTCGCCCAAGAACCCGTATCCCCAGCGCAGTTCGGGACCCGCGAGCGCGGATCCCGAGCGCGAGAATCCCTGAAGGCGGCCGCTTCGCGGCCGCTGCCTCCGTGTAGAAGCCATCGACGAAGGGAGAAGTTATGGCCACTCATACGCTGAGCATCCTCAAGCCGAGCGTCAACAACCTGACGGTCCGCATCTTCGTGCGCGCGGCCGGGCTCGACTTCGAGGAGATCGACGTCTGGGGGAAGAAGTCGACCCCCGAGTTCCTCGCGAAGGCCCCCGCCGACCTCACGCCGCTGCTCGAGGAGGAGGGGCTGCCGAAGGGCTCGCTCTGGGAGAGCTGCGCGATCATGCAGTACCTCTGCAACAAGCACGGGTTCGACCGCTTTTATCCGACGGATCCCGGCGAGCGGGCGATGGTCGACAGCGCGATGTTCTACTTGATCGGCACCTTCTATCCGCTGCTCGCCCGCGCGACCTATCCGGCGCTCAGTTCGGCCAGTACGCGGGCGAAGTCGCGACGGCCGAGGTCTCGGACGAGCTCAAGGAGCAGGCGCGCAAGGACGCCGAGGTCGCCCTCGCCACTCCGCTCGAGGCGTTCAATGCGTTCTTCCTCGCCGGCAGGCCCTTCGTCGGCGGCGACGAGCCGTCGATCGCGGACATCCGCTGGGCAGCGACGCTCGAGTTCCTCCGCGCGATCGACTACGACTTCCCGGCCTGGGCGGACGAGTACCTCGGGCGGATGGAGGCGGCGCTCGGCGACGCGTACTCCGAGCCGGTGGCCGACGTCCGCGGCTACATCGACTACGTGAAGTCTCAGGTCGCGTTAGCCAAACGGGCGAGACCCGCGCCCCACCGTCGGCTCGCACTCCTGCGGCTACCGTCGGCCCATGGTCGAGACGCGTAGATCTCCGTGGTTGTGGCTCCGGGTCGGGCTCGTCGGCTTCGTGCTCGCGTGGATCCTCGGTCCGCGCGGTCTTCGCGACTCCGTGCCCATCCTCGTCGTGTTCCTCGTCGCGCTCGGCCTAGAGGTGCACTTCTTCGTCAGCGCTGTTCGCGGCGGTGGGGCGGCGCGTGCTCCCGACCGCGGCCCGCAGCCGGTCGACCGCGAGTGGTATGGGTTCGACGGCCTCGCCGACGACGAGGACGAGGACGACGACGAGAGCGTGGACTGGGAGGACGAGAGCTGGGCCGCTGTCCCACGTGCGCGGCCGCTTCGGAGCTTTGCGGTCGGTCTCGCAGTCATCGGAGCGCTGGTGGCGCTAACCGCGCTCGTCGACCGAAGCACGGGCTGGGCGTCGATTCCCGGTGACCGCCGCTCCGAGGCGGTGACGCGGATCTCCGGGGAGGCGTCACGAATCGCCGGGAAGCCAGTGGCGATCCGCTGCGACGAGGGACGTGACTACGTCGGGGCCGTCCAGCACGCGGACGGCGTCGCAGTCGTCGGCGGTGACCTTGCCATCCTGACTCCGGAGATCTGCGACGACCTGTATCGACTCGCGTTCGAGCACGAGACGAACGGCGGACGCACGGGTCGCGCGCTGGCCGTGCTCGCGCACGAGTCCTGGCACCTGCGCGGCGTGGCCGACGAGTCGACGGTCGAGTGTTACGCGCTCCAGAGCGGAGTGGAGCTCGGACAACGGCTCGGTCTCTCGGAAGCGCGCGCCCGGCAGCTCATGCGTCAGCAGCAAGTCGAGAACGCGCTACGTGGAGCCGACACGCTCGCGTACCGCCTGACGTCGGAGTGCCGGGACGGTGGGCAGCTCGACCTCGACCCGGCGGACAGCAGCTTCCCGTAGACGACCGCTTTCGCTTGCAGCCGATTCAGGGTCGCGAGCCGAGGAGTCGCTTCTCACGGCCGAGGTGCGGCGGCCACTCGAGGCTGCTCGCATGCGCGAAGCCGAGGTAGGCACGAAACGCCTCGCTCATTGCCTCGACGAAGCCGTCGGTCCGGCCCGGCGCGAAGCCGTCAACCCACCACAGGCCGAGTACCTGCACGCGCCCGGTCTCGCGGTCGATCCGCGGCTCAATGCGGCCGACGAAGCGGTCGCGGAAGAGGATGGGCAACACGTACCACCCGAAGCGCCGCTTCTCCGGCGGGAAGAAGAGCTCCCACACGTAGTCGAACTCGAACAGGGACCCGAGGAGGTCGCGGTCCCAGATCAACGGATCGAAAGGTGGCAGGAACGCGACGGACGTCGGTGGCTCCGGCGGCGCTGCGAGGAGCTCGACCTCGGCGCGGAGGACGAAGCGCTTGCCGCGCACCGACTCGACCTCGACGGGAACAAGTTCGCCGTCGTCGACGAGCTCCTCGCGGAGCGCAGTCCGACCCGGAGAGTCCGGCCACCTCGGGTCCGGCTTCGCCGCGCCGAGGCCGCCGAAGATGTCTCCGCCCTGCGACCCATGCCGAGGAGGCCGTGCGCGCGATAGCGCGACATGAGCTTGTAACGAAGTTGCTCCCTCAGCGGAACCTTGCGTTCGAGCACTTCTCTCGGTAGCAGCCGTTCGAGGAGGTCGTAGTAGCGGCGGTTGCCGTCGCGTCGCGCGAGGCCGAGTACGCCGGTGACGGCGTATGCCTCGAGCACCGACCGCACGACGTTGGTCGGCGCTCCGAACCAGTCGGTCGTCGGGCCGCGCTCGCGCTCGAAGTCGAGCGCGGAGAGCGGGCCCTCTGCTCGCACCCGCTGGAGCACCTTCTCCGCCACCTCGGCGTTCTCGGCGAGGAGGCGCCTCGATCGGTCGCCCAACGTCCCACGGAACCACGGGAACTCGCTCGTCGGGACGAGGGAGAGGCCCTTGTTGTAGGCCTCGAACACCTCGCGTCGCTCGTAGAGCTCGTCGCACCAAGCGGGGTCGTAGTCGGCGACCCGCGCATGGAGCACGAGGTCGTGGCTCCGGCCGGCTACGGCGAGTGGGTCGAACTGGATCGAGCCCAATCGGCCGAAGACCTCGAGGACCGCATCCGGGCCTCCCTGCAGGGAGCGCGCGGGCGCGAGTAGCTGGCGCGCGACGAGGAAGCGTCGTGCTGCCTCGGCGGAGACGTTCACGACGGTCTGGAGACCTCACCAGATCGCAGAAAGACGATCCGCGCAAGGTGGTGTCTCCGTGCTGGACGACCTCGGCGACGACGTCCTCGGTCTCGAACGGCTCCACATGGGCGTCCAGGTCCTCCTACCAGGCTCCCGCCATCGGCCCGCCGACACTACCTGCGGTCACAGGCACCTCCATCGGCGCGCCACCGGCCGTGGAACCGGACGCCGTCCGCGAGCAGGCGATCGCGGGCATTGCGACCGGGCGCGCCAGGCTCAACCACGTGATCGATGCTGGAACCGCGGAAGTCGTCGAGTGCCGGAGCAGTAGCCTGAGCGACGTTCGAGGCACGACGTCAGGAGGGTGAGATGGACGATCCGCAGATTCAGGGCACGATCGAGCAGCTCGTCGCGGAGGAGCACGAGCTCTGGGAGCGGGAGTCCGCGGGACATGTGAGCGAGCCCGACCGACGACGTCAACAGGAGCTCGAGGTCTCGCTCGATCAATGCCGGGACCTCCTGCGCCAGAGGCGCGCCCTGCGCGAAGTCGGGCGGGACCCGAGCGCGGCCGACCTCAGGCAGCCGGAGGTCGTCGAGGGCTACGAGCAGTAGCGCCACTCGACGAGGTCGTGGCTACCGAGGCGCAGGCACCGCCATTCTCCGGGCGGACGGCGTGGGCGCGAAGCGTGCAGACGCCGCTGCGCGAGTTTCTACGCACGGAGACGGGAGGCGCGGCGGTCCTGCTCGCGGCGGCGGTCGCCGCGCTCGTCTGGGTGAACGTCGACGCGTCGTCCTACGACTCGCTGTGGCAGACAACGCTCTCGATCGACGTCGGGGGGACGGGAGTGTCGCTCGAGCTTCGCGAGTGGGTGAACAGCGGGCTGATGACGTTCTTCTTCTTCGTCCTCGGGCTCGAGGCACGGCGAGAGTTCGACCTCGGCGAGCTGCGCGAGCGACGACGATTCGCGTTGCCCTTGCTCGCCGGGATCGGCGGCATGGCGGTGGCAGTCGCCATCTATCTCCTCTTCAACGCCGGTCGGCCCTCCGCGCATGGCTGGGGGGTCGCGATGTCGACCGATACCGCCTTCGCCCTCGGCCTGCTCGCGCTCGTCGGCCCGCGCTTCCCCGATCGGCTGCGCGCGTTCATGCTCACGGTTGTCATTGTCGACGACATCCTCGCGCTCGTCGTCATCGCCCTCGTCTACACGGAGGAGATCACTCTTTCCGCGCTGCTCGTGGCCATTGGGCTGTTCGGCGTCGTCCTCGTCGCGAAGGCGCTCCGGGTGCGGGTAGGGCTCGTCTACTTCGCGCTCGGAGTGGCGATCTGGGTCGCGCTCCTCGAGTCGGGCGTCGAGCCGATCGTCGTCGGACTCGCGATGGGCCTTCTCGCCTACGCCTACCCGGTCGCGCGATCCGACCTCGAACGTGCGACGGAGCGCTTCCGCGAATTTCGCGAGCAGCCGACCCCCGAGCTCGCCCGCTCCGTCCGGATCGGCCTCAGGTCCGCGGTCTCACCGAACGAGCGGTTGCAGCTGCTCTACCACCCGTGGACGAGCTACCTGATCGTGCCCCTGTTCGCGCTCGCGAACGCCGGCATCGCCATCGACGGCGCCTTCCTCGAGCGAGCCCTCACCTCGCCGATCACGCTCGGGATCGTCGTCGGCTACGTCGTCGGCAAGCCCGTGGGCATTGTCGGGAGCGCGTGGCTGCTGACGCGGCTGAGCCGGGGACGGCTCCGGCCACCGGTCGGCTGGGCGGCCGTGGCAGGCGGCGGCACGATCGCCGGGATCGGGTTCACCGTCGCTCTACTCGTCGCGACGCTGGCGTTCCACGGGCCGCAGCTCGACGAGGCAAAGCTCGGCATCTTGAGCGCCGCCCTCGGCGCCGCACTCCTCACCTGGCTCCTCTTCCGGGCGACGGCGCTGCTTCCGCGCAGCCTCCGGATCCGCGCCCTGTTGGGCACGGCCGAGCCGCTCGTCGATCTCTACATCGACGTCGACCCGGAGCGCGACCACATTCGTGGGCCGCTCGTGGCGCCCGTCACGGTGGTCGAGTACGGCGACTTCGAGTGCCCCTACTGCGGGCAGGCGGAGCCGGTCGTGCGTGAGCTCCTGCGCGACTTCGGCGACGTCCGCTACGTCTGGCGGCACCTGCCGCTCAACGACGTCCATCCCAACACCCAGCTCGCCGCCGAGGCCGCCGAGGCCGCCGCCGATCAGGGCGCCTTCTGGGAGATGCACGACCTCCTCTTCGCTCATCAGGACGCACTCCGACCGAATGACCTGGTCAGCTACGCCGCGCAGCTGGGGCTCGACGTCGAGCGCTTCGCGAACGATCTGCGGGAGCATGCCGGCGCAGCTCGTGTGGCCGAGGACGTCGACAGCGCCGACTTGAGCGGCGTCTCGGGCACGCCGACGTTCTTCGTCAACGGCCGCCGACACTACGGTGCCTACGACATCGCCACGCTCTCGGCGGCCGTCCGTGCGGCCGGCGCTCGGGCGGTGCTCGCGACGACGACGCCGAGCTGACGGAGGGATGACCGGCAGGCAGCGGCCAACGCGCGGGTCAGCTCTACGGTCGTCCCTGAGCCCGCATTCGAGCTCACCGGCAGAGACCCGGGCGGCTGGGTGCATCGCCGCCGATCGCGCTCCGTTTCGTCGCGATTCATCCGAGTGCGGCGGCGTGGAAGCGCTCCGGCCGCGGCCGCCGGACACGGAAGGCATCCTCCTCGCGGGCCGCGGCGATCACGGACGCATAGCGGGCGAGACGCTGCCCCTGGTAGCTGGCGGCAGCGAGCGCCTTCGCGTCCGGGCCCTCGACCGACTTCCCGCTCGTGAACGAGGCGCCGTACGGATTGCCTCCGGCCGCGAAGACCTCGCTCACCGTGTAGCCGAGCGGGAGGATCAGCATGCCCCAGTGGTAGAGGGTGTTGTTGAGGGCGAGAATCGTCGACTCCTGCCCACCGTGCGTCGTCATCGAGGCGGTGAAGGAAGTCCCCACCCGATCCGCGAGCTTGCCTTCCTGCCACAGGCGTCCGGCCTGGTCCATGAACTGCTTGAGCTGCGCCGAGACGTTGCCAAACCGGGTGGGAGTCCCGAACGCGACGCCGTCGGCCCACTCGAGATCGTCGAGAGTCGCGACCGGCTCGTCCTCGACCTCGGCGCGGTGCCTGCCCCAGTACTGGTTCTGGGAGATCAGCAGCTCCGATGCAAGCTCCTCGACGTGCCGGAGCCGCACCTCGACTGCCTCCGCCTCGGCGCCCTCGGCGAGCGCGTGCGCGAGTCGGTGGACGTTTCCCGTGGCGCTGTAGTAGATGACGGCGACCCGCGCTGGTCTGCTCATCGCTCCTCCTCTTCATTCGGGTACGCGCAGCTCGCTGCATCCTCCGCCAGGAGAGCGCTGCGTGTGCGGGTTGGGCGGGGCACGCTAGGTGCTCGCGCCGGGACGGCCGAAGTCGGCGGCGACGGTGGCGTGGAGCTGGTTCAGCTGCCCGGGGGTCGGACACCACTTCGATTCGAAGCTCCTGGTGTCCCAGCCGGCAAGGCGAGCGCCTGCCTCGTACGCGCTCTGGCAGAACGCAAGCAGCGCCGTCCTTGGATCTCGTGCGCTGCGCACCGCCTCGTAGGGAAGCACTGCCAACGAGCCTGCGCCGTACTCGATCCAGCTGCCCGCAGAAAGCGCTTGGTCGCGGATCCCCTCGGGCTCGGGCGCGGTGTAGGAGTAGTAGGTGGCGTCGCCGACGGTGTCGTCGCCGGCCCAGAACCCGAACGAGATGACCTCGTGCGAGTAGGCCTCTTGGTTGACCGGATCGGCATCGATCGTCCGGCCGGCGCGTCCTGAGAAGCGAGTGACGGCGAGGTCGAGGCCGTGCCAGAAGAGGTGCACCGGGCTCGTCTTGCCGTTGAACCAGCCGCTGAACTCCTCGAACACGGTGTCCGTCCAGTCCAGGATGCGGCCGAAGCGCTCGATCGCGTCTCGATCCCAGGACGCGTGTTGAAGGTCCTGAGGAAACGGCGTCGTGGTGGGGAGACCGAAAGGCTGCTCCTTGATCTCGACGTCGATGCCGAGCTCGGCGAGCAGTGCGTGGAGGCGGGCATCGAAGTCCGCGACGGCTACTCCGTCGCCGAGCTCGACCGACCGGTTGCGCCCGTCGGCGGTTTGCACGACGAGGGCATGGTCGAGGAAGTCGAGCGTGATCTCGAAGGTCGTCCCGCGGTGGTGGAGGCGCCGTGTCGTGAGCCCGCGGACGTCGACGTAGAGAGGGGCGTTCCACCAGTGGTTGCGCGGTGCGGTGGTGGCGAGCCGGACCTTGCCGACGATCTGTGCGTACAGGTGCAGCGTGTCCTTCGTCGGGCGCCAGTCGGCGAGATGCAGCTCGGGGAGCGTCATCGTCAGGTGACCAGTAGTGTCGCCCGACCAGTCAGTGTCTACTCAAAGGGAGTCGCATGCCCAAGATCGTCATCACCCATGCAGTCGAAGACATCGATCGTTGGCTTCAGGGGAAGGAGGGACGTCGGGCTGCCCTCGAATCGGGTACCGGCAGCAACGTCACCGACTACGTCGCCGCCGACGGAAGTAACAACATCGCCGTCACGGCCGACGTGTCCGACGTAGCGACTCTGCAGGGGATGTTGGCGTCGCCGCCGCCCGAGGTTCTGGCCGCGATGCAAGACCACGGCGTCGTCCAACCGATCACCGCCTACGTCGAGAAATAGGCTCGCGGGCAGGCCCCGCTCACGAGCACCCCTTCCTCGCGGGGTGCTCGTGCTCAGGGATGATAGGATCGTGCGGATCGTTACTTTTCCGGCTGGGTAAGACTGCGCGCCGCAGCAAGTACGCGCTCATCGTAGACGGGTTCTTGCCGGCTCAACAAAGGGAGGCGGTATGCCGCTGGCCGCACTCGTTACGACGCAGAGCCGAGCGAGCGTGCGAAGAAGCCCTCCAGCCTCGCGAACGCGACGACGTTTCTCATCCTCGGCGTGGCGTGTGCAAGAGCGGACGTAACGGTGATACGAACATGAGGCACCTCGCGCTGGAGCGCGAGGGATTCGGCGAGCGGGAAGTACGAATCACGCGGCGCGGTCGCGATCTCGACTGGCGCGGTCAGCCTCGCCGCGGAGCGCAGAGGCGACAGCGTCGCCACCACGCGCCGAACGTCCGCGGGAAGCGCGGCGTAGAGATCCGCGAAGCGAGAAGCGTCCCGGTTCAGCAGCAGCGCCTGGGCGGTGGCCGCATCGGGCCCGAGTGATCGACACGGCGACTCGCGGAGCGGGCGGAGCGGGTCTGGGGACAGCGGATCGAGCCGCTCGAGCGCGGATCCGAGCGCGCGCACGTCCGGCGTCGGCGACAGGCTCGCAACCAGCGAGCGTGCGAGCCCGACCGCGAGGGACGACGGCACCGGGTACGGCTCCAGACCGCCTCCGCCCGGATATGTGCCCGTCGTCGCCAGCATCATCACCTTCTCGAGATCGGTGAAGGGAGCGATCGCCGCTACGACCGAGACCCTGCCCGCGAGCTCCGGCGCGGTGGCGACGAGGAGCGCGACCGTACCTCCGATCGAGACGCCGACCAGACCGATCCGGCCGTCGCGGGTCTCGGCCACCTCGGCTCCGCAGGTCGCGCACTCGACGGCTGCGCCGAGCGTCCTCGGCGAGAGCTCGCCGTTCGCGATTCCCGGCAGGTCGGGAACGAACACGACATGGCCCGATCTGGCGAGCGAGCCCGCCAACCGGCGGACGACCGCATGAGCCCGCCCCTCGGGCGTGGCGCCGTTCACGAACATGATCGCCGGCCAGGGCGGCGGTGTAGACGGCCGCACGACTACCGCAGGCCAGGATCCGAGGAGCCTCCTCCTCGAGTCTTGGGACGGGCCGCCTCCGCCCCGTCGCGGGGAGGTCGAGCGTGTGAGCGAGCACGCGCGCCGCACGGGCGTGGGTGCGGAGCCGGCCGCCGCGGCTAGGCGGAGCTGACGGTGACGACACGTCGACGGTTGAAGGCGAAGAACAGCGACCCGCAGATCCCGATCCCGGCTGCCACGAGGGCGCTGCTCGTCAGCAGCAAGCCCGATGCGAGCGAGAAGTTCACCGCCTCACGTGTAGGAACGCCAAGGGCAAGCAGGACGCCGGAGGTTGCGGCAACGCCGACGATCGCCCCGCCGGAGGTAATCGGCAGAATCGACGCCGCAGCGGCCATGCAGAGGATGACGAGGGCGAACGTGGGTGAGAAGCCCAGGCCGAGCGCCCACAGCAGCAGCGTGTTACCGAAAGCGCGCGTCAGCCAGCAACCGACGAGGAAGCCGCCTGCGGCGAGGGTGGACCGGGTGCGAGCTGCGCTCCCGCCGACGCGGTGGCAGATCCCCTCCAGGCGGCGTGAGCGTGCGAGCAGCGGCAGCCGCGCAACCTTCGGACCGAGAGCGAGCACTCCGATGCACCCGACGCAGAAGAGCAGCACCACGATCAGGGGCGCGCGGAAGATCGCGCCGGAGGTGGCGATGGCCGCGACCGCGAGCGGGAGCATCGCCACGGCGTCGACGAGGCCGAGCGAGATGATGGAGAGTGCAATCGCCTCCAGGCCGACCGTCACACCGCCGAGGCGGCGCAGCGTCGTGATCTTGACCACGTAGTCGAGTCGGAACGGAAGAATGACGCCGCTGGCGGCCGCCGCGCCGCAGGCTGCGAGACAGCGGCTGCGATCGGGTCGCGAGGTTGCGGGGAACAACAGCCGCCAACCGAGCGCCCTGAAGACGAAGCTCGCGAGGTAGGCGGCACCCGCGCCGAGCGCGAGCTCGATCTGCGCCCCCTGGAGCGGCCAGCTCGTGCTGGTGAGACGACGTGCGACGAGCACGGCGATCACCAATCCGATCGCGCACATGACAGTCGGCAGCGACCGCTGGAGAAACCGTGGCCAACTCCACGAAGCCGAGGTTCGGAAAAGCGTGCTCATGCCTGCGGGAGCACGAAGAAGGCGATCGTCACGTACTGACAGGCAAGCGCGACGAGCACCAGGGCATGGAAGACCTCGTGGTAGCCGAACGTATCCGGAAAGGGGTCGGGTCGGCGCCGCGCGTACACGACCGCGCCGGCGGTGTACGCGATCCCACCGGCGACCAGCAGCGCCGTCGCCCCGACGCCGATTCGTTCGACGATCTGGCGCACGACGACCACCGACACCCAACCGAGCGCGACGCATGTCGCAGCGACGAACCAGGCCGGCGCGTCGGGCCGCAGCAGCCTCGCTGCCGTGGCGATGGCGGCGCCACCCCAGACGACCGCCAGGATCGGGAGCCGCCACCGGTCGTCGAGGACGAGCAGGGCGAACGGTGTGTAGGTCCCCGCGATCAGCAGGTAGATCATCGCGTGGTCGAGGAACCGGATCCAGCGCTTGCGCGCCGGAGCCCAATCACGGCGATGGAAGAGAACCGAGACGCCGAGCATCAGCACGACGCTCGTCGCGAACACGACTGCGCTGACCTGAGCGACACCGCCACGGGCGTGCAGCACGAGCGCGACCCCCACCGGCACCGCGACCAGGAACGCGGCGAGGTGCCCCAACCCGCGCAACCGCGGGGTGGCTACTCGCGAACGGCTCGTCGATGTGGCCTTCGAACTCGCGCGCGACCAAAGAGCGTCCTCCAGCATTGGGTTCCGCCGACCACACGGAAGGTCGGCCTCATCTGGCTCCAACCCACGCTGTTGAGGGAGGACTTTTGCGGCCCGGCTCTTGTGTGCCGCAAGACATGCGACGCCGCGGATCTCGGGCGTCGCGCGACTTTCAGGCTATCACCAGGTGCGGGCAACTTGGGCCGGCGATGCGCGTGGCCGGCAATTCGATTACCGTGCGGCACAGCGATTCGACGCATTCAGCGTCACCTGTCGAGCAAGACCCGCCTCGAGTTGTGACGTCCGACGAGACAAGGCACCTCCGTGTCCTGATCGCCAACGAACGGCGAGAGCGGCTCGCCTTGCTCGCGCACGTCGTGGCGGAGCTCGGCCACGAGGTGATTGCGCGCGAGATCGACGTCGAGGAAGTAGGAGCCGTAACCGCACGCGAGCGGCCCGACGTTGCCCTCGTCGGGCTCGGGCTCTCCTCGCAGCACGCGCTCGACCTGATCGGCGAGATCGTCCGCGAGTCGGCCTGCCCGGTGATTGCGCTGCTGTCGGCGGAGGACCCCGCCTACGTCCATGAAGCTGCGAAGCGCGGGATCTTCGCCTACATCCTGAACGACGACCCGCAGGAGCTCGCAAGCGCGATCGACATCACGCTGCAGCGTTTCGCCGAATACCAGAGCCTGCAGGGTGCATTCGGCCGACGGGCGGTGATCGAGCAGGCCAAGGGCATTCTCATGGCCCGTCAAGGCGTGACCGCGGACGCGGCATTCGAGCTGCTCCGCGAGCACTCTCAGCGCACGGGGCGCAAGCTCGCCGAGGTGGCAGACGCCGTCGTCGAGAGCCACCTTCTGCTCCTCCCTCCGACCGGTGAGCCGCCACCCCGGAAGACACGTCAGCGTCGCCCGCGCAACGACACATAGCCGAGCAACGGGCGCCGCTCCTCGGATGCCTGCTCGAGCGGCGTGCTTTCGAACTCGAGGTCGCGAAGCGTCTCGTCGCTGAGGTAACCGACTGATCCCATAGGCCCGCACCTTGCGCAAGCGCAAGGCCCCCGCGTCCGGACGCTTCGCGACTCACCAAGCCCATACGCGGCAGACTCGAACCGTTCCCCTTCGCGCGTCCGATCCATCAGCTCAGATCGGTGCCCCCGGCAGGGATGGGCTGAGCTTCTGCCTCTGTCATCGACGACTGTTCCCGTGCCGCACCGGTTGTGTCGCTCACTCCATGCGTGGGAGCAGAGGCATCCCTATTTGTGCGGAGGACAGGGGGGATTCGAAGGCTTCTTCGGCGGGGGATCGCACTCCGCCGCGACGGTCACCGTCTCGGTCGGACCGGGCACGGTAGTCGTCACCGTCGGACCGGGCACGGTCGTCGTCACCGTCGGACCGGGCACCGTCGTGGTGACGGTCGGACCGGGCACCGTCGTGGTGACGGTAGGCCCGGGCACAGGGACGGTCTCGGTCTTGCCAGACACCGTCGTGGTCACGACTGGCCCGGGGACGGTGGTAGTCGTCGTCGAGCCCGGAACCGTCACGGACGCCGTCGTGGCGGGGACAGTGAGCGTCTTGCCGGGCGCGCCCGGGCGCGTCACGGTGTCTCCCTTGATCGTCACGGTCTGGCCCGGTGTCGTCTCGGTGACGACGCGGGTCTCGCCCGTGATCGCGCGCTCATGGGTGGTCCAGACCACGTCGTGGAGGGCTCCACCCACGGTGCCCTGGGCGATCATCCCCATCGCACCGACGCCGACGAGGTAGGCGATTAGACGCGCCAACCCCGCGCCCCTAATACGCGCCGGATGAGGAGAAGCCCCAGCGCGCCGACCAGGAGCCCGACGTTCGACAGCCTGTCGATGAAGATTGCGTACACCCCAAGGCCGAGGCCGCAGACCTGCGCGGTCGAGAGCGCGGAAGAAGGCGGCCACAGGTCGCGCTCGCGCTCGTGCGCGTCGATAACCTTGACCAGCTCGCGCGCGTCCGAGAGCACGGCAGGCGGAGGTGACAGCTCACTCCCGGGCACCTCGATGTCCTCGACCAGCTCATGCGCTGTCGCCGTCAGCACTCCGACACGCCACAAGACGCGTTCCAGCTCCTGGACCGTCGCCTCTCGCCTCCATTCCTCGGCGAGCGTGTCCCGCGGAGGATCCTTTCCCCCGGCGTGTGACGTCCTGGGCCATCTCAAGAACACACCTTCGAGTGTGCACACGCCAAGGGGGCAAGTGAGTCCCCCGAACGAAGGACTCCGTCCCCAAGCGGGGCATCTCGGCGACCTCTTCGTCGCGCGTGCAGGCCAGGCCCTTCTCGTTACGCGCGCGGGAGTTGAGACCCAGGTGTCGTCCCGGCTACTCCTGGAAGCGACGAGGCGAGCTAGGACGGTCGCCTAAGGCATGTCGTCATCGTCGAAGATCCGCATTGTCGGACCGCTTGCCCTGTACGAGAACCAGGTCACGGTGGGAGTGGTGACCGGCTCCTTGTGGGCGATGAGGTACGCGGCGAAGGCCCGAACGAACTCCTCCCCGTAGCGTCCCTCGGCGATGAGCATCGCGCGATTGTCGACCGTTACTCGTCTCAGCTCCAGGGACGCGGCGTCCGTGCCCTCCTCCAGTTGGTTGGCCAGCCTCTGCCGCGAGGCACGCTCCCGACTGGCTCTCGTTCCAGTCCCATGGTGCTCCTCCGAGCATGCTCGACTGCAGAAGGGGTCGCGCATCCGCACGGAGACCTCGGGGAGCCCTCCACCGCAGACGGAGCACCGTGCCAGTGCCGCCGCAGTCAGTGAGTTGCTCCTGCGGTACTCGAGTCCATGACCCGAGTATCTACAAGGTCGATTCGATCGCGCTTCTCGAGCAGTTGATCCACCGACCGAAAGCGTGAGTTGGCGGACGAGGTGGGGCCTAGCCGGCTCAAGTGGGTCGGGCCGTGTATCACGCGACGGCGGCCAGAGCTACTGCATGAGCGGTGAGGGCGGGATGTGGGTCTTGCCGCGGATCCCATCGACGATGAACGCGACCTCGTCGACGTAGCACCAGTTCCAGTCTTCGCCGGGCTCGAGCGAACGGATGATCGGGTGCGAGGTGGCGTGGGCGTGCGCTCTGGCGTGCCGGTTGGGTGAGTCGTCGCAGCAGGCGACCTGCCCGCAGGTGAGGCAGATCCGGAGATGCAGCCACTTGCCGCCCGTCCGCAGGCAGTCCTCGCAGCCCTCGACGGACGGCGGCAGTTCGCGAACAGCGATCTGGTCGAGGTGGGTGCAGGTGGCGTCGGTCATCTCACTTCCTCGATGGCATGGGTACGGGAGAGGTGGCCGTGGATGAACTGGACGGCCATTGCGCCTTCGCCGACTGCGGTGGCGCAGCGTTTGGTCGAGCCGGAGCGGACGTCGCCGGCGGCGAACACGCCGGGGATATCGGTCTCGAGCAGGTTGTCGGTGTTGGCTGCAGCGCCGGTGAGGATGAAGCCGTTGTGGTCGCGGGCCACGGTGTTGTCGAGCCACTCGGTGCAGGGCAGTGCGCCGAGGAAGAGGAACAGGAACGAGTAAGCGAGGAGCTCGCCGCTCGGGAGCGTGACGGCCGCGAGGTGCCCGTCTTCGCCGTGGAGCGCGGCGATCTCGCTCCGGTCTCGAACGGCGACGCCGTACCGCTCGAGCTCGTGGATGAGGTAGTCCGACATCGTCTCGCGAAGGTCCGCGCGGCGGTGGAGGAGGGTGACGAGAGCGCCGCCCCGGGCGAGCCAGACGGCTGCCTGGCCGGCGGAGTTGCCGCCACCGACGACCGCGACGCGCGAGCCGGCACAGAGCTGGGACTCGGGCGCCCCGGCGGCGTAGAAGACCGTCAGTCCCTCGAACTCGGAGAGGCGTTCGACCGGGGGACGGCGGTACTGGGCGCCCGTTGCGAGCAGGACGGCGCGCGCGGCGATCTGCCGGTCCTCTTCGAGACGTACGAGATGGCGTCCGTCCCCCGGTTCGAGGGAGAGCGCGCGGTAAGGCGTCGCGGTGCGCGCGTTGAACTTGCGAGCCTGGGTGACTGCGCGGCTCGTGAGCTCGGTGCCACTGATCCCGGCGGGAAAGCCGAGGTAGTTCTCGATCCGGCGGGACGACCCGGCCTGGCCGCCGAGCGCGGTGCCCTCGATCACGAGGGTGTCGAGCCCTTCGGAGGCGCCGTAAACGGCTGCCGCGAGACCAGCCGGACCGCCGCCGACGATCAGCAAGTCGACCTCCTCGCGAGGCGCGAGCTCGAGCCCGATCCCGAGGGCTCGCAGCACCTGGCCCGCCGTTGGACCGTGCAGCTCTCCTCCGCCGGGCAGACGTACGAGAGGCAGCGCGCCGCCGCCCGGCGGGGCTGTCTCCTGCCAGGTGTACGGGAGCCGGTTCGAGCGGGCGAACTCGAGCATGCGCATCGTCGGCTCCGAACCGTGCGGGCCGACGATCTCGAGGCCGATCCCCTGCACGCTCTGCAACGCCTCGCGTCGGGAGATGAACGTTGAAAGGAGCAGGTCGCTGAGCGGGCCGTCCTCGTTGAGGAGCGAGCGCAGCGCAGCGCGCTCGACCGCGATGTACCGCAGCGGCTCGGTCACGAGCGCGTTCACGAAGACCGTCTGCCCCGACAGGAGGTTCAGCTCCCCGAGGAAGCCGGACGGGCCGTGCCTGATGAGCTCGTTCCCAGCCGCGTCGATGATCGCGACCTCTCCTTCGAGGATCGCCACGAACGGGTAGGTCCGATCTCCGACCTGATACAGCAGCTCTCCGACAGGCGCCGAGCGCTCCTCGCCGATCTCGGCGAGTGCCTCCAGTTGCGATGGGGAGAGCATTGGGCTCGCGGGTGCTGACAACTTCATTCCTCCGTGACGGCGATGGGTGCCGAAGCCTGGAAGTCGTGCCGTCTGGGATCAGGTCCCCGGAGTCGACGGTCGCGTCTCGCTCCAGTCGAGGAGGAGCTTCCGCTCGGCGAAGTACCAACCACCGTCAATCTTTGCGAACGTGTCAAGGTACCGGAGCGAGGCGGGGGGGGGGGTGTATACCGCTTCGTCGAGGATCGGATAGAAGTTTTGGAAGACGTGCGGCACCCCAGGGGTGATGTCGAGGGTGACCTCGACGTCGGCAGTGGCGGCTTGTTGCGCGAGGCGGACGGCGTCATCGAGGAGAACCTCGTGACTTCCGGCCTGGATGATCAAGGGCGGGAGGCCGGAAGATCCGCGAATATCGGGCTGATGAGGCCAAGAGCTGCGTCCTGTCCCGCCGTATAGTCGATGACTCGGGCTTGGAGGAGTTCTCGGCTCATCAGCGGGTCGATCTCGCGCTTGGTCTCCATGGTCGTCCCGGCCAGGGTGAGATCGGCATACGGTGACATGACGAAGGCCGCGGCTGGCGGGGGCAGCCCGTGATCGCGGGCGTTGACCAGGGTGGCGATGGCGAGCCCGCCGCCGGCGGACTCTCCGGCGAAGACGATGTCCGAAGGGGCTATGCCGTCCTGCAGGAGCGCTTCGTAGGCCGCAAGAGCGTCGTCGACCGCTGCCGGATACGGGTGCTCGGGGGCGAGCCGGTAGTCGACGGAGATCACCTTGGCGTGCGTCCGCCGGCCGACCTGCGAGGCCAGGTCAGCGGCGAGGAAGGCGTCCCCCATCACGTACACGCCGCCGTGGAAGTACAGGACAACGTGGCGAGGTTCGATTCCGTCGACTGTGATCTCGGCAGTTGGGACGCCGCCCAGTGCGGCTGCGGTCACGGTCACGTCGGCGGGCAGCGGCTGCGCCGATAGCAACTCCCGGAGCAGTCGCCGTTGCTCGTTGACGTCGCTGTCGACGGGGAAGGCTGACTGTCGCAGGATTGCTTCGAGGTTCTCTCGCTGCTCGGTGCTCACGGAGGATCTCCCTTCGGTTGGGATGGTTGGCAGCGTGCGCAGCTCCGTTCGACATCCCACTTCCATAGGTCGTCGCTTTCAGTTCTACGTGCCTTTCCCGTTCAGGACCCGGCGAAGCGGGTCCCAAACCCGCGCTCGAAGGAGAAGCTGCCCTTCGAGTCGCGGGACCAGATTGAGGCTGTCGCCGCTCAGTTCCGGCTGCTGTACGGGGCGACGGTGACCTTCGCCGTGACCGCGGGCTCCAGCCCCGGAGCTCTTCGGACTCGACGCCCCGGAAGAGGGCGGGGGACTCAAACGCCGGACCCCCTCCTTACCATGTGCCCTAGTAACCCAGCCCTCCGTCGTCGCGCCTAGCAATTAGCGGCAACAGCGGGCGAATCGCGCTCTCGCCGTCGCCGTGAATCGCCGTGAATCAACAGCTTTCGTTTCCAGGTGTTTCCAAGTGCTGCTCGCATGAACTGTGTTCGTGTGCGTAGCGCGACGCCAGCTACGCACCCTGAGTTCCAACTGCACCCCATGCGAGAGTCTCTCTATGCCTGACGAGTGGACCGACGCGGAGCTGAAGGCATGCGTCGAGGACTGGTTGGAGCTGCTGGAAGCGCAGCTCCGAGGAGAGCCGCGGACAAAGGCCACGTTCACGTAGCCCGGCGACCACTGGCAGCGCGGCCGCCGCAGATGGCCTTGCGCCTCGACTCCGGGCCACGAGCGCCGATCCGCATCGACGCCGACGCGCTGAAGCGGGGGGCTGTACGAGGAGCACGAGCTATGCTCTGCTACGTGCCCCTGGTCCGACTCTCGGCGAGGAGGCCGACGCTCCGCTCGATCCGCTCCTCGGCATTCACGTGCCCACGCTAACTACCGGACGACGCTCACGGCGTGGGTGAACGGTGCTGCCTGGGTTCGGGAACGTGTCGACGGCGTCAGCGCAGCACGGCCGCGCCGGCGAGCGCGAGCTCGCGCGTCTCGCGGTCGAGCGCGTCGACCCACAGACGCTCGGCCTGCGCGCCGCTGCGTCGTTTACGCCGCAGCAGCGCGCGGATGTGAGCTGAGTGAGCGGACGTCACCAGCGGCGTCAGGTCGTGATTGGAGGGGGGCCGGAGGATGTCGATCAGAAGCTCGCGGGGCACCGTCCGCGAGAGGATGAAGCGGATGAAGGGGTCCCCCACAGCGTGCGGATCTCCCCCACGAGCCACCCGCTGGGCCCTACCTACAGACGAGCGGGCAGTAGCCGGCTCGATCGGGACTCGCGTATTGCGTTCGGAGCCGTCCCAGCGCCAAGCCACCAGAACCTCAACCATTCCCCCTCGGTCCCTGCTTCGTTACGAGCGAACCAGGGTGAAGGTGACAAAGCTCGGCATGCCCGACACCTCCAAACGAGGGATCTGAGCGGAGAGTCTCGGCGCGACTGCCTCGTGCGTAGAAGACGCGCCTGGCGACGATGCGCTGACCGGGCGGCAGCGTACGGCTCCCGAGGTGCTCGGCCGTCGGAGACGGGACAAGGGAGGAGCCAATCTCGACCGGGGCGGTGGGTGGGAAGATTGGCCGTGGCATCTAGCGGATGACGACGAAGCTCCGGGTCCCCAGTAGCTCCCCGTAGCGGTTAGCCGATCGCGCGCCGAGCCCTGGCCAGACGTACCAGCGGTAGTTGCCCGGCGTCAGTTCGTAGGTGCGGCCGTCGAATCTCCACGAGCTTTGCAACTGAAAGGACGTATTACGGGGCCAGATGGTGAGGATCTTGTGCCCGTTCCTATAGAGCTGGACGTTGTAATACGTCGCCTTGGCGACTGCTCGCCACGCGAGTAGCGGCGGCGCGGAGAGATGTGCTCCGGTCGCCGGCGCCGTCAGCCCGGAGACGCGGGCGGCGGCTTTCGGCTGTCACCGCCTTCGACGTCGAGGACAGGTTCGGCTTGATGGCCAGGCCTTTGACTGCCGCGTTGCCGGCCTCGTCGTAAGCGGTGATCGTGTAGCGGTACTTCAGACCCGTCTTCAGCTGCCGATCCGTGAAGGTCCGGGCCCTCCCGCGGTACACGGTCGAGAGCTTGCGGCCGCGCAGACCCGGCCGCCGAACGACCGTGACCAGGTGCGTGTCAGTTGACACCGTCCACTTGAGGACGACGCCGCGGCTCGTCACCTCTGCACGGAGCCGGCGGAGGATCGGCGGCTTCGTGTCGTACCTGAGATCGTAGGCCGCGGGGGCGCTCGTGTTCGCCGCCTTGTCCTTGCAGGTGCCCGAGACGGTCGTCTTCGGGGCGTCGGGCCCCTTGTACTGGATCGGAGCAGCGCACGAGTCCAGGCCTGATAGGGCGTCGGCGCCCTGGAACGTGACCGTGAGCACGTGGTTGTACCAGCCGTTCGAGTCCGGTCCGCGGTCCGGCTTCGCCTCGACGCTGGGCGCCGTCGCGTCGTACTTGAGCTCGAAGGTCTCGTGGCCCGTGTTTCCCGCGTTGTCGGTGCACGTGCCGCTGACGGAGGCGTTGCCGGAATCGGGCCCCGTGTAGCTCGTGGAGCTACACCCGGCCACGCCCAAGGTCCCGTCGTTCCCCGAGAAGGAGATGGAGACGCCGTGGTTGTACCAGCCGTCACTGTCGGGGCCTCGGTCCGCGGAGGCGGTCACCGCCGGGGGTGACGCATCGCGCCGTACGTTCGTCGTCGTGGCGCGAGCCCCGTCGACGTTCGACCACGTGCACGTGACCGGGGCCCCCGCTGTGTCGCTCGTGATCGTCACCGGACCGCAGCCGGTTGCCGCGACGCCCGGCGGAGGCGGGCTCCAAGTGACGGTGACGTTCTGCGTGTGCCAGGCCCCGCAGTTGCCCGAGCCTGGCGAGCACGTCGGATCCGGGGGCGCAGGCGGCGGTGCGGTCGCGGCCGAGCTTGCGAGCACGAGGACGACGAGCGCGGCCAGGAACAGGAGGAGCGGGATTCGCCTCGCCATCAGCTCCTGGTCCTCACCGTCTGGTGCCGAGGAACAGCAGCAGGCTTCCACTCGCGAAGGCAAGGGCAAGCAGCGCCAGCCCTCCCAACGCGAGCGGACGCCCGCTCGTCGAAGCCCGTAGCGCACCGACCGCAGCGGAGGCGTTCGGCTTCGTGTTCGGCTTCGCCTTCTCGACGGCATGAGCTGTGGACGCCGGGTGTGTCCCGGGGTGTCGACGCGCGCCGCCGGCTTCTTCGGCTGCTTGTGCACGTTTGTCACGGCCGCCTTCGGTTTCGGCTTCGACACGACGGGGCGCTGCTCCGTCGTTGCCGAGGACGTGGATGCCGGCGGGGTGCCGGACACGCTCGACGAAACTGAGGGCGCGGGAGCAGGAGTGGGCGCCGGAGTCGCGTTGCGCGAGGGATACGGATCTGGTGCGACCCGCCGCGGCTTGGCCGCGCTCTGTGTGTACGGATCGGGTCGCGGCCCCGCCATGGCCTCAGCGGAGAGCACTGCCGCCGCGATCGCCAGCACTACGCCGAACGCAACGCGACACAGCACCCGTCCCGCGGCGACCGAAGCCGCGCGCGCCAGCGACCCTCGCGGTCGGCTGCCGCGCCGCAGCGATGCGCCTGCGCCTGCGTTAGCTCCCACCGGCCCCCTACTGCCTGCTGCTTCCTTCATCAGAAGCTACTCCCTGTTGTCGCATGAGTCAATGACGTCCTCGTCGAGCGCAGAGGCAGCCGCCGACCGCTCCCCCGGCGGTCGGCGGCCACCCGCTACGTGACTACTCGGGTGCGGGCCTCACCTACCTTTCGACCTGCTTCTTGGATTGATCCGTCTCGTTCGAGCTACCCGAGGCGTGGTCCGCGGATCCCCATTCCTTCTGAGTCCGTGGCCCGATCTTCCCGGGGCTCTCCTTCCGGTCCGGCGCCCACTTGTTCGATGGGTCCACCTGGAGCGAGGCAGCGAGGCCGAGAGCGAACTGGCTGCTGTCGTCCTCTTGCCCGATGGCCTGAATGGCGTAGCGATTCAGGCACGCGCACGAGCTCGGCTGGATCTGCGTGCCAGCCTGCTTCGTGACGTTCCAGTTGATCGCCGTCGCGTGCGAGGAGGCGTCGTTCGACTGCGAGATGTCGCCGTCGTCACCGTGGCTCAGGACCCGCGTCGGCTCGTTGCTGTTGCCGAACGAGGAGCCCCTCTTGCATGTGCACGGCTGCTGCCGGCCACCCTGCAGAGTTGCCGTGAGCGCGACCGCGCCCTGGTGGTTCTTCGACGACTGGCCGATCGCCTGGATACCGGCCGACCCGCAGCAGTGCCCCTCCCACCGCTCCTTGCCTCCCTGGAGCTGGCTGGCCTGCTGGTCGGTCCAGTTGGCGTTTCCGGCCTCCGCGTTCGAGGACGCGGTGTTCGACTGCGACACCGAGCCACCGTCACCGTGGCTCAGGACGCGGACGGGCGCGTTCTCGTTCGACGCTCCCTGCTGGACCGTCAGTCCGAGAGCGAACGCACCCTGGGCATTGCTCGCCGACTGCCCGATCGCCTGGATGCCGGAACCTCCGGCCTGCGATTGGTCGGCAGCCTGCTGCGTCCAGTTCAGGTTCCCCGCCGTGGCGTCCGACGAGGCCTCGTTCGACTGCGAGACATCACCGTCGTCCCCATGGCTGAGAACACGGACCGGAGCGTTCGTGTTGGACGGCTTCTCCTGCAGCGTTGCGGAGATCGCCGCCGCGTCCTGCTCCGAGTTGGCGTACTGGCCGATGACCTGCTCGCCACCGCCTTCACACTTGCAGGACGTTCCGGCCTGCTCCTGCTCGGCGGTCTGCCCGGACCAGTTCGCGTTTCCGGCCGACGCCTCCGAGGAAGCGTCGTTCGTCTGCGTGACCGAACCGCCGTCACCGGGGCTCAGTACCCGCACGGGGGTGTTCTCGTTCTTGGCTCCCTTCTGGGCAGTGAGCCCGACCGCGAACGCCCCTTGGTCGTTCGAGGCCGACTGCCCGATCGCCTGCAGACCCGAACCGCCGGACTGCGCCTGCCCTGCCTCCTGCTTTGTCACGTTCAGGTTCCCGGCGTTCGCATTCGACGAGGCTTCGTTCGTCTGAGTGACCTCACCGTCGTCGCCGGGGCTGAGGACCCGAACCGTGATGTTGGTGTTCGACGGCTTCTCCTGCTCCGTCGCGGCAATGGCAGCTGCGTCCTGCTTCGAGTCAGCCGACTGGCCGATGACCTGCTCGCCGCCGCTCCCGCACTTGCAGGAGCCGCCGGCCTGCGACTGGTTGGCCGACTGGCCGGTCCAGTTCGTATTGCCAGCGGAAGCGCTCGACGTCGCGGTGTTCGACTGCGACACCGAGCCACCGTCGCCGGGGCTCAAGACCCGGACCGTGATGTTGCTGTTCGACGGCTTCTCCTGCTTTGTCGCGGCGATGGAAGCCGCACTCTGCTCCGAGTCGGCGGACTGGCCGATGACCTGCTCGCCACTTCCGCCTCCGCACTTGCAGGAGCTCTCGCCCTGCGTCTGGTCGGCGGCCTGCGTCGTGGCATTCAGGTTGCCCGCCTCGGCATTGGACGACGCCTCGTTCGACTGTGAGACGTCACCATCGTCGCCGGGGCTGAGGACGCGGACCGAGACGTTCTCGTTCGACGGCCTGTCCTGCTCCGTCGCGGAGAGAGCCGCTGCGTCCTGCTCCGAGTCGGCGGACTGGCCGATGACCTGCTCGCCACCGCTCCCGCAGCAGCTGCTTCCGGCCTGATCCTGCTCGGCCGTCTGCCCGGTCCAGTTCGCGTTGCCGGCGGACGCGTCCGAGGAAGCGTCGTTCGACTGCGTGACCGAACCACTGTCACCGGGGCTGAGCACGCGGACGGGCTCGTTCTCGTTCGACGCCCCCTTCTGGAGCGTGAATGCGAGCGCGAGCGCCTCCTGATCGTTCGAAGCCGACTGGCCGACCGCCTGGAGGCCTGAACCGCCCTGCGTCTGATCGGCCGACTGCTCCGTCCCGTTCAGGTTCCCTGCCGTCGCGTCCGAGGAGGCCTCGTTCGACTGCGAGACGTCGCCCTCGTCGCCCGGGCTGAGCACCCGAACCGGATCGTTCTCGTTCGTTGCTTCCTGTTGCGCTGTCCCCGCAGCGGATCCCGCGCCCTGCTCGCTTCCGGCCCATTGGCCCGAGCCCTGGCTCGCAGGTGGTCCCGCTGCGGCCGTCCCCACACCCACTGCAAGCAGGAGGAGGGCGGCCACGGCCAGCACGAAGAAAACACGCTTCATGTTGTCTCCCTTCGAGCTGTCGGACTGCGCCGTGCCGGATGGCGCGGCGCGAACTACGGCCGGCAGCCCGTCAGCCAGGGTGATCGATCGACGAGCGATACGCGCTGCGCGGGCTCAGCTCCCGCGCGACGCCAATTCGCCGCCCCAGCGCGGGGGCGGCAAGCATGAAGAACGCGAGGGTCGTCGCGGCGCCCACGACCTGGCCGCTCGGCACACGACCGCCGAAGGCCCCCGAGCCGCTCGTCTGTGTCGACTGCAGCTCGCCGAAGGGAAACAGCGGCCCGCGCTCCCGCGGCTGGCGCGGAGCAGGTCGCACGCTCACCGGCTTCTTTGGCTCGTGCTCGCTCGACCGGGCGGACGACCGCTCCGCTTGCTCCTCGGCGAGCGCGAGGGCCGCGGCCTTCGTCGAGCTCGGCGGTGACGTCCACGTCGTCGCGCGTGGCGGCGGCGGCGTTGCTGTGTTGCGCGGAGCCTGCGCCGCCTCGGGTGCGGGCACTGCGGTGGTCTGCGTCCCATCCGGCAGGAGCACTCGGGAGGTTTGGGCTGGACGACGACCACTGACACCTGCACACCTGCCGCCTCGAGTGCGGCGTCGAAGGTCGGCGGCGAAAGCTCCGTCAGCGCGGCCAGTGGTATCTGCGGTGCAACCGCGACCGCAACCGACTCCACCGTCGGGAGCGGAAGCGTCAGGACCGAGAGCGTCGGCCACGACTGCGACGGATCCGCTTGCGGCGCCGGAGCCTCGAAAACGCTGACGGCTGCCGGCGCCGCCGGTATCGCGGCGGGAGGCTCCGGCGAGGACTGCGCGACGGTGCCCGGCTCCGGGGAGTCGTACGGTCCTCCGGCTCCTGTGCTGCACCGGCGGCGGGCTCGGTGGCACCGGCCAGATCGGGAGGCGGGCCGACGGCCGCGTCACACGCCCAGTTCCAGGCCCAACTCCAGAGCCAGTCGAAATCGGCCTGGACGTCGAGTTCGGTCGAGAAGGAGACCGTGCGGCTGCAGAAGGTAAATGTCCAGTTCCACCGCCACGGCGAACTCGTGGACACCGACGCGTCGGTGGCGTCGGCCGAGGCGTTCGTCTGCGTCACGGGCCCGTCGTCGCCGGGGCTGAGCACCCGAACGGACACATTGGTGTTCGTCGGGCTGCTCGAAGACGAGGTCGTCGCCGGGGATGGAACGAAAGCGGCGCCTGTGGAATCGGCGTTCCCATTGCGCGCATCTGGGCTCGTAGAAGGCTGTCCTTGCGGTTCACCTTGCGGTTCGCACGACCAGTCCCACTGCCAGTCCCAGGCCCAGTCTGCCGACGAGCTCGAGCCGGTTTCGGTCGATAACGACGTCACGTCTCCCGAACAATCAATCACGAGCTGCCAGCTCCAATACCACTGCCCCTTCTCGGCTGGTACGTCGGATTGATATTGAGAATTCCTCGTGATATCGCGCGGAATCCTCATCGAAAAGACTAGCCTCGTCGGTGCTATCACCGGCCCCTGGTGCAGCGTCGGGCGAGGGTTCCGACGGAGGCTCCGCGCCGATGGGCGTCGTCCCCTTCGGCGCGCTCGTCGGAAGGGCGGCGGCGGGATCGCTTGACTGGCCATTGGTCTGCGTGACGGGGCCGTTCTCGCCCGGGCTCAGGACGCGAACCGTGACGTTCGTGTTGCCGGCAATGTCGTCCGCGCTCCCGTGCTCCGTCTCGCCCACCGAGTCCGAATGCCCGGCGGCTGGATCGGCGGCTCGGTCGGTCTCCGACGAAGGCGTGGTATCAGGCTTCTGCTCATCTGATATCACTTGCGTTGGAGCCGTTTCCTGACTCACGGGCTCATTTTCTCCAGGGCTCAGCACGCGTACGGAGACGTTGATGTTGCCGCCCTCCTCTTGCACCGCCGTCACGATCTGCTCGCCGAGGTCGCCGAGCTCGCTCGGCGTAGGAACCGCGTCGGGAACCGTCGGGCGGCGGGCGCCTCGACGGTCGGTGCTGCAGGATCCGCGGCTGGCAGCGCGGGCGGAGCCGGCACGGCGTTCGGAAGTCCAGGCTCCGGCACCGGAGGCGCATCGTCCGCCCACGCGAGAGACGGCTGAGCGAGAGAAACGGCCACGGCGGCTGTGCTCGCCGATGCGACTACGAGACAAAGTTGTCGCCACGATCTCCGCGAGTACGAGCTACGACGCATCACGAGGTTCCGAAGCTTCGCCCACGTATTCAGTGAAATACCCAGGAGTCCGCACGTTAACCGGCCAATGTCCCAAATGCGCGACATTCGCGAAATGTATTCGTTATGATCGATCTCGGATCCGCGTGGCAAAACCTCGACGCGATGGCAAATCATTCGCAACATCGGCCGGGAGCACAGTCAGGGTCCGGCGTGCGCGATGATCCG
>CAVZNK010000026.1:0-84546 GCA_963776555.1 uncultured Gaiellaceae bacterium | reverse complement strand
GAGTACTACGGCACGCTCGCCGGCCTCTCCGGAGGAGGTGATCATCGGCACCTGGCTCGGTGTCGACGGCGACGGGCTGGCGGCTCTCGTCGAGCAGCGGATCGAGCGGTATCTCGCGCGCTGCCGCGACGGTGGCGACGACCGTCTCGGTGGCGCGAGGCGAGCCGTCGCAGAGGCGGCCGCGCCGGGTCCCGATCGCCGTCGTCTCGGGTGCGTTCCGACGGAGATCGAGCCCGTGCTCGCCGGGGCGGGGCTCGACCGACTACGTCACGATCCTCGTCGCGGCCGACGACGTCGAACGCGGGAAGCCCGACCCCGAGGGCTACGTGCACGCGATCTCAGCGCTGCCGGGATCTGCGTCCTGACGAGATCCTCGCGTTCGAGGACACGGAGGCAGGGGTAGCCTCGGCGAAAGCGGCCGGACTGCACTGCGTCGCACGTGGTCGGAACGCACACCCGCCGAGCGGCTTCGAGACGCCGACGAGCTCGTCGACGCGCATCGACGTCGAGCTCGTTCGAGCGGGTGCTCGGGTGACCTTCGTGATCGCGCACCGCGGCGCGTGCTGGGAGCTTCCCGAGAACACGCTGGCTGCGTTCGAGCGGGCGATCGAGCTGGAGCGCGGACTACGTCGAGCTCGACGTGCACGCCACGGCAGACGGCGAGCTCGTCGTGTGCCACGACGCGGCCCCTCGGCGGCGAGCTCCGTCTGGAGGAGGCAGTCGAGCTCTGCGCGGGACGGATCGGGATCATGTGCGAGCTCAAGACTCCCTGGCGCTACCGACGCCACGACGTCGTCCGCGAGGACCGTCGCCCTCCTTCCGGACGACGCGATCGTCGTTCTCCTTCGATCCGCGGGCACTCCGAGCCGTCAGCGGACGGCGGGTGCTCCAGCACGTGCGGCCTCGGCGCGTCGATCCAGCGCGCCGCGCGCTACGCGTGGGGCGTCGGGCTTCCACGACCGCCGCGTCACCCGGCGCGGGCTCGGGAAGGCCCGTGCGGCTCGGCCTCGTGACGACCGTCTACACCGTGAACGAGCCCGGCGCGGATGCGCGAGCTGGCCGCGCTCGGCGTCGACGGAATCTTCAGCGATCGTCCGGATCTACTGCGACGGGCTCTGGCTGCTCCGCCAGGCTGAGCAGGCGTCCCGTGCTGCTCGGGAAGCGTGCCCGTCACGCGGTCGCCGATCGCGTGCGCCTGCGCATGCGTGGTCGGCAGGTCGGCGGTGAGCTCTCCTTCGCCGGACGAGCCCGCCATCCGCAGGCGCGTGACCGAGCCGAGGAAGATCTGCGAGACGACCTCGCCGGCGAACGCGCCCTCCGGGCTCTCCCCGTCGGTCGCCGCCGCAATGCTCACGGTCTCTGGTCGGACGAGCACGAGCACGCGCTCGCCGTTCGGCAGCCCGCGCGCCGCGTCCACGGAGAGCCGCTGACCCGCGTATTCGACGACCCCGTCGGCGACGACAGTGGACGCCAGCCGGTTCATCGTCCCGATGAACTCGGCGACGAACGGCGTCGCGGGAGCGCCGTACATCTCGACCGGGGTGCCGACCTGATCTATGCGACCGTCGTGGAGGACGGCGACGCGATCGGAGATCGCGAGGGCCTCCTCCTGGTCGTGCGTCACGTAGATGGTCGTGATCCCGAGCTCGAGCTGGATGCGGCGGATCTCCTCGCGCAGCTGGACCCGCACCTTCGCGTCGAGCGCCGAGAGCGGCTCGTCGAGGAGCAGCACGCGCGGCTCGATCGCGAGCGCGCGGGCGAGCGCGACGCGCTGCTGCATCCCTCCCGAGAGCTGGTGCGCGTACCGCTTGCCCGCGTGCCCGAGCCCGACGAGCTCGAGGAGCTCCTGCGCCCGAGCGCGCCGGTCGCGACTTCGACTTGCCGCGGATCCGCAGGCCGTACTCGACGTTCTGCGCCGCGGTCATGTTCGGGAAGAGGCTGTACGCCTGGAAGACCATCCCCATGTCGCGCTTGTTCGGCGGCACGCGCGTGAGGTCGCGGCCGTCGACGACGATCCGCCCGGCGTCGGCCCGATCGAAGCCGGCGACGAGCCGCAGCGCCGTCGTCTTGCCGCAGCCGCTCGGGCCGAGGAGCGATACGAACTCGCCCTGCTCGAGCGCGAGGTCGATGCCCTGCAGGGCGACGACCGGCCCGAAGGCGCGGTACAGGCCCTGGAGCTCGAGGTACGCCACTCCGCCCTACCTCCCGACGCCGACGCGCACGGTCGCGCTGGCCCCCGCGCCGCCCGATGAGGAGCAGCGAGAGCATCGCAGCCCAGGTGATCGCGAAGCTCATGAGCGTCACGGCGGCCGCGGGGTAGGCCTGCGTCTCGTTGATGTACTGGATGTACGTCGGGAACGTGTCGAACGCGCTGAGCGAGGCGATCGTGAACTCGCCCATCACGATCGCGAGCGTGAGGAACGCTCCCGCGAGTGCAGCGACGCGGATGTTGGGCAGGATCACCCGCATGAGCGTCGTCCGCCAGCTGGCGCCGAGGTTCAGTGACGCCTCGGTGAGTGTGTGCACGTCGATCGAGCGAAAGCCCGCGTCGAGCGAGAAGTAGATGTACGGGAACGCGAGGATGACGTACGCCCCGACGAGGAAGAAGTCCGGCTTCGCGAGGAACCAGAACGGGGCGTGCACGTCCTGCTTGAAGAACTGGAGCAGGCCGACGACGAGGATGATCGGCGGCACGACGAACGGGACGAGCGCCATGAAGCCGATGACGGGACGCAGCTTCGGCAGCTTCAGGTGCACCCAGTACAGGGTCGGCACGAAGAGGAGCAGGCCGACGACGATCGTCTCCAGCGAGAGCCTGAACGAGAGCTTGATCGTCCTCCAGAAGTGCGGGTCGTGGAGGATGAAGCCGTAGGCGGAGAGGCTGCAGCACTTCCCGGTGTTCGCGTCCTTGATGCTGAACAGGAACGTGGCGACGAGCGGGAGCATGAAGTACACGCCGCCGATCAGCAGCCACACCACGCGCCGACGGGGCGATGCGCCGTCTGCTCACCTCGCCCACCGGGTCGCGCGTCGCTGGAGCGGGATGTAGAAGAGCATCATCGCGGCCAGCACGACGAACATGCCGAACGCGAGCGCCTGGCCCTCGTGTGGGTTCGAGGACACGTTCCCGTTCAAGTCCGAACCGATGAGGATCGGCACGAGCTGCAGTGCCGTCCCGCTCGTGAGGGCGTACGCCGTCGCGTAGGCGGCGAAGGCGTTGCCGAAGAGCAGGATCACCCCGCCGAGGAGCGACGGAAACAGCACGGGCAGCGCGATGTAGCGCCAGAACTGGAGCCTGCTCGCACCGAGGTTCGACGACGCCTCGCTCCACTCCTGGCGCACGCCGTCGATGGCGGGCGCGATCACGAGGATCATGAGCGGGATCTGGAAGTACAGGTACGCGAGCTCGACACCCGTCTTGCCGAACAGCGTGAAGCCGTGCTCGTAGAGGTTGTAGCCGAACGTGTTCGTGAGGAACTGTGTGACGATCCCGATCGTCCCCAGCGTCGCGACGAACGCGAACGCGAGCGGGATGCCACCGAAGTTGGCGGCGACCCCGGAGAAGGTCGCGAAGGCCGAGCGGATCCAGTTCGGCGTCCCGTCGCGGATCGCCGCATAGGCGATGAGAAACCCGAGGAGCCCGCCGAGGAGCGCCGTCACGAGGCTGATCTCGACGCTCTGCGCATAGGCATGCCGAAGGTTCACCGTTCGCACCAGGTCCAGCACGGTGTCGACCGTGTAGCCGCTGGAGGTGCCCTGGAACGCGCCGACCATCACCGTGGCTGCGGGGAGCACGAGGAATACCGCCGTGTAGACGAAGAACGGGACGACGCCCAACCAGGCGAGCGACGGTCGTCTCCGGCCGGACTTCACGCCCGGCCGGAGCACAGCCGTCGTGCTTACGGTGCTTGCCAGCGCCTAGCCGCCAACCTTCGAGGGCCACTCCGCTTTGATCAGCGCGGCCGCCTTCGCTTGCTGGGCGAGGCTCGCGAACTTCACTTTGTTGTAGATGGCTGCCGCCGGCAGCGCAGCGAGTGCCGCCTTCGGAATCACCTTCCGCCCTACCAGGTCCGTGAAGCGAGCGGGATGCGCGAAGCCCTTCAAGTACAGGATCTGGCCCTGGTCCGAGAAGAGAAACTCCTGCCACAACCGCGCCGTCCAGGGGTGAGGCGCCGTCGCGTTGATCGCCTGGCAGTAGTACCCGCCGTAGACGCCGTCCGACGGCACGTTGACCTTCCACTTCGCGGCCGGGAACTCGGTGATGTAGACGAGGTTGTTGTAGTCCCAGTCGATCGAGATCGGCGTCTGCCCGGACGCGACCGTCTGTGGAGTCGTCTGCACCGGGATGAAGTTGCCCACGCTCTTGCACTTGGCGAACCAGTCGATCCCGGGACCGACGTTGTTCAGTGACCCGCCGTTCGCGAGCGCGGCGGCGAACACACCGGCGATCGCCGAGCCCGACTGAAGCGGACTGCCGTTGAGAGCGACCTTGTTCTTGTACTCCGGCTTCAGCAGGTCCGCGAACGTCTTCGGCGGCGTGCTGACGAGGCCCGAGTTGTAGCCGATCGAGACCGCACCCCAGTAGTCGCCCGTCCAGAAGCCGCGCGTGTCCTTCATTGCACGAGGGATCGTCTTGTAGTTGTTGACGTAGTACCGTCCGTACAAGCCCGCCTTGACGCCTTCGAGCGCAACCGCAACCGTGACATCCACGCAGTCAGGCGCCCGCGGGTCGCCCTTCAGCGAAACGATGGCCTGGTTTTCCGCCGCCGAGCTCCCGCCCGGGTTGGTTCGCGCGAACTGGGTGCCGTAACGCTTCTGGAAGGTCTTGATGATCTGGCCGTAGTTCGCCCAGTCGTCGGGCAGCGCGATGTCGTTGAGGTGGCCTTCCTTCTTCGCCTGGGCGACCAGCTCCTTCATCGTGCCGGGCGTGCCCTTGAGCGGCGGGTTGGCCAGCACACGCTGGCGCGTCGCGAGCGCGACGTCGGACAGCGAGAAGATGGTGAGGCCCGCTCCCGCTGCGAGACCACGCTTCAAGAGCTTCCGACGATCGAGCTGCTCCTCGTCGAGACGACGCCAGAACTCGTACTCCTGCTCTTGGTAGTCCTCCAAGAGACCCTCCTTAGGTCGAGTGAAGCGATCGTATGAGATCGACCGGGTCGCCGCAACGAGGGGACTGCCGCATACCGCGGGCGGCCGGACTCGCACCACGACTCAGGTCCGACGTAGGCTCGGTCGGTGACGAGCCCCTGGACGACGACCGGGACCTGGCTCCGCTGCGCGCTGCACGCGCACACGCACGAGGTCCGACGGCGAGCTCGCGCCGAGGCATCTCGCGCGCCACTACGCGCGCGCCGGCTACGACGTTCTCGCCATCACCGACCACTGGAAGCTTGTCGATGACGACTCGGTCGAGGAGCTCGTCGTCGTCCCGGGCGTCGAGCTCAACTGCATCCTTCCCGGCCGCCCGCGATGGTCACGTGCTCGGCTACGGGGTCGAGGCCGACGAGCACGATCTCCGCGAGCTCGCGAAGGAGCACGCGGACTTGGCGATGACGGCGGACTGGATCGGAGCTCACGGGGGCATCGCCTTCCTCGCCCACCCGTACTGGACCGGTGTGACGCCGGGGACGCTCGAGCTCCCGGACAACGTCGTCGGGATCGAGGTCTACAACGCCGGCTGCGAGCTCGAGGTGGGACGCGGCCTGTCCGCCGTCCACTGGGACGAGCTGCTCGAGTCCGGTCGCCTGTGCACGGCGATCGCGACGGACGACTCTCACCATCCCGGTTTCGACTCCGACTTCGCCTGGACGTGCGTTCGAGCGAGCGAACGGTCGCAGCGAGGCAGTCCTCGAGGCTCTGGCGGCCGGTGCGTTCTACTCGCTCGACGGGCCCCCGCATCGAGGAGGTGCGGCTCGCCGGCGAGTCCGTCGAAGTCCGCTGCAGTCCGTGCCGCACGGTCACGCTGGTCTCGGGGAGAACCACCGGGGCAGCAGTCACCGTCGGGTCGTCTCGGATACAGGCACCGGGCGCGCGAGCTCGACACCGACGGGAGCGGGCTGATCGTCCATGCCCAGCTGGAGGTGCATCCGTCGGCGCGTCACGTCCGAGTCGAGGTGACCGACGCCCGAGGGAAGGAAGGCATGGGCGAACCCCGTGTCGGTGTGAATCGCGAGCGAGCCGTCAGCGAGCTCGCCGATCGCCGCTTCGACCTGCTCGTCATCGGCGGCGGGATCATCGGCGCCGCAACAGCAGCACACGCGGCGCGCGCCGGTCTCGCGGTCGCGCTGGTCGAGGCGAACGACTTCGGCAGTGGCACCTCGAGCGCGTCCTCGAAGCTGATCCACGGCGGGTTGCGATACCTCCGACTGGGCGACGTGCGCCTCGTGCGCGAGGCGCACTACGAGCGTCGCGTGCTGACGCGGATCGTCGCGCCGCACCTCGTACGCCGCGTTCCGTTCCTGTTTCCGCTCTATCGGGATGGACCGTTCCGCCCGGCGTTCGTTCAGAGCGGAATCGTCCTCTACTCGATGCTTGCGCGCTCGCGACTCAACTGGCTCGTCTCACCGGCCGATGCGCGCGCGAGCGTGCCTTCGCTGCGGCTCGACGGGCTCAGGTCGTGTGCGCTGTACGCGGACGCGTCGACCAACGACGCCCGGCTCTGCCTCTTGAACGTCCGAGCTGCCGCCGAGGCCGGAGCGACCGTATTGAACGGAGCCGAAGTCGTGGCGCTCCGCTCGACGCAGGGGCGCGTGCGGGGAGCGGACGTTTGCGTAGACGGAACCGACATCGCGGTCGAGGCGCGGGTCGTGGTCAATGCGGCGGGCCCGTGGGTCGACCACGTCCGCAGACTCGAGGATCCGAGAGCGGGCACGTCCGTGCGGTTGAGCAAGGGGGTTCACGTGCTCGTCCCCACGGAGGAGGAGTGGACGGCGGCATTGACGATTGCACAGGACGATGTGCGCGTCACCTTCGCGGTGCCGTGGTCGGGGATGCTGCTCCTGGGTACGACCGACGAACTGCACGAAGGCGAGCCGGGCGAGGCCGTCGTCGATCCCGCCGATGTGGCGCAGGTCCTGCGCGAAGCAGCTGTCGCGCTCGAGCCGGCTCTCGTCAGCCCCGACCGCGTGCGTGCGGCGTACGCAGGCCTGCGCGTTCTGCCGACCGGGGCTGGGGGCAGCGCCAGCGCGCGGCGCGAGACCGTCTTCACTCGAAGTCCGGGGGGCATGCTCAACGTCTCCGGAGGGAAGCTCACGACGTACCGCCGGATCGCGCTCGAGGTACTTCACCGCCTGCGCGCGGATCTCGGACTGCACCGTCTGGAGACGAACCCGTGGCCGCTCCCCGGTGCGACGGGGCTCGACGAGCTGTCCCTCTCTCCTGATCTCGACCCGGTCGTCTCGCGACATCTTCGGCAGCTCTACGGCAGCCTCGCGCCAGAGGTACTCGCGCCCGACAGCGGACGAACCTGCCCTCCTCGAGCGCCTTCACCCGAGCGGTCCCGACATCGCCGCACAGGCGAGATACGCGGCGACGCACGAGTGGGCGCGAGGCGCGGAGGACGTGATCCGCCGGAGGACGACGTGCTTCTGGCGCGGGCTCGAGAGCGAGGAGCTGACAGCCCGGGTCTCGCACGTCCTGGCGGATACGCTGGTCACGTGACCGTCGAGATCCTCTACTGCCCTACCTGAAGCGGGTACGACACGCGGGCCGCGAGTCTCGCGGCCGAGCTACGCGAGACGCTCGGAATCGACGCAACGGTCACGCCCGGAGGGCGAGGGCAGTTCGACGTGGTCGTCGACGACGGTCTGGTTTGGTCGAAGCACGAGCGGGGTCGCTTTCCCGAGGACGGTGAGGTCCTCGCGCTCCTGACCGCGTCGCAATAGCAACGGCCGGCGCTCAGCCGCCGTCCCCGTTGTCCTTTCCCTTGCCTTTCCCGCGACCGTGGCCGGGCGCCGCCTGCTCGTCCGACTGCTCCGTCGGAGCGCAGCGCGCCTCCCACTGGCGACGCAGCTCGTCGATCTCCCTTCGATCGCCCTGAATGCGCTCCGAGCGGCCAAGGAGCCCCATCACGCCGTCGCAGCGCCCGACAGCGAACCGGGAGAAGGCGAGGTTGTAGGCGGCGTATGCCTCGTCCAGCGTGTTCGAGCCGCTCAGCGCGAGCACCGACTGGCGGAGGAGCGGAAGCGCGCCCGTGTAGTCGCCCGCCTGCATGCGTGCGAACCCGTCGCGGTTCAGCGCGACGCCGTCAGGCCCAGGCGGCTGCTCGGTCTGCGCCTCCGTGGTCGTCGCCTGCGTCGAGGTCGTCGGCGTCGACGCAGCCGCAGACCGCCTCGCCTCACGCTCCGAGCGGACCTGCGCCGGGCCGAAGCCGTCGCCCGCAGCGAACGCGGCCACGCCGATCCCGACTGCGAGGAGAACGAGCGCGGCAACCACGGCGAGCACCGCGTGCGGTCGCCGCGTGCGGTGACGGCGTCGTACGAGCCTCCGCGTCGGCGGCTCCGCGTGCGAGGCGCGCATCACCCGCGTCGGCACCGGAGGCTCGGAGTCGCCGTCGAGCGCCTCGCGCAGCCGCCGAACGAGCTCGCGAGCAGTCGCCGGCCGTGCGGCCGGATCCTTCGCGAGAGCAGACTCGAACACGGTGTCGAGAGCGCGAGGCAGTGTCGGGTCGACGTCCACGGCCCTCGGCACCGACGCGTTCAGGTGGGCGAAGGCCTCCGTGGTCGGCGTGTCGCCCGCGAACGGTCTGCGGCCGGTGAGGAGCTCGAAGGCGACGACGCCGAGCGAGTAGCGGTCGCTGGCGGGCGTCGCGGGCTCGCCCCTGGCCTGCTCGGGGGAGATGTAGCCGGCGGTTCCGAGCACAGTGCCGGGGGCGGTCAGCATGTCCGCTCCGCTCGCCGATGCGATCCCGAAGTCGGACACGTGCACGTTGCCGTCGCGATCGAGGAGAAGGTTGGCGGGCTTGACATCACGGTGGACGACGCCGCTCGCGTGCGCCCGGTCCACGGCGCCCGCCGTCTGCTCGAGCCAGCCGAGCGCCTGCTCGCGGGGAACGCGACCCTCCCGCAGCCGGTCGTACACCGAGCCGCCTTCCAGGTACTCCATGACGATCAGCGGTCTCCCGTCGTGCTCGGCGACGTCGAAGACGGTTACGACGTTCGGCGCTGCAGAGAGACGCGCGGCGGCGAGCGCCTCCCTGTGGAAGCGCGCGCGAGCGTCGTCCTGCTGTGCGTACCGGTCCGCGAGCAGCTTGACGGCCACCGTCCGGTCGAGGGCGGTGTCCGTGGCGCGATACACCTCGCCCATCCCTCCCCGAGCGACGAGATCAGGGGAGGCATACCTCCTCGGAAGCACATCGCGAGCGATCCGAGCGTTATACCCGCTTCGCGCGGATAGGACACTCAGCGGAGCAAGAAGCCGTCGCCGAGCGTGTCGTGCGGGTCGAGGGTGAAGAGGTGCTCGCCCGTGCGGAAAGCCGACCCCTCCACCTCGGTCACCACGGCGGGAATGCCCGCGACCTCGGCGTCGCCGACGACCCGGGCGCGAAACTCCGTGTCGACGATGCTCCGGTGGCGAAGCTCGGCGCCCCGCGGCAGCCTGCCCGCCTTGTCGAGCAGCGCCAGCCGCGCCGAGGTGCCGCTGCCGCAGGGCGAGCGGTCGACCTCGCCGTCCGCGAAGACCGTGACGTTGCGTTGCGTGAGCGGCTCGTCTCCCTCCTCCTGCCAGAAGATGACGCCGTACACGTCCCGCAGCTCCGGCTCGAGGGGGTGGACGACGTCCTGCCACGCCTCCAGCTCGCGCTTCAGCTCGCGTCCGAGCTCGATGAGCCGCGGCAGCTCTCCCGGCTCGACGCGCTCCTCGAGCGAGGCGTAGAACGCGCCGCCGAAGGCGACGTCGACCGTGTGCTGCCCGATCTCGACCCCTTCCGCCCAGACGAAGGCCGGTACGTTGCGGAAGCGAACCGAGCGCACACGGTCGTTCTCCACGAATGCCCAGGCGTCGAGCCTGCCCGAGGGCACGTCGACCACGACGTGGTTCTCGCCCTCGCGCCGCGCGAGGCGGCCCGAGTCGAGAGCCCACGTGACGAGCGCGATCGTCCCGTGGCCGCAGGCGGTCGAGTAGCCGGCGTTGTGGAAGAAGACCACGCCGAGATCGGCGTCGTCGTCGTTCGGCTCGACGACGTGGCAGCCGTACATGTCGGCGTGGCCTCGCGGCTCGTGCACGAGCAGGCGGCGGACGTGGTCCAGCCGCTCGAGCGCGTCCCTGCGCTTGTCGAGGATCGTCGAGCCGCGCAGCCCGTCGACCCCGTCCGTGACGATCCGGAAGGGCTCGCCCGCGGTGTGGTAGTCGACTGCGCGGACGTCCACGTGCGGAAGTAGACCAGCCCGGCCGCGACAGCGGCCGCTTCAGGGATCTTCGCGCGAGCGGGATTCCGCGCTAGCGGATCCCGATCTTGCGCACAACACAGGTCGAGGCGCCGAGGATCCGTCGTCGAGCGTGGACCCTCAGCGCCTCGGGAGTCGAGTACCGCCCGACAGAGAGTTGCCGTGACGGTTGGTGAGAGCCGCCTCGTTTCGCCGCCTGCGCGGCGTCTCCTGCGCCGACTACGCGCCCTTGAAGGCCGGGAGGCGCTTCTCGAGGAACGCCTGGACGCCCTCGCCGAAGTCCTCGGTCTCGGTCGCCGCCTGCTGGAGCTCCGCTTCGAGCCCGAGCTGCTGGTCGAGCGACGAGGTGTACGCGTGCTCGAACAGGCGCTTCGTCATCGCAACCGCCCGAGTGGGAAGCGCGGCGTACCACTCGGCGAGCTCCTCCACGCGCTTCGCGAACCGGTCCTCGGGGACCTCCTCGGAGAGTAGGCCCCAGACCAGAGCCTCGTCAGCGCTCAGGCGCCGGTTCGACACCATCCACTCGAAGGCGCGGGCGAAGCCGAGAAGCCGATGGATGAACCACGAGCTGCCGGCATCGGGCACGAGGCCGATCCCGATGAAACCCGGTACGAACGTCGCGGTCGACGATCCGATGCGGACGTCGCAGGCGCATGCCAGCGAGAGCCCTGCGCCGGCGACCGGACCGTTCACCGCCGCGAGCACGGGCTTCTCGAGCGCGCGGATCGCGCGGATGTTCGGGTGGTAGGTCTGCTCGAGGGCTTCGCGCACGCCGCCCGGCAGGGATTCGAACTCCCGGAGGTCCTGTCCCGCGCAGAAGCCCCGCCCCGCGCCGGTCAGCACGACTGCACGAACACCGGGATCGGCGGCCTCCCGAAGCGCCGACGCGAGCCGCTCGTGCATCGCACGGTTGATCGCGTTGTAGACGTCCGGGCGGTTGAGCGTGATCGTGAGCACCGCGCCGTCGCGCGAGGTGAGCACTTCGTCGGCCATCGTCAGGCCTCCTTGTCACGGTTGAGGAACGCGCGCACCGCGTCCTGCGCCTCGCTCCCGAGCATCGACATCGCGAGCCAATCACGCGCGTGACCGATGGTCTGATGCCAGGCGAGGTCGCGCCAGACGTTGAGCTGTTGCTTCGCATAGCGCGTCGTCTCGGGGAGCCGCGCAGCGAGCTTCTCGACCCACTCGTCGACGACGCCGTCGAGCTCCGCTTCGGGCACGGCTCGGTTGACGAGCCCCCACTCCGCCGCCTGTGCTGCCGAGACCTCGTCGCAGAGGAAGACGATCTCGCGCGCGCGGCGATCTCCGACCATGAGCTGGAGCCACTGGGTCGCGCCGCCCGCGGGGACCGAGCCGTGCTGCAGGCCGACGTGGCGGATGAACGCGTCGTCGACCATCACGGCGAGATCGCACGCCATCTGCAGCTCGTTCCCCCCGCCGACGGCAATGCCGTTGACGCGGGCGATCGTCGGCTTGCCGAGCTCGCGCAGTCGGTCGTGCATGTCCTTGAAGGCGCCGAACCATTTCCAGTACTCGCGCGAGTTGCCGAGGAGATCCTCGCCCCACGAGCGCAGGTCTGCACCGACGCAGAACGCGCGGCCCGTCCCGGTTACGACGACGACCCGGATCTCGTCGTCCCACGACGCGTCCTCGCACGCGCGCGCGATCTCCCGCAGCATCCGGAAGTCGAAGGCGTTGAGCACGTCCGGCCTGTCGAGCCGGATGGTCGCCCTCGGTGGCGACTTCTCGTAGACGATCGACTCGAAGCCGAGCGCAGCGGGATCGCGCGGACGCGGGTGCGTCGGTTCCGTCATTCGACCGAGGCGAAGTGCACCTGGAACGGGATGCCCATCTCCATGGCGTCCTTACCCGACGCAGCGAACGCATCCGAGTTGACCGCTCGCTTGAACGCCTCCATCCCGTCCCACTCGAACTCGGCGTAGTAGCGAAACGCGGGGTCGCCGAACGGCGAACCGAACACCTTCCCGTGCCGAAACGCCGAGTATTCGACCGGCAGGACGAACTCCGCGATGTGCCGTGCGTACCGCTCCGGATCGGGCTCGGCCTCGTACTGGATGATCGCTCGGATCACGTGTCCTCCTCCAATTTCGTGGGCGCCGAGGAGCGTATAGCGTCCGCGCCGTGAGCTCGACCGCCGTCGCCGGCCTGCTCGCCTTCACGGCGGGGCTCGGCGCGGCGGTGCAGATCGCCGTGCAGGGAAGGCTCGGCGAGCGTGTCGGCTCGATCGAGGCGATGGCGACCGCGTCGCTCATCGGCGCACTTCTCGCCCTCGTCGTGCTGCTCCTCGCAACTCGCTCGCTCTCGGGGCTCGGCGACGCGTTCGGCTCGCCGAAATGGATGCTCCTCGGCGGTGTCATGAGCGTGCTGATCATCCTCGCGATCACGGTCGCCGGGCCGCGCATCGGGATCGTCGCGACCACGTCCGTCCTCATCGCCGCGCAGTTCGCGCTCGCGACGGTCATCGACCGCCTCGGCTGGTTCGGGGTGGAGCGCATCTCCGTCAGCTGGACGCGCGTACTCGGGCTCGCCTTCCTGTGCGTCGGTGCGGTGCTCACGCTCCGACGGTGAGCGACGCGCTCGCCGGGCTGGAGCCAGCGCTCCTCTGGGAGCGGTTCTCCGAGCTGACGCGGATCGCGCGACCGTCGAAGGACGAGGGCGCCGCGCGCGAGCATGTGCTCGCCTGGGCGGCGACGCTCGGCCTCGACGCCCGGGTGGACGGCGAGGGCAACGTCGTCGTGCGGGTTCCTGCCACGGACGGGCGCGAGCAGAAGCCGACCGTCGTGCTCCAGTCGCACCTCGACATGGTGTGCGAGCGGGATCCGTCGAGCGCGTTCGATCCCCGCGCGGGCAGGATCGACGTACGCGTCGACGGCGACTGGGTCGTCGCGAAAGGAACGACGCTCGGCGCCGACAACGGGATCGGCGTCGCGGCCGCGATGGCGGTGGCAGACGATCCGAACGTCGCTCACGGTCCACTCGAGCTGCTCTACACGGTCTCCGAGGAGCAGGGCCTCGACGGCGCCAAGGCGCTCGACGCCTCGCTCGTGTCGGGGCGCCTACTCGTCAACCTGGACGGCACGAGCGACGAAGCGCTCACCGTGGGCTGCGCTGGGAGCGACCACACGCTCATGCGAGTCCCGCTCGAGCCCGTGGCGGTGCCGCCGAGCAGAACCGTCGTCCGCATCGAGCTCACGGGAGCGAAGGGTGGGCACTCGGGCGGCGACATCGCGTCGGGCCGGACGAATGCGATCAAGGCGCTAGGGCGCGTCCTCGCGTCTGCGTACGACGTTGCTCCGTTCGGGCTCGTGAGTCTGGACGGCGGCGTGAGCCGTAACGCCATTCCGCGTGACGCGAGCGCGGTCGTTGCCCTCGAGGTCGTGGCCGCGTTCGAGGACGCTGCCCGCGCCGAGCTCGCGGCGATCGCACGCCAGTACTCCGGCACGGACGACGAGCTCGAACTGGCCGTCACCCCGGTGGAGGCTGCGGAGTCGGCCGACGACGAGCAGACCCGACGAATCCTCGACCTCGTCGCCGCGATCCCGACCGGCGTGGTCGCGATGGCGCCGAGCCTGCCCGGCGTCGTCGAGACGAGCACGAGCCTGACCGTTGCGAGGACGGAGGCGGGCAGCGTCACGCTCGCGTCGATGGCACGAAGCTCGAACGCCGCCGCACTCGACGACCTGCGGGGACGTATGGCGGCGGTCGCTCGGCTCGGCAACGCCGAGATCGAGGTGCGGCGCTCGTACCCGCCCTGGGAGCCGCGGCTCGACTCGCTGCTCCTCGAGACTGCGAAGGCGACGTTCGAGCGGCTGTTCGGCGTCGAGCCCGGCCTCGCCGTCGTCCACGGCGGGCTCGAGTGCGCCGTTCTCGGCCAGAGGCTTCCTGGCGTGGAGATGGTGTCGATCGGGCCCGAGATCGTGGGCATGCACGCACCGGGCGAGAAGGTGCGGATCTCGAGCACGCAGCGCTTCTACCGGCTGCTCGGCGCGCTCCTCGACGACCTCTCGTAGCGGCACCGCCCGCGAAGCTCGTCCAGCGCGAGCACCGTCGTCCGGCCGCGCGCCAGCGCGACCGCGCCGAGGCTCGCCTCCGCGCGAAGGACGCGGTTCACCGTCGCGCGAGACGTACCCGCCATCGCCGCGATGTCCTCCTGCGTGAGCGGAACGACACCTCCGTCGTACGCCTCCGCGAGATCGACCAGGCGTCGCCGGACGCGGGTCTCCGCGTCCACGTAGTGGGCCTCGACCACCCTGTCGGTCGACCGCCGCAACTGTTCGGCGAGGAGGCGCAGGAGCACGTCCTTCACGCCCGGGATGCTCGCGCTGGAGCACGGAGAAGTCGTCACGGAACACGGAACGCGTCTCGCCGGCCTCGAGCGCCTCGACCGTCGCGGAGCGTCGGGCGTCGGGCAGCAGGAGCGCGAGCTCGCCGAAGCTCTGACCCGGGCCGAGGACGTCGACGAGGACGCTGTCTCCGAGCGGCGTGAGCACGCGCGCGCCGAACCGGCCGCGGACGACGAGGTGCAGCGAGTCGGCCGGATCGTCGCGGTGGAACACGACCTCGCCGCGCGCGAACGTACGGCGCCGCGCGATCGAGAGCAGCTGCGTGACGTCCTCCGGCGGGCAGATCGGCGAGCAGCGGCCAGTCCACGCTGCGCAGTCTGTGGCAGCTCGTGCCCGTTGGCAACGTGAAGGAGAGGCCGCGGCGAGGCCTCTCCTTCACTCGGCCACCCGTCGGCGGCCGTACCTACGGCGTCAGCAGAGCAGCGTGCGCCGCTGGCCGCCGACGACGACCGCGTACGTCTCCGGCCCGCAGGCGCCCTGGCCCACCTTGACCAGCTGGAACGACGCCCGCGGCTTGGGCGCCGGCTGCTTGGCGGGCCGCGTTCGCATCGCCGAGCTCGGGATTCCACGATTTCGCGATCCCGGACGGGCCCGCAGCGAGCGCCAGAGCGATCACCGCAACGCTCGCAGCGAGCAGCTTGATCTCTCGTGGTGTGAGGTTTCATGACCTTCCCCTTTCGAGTGGTGATGGTTTCGTGGGCCGATGCGCGTCGACCGACAGACGCAGCTCGCGTGTGAATGCCGAGACGTCGGCGGTGAATCGCCGGCAGCTGGCGCAACGGCTCAGGTGTGAGGCAAGCCGTCGTACGTCTCCCGCTTCCGCCTCGGAGTCGAGGACGAGGGAGAGCGCCCGGCGAGCCCGAGCGCAACTCCCCTCTCCGAAGGTGATCCGCAGCACCGCTGCCCCTCACACCGGCCGCGGCCTGACGGAGCCCTGATCGGCGACCGGCTCGCGTCTCCGCAGCCAGCCGAGCCACGATCCGGCCCGAGCGCCGACTCCGACGTCGCCGGCATCCGAGTCGCGGAGCTCTCGTGCCCGCATCGCATTACGAGCGCGGAGCAGGCGCTCCTCGTCGCGAAGCCTCGCGATCTCGTACCTCGTCCACGGATGGTTGTCCATCTGCCCCTCCTTCGAGTGGGTTCGCCTGTGCCGTCCGTTGTCGCAGGCAGCGCTGAACGTCCACTTGGCCGCGGCTTGAGAAGCGCTTGAGAGCGGTCTACGGTTGTCGCGTCGCCGAGAGAGGAGGCCGTTGATCGAGTTCCGAGTGCTCGGACCGCTGCAGGTCCTCGACGACGGCCGCGCGCTTCGCTCGGGGGACTGAAGCAACGCGGCGTGCTCGCCGTGCTCCTCCTCGAGCGCAATCGCGTCGTCCCCCGGGACCGGCTCGTCGATGCGCTCTGGGCGGACGATCCGCCGGCATCCGCGGCCAACAGCGTCCAGGTCTACGTCTCGAAGCTCCGGAAGCTCCTCGGCGAGGATGGCGGACTCGCCACGGAGCAACCCGGCTACATCCTCCGTGTCGCCTCCGGGGCCGTCGACATCGAAGAGTTCGAGCGACTCCTCGCCGAGGGGAAGTCCGCTCTTCGCGCCGAGTCGTTCGCCGAGGCCGAGGCGAGCCTGGCCAAGGCACTTGCCCTCTGGCGCGGCCCCGCGCTCGCCGACCTCGCCTCGGAGCCGTTCGCACATGCGGAGATCGCTCGGCTGGAGGGCCTGCGACTGGAGGCGCTCGACGCCAGGTTCGAGGCCATGCTCTCTGTCGGGCGCGAGGCCGAAGCGGTCGGCGAGCTGCAGGCACTCGTCGGTCTCCACCCGCTCGACGAGCGCTTTCGCGCACTGCTCATGGTGGCGCTCTACCGCTCGGGTCGTCACGCAGACGCGCTCGAGGCCTATCGGACGTTCAGACAGCTCCTCGACGAGGAGCTCGGCCTCGAGCCCACCCCGGAGCTGCGGCAGCTCGAGCAGGCGATCCTGAGGCAGGACGACTCGCTCGGCCCCGTGGCACGCGACTTGCACCGGCCGCGGCCATCGAGCGGAGACCGTCGCCGCGATCGAGCCGCCACTCGCCGAAACGGCGCCGCCAAGGCAGATGGAGGACGAGCGCCGACCGGTCACCGTGCTCTTCGCCGACATCGTCGGCTCGACCGCACTCGGCGAGCGGCTCGAGCCCGACGAGGCGAAGGTGCTCGTCGGCGAGTGCGTGACGATGATGAGCCGCGCGGTCGAGGAGTACGGCGGGACGGTGCAGGCGTACCAGGGCGACGGGATCTGCGCGTACTTCGGCGTCCCGACCGCGCACGAGGACGACCCCGAGCGCGCCGCCCGCACGGCGCTTCGCATCCTCGAGGTCGTGAGCGGGTACGCGCGCGACATCGAGGCCGCGTGGGGGATCTCCGGCTTCGCCGTCGGGTGGGGGTGAACAGCGGCCCCGCAGCCGTCGGGCTCGTGGGTAGCGCCGACCCGCAGGCCGTCGCGCTCGGCGACGCGACGAACGTCGCCGCCCGCTTGCAGGCCGCCGCCGAGCCCGGGACGATCCTCGTCGGGCACGTCACGGCGCGACGGCTCGAACACCGCTTCGACCTCGGGGAGCGCGATCGAAGTCGCGGTCAAGGGCAGGGAGGAGCCGGTTCGCGGCCTCACGGCTCCATCGGGCGAAGGAGCGCGAGCCTCGCGCAGCAACGACGCCGGTCGTCGGTCGGGAGCGAGAGCTCGGCTTGCTGCAAGGCGTCCTCGGCGACCTCGCCGCGGGACGAGGTCGCATCGTCCTGCTCACCGGAGCGCCCGGCATCGGCAAGACGCGCCTGCTCACCGAGCTCGCGACGACAGGCGCCGACGGCGTGACGTGGCTCGAAGGGGCGCTGCCACTCCTACGGCGGTCTCCCCGGCTGGCCGTTCGTCGAGATCCTCCTCGGCTGGCTCGGCGGCGAGATCGGCGAGCCCGAGATCGCCATTCGCACGAAGGCGCGCGCCGGGCTCGGTGCGCTGTTCGGCGACGAGGTCGACGTCGTTCTCCAGCCGCTTGGCCGGCGCTTCTGCGAATCCGTCTCGACACCCCGCGCCGTGACGGAGGAGGAGACGGACGCGGCGTTCGTCCGCTGGCTCGAGCGGCTCTCCGCGACGCAAGCCCGTCATCGTCGCGATCGAGGACACCCAGTGGGCGGACGCGCCGACGCGGCGAGCTGGCGAGGCAGATCCTGGAGCTGACCGACCGTGCCCCGATCGGGCTCGTCCTGACCGAGGAGCCGATCCCGGGATCCGAGGGCGCCGCGCTCCGATCTCATGCACTCGCCGACTTCGGCCACCGGACGACGGAGATCGCGCTCGGCCCGCTCGCCGACGACGCGGCCGAGGAGGTGCTCGCCGGCATCGTCGGCGACGGAATCGACGCGGCAACTCGCACGGGCCTCATCCGCGAGGCCGAGGGCAATCCGCTCTACCTCGAGGAGCTCGCGCGGGCCTACCTCGAGGGAGCGCTCGAGCCGCGGGGCCGAACGTGGACGGTCACGATCGGATCACTCGAGCTGCTTCCACCCTCGCTCGAGAACCTCCTCGTCGCACGGATCGACCGCCAAGCCGACGAGTCGCGCCGCCTCGCGCAGATCGCCGCGGCGATCGGGAGGACCTTTCCGGTCGGCGTGCTCGAGCGCGTCAGCGGCGAGACGTCGGGCGAGCCGCTCAAGTCGCTTCTTCGCGCCGAGATCGTTCGGGAGGTGAGCCGCTATCCGGAGTTCGAGTGCACGTTCACCCATGGCCTTCTTCGGGAGGCGGCGCTCTCGACCCTCACGTCGACGAGGAAGCGGGTGCTGTACGCGGAGATCGCAGCGGCGTACGAGGAGCTCTACGCCGACTCGCTCGACGAGCACCTCGAGCGGCTCGCCCACTACCACGCGCAGGCGGGGAACCTGCCGAAGGCGCTCGAGTACGCAGAGCGCGCTCGATCGTCGGCCGCGCTAGCGGTCGAGCCACCAGTTCTCCGCGTTCCAGAGCGGGTTCCAGGGGAGGAACCTGAAGCCGCGGACAGAGGTGTCGTACGCGGCCGTGGCGACGAACTGGTAGAGCGGGATCGTCGGGACGTCGCTCGCGAGCCCCCGGTCGGCCCTGTTGAGGACACGGGCGCGTCGACCGCTCGTCGAGGATCCTGTCGGCCTGGTTGAGGTGGGCGGTGACGAGCCGCTGGCAGTAGCCGGTGTAGTTCTGCCACTCCGCCGCAGCCGTAGAAGGGAGCCCACGATGCAGCCGGACCGCTGGCCCACGAGAAGAGGGCGACGTCGAACGTCCCCTGCGGGAGGATCTGGCCGATGAACGTCGCCCCGGGGTGCGAACACCGGCACGACCTCGACCCCAGCAGCCCGAAGCTGCGCCTGTATCAGCGAGAGCGCCTGCGCTCGGATCGCAAACCCGGCGGACGTTACGAAGCGCAACGAGAGCCGCTCTCCGCCGCAGGAGAAGATCCCGTCCGCTCCTCTGCGGCAGCCGGCTTGCTCGAGCAGGCGGCGGGCCTCCGCCGGTCGATAGCGGTACGCGCGCCAGTTCGGCTCGTAGTCGCGGCTCTGGGTCAGGTACACGGCGCTGTTGAGCGCGCGAGCGGAGGGATCGACCTCGCCCCATATCTGCCGGACGAGCGCGGTGCGGTCGATCCCGTACGCGAGCGCGCGGCGAACGAGCTTGTTGCGAAGCGCCGGGTTGCGCGTTCGGTCCGAGCTGGATGGCGAGCTGCTCGAAGTTGGACGCCTGCGGGCGTGACGAAGCGCACCCCCGGCGCCGACGAACGGCAGGGACGGCCGCTGGTGGAACGCCCATGGCGACGTCGAGCTCGCCGCTCCTCAGCTCCTCGCTGGGATCGGTAGCCGACTCCGCGAATCTGATGACGAGCCGGTCGACGTAGGCTGGGTGAGGTCCCCAGTAGCGGGGGTTGCGCCGGAGGACGAGCTGCCGGCCGCGCTCCGAGCCGCTCGACGAGGAACGGGCCACTTCCGATGGGTCGACCCGTCCTCGGGTCGTCGATCCGGTCGCTCCAGACCTGCGTGAGATCCGAACCGCGGAGCGCGTGCGCCGGGAGGATGTTCCCGAAGAAGTCGTGCCAGCTCGCGGACCTCGGCCGAAGAACCACTCGCAGGGTCTTGCGAGTCGACGGCACGCGCACTCCGGATGGGGGCGTGGAGGTCACGGAACTCCGGGGTAGCCGTGACGGCGTATCGCCCGCAGCGTGAAGATGAAGTCCTGCGCCGTGATCGGGACTCCGTCGCTCCAGCGCGCCTCCGGGCGGATGTGGTAGGTCAGCGTGAACGGTCGCCTGCCTCGTGTAGTCGACCCTCGAGACGAGGCTTTCCTCGTACGTGAAGTCGGGACCGACCTCGAAAGGCGTCTGCAGAACCTTGTCGATCCAGGACGCCAGCCCCCCTGGGTTGCAGCTCATCGGGCAGAACGTTCAGACAGGCAGGCTCGGGGCCAAGCAGGCGAATGACGAGCGTGCCGCCGCGCTTCGGCGTCTGCTGCGTGGCCGCACCGCCCGCTCCCGCGACCGCGAGGAGCGAGACGGCGATGCGCCGCGGCTAGCGCTACTCCGCGAGCCACCAGTTCTCGGCGTCGGCGAAGGGGTTGTAGGGGCAGCTTGACGAATCCCTTCACGCTCGTCCGGAGGACAGTCGGAGGATTGAGCTGGAACAGCGGGAGCACGGGCACGTCCGCCGCGATCATGCGATCCGCGGCGTTCAGGATGCGCGCCTGCACGGCTGGATCGAGCGTGCGCGACGCCTGGGCGAGCAGACGGCTCACGGGGCGGGAGCAGTACCCCGTGTAGTTGTCGACGCCGCCGCACGAGTAGATCGGGCCCCGCGCCGGCCGGATCGGGATCGAACCGCCATCCGAAGAGCGCGACGTCGAACTGCCCGCTCGGCAGGAACGTCGCGGAGAACGCTGGATTCGGGACGTACACGGGAACGACCTCGACGCCGATCTTCCGCAGCTGCGCCTGGACCGTGGTCAGCATCGCCTCCCTCGGCGGAATCCCCGCCGCTCGTCACGAAGCGCAGCGACAGCCGCCTGCCGGCGCAGGAGTAGATGCCGTCGGCACCGCGCCTGCATCCGGCCTGGGCGAGTAACGAACGAGCGAGGGCCGGCCTCGAGCGGTAGCGCGCCCAGTTCGAGCGCTGGTACGGGCTCTGGACGAGGTAGACGACGCTCTGGAGCGGTCGCTCGGGACCGCCCGCTGCGCGCGAGATGGCGGCCCGGTCGATGCCATAGGCAAGTGCTCGACGAACCAGGGGATTTCGGAGCGCGGGGGGACCACCCGGCCCGAGCCTGAAGGCGAAGTGGTCGTAGCCCGCGGCTCGGAGGCGAGACGACTCTGAACTCGGGGTTCTTGAGAAGCGGTGCGAGCGTCGCCGTCGGGACAGGGAAGGCGATGTCGAGGTCGCCCTTCAGGAGCGACTCGACGACGTTGTCGATCCCGACGTCGTAGCGAAGGACGAGGCGGTCGACCCATGCGAGGTGCGGGCCCCAGTAGCGGGGATTCCGCACGAGCGTGAGCGCCTTGCCGCGCTCGAAACTCTCGACGAGGAAAGGCCCGCTCCCGATCGGATTGCCCGTCTTCGGATCGTCGATGCGGTCGACCCAGATCTTCGACAGGTCCTGGCCCTGGAGCACGTGCCGGGGAAGGACGTTCGGGAAGAGCGTCTGCCAGCCCGAGAACGGCTCGCGCAGCGTGACGCGCACCGTCTTCGCGCCGATTGCCACCACCCGGCGCACGTGCTGGAGCGGAGGCGCGTACGTCGGGTGGCAGAGAGGGCGCTCGCGCGAGATCTACGGCGTGGGTGAAGACGAAGTCGGCAGCGGTCACGGGGACGCCGTCGCTCCAGCGTGCCTCGGGGCGGATGTGGTAGGTCAGCGTGTACGGCGCCTGGTGCGAGACGTCGACGCCGCTGACGAGCCGCGGCCTGAACCTGAAGCGCGCGTCGACGTCGAAGGCGGGCAGCAGCACTTCTTCCACCATGAAGAGCGGGCTGCTCTCCAGACACGCAGCGACGAGCGGGTTGAGGCACGCCGGCTCGTGCCGGCCCGCTGACCGCGATCGTGCCGCCTCGCTTCGGCGACTGTCGGCGACGCCTGCAGCAGGGCTCGCGCCGGCCACGCCGGTCAGAACCAGCACCGCGAAGAGCACAGAGCAGCGGCCACCGCATGAGGATTCATCCTCGACCTCCTTGACCGCCCGCCGTCTCGTGATCTTCCGCACGTGACGATACGGCGCGAAGGCGTCGCGACTCAAGGGCGTGGGCGTCTGCTCTTCCGGAGCGCGAACGGTGACCCACACCGATCCGTACGCCGGCCGCGACGCGCTGCGGCTCGTTGCCGAGCTCGATCGTCGTCGACGACGTCACCCGACTCGGGATCGAGGCGGGTGACGCTGTGGTCGAGCTGGTTCGCGACCCATACGGCGCCCTCGCCCACCGCGACGTCGACCGGGCCGTCGCCGACGGGGAAGGTCGCAGAGTCGGCGTCAGGCCCTGGCCCGGGATCGAGATCCGCGTGACCGTGTCGTCCTCGAAGTTCGCGACCCACAGCGTGTCGGTACCGACCGCGATGGCAACCGGCGACTGCCCCACGGTGATCTCGCGTTGCTTCTGGTTCGTCAGTGGATCGACCTCGACCACCGAGTTCGCGGCGCGGTTCACGATCCACAGCGAGCCGAGCCCGAACGCGACGTCGGAGAACTCGGGAAGCACGGAGCTCGACGACGTCAGCAGGCCGGCCTCGAGCCCGATCGACGTCGCGACTCCGGTCCGAGCGTTGATCCGCCCGACGTCGCCGACCTCGCAGACAAACCACACGGACCCGCCGCCGAAGGCGGCGCTGGCACGGGGGGCGCCGCAGGGCGTGCTTCCACCCAGGGCCGAGATCGGGCTCGCCGCCCGTTCTGCTCCGGGTTGATCCGGACGAGCTCGGCGAGAGCGCCGAGCGCGACCCAGACCGAGCCTGCGCCGAACGTGAGGTCGCTCGTGTAGTCGCCGACCACGATCGTGGCGGGCCGCGCCGCCGTGTCCTGCGGGTCGATCCGCGACGACCGTCTCGTCGTCGACGTTCGCCACCCAGACTCCGTCTGCGCCGGTGGTCATCGCCTGTGGTGCGACGCCGACGGGTACCTCGGCGACGAGCTCGTTGGAGCCAGGGTCGATGACGCCCACCGAGTTCGGCGACACAGAGGAGATGCCGCCCGAGTCACGGGTGAGCACGAAGGCGAGGACGGCGGCGAGCGCGAGGAGCACGACCGCTGCTGCCGCTGCGATCAGCCAACGCCGCGACGACTTCCGCTCCGATGCCGGCACCTCGACGAGGCGAAGCGCCGAGCGCGTCGCCGCGAGAGCTCGCCGGCCGAGCGGTAGCGCCGGCCCGGCTCCTTGGCGAGCCCGCGGGCGAGGACGGTGTCGAGCTCCTTGGGCAGGTCGGGACGGGCCTGCGAGGGCGGCGTCGGCTCCTCGTGCACGTGCGCCCAGAGCAGGGCGACGTCCGTGGCGCGGGGAAAGGCGCCTGGCCGGTCAGGCACTCGTAGAGGACGCAGCCGAGCGAGTACACGTCGGCGCGCTCGTCGAGCGGTTCTCCCGTGATCTGCTCGGGTGCGACGTACTCGAGCGTGCCCACGACCTCACCCACGACCGTGACACGCCGGAGAGCGAGCCCGTGCGCTTGGTGAGGCCGAAGTCGCCGAGGTAGCAGTGCTCACGTCCCGCGGACACTGCGATGAGGACGTTCGACGGCTTGACGTCACGGTGCACGAGGCCCTTCTCGTGCGCGGCATCGAGGGCCTCGGCGATCTGGGAGAGGAGCTCGACGGCTCGCTTGGGCTCGAGCGCGCCGTTCTCGGCCACGAGCTTGGCGAGGTCGGAGCCCTCGACGTAGCGCATGGCGAGGAAGAGGACGCCGTCCTGCTCGCCCGCCTGGTAGATGGGGACGATGTGCGGGTGGTCGAGGGAGGCCGCGATCCGCGACTCGCGCAGGAAGCGCTCGCGGAAGCGCTCGTCCTGGGCGAGCTCGGGGGCGATCACCTTGAGCGCGACCTTGCGCCCGAGCCCCGCCTCCTCGGCGCGGTAGACCGCGCCCATCCCCCCTCGGCCGATGAGGGCCTCGATCCGGTAGCCGGCGACCGTCGTTCCGGGCGCCAGCACGGAGCCCGCGACGTTACTCACCGGGCAAGTGTCTGGCAGGGAAGTGCGGAATGCAACAGCGGACGGGCGCTCCGGCTGTGTAACGGCGGTGACATTCGCAACGTCGCGCGCGCGAACGACACGGCGCGCGCCGCCTCCTACGCTCGGGTCATGACGGATCGGACGAGAAGGGAGCACACGATGAAGCGCATCGCCACCATCGGAGCAGTCATCACCGCCTTTGCCGTCGCACCGTCGCTCGCCGCCGGGGGGAGCTTCGCAGCCGAGGTCGAAGCCGCAGGTCTCGGCGCGAGGTCATCGGCGCGCAGGTCGCGAACGTACAGGTCGCACAGGCCAGCGCGCGCAGGCCGCTGTCTCGATCCAGCGCCACCTCGTGCAGATCAAGCTCGCGCAGGCGCTTCGCCGAGCTCCGGCCGCAGATCCGCTAGTGCTCCTCACCGATCCATCCGAGGGAGGGGAAGGGGGGCCGCCGCAGGGGAACGGCCCCCTTCCTCGTCGTCAGAGCCCGACGATGTCGTCGGGCCGCACGGGGACGCGCGCGAGCTCGCGTCCGGTCGCGTCCCGGAGGGCGGAGACGATCGCGGCGGTCGAGACGACGGTCGGCGGCTCGCCGACTCCCTTGACGCCGTACGGGGCGGCCGGCTCCGGGTCCTCGACGAGCTCGGAGACGACGGGCGGCATGTCGAGGAAGGTCGGGATGAGGTAGTCCGTGAAGCTCGCGTTCGTGATGGCACCGTCCCGCGTCTGGATCTCCTCCATGAGCGCGAGCCCGAGGCCCTGCGCCGTTCCGCCCTCGATCTGCCCCTCGACGGCGGCGAGGCTGAGAGCCTTCCCGACGTCCTGCGCCGTCCCGATCCAGACGACGCGGGTGAGGCCGAGGTCGACGTCCACCTCGACGACGACGCGCATCGCAGCGACCGCGAGCGCCACGTGTGCCTGCCCGTCGCCGACCTGGCCCGTCTCTGGGTCGAGTGGAAACGTGCGCGGATGCCGGTAGATCCGCTCGACGTCGACTGAGCCTCCGCCGACGCGCTCGCGCTCCTCGAGCGCGGCCCGGCACGCCGTCTGCGTCGCGCCCGCAGCCATCCACGTCATGCGCGAGGCGGACGCGGAGCCCGCCGACCCGACGCGCGACGTCGAGCCCGACGCGATCGTCACGTCCTCGGTGCCGAGCTCGAGCCGTGCGACCTGCAGGATCACGTCCGTCACGCCCTGGCCGACCTCCGCGGCCGCGCAGTGCACCTCGGCGGAGCCGTCCTCGGCCAGGATCACGCGCGCGGTGCAGTAGTCGTCGAAGCCTTCCGAGTAGCAGATGTTCTTGAAACCCACGGCGAAGCCCTCGCCCCGGCGAACTCCTTCGCCCCGGGTCGTGTTCCCCGCCCCGCCGGGGAGGCGGATCGCCTCCCGGGGCAGCTCCTCCGGCTCCGGAAGCGGAAGCGCCGCGGCTCGGCGAATCACCTCGCGCGTGGGCAGCGAGCCCATGACGACCTGACCCGTCGCCAGCGCGCCACCGGGCTCGAGCGCGTTCAGGAGCCGCAGCTCGATCGGGTCGATGTCGAGCGCCGCAGCGAGCTTGTCCATCTGGGCCTCGGCGGCGAAGCACGTCTGGACGGCACCGAAGCCGCGCATCGCGCCGCAGGGCGGGTTGTTCGTGTACACGGCGAGGCCGTCGATCGCGACGTTGTCGACCGCATAAGGCCCGACGGCGAAGGAGCAGGCGTTCGAGATGACCGCCGTGGAGCTCGAAGCGTAGGCGCCGCCGTCGACGAGGATCCGCATCCTGACGGCGACGAGCCGTCCGTCGCGCGTCGCTCGGTGCTCGGCCCAGATGCGAGCAGGGTGGCGGTGGATGTGCCCGACGAAGGACTCCTCGCGGTTGTAGACGATCTTCACCGGACGCCCCGTGCGGAGCGCGAGCATCGCCGCGTGGATCTGCATGGACAGGTCCTCGCGTCCGCCGAATGCTCCTCCAACGCCGGCGAGGTGGATGCGCACCTGGTCGGGCTCGAGCGCGAGACACGGCGCGACCTGGTCGCGGTCGACGTGGAGCCACTGCGTCGCCACGTGGATGTCGATGCCGCCTTCTCCGTCCGGGATCGCGATGCCCGACTCGGGGCCGAGGAACGCCTGATCCTGCTGGCCGATGTCGTAGACCCCCTCCACGACGACCTCGCCGACAGCGTCGGGATCGCCGCGCCGAATGACGAGCGAGCGCACGACGTTCGGGCGGGGATCGTCGCGGTACCCGTGCCCCATCGTCGGCCGGTCGGGATGAAGCGGCTCCATCTCCGTCGCGCGCTCGGGGTCCGTGACGGGCACGAGCGGCGCGTACTCGACGCGAACCGCGGCCGCCGCGCGGCGCGCCTGCTCGGGCTCGTCCGCGGCGACGATCGCGACTGCCTCGCCGAAGTAGCGGACACGGTCGATCGCCAGCACCGGCTGGTCCGGGAACTCGAGCCCGTACGTCTTTGCGCCGGGCACGTCCTCGTGGGTCAGCACGGCGTGGACTCCGGGCAGCGAGAGCGCCTCCGAGACGTCGATCTCGAGGATGCGCGCGTGGGCGTGCGGGCTGCGGACGGTCCGGCCCCAGAGCATCCCGGCGGCGTCCAGGTCGCTCGAGTAGGCGAACTCGCCGGTCACCTTCGGGACGGCGTCGGCGCGCCGTACGGCCGGAACGGCCGCGCCACGGCGCAGTGTCCGCGTCGCGGCGCTCATCGCCCGGCCGCCGCGTGTACCGCGTCGAGGATCTTCTGGTACCCGGTGCAGCGGCAGAGGTTCCCGGAGAGGGCCTCGCGGATCTCGTCGTCGGTCGGGTCCGGCGTGCGGCGTAGGAGATCCGCGGCGGCGACCACGAAGCCGGGCGTGCAGAACCCGCACTGGACCGCGCCCGCGTCGGCGAACGCCTCCTGCACTGCGTGCAACTTCCTGCCGTCCGCGAGCCCTTCGACCGTCACGACGTCGTGTCCGTCCGCCTGCGCCGCGAGGACGAGGCAGGAGCAGACGAGCTCGCCGTCGAGGAGCACCGAGCACGAGCCGCACTCGCCCTGCTCGCACGCGTTCTTCGAGCCGGGCAGCGCCAGCCGGTCGCGCAGGGTCGTGAGGAGGCTCTCGCCCGCCCAGACGTCGGCCTCGTGGCGCTCGCCGTTCACGGTCAGCTCGACCCTCATGCGAGGCACCGCTCGAGCGCGCGTCGCGTGAGGACGCGGAGCGCGTGACGTCGGTAGTCCGCGGTGCCGCGCACGTCGTCGATCGGGCTCGCAGCCTCCGCAACCAGCTCGGGGAAGCCGTCCGCCTGATCGAGCGGCGCGGTGACGAGGCGCACGGTCGGCGCCGACGACCCGAACGAGGCACGAAGTTCCCCTCGCTCGCGGTCGGCGACGAGCGCGAGCGAGCAGACCGCGATCACCATCGCGTTGCGCGGCCCGACCTTCATGAACGTCTGGGGCTGACGACTCGGCTCGACCAGCACGCCGGTGATCAGCTCGTCGTCGGCGAGCGCCGTGCGCTTGACGCCGACGAGGAACTCGGAGAGCGGGAGCCGGCGCGGCCCTCGCGCGCTCGCGACCTCGACCTCCGCGCCCTCGATGAGCAACGGGGGCAGCGCGTCGCCTGCAGGAGAGGCGGTTCCGAGGTTCCCTCCGATGGTCCCGCGGTTGCGGATCTGCGGCGATCCGACCGTGCGCGACGCCTCCGCCAGCGCGGGCAGCTCGTCCGAGAGCGCAGACATGGCCTCCGTGTACGTGAGCGCAGCGCCGAGTCGGAGCGTCCCGTTCTCGCGCGACCAGCCTCGTAGCTCGGGGACCTCGTTGAGGTTCAGCACGACCTCCGGTCGAGCGCGGTCGAAGTTGAGGGCGACCATCACGTCGGTGCCACCCTGGATCGGCAGTGCGTCCATGTGCTCGGACTTCAGCCGAAGCGCCTCGTCGAGCGAGCGCGGGGTCAAGACGTCCATGTACGTCCTGTTCTAGCGCTCTTCGCGCGCGTACGGAATTCCCAGGGCAGCGGGCGCACCGAGCCGGCGCCGAGCGAACGTCGTCGACACGAGGACGAGAACGACGATCGTCATGACGTACGGCAGCGAGTTCAGGAACTCCGGGGTCACCGTCACGCCGTGCGCCTGGAGGGCGAATGGGAGCGCAGACAGCGCTCCGAACAGGTAGGCGCCGATGAGACAGAGCTCCGCGCGCCAGAAGGCGAAGATCACGAGGGCGATCGCGATCCAACCCGCCCCGTTCACGAGCGTGTCGCCCGCGACCCAGCCCGGTGTGATCAGGAGGCTGTAGCACGCCCCGCCGACCCCAGCGAATGCGCCGCCGAGCAGCACGTGAACGTAGCGGTAGAGGCTCACGTTGATCCCCATTGCGTCGGCCGACGCCGGCGCCTCGCCGACGGCGCGTACGTTGAGCCCCCAGCGAGTTCGGCCGAGGTAGAGGGCGACGAGAAGCGTCAGCACCCACGACGCGTACACGAGTGCCGATTGGTCGAAGATGATCGGCCCCACCACCGCGACGTCCCCGAGGCCGAGGACGTCGAGGTGCTTGAACTGATGGGCGGCCGGGAAATCCGCGAGATGCAGCTCGTTGCCGAAATACGCAGCCAGCCCGAGCCCGCCCGCGAAGATCGTCAGTGCGAGCCCCGAGACGATCTGGCTCGCGCGGAGCGTGATCGTGAGAAAAGCGTGGATGAGCGCGACCGCCGCGCCGGAGAGCGCCGCCGCGAGAACCGCCAGCGGGAGCACGGCCGCGTCGCTGCCGTCGATCCGGTGCGTGACCCAGTAGCCGACGGCGGCTCCGAAGACCATCATCCCTTCGACGCCGAGGTTGAGGACACCGGAGCGCTCCGCGAGGAGCTCGCCGAGCGACGCGTACAGGAGCGGCGTGCCGTACAGGACCGCCTGGGCGAGGACGACGACGAGCAGGCTGTCGTTGATCATGCGGCCGCCTCGGCGGCATCGGTGTGTGGTCTCGCACGGCGGATGACGCGTAGGCGATAGCGGATCAGGAGCTCGCCGCCGAGGGCGCAGAAGAGGATGATCCCCTGCATCACGCCGACGAGCCCCGACGGGAAGTCGACGCCCTGCAGCGTGAAGCCCGCGTTCTCGAGCCCGCCGATGAGGACCGCGACGAGGCAGACCGCGATCGGGTTGTACCGCGCCAGGGCGGCGACCACGATCCCCGTGTATCCGAACGCCGCAGCCTGCAGACCTTGCGGGCTCCCGTCGAGCACGTGCGAGAAGTCGCCGATCTGGCTCGCTCCTCCGATCCCGGCGACCGCGCCCGAAATTGCCATCACGGCGAGGATCTTCCGACGCGTGCGCATTCCCGCGTAGCGCGCCGCGCGCGGCGAGTCGGCGATGACTTTCACCTCGAAGCCGAAGCGCGTCCGCGAATACAGGAACCAGAGCCCGATGGCGACTCCGACCCCAATCGCGAACCCGAGTGGCACGACGACGCTCGACCCGAACGTCGGCCACTCCGCCGCCGTCGGCATCGGCTTTCCCTGCGGGAAGGAGCGAGCCTGAAGCGACGAGACGTCGCGCCAGTACGAGGCGCTGTCGAAGATCAGGTACGTGAGCAGATATCCGGCGACGTAGTTGAGCATCAGCGACGTGATGATCTCGTTGGTGTTCGCGAAAGCGCGGAGCACGGCCGGGATGAGAGCCCACAGCGCTCCGAGCAGCGCCGCCGCGAGACACATCGCGACGACGAAGAGCGGTGTCGAGCTCACGCCGTGGTCTCCGAACTGGAGCGCGATCCACGAGGCGCCGATCGCCCCGAGATAGAGCTGGCCCTCGGCCCCGATGTTGAAGAGGTTCATCCGGAACGCCGCCGCCGCGGCCAGGCCGGTGAAGAGGATCGGGGTCGCGGAGAGGAGCGTCGCCGAGAGCGCACCGTTCCCGGTGAACCCCGCCTCGACCATCTTGCGATAGGTCTCCAGGACGGCATGGCCGCTCGCCAGGAGGACGACGCCCATGATCGCGAAGGCGACCACGAGCGAGCCCAGCGGGACGGCGATCGAGAGCCACCACCGCTGCTCGAGCCGACGTTCGAGACGGATCACGTGCCGGCTCCCGCCATGAGGAGCCCGATCTCCTCGATGGAGGCGGCTCCGGCGCGAAGCTCGCCGGCCACCGCGCCTTCGTACATCACGAGGATCCGGTCCGCGAGCGCACGGATCTCGTCGAGGTCCTCGCTCAGGAGGACGATCGCGACGCCCTTTGCGGCCTCGTCGCGAAGGTACGAGTGGACCGTCTCGATCGCGCCGACGTCGAGCCCGCGCGTCGGCTGGGCGACGACGAGCACGAGCGGCTCGTCCTCGAACTCGCGGCCGAGGACGAGCTTCTGCAGGTTGCCACCCGAGAGATTGCGGACAGGCGTGTCCGGCCCCGGCGTCTTCACGTCGTAGCGACTGATGATCCGCAGCGCCGTTTCCCGCATGCGGCGGAGCGCAAGAAGCGGTCCATGGGAGAGCGACCGCCGCCGATACGTCTTGATCACGACGTTGCTCGTCACGCTCAGGCTCGGCGCCAGTCCCGTTCCGAGCCGATCCTCGGGGACGTGCGCGACTCCGGCGCGGATCGCCTCGCGCGGATCGCCTCCGCGTAGCGCGCGACCGCCGACCCGGATGCTCCCTGCACGGATCTCGCGCATTCCCGAGATCGCCTCGGCCAACTCGCGCTGCCCGTTGCCGGCCACACCTGCAACCCCGACGATCTCGCCCTCTCGTACCGCGAACGAGACGTCGCGCACCGCGGTCTCGCCGCGATCGCCGTCGACCGTGAGGCCGGCCAGGTCGAGCGCGTAGACGTCGGCGAGCTGCCTGGCCGCCTCGAGCGGTCGAGCCACCTCGACTTCACGGCCCACCATGAGCGCCGTGAGCGACCGAAGCGTGGCTGCGTCGGCTTCGACGGTCCCGACGGTTCGGCCCGCTCTCAGAACCGTGACGCGATCCGCGACCGCCTTTACCTCGTGGAGCTTGTGCGAGATGAAGATCACGGTCTTTCCCTCGACCGCCATCGCGCGGAGCGTCGAGAAGAGCGAGACCGCCTCCTGCGGAGTGAGTACCGCGGTCGGCTCGTCCATGATCAGGATGCGAGCTTCGCGGTACAGCGCCTTCAGGATCTCGACGCGCTGCTGCTCGCCGACCGACAGCTGCCAGATCCGAGCGCGGGGATCGACGGCGAGGCCGTAGCGTTCGCTCAGGTCGGCGACCCGCCGCTCGATCGCGCGCTCGCGCACGAGGAACGACCGGCCCTCCGCACGGTGGTCGCCGAGGACGACGTTCTGGGCGACGGTGAACGGCGCGACGAGCCGAAAGTGCTGGTGGACCATGCAGACCCCGGCGTCGAGCGCGTCGCGAGGGGAGTGGAAGCGCACCCGCTCCCCGTACAGCTCGACGTCTCCCTCGTCCTGGCGGTAGAGGCCGGTGAGGATGTTCGAGAGCGTCGTCTTGCCGGCGCCGTTCTCACCGAGGAGCGCGTGCACCTCTCCCACCGACGCCTCGAAGCTCACGCCGTCGTTGGCGAGCACCCCGGGAAAGCGCTTCGTGATGCCGTGCATCCGTACCGCAGGTGCGAGAGAGGCGCCGGACGAGCCGACGCCTCTCTTCTCTCCAGGTTTCGCGGGGGCTTGCTCCCCCATAGATCAACCGGGCGGCAGGACCGAGGAGACCTTCCCGACCACGCCCTTGACGAGCCACTGCATCGTGTACAGGTCCTTCAGCAGCTTGAGCTGCTGGCCGGGCTTGACCTTGAGCTTGCCCGACTGGTCGTAGATCGGCCCCTCGAAGACGTGGAACTTGCCGGCGACGATCGCCTTCTTCTTGGCGTTGATCTGAGCCCGGGTCTTCGCGGACACCTTCGGGCCGTACGGCGCGATATTGGTGAAGCCGTCCTTGATCGAGCCGTAGTAGAAGCCCGGCTTCCAGGTGCCGTTCATGGCGGCCCGGACACGCTTCACGTAGTACGGCCCCCAGTTGTACGTCGCAGCGGTCAGCCATTGCTTCGGAGCCGAGCTGCGTGCGTTCGAGTCGTACCCGACCCACGGGATGCCCTTCGCCTCGGCGACCACTCCGGCGGCCGGGCTGTCGACGTTCTGACCGATGACGTCGACCCCAGCGGCGATGAGGTTCTGCGCCGCGGCCGTCTCCTTCGGCGGCGAGTACCACGCGTTCGTCCAGATGATCTTCACCTTCGCGCCCGGATGCGTCGCCTGCGCGCCGAGCGCGAAGGCGTTGATGTGACGCACGACCTCGGGTGTGCCGAACGCAGCGATGTAGCCGATGAGCCCCTTCTTGGACGCGGCGCCTGCCGCCATGCCCGAGAGGTAGACCGTGTCCTCGCCCGCGCCGAAGTACTGCGCCTGATTCGGCTTGACCTGCGTCCCCGTTGCCTCCTCGAACTTGATGTCCGGGTACTTCGCGTACAGCTGCCCGTTGACGCCGTTCGAGAAGTTCCCGAACGAGCATCCGAAGATCATCGTGTACCCCTCTCGCGCGAGGCCGGCGACGATCTGTGGCACGGACGAGTTCGAGAACACGTTCTCCTTGTACGTCGTGGAGACCTTGTTCCCGAACGTCTTCTGGACCAGCAGGCGCCCGTCCTCGTGCGCCTGCGACCAGCCGTGGTCGTTGTGCGGACCCGGGTAGATCCACGCGATCTTGAGCGGCGACTGACCCGACTTCGCCGACCCCGAGCCGGCGATGGCGAGCCCGACTACCGCTAGCGCGAGCACGAGCCCCGCCGCTACCGCCTTCCTTCTCATCGATACCTCCTGTCCCCCGCCTCGACTGACCGAGCGACTATACGGCAGCGCGCGACGCATTACGCTGCCCTCGATGGAGGCACTGCAGCGGCGTCTTGCTGTCGCCCGCGGGGACGAGCCGGCCGACCTCGTGGTGCGCGGCGGCAAGGTGCTGTCCGTCTTCACGCGCGAGTGGCTGGACGCCGACGTCGCGGTGGTCGACGGGGTGATCGCCGGGCTCGGCAGCTACCACGGCCGCGAGACGATCGACGCCTCCGAGAGCTTCGTCGTGCCCGGCTTCATCGACGCGCACATGCACCTCGAGACCCCGAAGCTCATGGTCGACGAGTTCGCACGGCTCGTGCTCCCGATGGGGACGACGGCGGTCGTCGCCGATCCACACGAGATCGCGAACGTGCTCGGGGTCGACGGCGTCCACTGGCTGCTCGACGCGAGCTCCGGGCTCCAGCTCGACGTCTACTTCATGGCGTCCTCGTGCGTTCCCGCCTCGCCCTTCGAATCGCCTCGGCGGCCGCTGACGCCGGGCGACCTGGAGTCGCTCATGCGTCGCCGGCGCGTGCTCGGACTCGCCGAGATGATGAACTTCCCCGGCGTCATCGCAGGCTCGCCCGCCGAGCTCGAGAAGCTCGCACTCGAGGGTGCGAGCCACGTCGACGGGCACGCCCCGGGCGTCCTCGGCCCGGAGCTGCAGGCCTACGCAGCCGCAGGTATCGGCTCGGACCACGAGGCGCTCACGGTCGCGGAAGGTCGCGAGCGGCTGCGTGCCGGCATGTGGCTCCTCATCCGGGAGGCCTCGATGGCGCGCAACCTCAGGGCGCTCCTCCCGCTCGTCGAGGAGTACGGCCCGTGGCACATCGCGTTCTGCACGGACGACCGCGATCCCGACGACATCGCGGACTCGGGACACATCAACGGGATGGTTCGGGAGGCGGTCGCGGCCGGGATCGCCCCGGAGGACGCATTGCTCATGGCCTCCCACCACCCCGCCGTCTGGCACGGCCTCTCCCGGCATGGCGCGATCGCGCCCGGCTACGTCGCCGACCTGCTCCTCCTCCCCGACCTCGTGAGCTTCCAGCCGTCGACGGTGCTGAAGGACGGCCGCCGGATCGAGGACGTCCCGCGCGTGGAGATCCCCGAGTGGGTGCGCCAGTCGGTCCGGATCGCGCCCGTCTCGCCGGCCGACTTCGCGATCCCCTCGAGCGGAGGGCCGGTGCGCGCGATCGGGCTCATCGAGGACCAGGTCGTCACCGAGTCGCTCGAGCGGGACGCCGTCGTCGCCGGTGGACAGGCGGTCGCGAGCGCCGAGCACGACCTCGCGAAGATCGCCGTCGTCGAGCGCCACCTCGCGACGGGGCGGATCGGGCTCGGCTTCGTATCCGGCTCGGGACTGAAGCGCGGCGCGCTCGCGTCGAGCGTGGCGCACGACGCGCACAACATCGTCGTCGTCGGCATGTCCGACCGGGAGATGGCGTTCGCGGTCGAGCGCCTGGCGGAGCTCGGCGGGGGCATCGTCGCCGTCGACGGGCTCCGCGTCGTGGCCGAGCTTCCGCTGCCGGTGGCGGGTCTGCTCTCGGACGCTCCGCTCACCGAGGTCGTCGAACGCAGCCGTGCGTGCAACGACGCCGCTCACGAGCTCGGCTGGACCGGCGCGACCCCGTTCCTGACGCTCTCGTTCCTGGCGCTGTCGGTCATCCCGAGCCTGAAGATCACGGACCGCGGGCTCGTAGACGTCGACCGGTTCGAAATCGTCCCGCTCGCGCTGTGAGGAGGCTCTTCGCCGGCGGCTGGATCGTCACCTGCGACGACGCGGAGACCGAGCACGAGTCCGGATGGCTGCTGGTCGAGGGTGGCGTCGTCGCGTCGGTCGGCTCGGGAGCCGAGCCCGAGGCGGACGAGCGGATCGACCTCGCCGGCGCGGTCGTCACGCCCGGGCTCGTCAACACCCACCACCACCTGTTCCAGACCCTCACGCGAGCACGGGCACAGCAGGCGGACCTCTTCGGCTGGCTCCGCGAGCTCTATCCGACCTGGGCCGGGATCGACGCCGAGGCGGAGTACGCGGCGGCCCGCACCGGGCTCGCAGAACTCGCGCTCTCCGGCTGCTCGACCGTCTTCGACCACCACTACGTCTTCCCGCGCGGACGCGCCGGTCTGATCGAGGCGGAGGTGCAGGCAGCACGTGAGCTGGGCGTCCGCATCGTGGCGTCGCGCGGATCGATGGACCTCGGCGCCTCGGACGGAGGGCTCCCGCCGGACGAGCTGGTGGAGGACATCGACGCTGTCCTCGCCGACACGGAGCGTCTCGTCGCCGAGCTCCACGAGAGCGAGCCCGGCGCGCGGGTCCAGATCGCGGTCGCGCCGTGCTCCCCCTTCTCGGTCACGAAGCGGCTGATGACGGAGTCGGCGCAGCTCGCGCGCCGCCTCGGGCTGACGCTGCACACGCATCTCGCCGAGACGATCGAGGAGGAGGCGTACTGCATGGAGCTCTACGGCGCGACGCCCGTGGAGTACCTGACCGACCTCGACTGGCTGGGCTCCGACGTCTGGTGCGCGCACTGCGTCCATCTCTCCGCCGACGACACCGCCGACTTCGGCGCCTCGGACACCGGCGTCGCCCACTGCCCGACCTCGAACCTCCGCCTCGGAGCGGGCGTCGCTCCGGTTCGCGACTACCTCGATGCTGGCATTCGCGTCGGCCTCGGCGTCGACGGGTCGGCGTCGAACGAGCGCAGCGACCTCCTGCTCGAGACGAAGCAGGCGCTCCTCGTCGCGCGCGGACGCGGCGGGCCGAGTGCGATGACCGCCCGAGAAGCTCTCCAGCTCGGCACGCGTGGCGGCGCAGCGGTGCTCGGGAGGGACGACCTCGGCTCGCTCGAGCCGGGGAACCGGGCCGACCTCGCGGTCTGGAGCACGAGCGGTCTCGAGCTCGGGGGCGCCGACGACCTCGTCGCAGGGCTCGTCCTCTCGGCGCCGCATCGCGTCGACCGTCTCGTCGTGGAGGGCGAGGACGTCGTTCGCGGCGGCGCGCTCGTCAACGCGGACGAGGACGAGATCGCGCGTGCCCATCGGGACCAGGCGCGAAGATTCGCGCAATGAGCGTCTCCGTCTCCACCCACGTCCTCGATACAGGGAGCGGGAGGCCGGCCGCAGGTGTGCGCGTCGAGCTCGTGCGCGGGAGAGATGTGATGGTCTCGGGCGAGACCGACGGTGACGGCCGGATCTCCGCGCTCGCCGCAGATCTGGAGCCCGGGCGCTACGCCCTCGTCTTCTGGCCACCGTCGCCGTTCTTCACCCGCGTCGAGCTCGAGGTCGAGCTCGTGGAAGGGCATTACCACGTCCCGCTCCTCGTCTCGCCGTACGGGTGCACGAGCTACCGCGGAAGCTGAGCGTCGAGGAGCTCAGCGAGGTGTTCGAGGGGAGGACGCGCCTCGTCGAGCGGCTCGCGGAGATCGAGGATCCGCTGGGGCGGGCCGACGAGGTGGTCTCCTCCCTGAGCGAGGAGGAGAAGGTCGAGGCGCTGGCAGCCCACCCCGCGATCGGTCAGCAGGCGGGGCTCTCGAGCCGCTCAGCCACCGAGCAGGGCTTGGACGACGACCCGTGTGTGCTCGTCCGACCTCAGGGCGCTGAACATCGCGTACGAGCGGAAGTTCGGGTTCCGCTTCGTCGTGTTCGTCAACCGACGCCCGAAGTCGGAGATCCTCGACGTCCTACGCGTGCGTCTCGGCCGCACGCGCGAGGAGGAGCTCGACACCGGGTGTCGTGAGCTCGTCGCGATCGCGAGGGACCGATGGACCCGTACCTGAGGGACGTCCTCGACGTCATCCTGCGGATGCTCCACGTGGTCGCGGGGATCGCCTGGATCGGCGCGTCCTTCTACTTCGTCCGCCTCGACCTCGCGCTCCGCCCACCGAAGCGGTCCGAGGACGCCGAAGCAGGGGTCGCAGGCGAGTTCTGGGGTGTGCACGGAGGCGGTCTCTACCACTCGCAGAAGTACCGCCTCGCGCCCGCCGAGATGCCCGAGCCCCTGCACTGGTTCAAGTGGGAGGCGTACACGACGTGGCTCTCGGGCTTCGCGCTCTTCGTCGTCCTCTACTACACGGACGCGCGCACGCGTCTGATCGACCCGTCCGTCGCAGACCTCTCCACGACGGCCGCGGTCGGGCTCAGCGTCGCCGGCATCGCGCTGGCGTGGATCGTCTACGACGTCCTCTGCCGCACGGTCGGCCGGCGGAGCCAGGCGGCGCTCGCCGTCGTCGGCACTGCCCTCGTCGCGCTCGCCGCCTGGGTCGCAAGCGAGCTCTTCGCGCCGCGGGCCGCATACCTCCAGGTCGGCGTGATGCTCGGGACGATCATGGCCGCAAACGTCTTCTTCGTGATCATCCCCGCCCACCGCAAGCTCGTGGCGGCGATGGAGGAGAAGCGCGAGCCCGACGCCGCACCGTTGCTCGAGGCGAAGAACCGCTCGGTCCACAACAACTACCTGACGCTGCCCGTGCTGTTCACGATGCTTGCCGGGCACTTCGCCTTCGTGTTCGGCGCCGACGACGCCTGGCTCGTCTTCGTGCTGATCGCGGTGCTCACGGCCCTCATCCGCGTCTTCTTCAACCGCTGGCACGCCGGTCAACGGGTCTGGTGGATCCCGGCGGTCGCCGCGCTGGCCGTCGTCGGGCTCGCGCTCTGGCTGCAGCCGGAGGAGAGCTCCCCGTCGTCCGCGCGGCCGCCCTCGTTCGCGCAGGTGCAGGCGGTGATGACGGCGCGCTGCGTGCCGTGCCACTCGGGCGCGTCGGCGCCCCTCGGGATCCGGTTCGAGACGCGGGAGGAGATCGAGGCGCGCGCCGACGACATCGAGCGGCAGGCCGTGCAGACGAAAGCGATGCCGCCCGGGAACGCCACCGGCATCACTGACCAGGAGCGGCAGTTGCTCGGTGCCTGGGTCGCGTCGCGATGACGTCGCGAGCACGCCGCGCCATGGTGTGCCTCGGCCTCACTCTCACGGTCGTCGTCGGCTCCCCGGCCTCAGCCGCTCAAGCAGTCGTACGTGGCCCGTGGAGCCTCGTCACGCTGCCCGCTCTGGGTACGGTCACCTGGCGGTGCGACACGAGGGGTCGGCCGACCGCGCCCGGTCTCGGTGCGCTCGGTCTCGGGTTCCACGTCCAAGAGCTCGGCGCGACCACGAACGTCCGCCTCCACATCGGCGCGACGACTCTCGTTCGCCGGAGACTCCAGCCGGGGCAATCCATCCAGTTCCGGTACGCCCGATCGCGGCTGCAGGAGCTCGAGCTCATCCAGCACACGGGTGCCGGCACGCTCGTGGCACGCGTACGCGTCGACTTCGTCCCGCACCTCCTCGCGACGTACTGCTACCCGTATCTGCCCCCGCGCGTCACGGTGAATGTGTTCCCGCGCCGCTAGGGTCACGTCGTGCTCGAGGTCACCGCAGGCGGGTTCCCCTTTGCGGCCCGGTTCGAGGAGGAGGCGGCGCCGCAGACGGTGGCCGCCTTCCGTCGCCTGCTGCCCCTCGACTCGAAGATCATCCACGTCCGCTGGTCGGGCGAGGGCGGTTGGATTCCGATGGGCGACCTCGACGTCGGCATCGGGCCGGAGAACGCGACGCGTTACCCGAGCCCGGGCGAGCTGATCTTCTACCCCGGAGGCGTCAGCGAGACCGAGCTCCTCCTCGCCTATGGCTACGTCGCGTTCGCGAGCAAGGCGGGAGCGCTGGCAGGCAACCACTTCGCGACGATCGTCTCCGGCAACGAGAACCTCCGCGAGCTCGGACGCCGGATGCTCTGGGAGGGCGCCCAGGACATCTCGTTCAGGGAGACGTAGCGACGCGACCCAGCGCGTCGGCGAGCACGTCGACCGCGAGCTCGACGTCGTCGTCGGACGAGAGCTCGTCCGGCGAGTGACTGACCCCGCCGTTCAGGCTCCGGACGAAGAGCATCGCCGCATCGACGCCGGCCGCCGCGAGGATTCCAGCGTCGTGCCCGGCTCCCGACGGAAGCTCGACGACCGGCAGTTCCCGCGCGGCGATCGCGTCCTCGAGCGCGGCCTGTGTGCTGCCGCCGAACTCCGCGGGCTCCACGCGGTAGCCCGGCTCGAAGCCGATCGCCGAGACGAGCGCGTCCAGCCTCTCGGCGTCCGGCGCGCGGACGTCGAGGCTGAGCAGCACGCGTGACGGGATGACGTTCGTGCCGCCCGGCTCCACGTCGACCTGCCCGACGGTCGCGACCGCTCCCGGAATCGCGAGCGCAGCGTCGCGCACGCGCAGGACCTCGCCGGTGGCGGAGACCAGGGCATCGTCGCGGCCGGCCATCGGCGTCGTACCCGCGTGCCCCGCCCGCCCCTCGACCACGAGCTCGCCGCGCGCGTAGCCGACGATCCCCGTCACCACCCCGAGCGGCGCGTTCGCCTCCGCGAGCACCGGGCCTTGCTCGACGTGGAGCTCCAGGAACCAGCTGGGCAGTGCATCGCCACTCGCGACGAGGGCGCGGCTCCCGATGCAGCCGACCTCCTCGCCGCGGAAGACGACGACCGTGCCCGCCCCGACTCGCTCGACCGCCTCGATCGCAGCCACGACACCGAGCGCCCCGTCGAACCGTCCGCCGCGAGGGACCGTGTCGAGATGCGAGCCGACCCAGACGTCGGCACCGCGCGCCGAGCGACCGAACAGGTTGCCATGGCGGTCGACCTCGACCTCGAGTCCGGCCTCGGCGAACCAGCCGGCCGCGAGCCGGTGCGCCTCGTCCTCGGCCGCCGAGCCGTGCGGGCGGTTCGCGCCCGGCCCGCCGCCGATGGCGTAGAGCTCGTCGAGGCGGTCGCCGATCCGCACGCGCGGAGCCTAGTGGTCACGCAGCGGACGAAGCACGAGACGACCGGCGAGCGGAACGAACGCAGCGAGCAGGAACGAGGCGCCCCACGAGGTCCTCGAGACAGAGGCAGCGAAGACGATCGGAGCCACGACTCCGATCCCCGCGAGAGCGGACTGCTGGAAGCCGATAGCGGCGCCGCTGCGAGCCGCACCGGCGAGCTCGGCGGCGGCGGCGAACGCGAGCGCGTTCCAGCCCATGGAGAGCCCGCCCGCGATCGCGAGCGCAGGGACGAGGAGCACGAGCGGGCCGGCCGACAACGCTGCGACCACGGCCAGCCCGACGGCCACGACGACGCCCACCAGCCGCAGCGGCCCGATCCGCGAGCCGACGAGATCCGACCACCGTCCGGTGCCGATGCGCATGCCGACCGCGAGCACCTGAGCCGCCGCGATCACGAGAGCGGCGGAGCGCGTAGAGAGGCCGTGCTCGTCGTGCAGGAAGACCACGCCGAACCCGATGACCGCGATCTGCGAGTAGACGTACACGCCGCTTCCGAGCGAGAGCCGCCACAGGCGGCCATCGCGCAGCGTCCGGGCCAGCGTCGCCGGCTCGAGCTCGTGAGTCTCGCCCCCGCGACCGCGGATGAAGACGCCCCCGACGACGGCGCCGGCCGCGCACAGCACGGCGAAGAAGAGAAGGCCGTTGGTGGCGTCGCCCGGCGACGTGAGCTGCGGCACGACCACGGCCGCGATGAGCCCGCCGAGCGGGACCGCGGTCTGCCGCACGCCGAGGGCCAGACCGCGTTCGCTCGGCGCGAACCACTGCATCACCGCGCGTCCGCTCGCGGAGTTCACGCTCGCCCCAGCGCCACCGGCGAGCGCGAGGAGCGCCACCAGCGAGCCGAAGTCCGCAGCGTGGGCGGCCGCGGTCAGGAGGGCGGCACAACCGCCGAGGCCGAGCACGAGCACGACACGCTCGCCGTAGCGGTCGGCGGCGATCCCCCAAGGGAGCATGGTCACGAGCGCGCCGACCCACTCCGCCCCGAGCATGACGCCGATCTGGCCGAGCGTGAGGTCGTACTCCTCGCGGAGCGTCGGGACGAGCACGGGCAGGCCGATTGCGAGCGCCGAGAAGGAGGTCTGCGCAAACGTCCCGGCGGAGAGGACGGCCCAGCGGTACCGCACGGTGGGCGTCAGCCGGCGGTCTCCGTCGGCGAAGGGACTGACGCTCGGATACTCGAAGCCGGTGTCGACCGCGATAGTCGCGATCACCGCATCTGGCCCGAGCGCACCCGCAGCCGGTGCGCCCCAGATCTCCCGCCCGAGCCGGTCACGGTCGGTCGCGACGGCCATGGCCAGGAATCTATCCGGCGACCGCCTGGGCGGAGAGGACCGACGGGTCCGTCCACGGGCCGCCGGCCCGCTTTGCGAGGTCGGCGAACGTCACGCCGCCGAGCAGCGTGATCGTCGCGTCGCGCACCTCCTCCCACACCTCCCGCAGCGTGCACCCGACCGTCATCGGGCACGGCTCCGGGTTGTGCCGCGTCGCGCAGCCGATCGGCGCGAGCGGTCCCTGGAAGAGACGGACGATCCGCTCGAGGGTGATCTCGCTCGGATCCTTGTTGAGGCGATAGCCGCCGGAGGGGCCGCGCTCGGAGCGGACGACGCCCGCCGTCCGCATCGTCGGCATCACCTGCTCGAGCACGGACTGCGGGACCGCGGTCCGGCGGGCGAGCTCCTCGAGCTTCAGCGGCCCCCCGCCCTCGAGCGACAGCGCGAGGATCGCCCTCGTCGCGTAGTCCGTCCTTCGCGATACCCACATCGTTCAGCCCTCCCGATCGGTTCCGGCTTGACAAGCAATGCCGTGATTCTCTACCTTCTTGGTCTTCTTAGTAAGTCGACAATTTTAGTAAAGATAATCGAGCAAGGAGGAGAGATGCGAAAGGTCACGGCTGTCGTCTTTGCGATCGGGCTGCTGGCGGCGGCGCTTGCGGCGACCACCGGCGTCGGCTCTGCCGCACCGCAGCGGACCGCCGACACGAAGCTCAGCCTCGTCGCGTACTCGACCCCGCGTGCGGCGTACGGCCAGCTCATCCCCGCCTTCCAGAAGACGTCCGAGGGCGACGGCGTGTCGTTCACGCAGTCGTACGGCGCGTCGGGTGATCAGGCGCGGGCCGTGAAGGCAGGCCTCGACGCCGACATCGTCGCCCTCTCGCTCGCACCCGACGTCGACGAGCTCGTGACAGGCCGGGCCTGGTCGATGCGAAGTGGAAGAAGCAGTCGTACAAGGGCATGGTCACCGACTCGGTCGTCGTCCTCGTCGTGCGCGACGGGAACCCGAAGAAGATCAAGAGCTGGAACGACCTCCTCCGCCCCGGCGTCGAGGTCATCACGCCGAACCCGTTCACGTCGGGTGGCGCACGCTGGAACGTCATGGCCGCCTACGGCGCCTGGCGGAAGCAGGGCAAGACCGACAAGCAGGCGCAGGCGAACCTCCTGAAGCTGTTCAAGAACGTCAGCGTCCAGGACACGAGTGCTCGCAACGCGCTGAACACGTTCGTCAGCGGCAAGGGCGACGTCTTCCTCGCCTACGAGAACGAGGCGCTCTTCGCGCGGACGCAGGGTCAGAACCTCCAGTTCGTGATCCCCAAGTCGACGATCCTGATCGAGAACCCGATCGCGGTCATCAAGTCGAGCCCGGACAAGGACAAGGCGAACCAGTTCCTCCGCTACCTGCGGACGCCGGCCGCGCAGCAGATCTTCGCCGACAACGGGTACCGCCCGGTCGTGAAGAGCGTGCTCGAGAAGAACCGGAAGAAGTTCCCGGTTCGTCCCGGCCAGTTCACGATCGACCAGCTCGGGCTGGGCGGCTGGGACAAGGTGCAAAAGCGCTTCTTCGATCCGGACACGGGCATCGTGGCCCGCATCGAGCGCCAGGTGGGCGGCGTCACCGGCTAGCGGGCGATGTCGAGCGCCGTCGTCGTCGAGCCGCGCCGGGCGCGGGCTGCAGGAGACAGGGCCGCCACGGCCCTGTCTCTCGGTTTTGTGACCCTCTTTCTGACGGTCATGGTCGCGCTGCCCATCGCGGCACTCGTCTGGGAGGCCCGCAGCGACGGCGCGCAGAGCTTCTGGGACGCGGTCACGGACCCCCAGGCGACGGCAGCGCTCAAGCTCACGCTGGGTGCCGCGGCAATCGTCTCGCTTCTGAACGCGGTGCTCGGCACGATCACGGCGTGGGTCCTCGTGCGCGACGACTTCCGCGGGAAGTCGGTCGTCAACGCGATCATCGACCTCCCCTTCGCCCTGCCGACGATCGTCGCCGGGCTCACGCTGCTCGCGCTCTACGGTCCTGCATCGCCCGTCGGCGTGAACGTCGCCTACACGCGCACCGCGATCGTCCTCGCGATGATGTTCGTGACGCTGCCGTTCGTCGTCCGGACGGTCCAACCGGTGCTCCAGGAGCTCGACCCCGAGCTCGAGCAGGCGGCGCACTCGCTCGGGGCCTCGCAGGCGACGACCTTCCGCCGCATCGTCTTCCCCAACCTCCTGCCCGGGATCCTCTCCGGCATCGCGCTCGCGTTCGCGAAGGCGGTCGGAGAGTTCGGCGCGCTCGTGATCATCACGGGGAACATCCCCTTCAAGTCCGAGGTGTCGTCCGTGTACATCTTCGGCCGGATCGAGAGCGGCGACTCGGCGGCGGCCGCCGCCGCGGCCGTCGTCCTGCTCGCGATCTCGTTCGTCACGCTCCTCTCGATCGGCGTGATCCGCCACTTCGCCACGAGGCACGATCGTGCGTAGGCTCGACGGAGCACGACCCAAGAGCGGAGGTGCCGGCTTTGCCGGCGCCGGAGCGGAGAATCGTGCGTAGCCGTGTCCAGAGGCTCGGGCTCCGCTCCGTGGCGCTCGCCTACCTCGCGCTCGTCCTCGTCGGGCCGCTGGCCATCGTCTTCTGGCGCACCTTCGAGGACGGCCTCGGGCCGGCCTGGGACGCGGTGAGCACGCCCGAGACGATCCACGCGTTCAAGCTCACGCTGATCATCACGGCGATCGCGGTGCCCGTTAACACGGTCTTCGGCATCGTGTGCAGCCTCGCGATCGTGCGCCGACGGTTCCCCGGCAAGGGCGTCCTGAACGCGTTCATCGACCTCCCGCTCGCCCTGTCGCCCGTGGTCGTCGGTCTCTCCCTGTTCCTGCTCTACGGCGCGGACGGCTGGTTCGGCGGCTGGCTCGAGGATCACGGCATCCAGGTGCTTGTTCGCGCTACCGGCCATGATCATCGCGACGATCTTCGTCTCGCTCCCCTTCGTCGCGCGCGAGGTCATCCCCACGCTCCGCGAGATCGGCGACGACCAGGAGCAGGCGGCGCGCACACTCGGCGCCAACGGCTGGCAGACCTTCTGGAGGATCACGCTCCCGTCGATCCGCTGGGCCGTGATCTACGGCGTCATCCTCACGACCGCGAGGTGCCTCGGCGAGTACGGCGCGGTCGCGGTCGTCTCCGGTCGGCTGCAGGGTCAGACGGAGACGGCCACGCTCCGCGTGCAGGAGCGCTGGGAGAGCTTCGACCTCGCCGGTGCCTACGCCATCTCGATCGTGCTCGCGACCATCGCGATCCTCGTGCTCGTCGCCATGACCGCAATACGCCCGAAGGAGGAGCGAGCCTGATGTCCATTCTCGTCCGCAACGTGTCGAAGCGGTTCGGCGACTTCGTCGCCGTCGACGACGTGTCGCTCGAGGTCGAGAGCGGCTCGCTGACCGCGCTCCTCGGCCCGAGCGGCTCCGGCAAGTCGACGCTGCTTCGGATCATCGCCGGGCTCGAGACGCCCGACGAAGGCCAGATCCTCCTCTCGGGAAACGACGCGACGGCGCTCAGGCCACAGAAGAGGAACGTCGGCTTCGTCTTCCAGCACTACGCCGCCTTCAAGCACATGACGGTGCGCGAGAACATCGCGTTCGGCCTCAAGGTGCGGAAGCGGCCGAAGACCGAGATCAGGCAGCGCGTCGACGAGCTGCTGAACCTCGTGCAGCTCCAGAGCTTCGGCGACCGCTATCCGGCGCAGCTCTCTGGAGGTCAGCGCCAGCGCATGGGCCTCGCGCGCGCGCTCGCGCCCGAGCCGCAGGTGCTCCTCCTCGACGAACCGTTCGGCGCGCTCGACGCTCGGGTGCGGGCCGAGCTCAGGGACTGGCTGCGCCAGCTCCACGACGTCGTGCACGTGACGACGGTCTTCGTCACGCACGACCAGGAGGAGGCCATGGAGATCTCCGACCAGATCGCCGTGATCAACCACGGTCGACTCGAGCAGGTCGGGAACCCGCGCGAGCTGTACGACGAGCCCGAGAGCGAGTTCGTCATGACGTTCGTCGGTGACGCCCAGCCGATCGGAGCGTTCCTCGTCAGGCCGCAGGACGTCGACCTCCTCACCGAGCCGGTCGACGGCGCCGTCGAAGCCATGATCGTCCGCGTCACGATCCTCGGCCGCGATGTGAAGCTCGAGCTGCACGACACCGGCGGCTCGGAGATCGTCGCGCTCATGACCCGCGACCAGTTCGACGACTCCGGCTACTGGCGCGGCCAGAGCGTCTGGGTGCACCCGAAGCGCGAGCGCGTCTTCACGGCGACCCGCGTCTAGCGCTCGAACAGCGTCGCGACACCCTGCCCCACGCCGACGCAGAGCGTCGCGAGCCCGTACCGACCCTCGCGCCTGCGCAGCTCGTGGAGCAACGACACGACGAGCCGTGCGCCGCTCATCCCGAGCGGATGTCCAAGAGCGATCGCGCCGCCGTTCACGTTCACCTTCTCCTCGTCGAGGCCGAGCTCGCGGACCACGGCGAGGCTCTGGGAGGCAAACGCCTCGTTGAGCTCGACGAGGTCGAGATCGCTCGCGTCGACGCCCGTGCGCGCGAGCAGCTTCCGAACGGCCGGGATCGGCCCGATGCCCATGACCTGTGGATCGACGCCCGCGACCGCCGACGCGACGAAGGTGCCGAGCGGCTCGGCGCCAAGGTCGCGTGCGCGCTCCTCGCTCGCCACGACGAGCGCCGCCGCACCGTCGTTGATCCCGCTCGCGTTGCCGGCTGTCACTGTGCCGTCGGGTCGGAACGCGGGCCGAAGACCCGCGAGAGCCTTGGCATTCGTCTCCGGCCGCGGATGCTCGTCGATGCCGACATCGCCGACCGGAACGAGCTCGTCGTCGAACCGACCCGCGGCGTTGGCGGCCGCCCACCGCTCCTGCGAGCGCAGCGCGAACGCGTCCTGATCCTCGCGCGAGACGCCCCAGCGCTCGGCGACGTTCTCGCCCGTCTCGCCCATCGACTCGAGCGGGAACATCTCCTCGAGCCGCGGGTTGGGGAAGCGCCAGCCGAGCGTCGTGTCCCAGACGGTCCGGTTGCCTCGCGGAAACGCCGTATCGGGCTTCGCCATGACGAACGGCGCGCGGCTCATCGACTCGACCCCGCCGGCGACGACCACCTCCGCGTCTCCGGCGATCACGGCGTGACACGCCGAGACGACGGCCGACAGCCCCGACGCGCACAGTCGGTTGAGCGTCACCCCCGCGACGGAATCCGGCAGGCCGGCCAAGAGCGCGCCCATGCGCGCGACGTTGCGGTTGTCCTCGCCCGCCTGGTTCGCACAACCGAAGTAGACGTCGTCGATCGCGCCGCCGTCGACCCCTGCCCGCTCAACGGCTGCCGCAATCGCGACGCCCGCCAGGTCGTCCGGCCGGACACCCGAGAGCGCGCCCCCGTAGCGCCCGATCGGCGTGCGGACCGCGGAGAGGATCACCGCGCGCGCCATCAGCGAACCCAGTCGATGCGGACCGGCCCGGGGAATGCGCCCAGCGCCTCGCCGCGCGTGAGCAGCTCCGTGACGGCCTTGCGGCCCTCGTCGCCGTAGTCCTGCGTGAGCTCGTTCACGTACATGGAGACAAAACGATCGGCGACCGCCGCGTCGATCCCCCGCCCGAACTCGAGGGCGTAGTCGAGCGCCTCGCCTCGGTTGTCGAGCCCGCACTGGATCGCATCGCGAAGCACGCAGGAGACCTCGCAGAGGACGTCGTCGCCGAGATCGCGCCGGGCGACGTTGACGCCGAGGGGCAGCGGCAGTCCCGTCTCGAGAAGCCACCACTCGCCCAGGTCGAGCACCTTCCGCAGGCCGTAGTCCTCGAACGTGAGCTGCCCCTCGTGGATGAGAAGGCCCGCATCCGCTCGGCCCGATGCCACCTCCTCGGGAATCTCGTCGAAGGGGAGCTCCCGGAAGCGGAACTCGCCGAGCACGAGCCGGAGCGCGAGGAACGACGTGGTCATCGCCCCGGGAACGACGATCTCGAGCCCGCCAAGCCGCTCCGGCTGGAGCTGCTCTCGAGCGACGACGATCGGTCCGTAGCCGGAGCCGATGCTCGCCCCGTGGGGCAGCAGCGCGTAGTCGTCCTGGACGAACGGATACGCGGCGAGCGAGATCGCCGTCACCTCGAGTCGCCCCGCGCGCGCCCACTGATTCAGCGTCTGGATGTCGCCGAGCACCTGCTCGAACTCGTGTCCACGAGTGTCGACGAGATCCGTCGTCAGCGCCCAGTACATGAACGCGTCGTCGGGATCTGGACTGTGTCCGACGCGAATCCGCAAGGCGCCGGACGCTAGCACCGGCCCGCCGCGAGACCCGGGACAACCGTTCCGAACCGGAGCCGGGAACCCGACTCAGCGATTGAAGAACCAGCGCTCCAGGAGTGGGAGCACTTCCTTGCGCGTGAATGGGCGTGCGTTCGCGGGCCGGCCGTCCTCCTCGAGTACGCGCACGTCGTCCTCGAGCGCCTCGTTCGCCCGCTGGAGCGCGTCGCCGAGCTCGTAGCCCTCGAAGATCACGTCCTCGGGTCGAGTGTCGTCCGACTCCCGGAGCTGAGGGTTCACCGCCCGGCCCACGGCCCACAGGGCGCCCGCCCGTCGCTCGATCCAGATCACGATGCGCTCCTCGTCGCCGACGTCGTCGACGCCGGCGAGCATCCGCTCCGCGTACCGTCCCTCGCGAGAGCGGCTTCCGGCCGGCGGAGCCGGCCTCGGCCACGGCCTGACGCCATCCGAGGAACGCGCATGCCAGGGATACAATCGCGTCCCGTGGCGGTATTCAAGAACCTCTACTCGTTTCTCTTCCAGCGCGGGTCGGGTGAGGAGCATGTCGCCCGGTACGTGGTACGCGAGCACAGCAGCGGCCGCGCCCTCCACGAGATCCTCGAGGACAAGTACGTCCAGAACCGCCTGACGCCCGAACAGCAGCGGAGGCTTCTCGATCGACCGGAGATCATCGAGGCGTTCTCCGGCGACAAGCTCGAGGCCGCGAAGGCCTCGATCTCGAGCTAGAGAGCTGCGCCCACGCCGGACTCGCGGGCGAGCCTGACGGCCTCCGCGCCGAGCGCGACGTCCCAGGCGGCGAGCCCGTTCGACTTGAACACGACGATGTCGTCGTCCGACTGCCGGCCGACGATCGCGCCGGACACGACCTCGTGCAGCTCGTGCACCTCGAGCCAGTCGAGCACGCCTGCAGCGATCGGGTCCACGAGGTCGCCCGACTCGAGCTTCGCCTGCTCGATCCAGTCGCAGCAGACGAAGCGCGCACGCTCGAGGACCGTGTTGTCGAGCTCGCGACGACTCACGACGTTGGCGCCCGCTGCCGCCACGAAAGTGCCCGGGGCGAGCCATTCCCCACGAAGCACGGGGTCGCGAGAGCTCGTGATCGTGACGACCACCTCGCCGGAGGCGGCGTCGCGGTGGCTCTCGCCCGGCTCGGCGCCGGTCCGCTCGCAGAACGCAGCGAGCCGCTCCGGCGTCCGGCAGTAGGCGACGACGCGCTCTATCGTCGGCAAGGCAGCGCGGATGCATTCGACCTGCGTCTCCGCCTGATGGCCGCAGCCGATGACGCCCAGCCTCGTAACGCCTGCCTTCGCGAGGTAGCGGGCCGCCACGGCGCTCGCTGCGCCGGTCCGAAGCTGGCCGAGGCGACTCGCCTCGAGCACGGCGACGAGCTCGGACGACTCGGCGTCGAACAGGCAGACGACGAAGCTCGCACCGTTCGGAGTTGCGGCGTAGAGCTTCCCTCCGGCAAGCCCGAGCCCCGAGTCGGAGGCCGCCATGTCCGCGAGCGCTCCTTCGGGAAGGCGCAGCCGCCGTCGCGGCGCGATCTCGACCTCACCCGCTGCCATCCGCCGGAAGCAGGCCTCGATCACGTCCACCGCGGCAGCCGGCTCGATGAGCGCCTGGACGTCGCTCTCGGTGAGGTACAGCGGCATGGCCTGCAAGTCTAGGAACGGAACGAAGCCGACCGTAGACTCGTGCTGCTTGACGACGGACGACTACCGGGCGATTCCCCTGGGCGCACTGCTCGACCGAATCTCCGCGGACGGGCTCGCCCCGGGCGGTGGGTCGGCGTCTGCGCTGACGGTCGCGTTCGCAGCGCGCCTCGTGGCGATGGTCGCCCGCTGCTCGCCCGGGTGGGACGACGCCGGAGGAATCGCCGCCCAGGCGAACGCGATCGGCGAGCGCGCGATCGACCTCGCGCACACCGACGGGCAGGCGTGGGAGGACGCACTCCTCGCCCTCCGAGACGCCGAGGCGGCGACCGACGACGACCCCCGCCGGAGCTTCGTGCTCGAGCGGAAGCTCGAGGCGGCCGCCTGGGCGCCGCTGGAGCTCGCGTCGCTCGGTGCGGACGTGGCCGCGCTCGCCGCGGAGGCGGGCCACCATTGCGACGCGACCTACCGTGCCGACGCCGCTGCTGCGGCGGCGCTCGCGGCCGGAGGCTCCGCGGCCGCTGCGCACCTCGTGCGCGTGAATCTCGGCGTCCGCAAGTCCGATCCGCGCCTCGCGCGTGCGCTCGAGAGCGAGCAGACGGCCCGCGATCTCGCGGATCGCCTCCTCGAGACGACGCGATGACCCAAGCTGCCGCGCTCTCCGACGCCGAGCTCGTCCGAGCCTGCCGTGCAGGCGACCCTGACGCCTGGAACGAGCTCGTCGAGCGCTACTCGCGGTACGTCTACGCCATCGCGGTTCGCGGCTTCCGCCTAGAGGCCGAGGACGCCGAGGATGTGTTCCAGGACGTCTTCACGCGCATCTACACGCGGCTCGACACCCTGCGCGACGACACGGCCCTCCGTCCGTGGATTGCGCAGCTCACGCGACGTCGCTGCCTCGACGCGCTCGCGAGCAGGGGACGAGACGCCCCGGCGGACGAGGAGGTGCTCTCCGGCGAGGAGAGCGCGGATCTCGCCGAGGTCGAGGAGGCGTTCGCCGTGCGCGAGGCGCTCGCCAGCCTGTCCGACACGTGCCAGGACATCCTCGACCGCTTCTTCGCGCGCGACCAGAGCTACAAGACGATCGCCGACGAGCTCGAGATCCCGTCGGGGACGATCGCGAGCCGCATCGCGAGATGCCTCGGTCGGCTCAAGAGACGCACTCGAGCCGGAGTCGTAACCAGATGGAAGAAAGGACGGCCCCCGGGGGTCTAGAGAGGTGATGACGCGCCTCTACGAAGAAGAGCGGCTCGGCGTGCTCCTCCGCCTCCTGCCTCCCGCGCCGGTGGGCTGGGTGCGGGCAGCGCAGGAGTTGCCGGCCGCGCGCCGCACGTTCGACGAGATCGTCGCTCGTGCCGAGGCCGACCTCGCATTTCGCAACGCGCTGCTGGCCGACCTCGAGACGGCGCTCGCGGCGGAGGGCTACGAGCCCGACCGCCGCGTCCTCGACGAGATCCGCGAGCGTCTGAACAGCTGAGCGGGACGGGACTCGACGACTCTGACGTCGTAGAGTCCCGTCCCGTGCAGGACATCGCGACACATACCTCGGACGCCAGCAGCGCCGACTTCCCGCCTGGAGCCTCCCGAAGGACGCGGTCGATCGCATCGCGCTTCCTGACCCACTGGCCCGAGCGCGTCACGCGCGAATGGGCCCTCGAGGGTGCGACGGGAAAAGGCGTGCGCGTGTGCATCCTCGACTCCGGCGTCGACGCCAGCCACCCTCTCGTCGAACCACTCGCTAATGCCGTCGTCGTCTCGGTGGACGAGGACGAGGCAGTACGCGTCGACGTCGACACAGAAGGCGACGTCTCGGGCCACGGAACCGCCTGCGCAGGAATCGTCCGGCGCCTCGCTCCCGAGAGCGTCGATCACGAGCGTCCGAGTACTTGGCTCGGACATCGACGGGAAGCGGCCCAGTGCTCCTCGCTGGTCTGCGCTATGCGATCGATGAGGGATTCGACCTGATCAACATGAGCCTCTCGACGACGAAGAAGCCTTTCGCGTCGATTCTCCACGAGCTCGCAGACAGTGCGTACTTCAAGAAGACCGTGCTCGTTGCCTCAGCGCACAACATGCCAGTCGAGAGCTATCCGTGGCGCTTCTCCTCCGTCATCTCGGTCGGCAGCCACGAGGAAGAAGACGAGACCGACCTTCTTCTACAACCCGGCGCCGCCCGTGGAATTCTTCGGAAAGGGTGTCAACGTGCGGGTTCCTTGGCCCGAAGGCAAAACGGCCATCGTGTCGGGTAACAGCTTCGCAACTCCGCACATCACAGGCATCAGCGCACTCATCCTTTCGAACCACCCTGACCTGACGCCGTTCCAGTTGAAGAGCGTCCTCTACTTGACGGCAACGAACGTCGGAGGTGGGACATGAACGAGAAATCGGAGCTCCGAGCTGCGGTCGCTGCCGGCGTTGTCGGCTCCGACGAATCGCTTCGCTCACTACTCAACGCGATCGTTGAAGTCGCGCGCTCCATCTTCGCCGCTAGTGCTTCCTCGATCTTGTTGCTCGATGAGGCGACCGACGAACTGGTCTTCGAGGCAGTGGTCGGCGAGGGGGAGGACAGGTTGCTTGGCACTCGATTCCCGTCCGGGACCGGCGTCGCCGGTTGGGTGCTCGCCACCGGTACCCCCCTCGTCATCGACGATGTGCGAAACGACCCGCGCTTCGCGAGCGACGTCGCTGAAGGCACGGGGTATGTTCCGAAGGGGCTGATGGCCGCTCCACTCCTCCACGAGGACGGAGCGCTCGGCGTCCTCTCCGTACTCGACCGGCCCGAGCAGACTCTGTTCAGCCTGCAGGAGATGGACCTCCTCGGCCTCTTTGCCAATCAGGCCGCGATCGCCGTCGATCTCCTGCTCAAAGCCCGCAAGGCGGACAGAATTCTTCAGGGCGACGGAGGTGAACTCGAGGTCGTCGCGCGTCTCGCTCACGCTGTCGACCTGCTCGAGGACGACAAGCGCCGGTTCGGACTGCGCCTCCTCGAGGATCTCGCGCGAACGTTGGGCACGTGAAGTCGTAGCAAGCCCGCAAAGGGGCCAGCCTGACGTTAACGACCCTGGATCCCGGGGCCCGAAAAGCGAAAAGTCCGGGCGTGCCCAGACTTTCGCTTGCGACGGTTCTGTTCGTGGCTACTCGAGCACTACCTTGGGGTCCTCGATGTTCGGCTTGCCGCCGTGGTGGCCCTCGACGTCCCTGGCGTCCTCGATGTTCGGCTTGCCGCCGTGGTGGCCCTCGACGTCCCTGGCGTCCTCGATGTTCGGCTTGCCGCCGTGGTGGCCCTCGACGTCCCTGGCGTCCTCGATGTTCGGCTTGCCGCCGTGGTGGCCCTCGACGTCCCTGGCGTCCTCGATGTTCGGCTTGCCGCCGTGGTGGCCCTCGACGTCCTCTGACCGAATCTCGTCCGTCACCTTTACTCCTCCTGTGTCGGGCGCTGCGCCGCGCCGTTTCCTAACCAACTAGACGCGCCTGCCGGCAGAAATCTTCCCTCACGGGCTTTCTTTCGACAACCCATTCGTGAAATGCTCGCGCCGTGAGAGGCGGTCGCCGAGCGAAGGAAGCTCTCGATGCTTTCCTCGCGGTTACCCGCAATCCCAACCTTCGCTCGCTGGAGTTCGGGTGGGCAGCCTCCGTCCTCGCCCATTACGCGTATCTCGTTGCCGTATCCGTCTACGCCTACGACGTCGGCGGCGACGCTGCCGTTGGACTGATCTTTCTCGCCCGCCTCTTACCGTCTGCCATCGTTGCTCCGTTCGCGGCGATGCTGGGAGATCGCTACCGGCGCGAACGTGTCCTCGTGTGGACGAACGTCACTCGCATCGTGCTCGTCGGCGCTGCCGCGGCCGCCGTCTACGCAGATGCATCAGCGCTGATCGTCTACGCGCTCGCGATCGCGGCGACGATTGCGACCACCCCTTTTCGCTCAGCCTTCGCCGCACTGACACCGTCTGTCGCGACGACACCTGCCGAGCTGACGGCCGCCAATGCTGTCGGGAGCGGCGTCGACAGCATCGCGATCTTCGCGGGCCCCGCAGTTGCCGGGCTCCTGCTCGCGATCGCGAGCACCGCCCTCGTCTTCGCCCTGACGTCGGCCCTTCTCGCGTTCTCGCTCGTCTTCATCCTGCGGGTCAAGGTCGAGCACCCTGCGTCCCAGAAAGGGGAGCTCGCGGCCTCGACGATTATTTCCGAGGCGCTCGCCGGTTTTCGAGCCATTGGCCAGCACCCCTCACTTCGCGTCATGCTCGGGATCATCGCTGCCGAAACAGCTGCCGCAGGCGCGCTGCAGGTGTACATCGTGGTCCTCTCCGTCGAGGTCCTCGACTTCGGAACGAGTGGGGTCGGCTTCCTGAACTCGGCCATCGGGATCGGCGCGTTCATCGGTGCCGCCGTAGTTCTCTCGCTCTCGGGCGCCCGGAGGTTGAGCCCCGCATTCATTTCAGGGACCGTGCTGTGGGGTGTACCGCTCGTCCTGCTGGGGCTGTGGCCGAGCCCGGTCCTTGCGATCGCACTTTTTGGGGTCGTTGGGCTGGCGAATAGCGTGGGTGGCGTCGCGGGTTTCACGCTCGTTCAGCGTGCAGTTCCGGATGACGTTCTTGCACGTGTCTTCGGCGTCATTCAGATGTTGTGGCTCGCGGCCATGGCGATCGGCGCAGCGCTCGCTCCGGCGTTGATCGCGTGGCTCGGGGTGCAGAGCGCGCTCGTCGTGACCGGCGGAGCCCTTGTTGTTCTCGCGGTCGTCCTTTGGCCTCGAGTGCGGGGCATCGACGCCGCCGCCGCGCCACCTCCAGCGGAGGAGATGGATCTCCTTGCGTCGATTCCCATATTTGCGCCTCTACCCGGTGGCTCGATCGAGCACCTCGCGACCCGGCTCGTACCGCTCCGGGTCCAGCGCGGCACTGTCGTCATCCGGGAAGGCGATGAAGGAGACCGCTTCTTTATCGTCGCGGCCGGCGAGCTCGATGTGTTGCAGGACAGCGTTGAAATCGGCGCGTTGAAGGCGGGGGACTATTTTGGGGAAATCGCGCTCCTTCGTGACATGCCCAGGACGGCGACCGTCAGCGCGCGGACGGACGCCGTCGTCTACGGCCTCGACCGTCAGGACTTTCTCGCGGCGGTGACCGGCCATCCGCAGAGCACGGAGGCAGCCGAAACGGTCGTGAGCGCTCGGCTTGCAGGTCCAGCCGGAACGGGCTATCAGTCGACACTGAACTGAGGAAGCGACGTTCCGTGATGCGCCCGGCAAGATTCGAACTTGCGGCCTCTGCCTCCGCCGGGGAGATCAGCGTCTCCGCCGTTAGTTCGAGATCGTTCGAGAAGCCTTTAGTCATGCGGGTTTGCGGGTCATCGCGCAGGAGCCCCCCGCATACCCATGCGGCACGGTTTCCGGACGTTTAGGCGTGGAGTAGGCGTGGGGCTCAGTAGATCGTGAGCGCCGCGGCCCTCGCCTCGAGGCCGGGCTCCTGCACGTTCGCGGGACGAAGACGGCGCGCTCGCGGAGGAGCGTCCCGGTGCCGCTGAGAGCCCGCCAGGCGCTCGCCGACATCGCCCCCCGTATGGACACCCGGCTCCTGTTCGCGGCTCCGGAGGGAGGCCGCTACCGGCTCGACACCTTCCGCCCGCGTCAGTTCACCTGGGCGGTCGGGGCGGCCGGGCTGCCGGAGTCGACGACGCCGTACACGCTCCGGCACTCGGGGCTCTCGTGGGCGCTCGCGGCGGGCATCCCCGCGGTCGATGTTGCCCGCTACGGCGGCACGTCGATGGCGATGCTGGAGCGCACCCACCACCACCTGCTCGTGTCGAGCGCGGAGAGCGCGCGGGCACGGATGGATGAGTTTCTAGCCGCCAGCGAGCAAGCTCGCGCTAACGATGCCGGTTCGTCCCCGTGAGAACGGATGTCGGCGTTAGGATTGGAAAGACTTGACGACCCAAGAGGACATCGCCAAGGTCGCCGCCCAGTTGGCCGAACTCACTCAGACGGTCGAGGCGATGGCGAAAGATCTCAAGGCGATGACCGAACGCGCTGATCGCCAACAGACGCGCGCTGACGACCAGGAAACGCGCGCTGACAACCAGGAAACGCGCGCTGACAGCCAGGAAACGCGCGCTGACAGCCAGCAGGCGCGCGCTGACCACCAGCGAGGCATCGCTGACAGCCAGGACGACCTCGCGCTAATGCAGCAAGAGCGCATTGACCTGGCGGCGCGAGAACTAGCCGACGTCAGTCATCGTTTGCAAGCCGCGGCGACTATGCTTCAAGAATCAGTCGAAGAAGTTTAGGCGTGGAGTAGGCGTCGCGGCGCGACAGCCGCCAGCCCTCAGAGACGACGAAAGCCCCGCGTTTGCGGGGCTTTCCCATGATGCGCCCGGCAAGATTCGAACTTGCGGCCTCTGCCTCCGCAGGGCAGCGCTCTATCCCCTGAGCTACGGGCGCGGGGAAGCGAAGTCTAGCTGCGTCGCGGAGCGCTCCCCGACGCGCAGCTCGGCGCCGCGAGGAACCTCGACTCGCACGTAGCCGAGCGCAGCGACGGTCTCGCCGTCCCGCGCAGCGCTCGTGACTCGGCCGACGACCTTGCCCTCGAACGAGATCTCGTGGTCGTACTCCGGCAGGCCAGTGCCCTCGATCTCGAGGAGGCGAAGCGAGCGGTTCACGCGTCCGCGGTAGTGCTGTCTGGCGATGGGCTCCTGACCCGGGTAGCAGCCCTTCTCGAAGTCGATGGCGCGGGCCTCGAGCCCGGCCTCGGAGGGAAGGATGCGGTCGTCGATCTCCCGACCGAAGCGTGGAGTGCCTGCCCGTATTCGGAGGAGCTCGAGCTCGTCGTCGTCGAGCGTCGGCTCCAGCGCGGTGTCGAGCACCTCGACGGCGGGTACACCGAAGTCGGCGGTCGGAATGCCTTCGCTTCCATCGAGGACGACGGAGGACACATGCTCCTCGGGCTCGATCTCGCACTTCGCGGCGAACCTCGACCGTGCGAGCGCGACTCGTACGCGCTCCCCCAGCCCCGGTTCCGTCAGGAGCAGGAAGTCGTCCACGCCGCGTCGGAGCACGACCAGCGGAGCGATGACGCGCGCCTTCGCCGTGAGAAGCAACGCCTCGCACGCATCGCCGATCCCGAGCGCCTCGACATCGTTCGACACCATCGCCTGCAGGTACGACGCTGCGTCGGGACCGCGGACATCCACGAAGTCGCGGGGGCGGCGCGCGATCCGAAGCGTCGTGACAGCCATCGCCGACTAGTGTTGCAGCCGTGTTCCGGGGCAGGGCGGAGCGGAAGGTCATCGAGGCCGGCTACGACCCGGCGCGGCTCCCACCCGGTCAGTACTTCACGGAGAAGTGGCCCGTGCTCCACGCAGGGTCGATTCCGAGGACCGACCTCTCGACGTGGGACTTCTTCGTCCAGGGAGAGGTCGAGAATCCGATCCGGCTCACGTGGGACGAGTTCAACGCACTCCCACGAACGACCCATACGCAGGACATCCACTGCGTCACGCGCTGGAGCAGGTTCGACGTGACGTTCGAGGGCGTCCACTGGAGCGCGCTCGAGCCGCCTCGTCAAGCCGCTCGAGTCGGCGCACTTCGTCGTCGCGCACGCCGAGGAGGGCTACACCGCGAACGTGCCGATCTCGTTCCTGCGCGACCCGCTCTCGCTCCTCGCGACACACGCCGACGGAGAGCCGCTCACCCCGGAGCACGGGGGCCCGCTTCGGCTGGTCATCCCCCGGAAGTACTTCTGGAAGAGCGCCAAGTGGCTCCGCGGGATCGAGCTGACCTCGAACGACCGGCCCGGCTTCTGGGAGCGCTACGGCTACCACAACGACGCCGACCCGTTCAAGGAGGAGCGCTACGGCTTCTGAGGGATCCGCGATTCCCCCCGAAAGGGGGACGAGAACAGACCCCGTTCCGACGACAACCTGGGTACCCAATCCTCCCCAGTTCTTCCCCCTCTGAGTGGCCGTCCCAGCGGCCACTCTTCTTTTGTCGAGAGAACGACGAAGGGCCCGCGATGCGGGCCCTTCGCGCTTCCGGCCAGTGCGCACCTGCGTCACGCAGGTACGGCAGGTCGCTCGGCAATTCCAGTAGGCGACTCGGCGAACGCGGCGGTCGCTTCAACGACGTAGCACAGGTTGAGACTCGCGTCCCCGAGGGTCTCGTCCACGTACGCCTGCACGTCGGCGACGGAATCGCTCTCCCAGAGACACGTCACGAGCTTCCCGTCTTGGCTCGGGTAGAACTGGAGCACGCGACTGGCGTGCGGTGCGTCCTCGCCGCGCTTCAAGCGCTCGCCTCGAGCGAACGCCGTGGGAGGGTCGACGAGCGTGTGCTGGACGACGACGAACATGCCTGTCTCCTTTCGTCACATGTAACGTTACGCGTAACGTAACAGGTGACGATATAAGGGTCAAGCATGGGCAGGCCGCGAGAGCACGACGAGCGCACGCGGGCTGCGCTCCTGGCCGCGGCAGAGCGGATCGTCGCCGAGGGCGGACCCACGGCGCTCTCGGTTCGTGCCGTCGCCCAGGACGCAGGCACGACGACACGCGCGGTCTACAGCCTGTTCGGGTCGAAGGACGGTCTCCTCGTGGACGCCCTCGCCCGAGACGCGTTCCAGTTCCTGTTCACCGAGATCGAAAGGCTGGAGGAGACCGACGACCCGGTCGCGGACCTGATCGCCGTAGGGGTCCCTGTCTTCCGCCGACTCGTCCGCGAGCACCCGGCTCTCTATCGGATCGCGTTCCAGCGGATCGTGCCGGGACTCGATGCGGGCCCCGAGCTGACCGCCGCGAGGCAGAGGGCATGGAACCAGCTTGTCGCAAAGGTCGAGCGACTCGAGGCCGCCGGACTCCTCGGGGGCAAGCCGGTACCGGAAGCTGCCGTCGAGTTCAACGCGATGCTCGAAGGGTTGGCGAATGCCGAGCTACGTGGCGCTGTGCTCCGGCTGCTCCCCGAGGGGAACGAGGAACAGGCCTGGAGGAGCGCCCTCGCGACGGTGGTGCGTGGGTTTGGAGCAGCTTGAAACACGAGAGCCCGGCACGTGCCGGGCTCTCGTGGTGGATCAGGGAAGGAACCTCTGCTGTCTAGAAGTCCATGCCTCCGCCGGGCATGCCTGCGGGCATCGCCTGCTGCTTCTCCGGCATCTCCGCGACGACAGCCTCGGTGGTGAGGATGTTCTTCGCGATCGACGCGGCGTTCTGCAGCGCCGAGCGAGTGACCATCGTCGGATCGATGATCCCGCCCGCGACGAGATCCTCGATCTCGCCGGTGTCGACGTTCAGCCCGAAGCCCTTCTTGGCGCTCCGGACCTTCTCGATGACGACCGAGCCCTCGAGGCCCGCGTTGTATGCGAGCTGCCGAAGCGGCTCCTCGAGCGCACGGACGATGATGTTGGCGCCCGTCCGCTCGTCGCCCTCGAGCGCGTCGAGCGTCTTCTTCACCGCATCGCCGGCGTTGATGAGCGCGACGCCGCCGCCCGGGACGATGCCCTCCTCGAGGGCTGCCCGCGTGGCCTGCAGCGCGTCCTCGACGCGGTGCTTCTTCTCCTTCATCTCGGTCTCGGTGGCTGCGCCGACCTTGACCACCGCGACGCCACCCGACAGCTTCGCGAGGCGCTCCTGGAGCTTCTCGCGGTCGAAGTCGGAGTCGGTGTTCTCGATCTCCGACTTGAGCTGCTTGATGCGGCCCTTGATCGCGTCGGAACCACCGGCGCCGTCGATGATCGTGGTCGTGTCCTTGTCGATGACGATCTTGCGAGCCTTGCCGAGCTGCGAGAGCTTCGTGTTCTCGAGCTTGAGGCCGAGCTCCTCGGTGATCACCTCGCCACCCGTGAGGATCGCGATGTCCTCGAGCATCCGCTTGCGGCGGTCGCCGAAGCCCGGTGCCTTCACGGCGACGGCCGAGAAGGTGCCGCGGAGCTTGTTGACGACGATCGTCGCGAGCGACTCGCCCTCGACGTCCTCCGCCACGATGAGCAGCGGGCGACCCGCCTGGATGACCTGCTCGAGCACCGGAAGGATGTCCTTGACCGCGCCGATCTTCTGGTTCGCGATGAGGACGTACGGCTCCTCGAGAACGGCCTCCATGCGCTCGGCGTCCGTGATCATGTACGGGCTGAGGTAGCCCTTGTCGAACTGCATGCCCTCCGTGAACTCGAGGTCGAGGCCGAAGGTCTGGCCCTCCTCGACGTTCACGACACCGTCCTTGCCGACCTTTTCGATCGCATCGGCGATGACGTCGCCGATCTCGCGCTCGCGCGACGAGATGGTGGCGACGCGGGCGATGTCTTCCTTGCCGTTGACCTCGACGGACTGCGTCTTGAGGTTCTCGACGACTGCGTCGACGGTCTTCTCGATGCCGCGCTTGAGACCCATCGGGTTCGCGCCTGCGGCGACGTTCTTGAGGCCCTCGCGGACGATCGCCTGGCCGAGAACCGTCGCGGTGGTGGTGCCGTCACCGGCGACGTCCGTGGTCGCAGTCGCGACCTCGCGCATGAGCTGTGCGCCCTGGTTCTCGAACGGGTCCTCGACCTCGATCTCGCGTGCGATGGTGACGCCGTCGTTCGTGATCGTCGGCGCGCCGAACTTCTTGTCGAGGACGACGTATCGGCCCTTGGGGCCGAGCGTCACCTTGACCGCGTCGGCCACGGCGTTGACGCCGCGCTCGAGCGCCCGGCGAGCCTCCTCGTTGAACTTGAGCTCCTTGTGAGCCATCTATCTACTCCTCCTGAACGAGCTAGGCGGCCGCGCCGGCAAGCTTCTTCTTGCCCTTGCTGCCTGTGGTTACGACCTTCGCGAGAACATCCGACTCGCGCAGAATGAGGACGTCGTCGGCACCGACCTTGATCTCCGTCCCGCCGTACTTGGAGAAGATGATCTCGTCGCCTACCTCGACGTCCATCTTGATGTAGTCCCCGTCCTCGTCACGAGCGCCGGGGCCCACGGCGAGAACCTTGCCGCGCTGCGGCTTCTCCTTCGCCGTGTCGGGCAGCACGATGCCGCTCACCGTGATCTCGTCCTCGTCGAGGACCTCCACGATCAAGCGATCACCCAGAGGCTGCAAATCCATTCGACAGTACCTCCTTGATACGGAGTTTGTGACAGTTCTGGCACTCACCCTATGAGAGTGCCAGATCAACCATAGCACCGCGGGCTCCTTGCGCCAAGCCAAATTGAGTCCATCCCGCTCAGATTCAGTGGCAGCGCTGGGCAATCGTGTTACAAAGTCACGATGCGCCGCGAGTTTTCCGCCGGTGTGGTGCTCGTTCGCCGGATGCGCGGTCGCTGGTGGCTCGCGGCCGTGCGACCGCAGGGGAAGCGGGTGGGGACGTGGGCGCTTCCGAAAGGGCTCGTCGATCGGGGCGAGACGGCCGCCGAGACCGCCCTTCGCGAGGGGTTCGAGGAGACCGGCGTCCAGAGTCGGCTCGACGTGAAGCTCGGCGACGTCCGCTACGTCTACACGTGGGAGGGCGAGCGAGTGTTCAAGGTGGTGAGCTTCTTCCTCGCGCACGCCCGCGCCGGCCGGATCGGGGCGCTCCCACCGGGGATGGACGTCGAGGTCGCCGAGGCGCGCTGGCTGCCGCTCGCAGACGCGCCGTCACACCTCGCGTACAAGGGCGAGCGCGAGATGGCCGCGAAGGCGGCGGAGAGCCTCTCCGACGACCCTCTATAGTTGCGCCGCCGCCGATGCCGACGTTCGCGCTGAACTTCTACAACCCCGCCGTGGCGGAGCAGCTCCGCACCGGCCGCAAGACGGCGACGATCCGGCTTGGAGACAAGTCCGCGAAGTACAGGAAAGGGATGATCGTGACCGTCCTCTGCGGCGTGCGCTACGGACAGCGCGAGCGCATCTTCGACGCGGTCATCGACAAGGTCGAGGTGAAGGCGCTCCGGGAGCTGTCACCACGCGAGATCGAGCACGACAACCCGCAGATCCGCCGCGTGGACGAGATGGTCTGGTTTCTCAGCCAGCTCTACAACCGCGAGGTCGCGGAAGACGAGATCGTCACGCTGATCAGGTTCTCGCAGATCACGTAGGGCTACTTGCCCGGACGTCGGATCGTCGTCCCGAAGAGCTCGGATTCGCGCACGGCGGTGCCGCACTCCTCGCACTCGACGGCGAAGGCAGACGCGATCGGAGCCGAGCAGCTCGGACAGCGATGGCGCAGCTCGCCCTCACACTGCGGACACGCCGACGGCAGCCCGTCCTCGTCCTCGACGAAGTAGCGAAGCGTATGCCCGCACGTGAGGCAGAAGGCGACCCAGTCGCCAAGGGTCTTCCGGCGCTCCTCCTGTATCCAGTTGCGCTTCGGCTTGGCCATCAGCGGCCACTGTAGAGCCGGGGAGGGCAACAGACGCTGTCGTTAGAGTGGGGAACCGTCAACCGGACGACGGGAGATCGCCGTATGGCAGTTCGTGAAGCGGAGCCCGTGGGCTCGCTCCAGGAGGTGAAGGACGCAGGGCTCGACCGCGAAGACCTCCTCGGCATCTACCGCAGCATGCTGATCACACGCGGTATCGAGGAGCGCGGCCACATCCTCTACAAGCAGGGGAAGATCCCCGGCTCCTTCTACACCGGCCGCGGCAACGAAGCGGCGTCGATCGGCGTCGCGACAGCGATGGAGCCGAACGACGTGGGGACGCCGCTGCACCGCGACATGGGCGTGCACGTCGTGCGTGGCGTCGAGCCGTGGCGGGTGTTCGCGCAATACATGGGCCGCGAGGACGGGCCGACGCGCGGACGCGACGGGAACGTCCACATGGCCATGCCCGAGCTCGGCCTCCACACGATGGTCTCGCACCTTCCCGCGATGCTCCCGGTCGCGACGGGAATGGCGCTCGCATTCAAGATTCGCGGCGATCGCCGGGTCGCGCTCGGCTGGTTCGGCGAGGGCTCCGCCGCGCGGGGCGACGCGCACGAGGCGATGAACTTCGCCGGCGTCCGCCAGCTCCCGATGGTGTTCGTCTGCGACAACAACCAGTGGGCGTACTCGACGCCGACGTACCTCTCGTTCCCCGTCGAGCACATCGCCGACCGCGCTGCGGCATACGGGTTCGAGGGAGTGGTCGTCGACGGGACCGACGTGCTCGCCGTCTACCGCGAGGCACGCCGGGCGATCGAGAAGGCGCGCGAAGGCGGAGGCCCGACGCTCCTCGAGTGCCTGACGCTCCGCATGGAGGGCCACGCCGTCCATGACGACGCGTTCTACGTCCCGAAGGAGATGTTCGAGCGGTGGGCCGCGTACGACCCGATCGAGCGCTTCCGCGCGCTGGCTCTACGAGCACGCCGACATGACCGAGGACGAGGAGAGCGAGATCAGCTCCGTGGTCAAGCGGCTGCTCAACGACGCGCTCGACCGCGCCGAGCAGTCGCCGCAGCCCGATCCCGCGACGCTCGAGGGCAGCGTGTTCGCATCTGCCGAGGACCTCGACACGCCCCACCACAAGTGAAAGAGACGCCATGGCCGAGATGACCTACATCCAGGCGATCTCGGACGCGCTCCGGCTGGAGCTGCGACGGGATCCTCGCGTGTTCCTCCTCGGCGAGGACGTGGGTGTCTACGGCGGCGCGTTCAAGGTGTCGCTCGGCTTCCAGGAGGAGTTCGGCCCGTGGCGCGTGCTCGACATGCCGCTGTCCGAGACGGCGATCGTCGGAGGAGCGACCGGGGCCGCGCTGATGGGCCTGCGACCGGTCGCGGAGATGCAGTTCGCCGACTTCATCTCGTGCGCATGGGACCACCTCGTCACCGTGGCCGCGAAGCAGTTCTTCCGCGCGCGTACGCCTGTGCCCATCGTCATACGTCTCCCATCGGGTGGAGGCTTCTCGGGCGGGCCGTTCCACTCGCAGAACCCGGAGACGTCCTTCGCGCACATCCCGGGCCTCAAGATCGTGTGCCCGTCGACGCCGCACGACGCGAAGGGACTCCTCGCGAGCGCGGTCGAGGACCCGAACCCGGTCCTCTTCTTCGAGCACAAGCACCTGTACCGCCGGATCAAGGGCGAGGTGCCCGAGGATCGCTACACCGTTCCGTTCGGGCAGGCGCGCGTCCACCGAGAGGGCGACGACGCGACCATCGTGACCTGGGGGGCCATGGTGCACACCGCGAACGAGGCGGCCGAGGAGCTCGCCAAGGAAGGCTTCGAGGCGGAGGTGCTCGACCTGCGCACGCTCATCCCCTGGGACAAGGAGCGAGTCCTCGAGGGCGTCGAGCGCTGCTCCAAGGTGCTCGTCCTCCACGAGGACACGCGTACGGCCGGCTTCGGCGCCGAGATCGCCGCCACGATCGCCGAGGAGGCGTTCGAGCACCTCGACGCGCCGGTCGTCCGCATCACGGCGCCCGACATGCCCGTCCCCTTCGCGCCCCCACTCGAGAAGGCATACATCCCGCAGGTCGAAGACGTCGTGAACGCGCTGAGAGAGCTCGCCGCCTACTAGGAGGAACCGTGTCGACGGGAACCCAGACCGAGGTCGTCATGCCCCAGATGGGCGTCTCCGTCTCCGAGGGGACGGTCACGAAGTGGCTCAAGCAGGTCGGCGAGGCGATCGGCCGGGACGAGCCCCTGCTCGAGATCTCGACGGACAAGGTCGACACCGAGGTGCCAAGCCCCGCCGAGGGCGTCGTCACCCAGATCCTCGTCCAGGAGGGCGCGACGGTCGAGGTCGGCACGGTGCTCGCTCTCATCGCTCCGGCAGGTGCCGCAGTCGCCCCGGCCGAGCCGGCGCCCGCCGAGCCGGAGGCGGCACCGGCTGTGCCCACGCCAGCGCCCGAGCCCGTGGCCGCCGCGTCGGAGCCGGTGGCTCCTGAGCCGAGCCAGCCGGTTGTTGCTCCAGTCCCTGAGCCCGCACCCGTGGCGGCATCGCCCTTGCCAGCTGCGACCGGAAACGGCAGGACCTTCGTCTCGCCCGTCGTGGCGCGGATCGCCGCCGAGCACGGCATCGACCCGGCCGTCGTTCCGGGAACCGGCACGGGCGGCCGCGTGACGAAGAAGGACATCCTCACCTTCCTCGAGTCGGGCGCGGCGGCGGCTGCGCCAGTCGAGACCCAAGCGGCTCCACCGCCACCGCCTCCTGCTCCTCCGCCGGCGCCGGAGCCGGTCGCAGCGGCACCCGAGCCGCCTCTCACGACGCCCGCGCCCGAACCCGCTCCGGCCGCGGCGGCGGCGCCTCCGCCCGCGGAGCCTGCTGCGCCGCCTCCGCCCGTTGCGCCCCCGCCCGTTGCGCCGCAGCCCGCCCCGCCTGAGCCGACGCCGGCACCGGCACCGCACCTAGCCGCGAGCGCAGCCCCGCCCGACGAGGCCGCCGTTGCGCCGGGCGAGGAGCTCCAGCCCATGACCGCGATGCGCCGAGGCGTCATGGAGCACATGCGCCGCTCGGTCGATACCGCTGCCCACGTCACGAGCGCGATCGAGGTGGACATGGCACGCGTGGTGGCCCTCCGGGCGAAGCTCAAGCCCGAGCTCGCGGCGCAGAAGGTCAACCTCACGTACCTCGCGTTCATCGCGCGCGCCGCGGTCGACACGATCCTCGACTACCCCTGGGTCAACGGCGAGCTCCGTGGCCAGAGCATCGTCACGCGGCCGTTCGTGAACCTCGGGATCGCCGTCGCGCTCGAGGACGGCAAGGGACTCATCGTCCCTGTCATCCGCAACGCGCAGGACCTGAACCTCACGGGCACTGCGCGTGCGATCCAGGACATCGCCGAGCGCGCGCGGACGAAGAAGCTCCTGCCCGACGACGTCCAGGGCGGCACGTTCACGATCACCAACCCGGGAAGCTTCGGGACGTTCCACGGGACGCCGATCATCAACCAGCCGCAATCCGCGATCCTCGGCACCTACGCGCTCGTGAAGAGGCCGTGGGTCATCCAGGACGACCTCGGTAGCGACGTCATCGCCATCAGGCCGCTCATGAACCTCACGCTCACGTACGACCACCGGCTCGTCGACGGCGCGTATGCAGGAATGTTCCTCCGCGATCTCCGTCACCGGCTCGAGAGCTGGGACGAGGCCGCGTACTAAGTTGTGCGCAGGACCGAAATCCGCGAGCGCGAATTTCGGTCGCGCAAAGATCCCTAAAGGCGGCCGCTCCGCGGCCGCGTCGTATCGACTTTCCACCGCATGAGCCCACTCCAAGGCAGCTGCCTCTGCGGAGGCGTTCGCTTCGAGGTCACGGAGCCGTTCACCCGCGTCACGCAGTGCCACTGCGAGTTCTGCAAGAAGATCTCGGGTGGCTATGGAACCGTCAGCGGGCGGGCGCGGACGGACGCGATTCACCTCCTCCAGGGCAGGGAGCTTCTCCGCTCGTACACCCCCGAGGGCGGATCGGCGAAGACGTTCTGCTCCGTATGCGGGTCGAACCTCTTCGGCGGCGGCTGGCCCGACGTCGAGCTGGCGCCCGTCCGCTTGAGCGCACTCGACTCGGCGTTCGATCGCAAGCCGGAGGCGCACACGTTCGTCCGCTCGGTCGCCGCGTGGGAGATCCTCCCCGAGGACGGCCTGCCGCGGCACGACGCCCGCGCGACCTGACATGGCCCAGCGAATCTTCCCCATGATCGCCTACGAGGACCCGTCTGCCGCGATCGACTGGCTCACCGAGGCATTCGGCTTCCGCGAGCGTGGCGAGCGCTACGTCATGGAAGACGGGACGATCGGCCATGCCGAGCTCGCGCTCGACGACCACGTCGTGATGCTCGCCACGCCGAGCCCCGACTACCAGAGCCCCAAGACCCACCGCGAGACCTGCGAGGCCGCCGACCGCTGGCTCGACAATCCCTGGGTGGTCGACGGCCTGCTCGTGCTGGTGGATGACCTCGACGCGCACCACGCACGCGCAGTCGAAGCCGGGGTGAACGTCATCCGTGCTCCGGAGGACGGCCCGGACGGTCGCCTGTACACCGCCGAGGACCTCGAAGGACACCGCTGGATGTTCCAGCAGGCATGAGACGCGGCGCCTACCTCCTCAACCTCGGCCTCGTTCCGTATGCGGAGGCCTTCGAGCTGCAGCGCTCACTCGCAGGCGCGGTGTCGCAAGGTGCGATCCCGGAGACGGTCGTCTTCCTCGAGCACCCGCCGGTCGTCACTGTCGGGCGCCGCACCGAGGCCGACCTCGAGCTCCACATCCCCGAGGGCGCGGACGTCGAGATCGCGGAGACCGATCGCGGCGGGAAGTCGACGTTCCACGGGCCTGGCCAGCTCGTCTGCTATCCGATCCTCGACCTCGGAAACCACGGCAAGGACGTCAAGCGGTATGTCCGGAATCTCGAGGAAGCGCTCATCCGGACGCTGCACGCCTTCGAGCTCGAGGGCGTGCGCTACGAGGGGCTCACGGGGGTCTGGATGGCGCCGAGCGGGGGGCAGGGGCCGCGCAAGCTGGCGTCGATCGGCGTCCACGTGTCGCGCTGGGTCACGACGCACGGCTACGCGCTCAACGTCGACCTCGACCCGGCCCCGTTCACCGAGTGGATCACCGCCTGCGGGCTCGAGGACGCCCAGTTCACGACCATGACGCAGGAGCTCGGGCGGCCGGTGGCGGTCGAGGACGTTCGGCCCGCGGCGATCGACGCCGTCGCCGAGGTCTTCGAGCTCTCGTTCGAGGAGCTGCCGGCGGACGACGCCGGGCTCTGGGCACAGCCGATCCACGCCTCGCTCGCCGCCCGGTGAGCATCGACATCCGCCCGTTCCCACGGCCCGGCTGGGACCCCCTTCCGGGCGAGGGCGTCGTCGGCGTCGTGGGGCGCGTCCTCGTCCGCGAGGAGACGTTCTTCGTCGCGCAACTGCGCTTCGCGGAGCACGCGAACATCCACCCGCACGCGGGCGACCGCGAGACGATCGTCGTGTGCGTCGAGGGCGAGGGCCTCACCTCCGTCGGAGGCGAGACGGCGCCGTTGCGCGAGGGCGAGAAGGTCCGTTGGCCGACAGGAGTCGTCCACGGGCTCTGGACCGAGGGCTCGACGATGTCGACGTTGATGATCGAGCGGCTCGACTGATCAGACGGGCGGAATCTCGGGCGCCCGCCGGGGTCGATCCTGCGCGAAGCGCGCATACGCGACGCTCGGCTCGGTCGTCTCCTCCGCGACACCCGCCTCGTGCCGCAGTGCGACGTCGTTGACGACATAGCGCACGCCGCGTCCCTGCGTCCGCGCTCCGACCCCGAGGACGATGCACGGGCCGTCACCGGCGCCCACAAAGACGTGCTCCGTCCAAGCCGGGCAGTGCACGAAGTCCCACGCCCCGAGCAGGCGCTCCTCGCCCTCGACGATGAGCAGGCACTCTCCGGAGAGGACCAGGAAGTCCTCCTGGGCGCCCTCACCGTGGTACATGGCGTTCGGCTCGCCCGGCTGCAGAATCCCGATCCCGATCCCGACGTCGGCGAAGCGGTCGTCACCCTCGAAGGACGTGTAGACGCCCATCCCGTCGCTCTCGAACCAGCGCGCGTCCTGCGCATTCAGCACGAACCAGCCGCCGCCCGCAGGGACGGCGCCGTGCTCGGTCTCCTCGAGCGGGGCCTCGGGAACCACCGTCTCTAGACTAAACGGACGATGACGGATCGCCACGACGAGGCCGCGATGCAGCCGCCTTCAGGGAATCTTGCGTGGTCGAGAGAACCTGCGCAGAAGTCGCTCCCCGTAGCCGAGCGGCCGCGCCGGCCCGAGTGGATGAAGGTGCGCGCGCCGAGCGCGAACTCGCGCTACTTCGAGGTCAAGGGCCTCATGCGAGAGGGCGGCCTGCACACGATCTGCGAGGAGGCGCGCTGCCCGAACATCGGCGAGTGCTGGGGTCGCGGAACGGCGACGTTCCAGATCCTCGGCGACACCTGCACCCGCGCCTGCCGCTACTGCTACGTGCACTCCGGAAAGCCGGACGGGCCACCGGATCCGCTCGAGCCGCTCCGGCTCGCCCAGGCGGCCGCGCAGATGGGCCTGTCGCATGTCGTCGTCACCTCCGTCGACCGCGACGACCTGGTCGACCGCGGCGCTCGGCACTACGCCGCAACGATCCGCGCCATCAAGCGGAAGCTCCCGGCGGCGAAGGTCGAGGTGCTCACACCCGACTTCCTCGGCGTGGAGGAGGAAGCGCTCGCGATCGTCCTGGAAGCCCGCCCCGAGGTCTTCAACCACAACATCGAGACCGTCCGACGCCTCCATGCCCGGATGCGCGGCGCGAAGGCGAGCTACGACAAGGCGCTCTGGCTGCTCGAGCGCGCGAAGGAGGTCTCCGGCTACCCCGTGCTGACGAAGTCGGGGATCATCGTGGGCCTCGGGGAGACGAACGACGAGGTGGTCGAGACGATGCGGGACCTGCGCGAGCACGGCGTGGACGTCGTGACGATCGGGCAGTACCTGCAGCCTTCTCCGACGCACGCGAAGATCGACCGCTGGGTGCATCCGGACGAGTTCCGTTGGTTCCGCGAGCAGGGCGAGGCGCTCGGGTTCGGCTCGGTGTTCTCGGGGCCGCTCGTACGCTCGTCGTACCGCGCGGACGAGCAGCGGCACGCTGCCGAGACCGGCCGCGGCGCCGTCGCGTACTGAACGAGAAGGGCCGCCACAGACGGCCCTCCTCGTCACTCCAGCGTTACGAACTGGCGAGCCCGAACGTCGCGAGCCAGTCGAGGTCATCCTGCTGGTCGACTCGATACGCGCCGTTGTAGCGGCCCTTGCAGGTGTCGTTCTGGCCGAAATCCGTGACGGCACCAACGACGTTCGACGTGCCGATGAAGTTCGGCCCGCCAGAGTCCCCGAAGCACGTGCCGCCCCTGCTGGCGTCGTGAGAGATGAGGATCGCGAAGTCGAGTACTGCGTTGTCGTCGATTCCCATGATCCGTGGATGGGCGACCATCCGGATCCGCAGCGCCTGATCGTTCTGCGACGCCGCATCCGGGAAGGCCTTCTGCAAGCCGTACCCAACAGCAGTCAGCGAAGCGTGCTTCGGCAGCCTGCTGAGAGCACCCAGCGCGGGCAGAGCGCCGAAGCCCCGGTTGTTCACCCCTCCTGTCGGGGTGGTGAGCGTCACGACGCCCAGGTCGTGCAGGAAGAACGCGTCCGGGTCGTACTGCGGATGCGTCTGCAGCGCGCCCGTCGCGTCACCGGTGCATGGGTATCCCGTGATCCCGGCGCACGGGTTCGCACCCGCTGCCGGATAGCCGGCCCCGAGGGGGATCCCGCTGGGCGAGCCCGACGAGAACCAGATCACGGCTGAGGCCGCCGGCGCCTCCGTGCAGTGCCCGGCGACCATGAAGGCCGTCGGTGACATGAGCGTTCCGGAACACCGCCAGAGCGGTACTCCCGCGGCGTTCTTCGCGACCATCAGACCAACGTACGGGTGTCCTTCCCCGTCGGGATCGCCGTTGGTGATTGCGCCTGCGGGCACGACGACGACCGCAGTGACGACCGCGAGCGCAGACAGAAGCGTCCAGAGCTTTCGCACGATGCACTCCCCTGTGTCATGCCACCGGCGCACCCGATGACGGCCTCACCTTACCCCGAAAACCGGCGAGGCAAAACCACGAAATCAGCCGTGCGGCTTCGCCATCGCGTGGAAGTCGAGCGCCTCGTCGAGGATCGCCTCGTCCACGCCGGCATCACGCGCGACCTCGCGGAGGGAGCGACCCGACGCGATCGCCTCCTTCACGATCTCGGTCGCCTTGTCGTAGCCGATGAAGGGGTTGAGCGCGGTCGCCGCCGACAGGGTGCTCTCGGCGTAGTGCTCGTTCTGCTCGCGATTGGCCTCGATGCCGTCGACACATTTCTCCGCGAGGAGCCGCGACGCGCTCGCGAGGAGCCCGATCGAGTCGAGCAGGTTCCGGGCCATGAGCGGGACGTAGACGTTCAGCTCGAAGTGGCCGCCCATGCCGCCGACCGTGATCGCGGTGTCGTTGCCGATGACCTGCGCGGCCACCTGCGTCACGACCTCGGGGATCACGGGATTGACCTTGCCGGGCATGATCGAGCTGCCCTTCTGCAACTCGGGGAGGAAGATCTCCGCGAGGCCCGCGCGCGGGCCCGACCCCATGAGCCTGAGGTCGTTCGCGATCTTCGTCAGCGAGACGGCGACGACCTTGAGCGCGCCGGACGCCTCCACGAGCCCGTCGCGCGCCGCCTGCGCCTCGAAGTGATCCGCAGGAGGCGAGATCGTGAGCCCCGTGTCGCTCGAGAGGTACTCGCGCACGCGTGCCGCGAACTCGGGATGGGTGTTCAGGCCGGTTCCGGTCGCCGTCCCGCCGAGCGGGATCTGACCTAGCCGCGGCATCGCGTCGCGGACGCGAGCGCTTCCCTGCCGCACCTGCGCGGCGTAGCCGGCGAACTCCTGTCCGAGCGTCACCGGCACGGCGTCCATCAAGTGCGTGCGGCCGGACTTCACGACGTCGTCGAACTCCGTAGCCTTCCGCTCGAGCGAAGCCGCCAGCTCGTCGAGCGCCGGAAGCAGGTCGCTCGCGAGCTCGCCGAGAGCGGCCAGATGCACGGCCGAGGGGAACACGTCGTTCGACGACTGCCCCATGTTCACGTGGTCGTTCGGGTGGACGTCCTTGCCGGCGAGCGTGGCGATGACCTCGTTCGCGTTCATGTTCGAGCTCGTCCCCGACCCCGTCTGGAACACGTCGATCGGGAACTGATCGTCGAACTCACCTGCAGCGATACGATCGCCGGCGGAGGCGATGCGCTCCGCGACGTCCCGGTCGAGCAGGCCGAGGTCGGCGTTGACGCGGGCGGCAGCAGCCTTGATCCGGCCCAGCCAGCGTGCGACTGGAGTGGGAATCGGCTCGCCGGATACGGGGAAGTTCGCGATCGCCTTCTCGGTCTCCTCGCCCCAGAGGGTCTGCTGCTCGACCGCTTCGGCCACGCAGCGAGTCTAGCCCTGGAACCTAGCTTCGATGTTCTCGAACTCGCGCACGGCTAGTCGCCGCTGCGGATGTCGGCAAGCCGCCTCGCAACGAACGAGATCTCCTCGAAGCGGGCCGCGCAGCCCGCACCTCGGGGCGACTGGACGAGAAAACCCACGAACGGCTCAGCGTCCTCGTCGAGAGCGAAGTGGCGAATGAGCTCCCAGCTCGTCCCGTTCGTCGACGCGTGGAATGCGAACGCCGTGCCGAGGCGCGCGACGCGGAGCCACATCTCGGGGCGTTCGGTCACGAACGAGTTGCAGTCGTCCGAGACGCCTCGGGTCACCACCGATACGACCGTCGGGTTGCCCTGCGGCGAGAGCTCGAGGCAGAGCTTGGCCCACGCGTGCTCGTGTGCCCAGAGCAGCAGAACTCCCGCATCGAAGGTCGACCGGAAGTCGACGCTCACACGGGCAGCAAGCGTGAAGTCCCCTGCGATCTGGCCGACGAGCCGGGGCGCATTCAAAGACTCGACGCGGGTTCCCGGATCCACGAAGAGATCGGTCTCGCTCCCGGCTTCCGCCCAGAGCGAATGGCGGCTCGCCCTGAAGTCGACGGGCTCCGCCTGCCAGGAGAGCGCGATCGGCAGCGGCTCGATGGCAACGCGGTCGATCACGACCCGGACGCCGCCAGAAGCTCCTCCCACGAGCAGAGCTTGACGCGTGGGCGCCCCTGAGGCTCGCCGCGCGCCTTCTCCGCGGCGTCGATCGATTCCCAGCCCGCGTACGTGACCACCTGCACGTGCCGCTCGGCGAGGAGCGCGTCGATGCTCGCTCCCGACCGCTCCGGAAGCCTCCCGGCGCGCGCATCCTCGAGCAGATGCTCGACCGTCTCGGTCGCGTCCTTCTTGTTCGTCCCGATCACGCCGGTAGGCCCGCGCTTGATCCAGCCCGCGCAGTAGAGCCCCGGAATCGGCTCGCCGCCGTCGTCGACGACGCGGCCGGCGACGTTGGGGATCGTGCCGACGCCCTCGTCGAAGGGCACGCCGGGGAGGACGACACCGCGGTAGCCGACGCTGCGGAAGACGAGGCCACACGGGATCGTCTCACGCTCTTCCGTCGCCACGGCTCTCACGCTGCCGCCACCGTCCGGCTCGAGCCGGTTCCGCACGAGCTCGATCGCCTCCACGCGCTCGTCGCCCAGGAGCGCGGCCGGCGACGTCCGGAACCGCAGCCGGACGACCTTCTGCTTGTCCGAGCGCTCGTGCGTCGCGAACTCGCGGAGGAGCTCGACGTTGCGCTGCAGGATGTTCGAGCCGGACTCGAGCTCGGCCTCGCTGACCGGATCGAGCTCGAGCTCCGCCGCATCGACGAGAACGTCCGCGCCCGCCATTTCGCCGAGCTCCCCGAGCTCCGTCGACGTCCACGCCGCCTGCACCGGACCGCGCCGGCCGAGCACCAGGATCTCGCGGATCCCCGAGCCGACGATGGCCTCGATCGCCGCGTCGGTCGTGTCGGTGGCCGCGAGCTCCTCGCGCGTGAGCGCGAGCATCCGCGCGACGTCGAGCGCGACGTTTCCGTTCCCGATGACGACCGCTCGCTCGTGGGACAGGTCGAACTCGAGGTGCTGGAAGTCCGGATGGCCGTTGTACCAGGCCACGAATTCGGTCGCGGCCCAGGATCCGGGGAGGTCCTCGCCCGCGATGCCGAGGCGTCGATCGGTCTGCGACCCGACCGCGTAGATCACGGCGTCGTACAGCGTTGCGAGCTGCTCCGGGCTGACGTCGCGACCGACCTCGACGTTGCCGAGGAAGCGGAAGCCCGGGCGAGCCGCGATCTTCTCGAACGCCCGCGAGACGGTCTTGAGCTGCGGATGGTCCGGGGCGACCCCGAGCCGCACGAGCCCCCACGGCGTCGGAAGGCGCTCGACCAGGTCGACCTCGACGCGCGGATCCTCGCTCGCGAGCAGCGCAGCGGCTGCGTAGAAGGCAGCCGGCCCGGAGCCCACGATCGCAACGCGAAGGTCGGACATCGGCGCCATGCTACGGCCGGCCCGAGTCGCACCGACGTGCGAGCATCCGCGCAATGTCGAAGGCACTCCTCGGCCGAATCGGGGCCGTCGCGGGCGTGGTCGCCATGGTCGCGCTCCTTGCGTTCCTCGGAAAGGCGTGGTGGGACAGCCGGCTGCCCGGCACGTACAGCGTCATGTCCTACGGCAGCCACGACTACGGCGGCGGCGCGGTGCCCGCGAACCACGAAGGGCACGGGGTCGGCGCCACGAGCGTGGCCGATCTGACGGGCCCGAGTGACGGCACGCCCGACGACCACTTCGAGCTGACCGCGCGGGCCGCGGACATCCCGCTCGCGTCGGGGCGCGTCGTGCACGCGCTGACGTTCAACGGGCAGTCTCCCGGGCCCGAACTCCGGGTTCGGCAGGGCGACCTCGTCGAGGTCGTCCTCCGCAACGACGACGTCGACCAGGGTGTGACCATCCACTGGCACGGCGTCGACGTCCCGAACGCTGAGGATGGAGTCGCCGGCGTGACGCAGAACGCCGTCCTACCGGGAGAGAGCTACACCTACCGCTTCCGCGCCGAGCAGGTGGGGACGTTCTGGTACCACAGCCATCAGGTCTCCTCGGAGGCGGTTCAGCGCGGGCTCTTCGGCGCGCTCGTCATCGAGCCCTCCGTGCGTGCCGCGGGGGTCGTCGACCGCGTGCTCATCGCACACACCTTCGATGGGATCGCGACCCTGAACGGTCGAGACGCACCGCAGGCGCTGCGCGTTCCGCCAGGCGCTTTCGTTCGGCTCCGGCTCGTCAACTCCGACAGCGCGGTACGCCGATTCTCCGTGAGCGGCACGCCGTTCCGGGTCCTCGCGATCGACGGTCAGGACCTGAACGGCCCCGAGCCCCTCGAGCGTGTGAGCCTTCCGCTCGCGGCCGGTGGTCGCTACGACATCGGTTTCGCCATGCCGAAGCAGGCGGTGCGAGTCGCCTTGGAGAGCACGAACGCGGCGGTCGTGCTCACGTCACCGGGAGCGTCGCCGCCGCCGCCCCCACCCGACGGTGCGCAGGCGCAGGAGCCGGACTTCGACCCGCTCACCTACGGACGCCCGGCCCCGACGCCGTTCTCGGCGTCGAGCACGTTCGATCGGGAGTTCAGTCTCAGGATCACCAAGAAGCTCGGCTTCTTCGACGGTCGGCCCGGCCGCCAGTGGGCGCTCAACGGCGGCATCTATCCGGACGTGCCGATGTTCGTGGTCGAGACGGGCGACCTCGTGCGCCTCACGATCACGAACGACACGAGCGTCGTGCATCCGATGCATCTGCACGGACATCACGCCCTCGTCCTCAGCCGGAACGGCCAGCCTGCGACCGGGAGCCCGTGGTGGACCGACACCCTGAACGTCGACCCCGGCGACGAGTACGTGATCGCGTTCCGAGCGGACAATCCCGGCATCTGGATGGACCACTGCCACAACCTCGGGCATGCCGCGGCGGGACTCACGATGCACGTCGCGTACGCCGGGGTCACGACGCCGTTCCTCGTCGGCGGCGAGCACGGCAACGCACCCGAATAGGGCCGTCGCCGCCGAATCTGCGTTCGAGCTAGGTCGCCGGCGCGACCGCTGCCGAGCCGGCTTTTCGCTCCTGCCAGCCGCCCCACACGATCGAGAGCGATGAGGCCGAGGATGACGAACGCGTTCACCGGGTGGAACGCGCCGATCGCGGGGACCTCGCCGCCGAACCAGGCGAGCAGGATCTGCAGCGTGAGCAAGCAGCGCGAGAACGCCGTGCTTGCCGAGCCGCCACCTGCCGACGCCCGCGATGACGCCGATCACGAGAAGCACCATCACCGCGAGCCAGACGAGGTACCCGAAGCCGACGTGGATACCGAAGCCGTCCTCGAACGTCTTGTCCGTGATCGAGGAGCCCTCGTCCTGCGAGCTTGTGCGCCGCGTAGAACGCGCCGTACCCGGCGAAGGCGATCTGCAGGACCACCATCACCAACACCACGATCGACCAGAACCAGTAGACAGTGCGCACGCGAGCCTCCGCCGTCGATTGACGGCGCGAGCCTACGACAGCGTCAGGACGAACTCAAGAGGAAGACGCGACTTCAGTGCGAGCAGCCGTCGCCGCAGCCACCGACGTGAGCGCCCTCGGGCAGCTCCTCGCCCTCCTCCACCTGGAAGGAGTGGCCGCAGCCGCACGAGGAGACGGCGTTCGGGTTGTCGATCTTGAACCCCGACTCCTGGATGGTGTTCAGGAAGTCGATCGTCGTGCCACGCAGGTACGGCGCGCTGAACGGGTCGACGACGACGGGGATGCCCTCGAGCACGAGCTCGACGTCACCCTCGGCGGCGCCGGCGTCGAAGCCGAGGCCGTACTGGAACCCGGAGCACCCGCCACCCTGGATGGCGACACGGAGCACGAGCGTCTCCGCGTCGTTCTCCTCCGCCATGAGCTGCTTGATCTTCGACGCCGCGACGGGCGTCAGCGAGATCAAGGTGTCGGTCGGGTGCTCGACGGTGGCCACGGGCTCATGGTAGCGGACGGGGTCGCTGGTTCCGGCAACGAGTTTGTGACACTCGTATCGCTCATTCTGAGCGGGTTTTCGTATCCCTTCGTGCGCCCGAAGGGGGAGTGGTAGGTTTCGGCGGAGTCCCGACGTCGCGCTCAACGCGGGGGGTTCGTCTCGTGCTTTCGAACTGGCTGCCCTTCCTCTTCTACGCCATCTTCGCGGCAGCCATCCCGGCCACGATGATCGGCTTGTCGTACGTCCTGCCAGGCAAGCCCGTGTCGCGGACGAAGCAGCGGATGCTGCCGTTCGAGTCGGGCGTCTCCGAGGGCGCGCCGAGCCGCGAGCGGCGCTTCACGGTGAGCTTCTACCTCACCGCGATCCTCTTCATCCTCTTCGACATCGAGATCGTGTTCCTGTATCCGCTCGCGGTGCAGCTCGACGCGCTCGGGTGGTTCGGGGTCGCCGAGCTCGGCGTGTTCGTGGCGATCCTGGGCGTCGCGTACGTCTACGTGTGGCGGAAGGGAGCCCTCAACTGGCACTGAAGAGAGAGCTGCCGCTCGTGAGCGACCGCCCGCTCGCGAAGGCCGGCCTGCAGTCCGAGCGCGTGCTCTGGCCGGACCGCGGCCCCGGCGTCTTCGAGCGCGAGGTCGAGGAGATCGAGGACGCGCTCCTCCTGACGACCGTCCAGAAGGCGGTCGCCTGGGCGCGGTCGAACTCCGTCTGGCCGGACACGTTCGGGCTCGCCTGCTGCGCGATCGAGATGATGTCGATCGTCTCCTCGCGCTACGACATCGCGCGCTTCGGAATGGAGCGCTTCTCGTCGTCGCCGCGCCAGGCCGACCTGCTCATCGTCTCGGGTCGTGTCACGCACAAGATGGCCGCCCCGATACGGCAGGTCTACGACCAGATGCTCGAGCCGAAGTGGGTGATCGCCATGGGCGCCTGCGCGAGCTCCGGCGGGATGTTCAACAACTACACGATCCTCCAGGGCGTCGACAAGATCGTCCCGGTCGACGTCCACGTCCCCGGCTGCCCGCCGCGGCCGGAGGCGCTGATGGAGGGCATCGTGCGACTCCACGAGAAGATCCGCGGCGGCGTGCCGCCCGCCTACGAGATCCGCGGAGTCGCCGAGTGACCAACGCTCACCCGCGGCTCGCGTTCGCGGGGGAAACCATGTTTCCCCCGCGTGCCCCTTCTTCTCGACAGCGTGGGGAACCTCCCGGTTCCCCACACCCCCCCACTCATGGGCAGGTTTGCCCATGAGTCCGTACGCCGGCGTGCCAGGGGTCGTCGAGACCCGCGAGGCCCTGGGCGAGACGACGCTCGTCGTCGACCCTGCGCGGCTCCTCGAAGCATGCGTCTCGCTGCGCGACGAGCACGGGTTCAACTTCCTCGCGGACATCGCGGCTTCCGACTTCCTCGGCTGGGGCGAGCAGGAGGTCGCGGGCTACATCGGGACCGCCGCGGGGCGGGACCTCCACGAGCCTGGCTCTCAGGGGCTCGCCCGCGTCCCCGACCCGAAGCCGAAGCGCTTCTCGGTCTCGTACCAGCTGCTCCGCGTCGACGAGAACCCCGCCCGCGTCCGCGTCCAGGTCTGGCTCGACGACGGCGAGCCGGTCGCGAGCGTCCTTCCCGTCTGGCCGGCGGCCGACTGGTTCGAGCGGGAGGCCTGGGACATGATGGGCATCCGCTTCGAGGGCCACGACAACCTCGTGCGAATCCTCATGCCCGAGGACTGGGAGGGATACCCCCTCCGCAAGGACTATCCCCTGGGCGGCGAGCCCGTTCGCTTCTCGGACGAGGACTAGGCCGATGAGCGTCCTCCCCGCGACCAGGATCTACGAGGGCACACGCATCCCGAGCCCGGTCCCGACGATCCTCGAAGTCGACCCGGAGAAGCATCGTCTCGAGGACATCCTGCGCGTCAACTTCGGGCCGAACCACCCCTCGACGCACGGCGTCCTGCGGCTCGTGGTCGACCTCGACGGCGAGACGGTCGCCGGCATCCGGGCCGTCATCGGCTACCTCCACACGGGGTTCGAGAAGAACATGGAGCACAAGTCGTGGTGGAAGTCCGTGACGTACGCGCCGCGGATCGACTATGTCTCCTTCCACGCGAACGAGCTCCTGTACGTACTCGCGATCGAGAAGCTCCTCGGCATCGAGGTGCCCCGCCGGGCGGTGTGGGCGCGCATGGCCCTCGCGGAGCTGAACCGCATCCACTCGCATCTCGTCTGGCTCGGGACGTCCGCGCTCGAGCTTGGAGCGATCTCGCTGTTCTGGTACTGCTTCGACGACCGCGACCAGATCCTCGACCTCTTCGAGATGGCGGGGGGCACGCGCATGCACACGCGGTACGTGCAGGTCGGCGGGATCGCGGAGGACCTGCCCCCTGCCTTCACGGACGAGGCACGGAAGTTCTGCACGTCGATGCCGAAGTCGGTCGACGAGTACGAGGCGATCCTCGACCGCAACGCGATCTGGCTCGAGCGCACGAAGGGAGTCGGGCTCCTGTCGGCCGAGGACGCGCTCGCGCTCGCGCAGTCGGGCCCGATGCTGCGCGCGTCCGGCGTCGACTGGGACCTCCGGCGGAACATGCCCTACCTCGCCTACGACGAGGTCGACTTCGACGTGCCGGTCTATGGAAACGGGGACGTCTACGACCGGTACAAGGTCCACATGGACGAGATGCGCCAGTCCGTGCGCATCGTCGCCCAGTGCCTCGACCGGCTCGACGAGATGGACGGCGAGCCGTGGATCGCGGACGACCGCAAGGTCGTCCTGCCGCCGCGGCACGAGCTGCACACGTCGATGGAGTCGCTCATCCACCACTTCAAGATCGTCACCGAGGGCTTCACCGTCCCCGAGGGCGAGGTGTACGTCGCGATCGAGTCGCCGCGCGGCGAGGCGGGCTGCTACCTCGTCTCCGACGGCGGCCCGCGACCGTGGCGTGTGAAGTTCCGCGCGCCGAGCTTCGCCGCGCTGCAGGCGACGGCGACCATCGTCCAGGAGCTGCTCATCGCCGACCTCATCGCCGCGGCCGGCTCGCTCGACCCCGTGATGGGAGACGCCGACCGATGACCGTCGCCTCCGAGATTCAGAAGCTCCGCAAGCAGTACCCGGACGCGCTCTCGGCGGTGATGCCGGCGCTCCGCCTCGCCCAGGACGAGCATGGCGGCTGGCTCTCGCCTGACGCGATCCGCGAGGTCGCCGACGCGCTCGACCTCACGCCCGCGTACTGCCTGTCGATCGCGTCCTTCTACGACCAGTACTACCTCGAGCCCGTCGGCCGCACGCACGTCGAGGTGTGCACGAACGTCTCCTGCGCGCTCGCAGGAGCGCAGCAGGTGGTCGAGGCGTTCGAGCGGGAGCTCGGAGTCTCCGCCGGCTCGACGTCCGAGGACGGCACGTTCACGCTCGGCACGATCGAATGCCTCGGCGGGTGCGGCTGGGCGACCGTGGTCGCGATCGACAACCGCCACCGGCTGCGCGTCGGCGCAGCCGACGTGCCCGGGATCGTCGAGGAGCTGCGCGCCGATGCCTGAGTACCCGGAGATCGTCTTCGCCGGAACGAACGGCGGCGCGGTCACGAGCATCGACGACTACGTCGCGAGCGGCGGCTTCACGGCGCTGCGCAAGGCGCGCGGCATGGCGCCGGACGACGTCATCGCCGAGCTCGACACATCGGGGCTGCGGGGCCGCGGCGGCGCGTTCTTCCCGACCGGTCGCAAGTGGTCGTTCGTCCCGAAGCCCGACCAGCTGCCGAAGCCGCACTACCTCGTCGTCAACGCCGACGAGTCGGAGCCCGGCACCTTCAAGGATCGCGAGATCATGCTGCGCGTCCCGTTCCGCTTCCTCGAGGGCTGCCTCATTGCGGCACACGGGATCTCCTCGCAGCACGTGTTCGTGTACATCCGCGGCGAGTACGAGCGGGAGTTCGAGGTGTTGCGCGACTCGCTCGAGGCGATGCGGAAGGCCGATCTCCTGGGAGGCGTCACGGTCGTCATCCACCGTGGCGCCGGCGCCTACATCTGCGGGGAGGAGACGGCGCTGCTCGAGTCGCTCGAAGGGAAGCGCGGCCAGCCCCGGACGAAGCCTCCGTTCCCTGCGATCGCCGGGCTCTATGCCGCGCCGACGGCCGTGAACAACGTCGAGTCGATCACGACGGTCACCCCCGTCTTCGAGCTGGGCGGTGCGGAGTACGCCAAGCTCGGGGTCGAGAACTCGACCGGCACGCGCGTGTTCTCGCTCTCGGGCAACGTATCCAACCCCGGGAACTACGAGCTCCCGCACGGGATCTCGATGCGCGAGCTGATCTACGACGTCGGCGGCGGGGTCCCGAACGGCCGCGAGCTGAAGGCGGTGATCCCGGGCGGCTCGTCGACGTCTGTGCTGACGGCCGCCGACATCGACACGAAGATGGACTTCACCTCACTCGTGGAGGCGGGGTCCTCGATCGGCTCGGCCGGCGTGATCGTCATCGACGACCGCTGCTGCATGGTGCAGCTCGGGATCCGCGTGTCCCAGTTCTACGAGCACGAGTCGTGCGGGAAGTGCACGCCGTGCCGCGTCGGAACGAAGTGGGTCACGCAGATCCTCCAGAAGATCGAGGACGGCCGCGCGTCGCAGACGGACCTCGACCTGCTGCTCTCCGTGTGCGACCGGATCATGGGCAAGTGCCTGTGCCCGCTCGGCGACTCGGACGCGATCGCCGTCTTGAGCTACGTCGACAAGTTCCGCGACGAGTACCAGGCGCATATCGACCTCGGACGATGCCCGTTCGACGGCGACTCGTCCCTCGAAGGGATCCTCGCGCCCACCGAGATGCACGAGCACCCGGAGCACGCCCATGTCTGAGCTCGTCTCGGTCACCGTCGACGACCGCACGGTCGAGGTAGCGAAGGGGACCGGCCTCGTCGAGGCGGCCCAGGCGGCCGGGATCGAGATCCCGGTGTTCTGCTACGAGCCGCGGCTCGGACCGCCGGTCGGTGCGTGCCGCATGTGCCTGGTCGAGATCGAGGGCATGCCCAAGCTGCAGGCCGGATGCACCCTCACCGTGTCCGACGGGATGGTGATCTCCACGGGCGCGACGTCGGCGAAGGCGGCGGAGGGCCAGGAGGCGACGCTCGAGTTCATCCTCGTGAACCACCCGCTCGACTGCCCGGTCTGCGACAAGGGCGGCGAGTGCCCGCTGCAGGACCTCACCTTCCGCCACGGGCCTGGCAACACGCGGATGACGTTCGCGAAGCGCACGTGGGACAAGCCCATCCCGGTGTCGCCCCTCATCGCGCTCGACCGTGAGCGCTGCATCCTCTGCTACCGCTGCACGCGCTTCTCCGAGGACGTCGCGGAGGACGGTCTTCTCATCGCGCGGAACCGCGGCGCGCACACCGAGATCGCGACGTTCGAGGACGAGCCGTACCGCTCGCCGTTCTCGGGCAACGTCATCGAGCTCTGCCCGGTCGGCGCGCTGACGTCCACGCTGTACCGCTTCGACGCACGGCCGTGGGACATCCAGTCCGTCCCGACCGTCTGCACGGGCTGCGCGGTCGGATGCAACACCTCCGCGACGATCCGCGAGGGCAAGGTCAAGCGCATCTACTCGCGCAACCACCCGGAGATCGACCGCGGCTGGTTGTGTGACAAGGGGCGCTTCTCGTACCCGCACCTCCGCGCCGAGGACCGCATCACGACCCCGCTCCGGCGGGGACGAAAGGGCCTCGTCGAGATCTCCTGGGACGAGGCGCTCGACGAGGCCGAGTCGATGCTGCGCGCGGCCGGCGGGTCGATCGTCACCGCCTTCTCGGGCTCCGAGACGACCGAGATCGCGTACGCGCTCGGGCGGCTCCTGCGAACCGGTCTCGACGCGCACTCGGCGGTGCTCCCGGAGGCGACTTCGGACGCGCTCGACGCGTTCCGCCTCCCGTTGAGCGCGATCGGCGAGGCGGAGATCGTCGTCGTCATCGGCGACGACCCCGTCGTCGAGCGTGCCCCTGTCGTCGATCTCTGGATCACGCAGGCCCGACGCCGGGGCGCCGAGATCGTCGTCTTCTCCCCGACCGGGACCGAGAAGACCCAGCCTGGAGCCGGTGCCGAGACGTGCCGCGAGCTCGCGAGCGCGAGGAGCGCGCTCGCGAAGCGGGTCGCCGCCGCCGAGAGAGCCGTGCTCATCTGGTCGGGCCCAGGCGGAGGAGGAGGCGCACGCATCGCCGAGCTCGCGCACGCTCTCGGCTTTGCCGAGAAGCCCGGCTGCGGCGCGTTCCACCTTCCCGCGGCGTCGAACCCACACGGAGTCGCGCTCGCGTGGGCCGTCGCGGCCGACGCGGACGAGACGAACCCGGAGCCGCTCGAGCTGCTCGTCGTCTCGGGCGACGAGGCGGCCTCGAACCCCGACGTCCGCGCGCTCGCCGAGCAGGCCGAGCGCGTGCTCGTCCTGACGATGTTCCACGAGCTGGCGGCCGGCTGGGCCGACCTGATCCTCCCCTCGACCGCAGCGCTGGAGCGTGACGGCACGACCATGAACCTCGAGGGGCGTGTCCAGCGCCTGCGGCGCGCGGTGCTCCCGCCGTGCCCCGACGAGCTCGCCTGGATCTCGAAGCTCGCGGCACGCTTCGACGTGGACGTGCCGCCCCACGCGGCCGGTGTCTTCGCGGAGCTCGCCTCGGACCTCTTCCGCGACCTCACGCTCGGCGACCTCGGCGTGAACGCACCGCTACCGGCACGACACGTCTACGTCGCTCCCCCGCCCGGCACGACTCCCGATCAGGCCGAGGACACACCGGGTTCGCTGCGCCTCCAGCGCTACACGCCGCTGTTCTCCGGGCCGGCGGTCGAGCGCGTCCCGGAGCTCGGCTTCCAGCGGCCGGGGCGAGACGTCGAGCTTTCGACCGCCGACGCCAAGACTCGCGGGATCACGGACGGAGACGCGGTGGTCGTGCGCTCGAACGGCACGTCGGTAGAGCTTCGAGCGCGCGTCGACCGCAAGCTGATCGAGGGTGTCGCCCGCGTCGCGGACGAGCACGCCGGCGATCTGCACCCGACCGTCGAGGTCGCGAAGACGTGAGCACGCCGTCCGTCGACTGGTGGGTGAGCCTCATCGAGGCGTTCGTCGTCATCAACCTCGTGATGGCGACCTTCGCGTACCTCACGCTCGCCGAGCGCAAGGTCATGGGCCGGATGCAGCTCCGCTACGGCCCCAACCGGGCGGGTCCGCGCGGGACGCTGCAGCCGATCGCCGACCTGCTGAAGCTCCTCAACAAGGAGAGCTTCCAGCCGTCGGAGGCGATCGACTGGGCGTTCGTCCTCGGCCCGTTCCTCGCCGCCTTCACGGCGCTCACGACGTTCTCGGTCATCCCGTTCGGGCCGGGCTGGACGGTCGGCGGCGTCTACATCCCCGGCCAGGTCGCCGACCTCGACATCGCGCTGATCCTCATCTTCGCGATCGGGTCGATCGGCGTGTACGGATTCATCCTCGGCGGCTGGTCGTCGGACTCGAAGTACGCGCTGCTCGGCTCCATGCGGACCTGCGCGCAGCTCGTCTCCTACGAGGTCTCGCTCGCGCTGTCCGTGCTCGGCATCGTCCTCATGGCAGGGACGCTCTCGCTCACGGACGTCGTCTCGGCGCAGGCCGACACCGTCTGGTACGCCGTCCCCCAGTTCGTCGGGTTGCTCGTGTTCCTGCTGGCGGGCACGGCCGAGACCGCTCGCGCGCCGTTCGACCTCCCCGAGGCGGAGCAGGAGCTCGTCGCCGGCTACCACACCGAGTACGGCGGGATGCGCTTCGGGCTCTACTCGATGTCGGAGTACATCAACCTCATCACGCTCTCGGCTCTCTGCGTGACGCTCTTCCTCGGCGGCTGGCACGGCCCGGGCTGGGACGGCGCAACCTGGGCCGGCCCGCTCTGGTTCATCGGCAAGCTCGTCCTCATCCTGTTCGTGTTCATCTGGATGCGGACGACGCTCCCACGCCTCCGCTACGACCAGCTCATGCGGTTCGGCTGGAAGGTCCTGCTCCCGGTCGCGACCGTGAACGCCGTGGTGACGGCGATCCTGGTGGTGGCCTTCTGATGGCGCAGCCGTTTTCCACCCTCAAGGGATTCGGCGTCACGTTCCGGCAGATCTTCCGGAGGCCGATCACCCAGCAGTACCCGGAGTACAAGCGTCCCGTGTACCCGCGCTTTCGCGGACGCCATCGGCTCCACCGGCACGAGAACGGGCTCGAGAAGTGCGTCGGCTGCTCTCTGTGCGCGGCCGCCTGCCCCGCGGACTGCATCCGCGTCGTCGCGGAGGAGAACACCGCCGAGAACCGCGTCTCGGCCGGCGAGCGCTACGCGCGCATCTACGAGATCAACATGAGCCGCTGCATCTTCTGCGGCTACTGCGAGCTCGCATGCCCGTTCGACGCGATCACGCTCGGGAACGAGTTCGAGATCGCCGAGTACTCGCGCGACGACCTCATCTACACGAAGGACATGCTCCTCGCCGAGCCGATCAAGCGCGTCCCGGTCGCCGACCCTGTCCGCTTCGACACCCCCGAGCCGGCCTTCAAGACGCGAAGCTGACACGATCCGTCAGCCACCGACACAGCGGCCGCGAAGCGGACGCCTTTAGGGATTTGGAGCGAGTGGAAGCCGCGCGAGCGGATTCCGCTCTGCGGGATGTAATGGGGAACGTCCTCGTCTGGTTGATCTGGTTCGTCGCCGCGGCGGGGTGCCTGGGGACGGGCGTCGCCGTCGTGAGCATGACGAACCCGTTCTACTCGGCGCTCGCGCTGATCGGAAACCTCGCCTCGCTCGCAGTCCTGTTCCTGCTGCTCTCGGCCGAGTTCGTGGCGGCCGCGCAGGTCCTCGTCTATGCGGGCGCGGTGATGGTGATGTTCCTGTTCGTCGTCGCCTACCTCGGCGGGAGGGCGGACGCGCCGTGGGCCGGCGGCCCACGCCTGCTGCGAGGCGCGGCCGTCGTCGCCGCCGCGGCGCTCCTGGTCGAGATCGTGGTCGTGCTCGGCCTCGCCTGGGGCGACAACCTCACCGAGCCGGCCGACGTCTCCGGCTCGTTCGGCAGCCCGTCGCAGATCGGCGAGGCGTTCCTGACCGACCACCTGCTCGCGTTCGAGATCACCTCGATCGTGCTGCTCGTGGCCGCGATCGGCGGCGTCGTGCTGGGAACGACGCGCGAGAAGGAGGAGGGAACCGTCTGATGGACGGGCCGGACGTTGGCTGGTACCTCATCGTCGCGGCGATCCTGTTCGGGACCGGCGCGCTCGGCGTCATGCTCCGGCGCAGCCCGCTGATCGTCCTCCTCTCGCTCGAGATCATGTTGAACGCCGCGAACCTCACGCTGATCGCGTTCGCCCGACAGCAGGGAAACCTCGACGGTCAGATCTTCGCGCTCGCGGTGATGGCGGTTGCCGCCGCCGAGGTCGCCATCGGCCTCGGGCTCATCGTCGCCATGGCACGCCGCCGCG
>CAVZNK010000025.1:0-44297 GCA_963776555.1 uncultured Gaiellaceae bacterium | reverse complement strand
TCTACGTCTGGGCGCTGAAGGACATCCCGCAAGACCTCCGCGACGCGCTCGCCGACGCGGCCGGCCGCGAGACCTCGGTCACCGGCCAGCGCGTGCTCCAGACGATCCTCCGGAACGTCACGGTCGCCGAGGACGAGAAGAACCTCGTCTGCCAGGACACGGGCATCGCGGTCTACTACTGCAAGGTCGGCGAGCACTTCCCGCTGCACCCCGCCCGGATCTACGCGGCGCTCAGGGAGGGCACCGAGCGCGCGACGGTCGAGCATCCGCTGCGCTCGAACACCGTGCACACGCTGACGCGCGAGAACACGGGGCCGAACGTCGGCTACCGCGTCCCGATCGTGCACTGGGACTTCATCCCTGACTGGGACGGCCTCGACGTGAAGTGCGTGCCGAAGGGGTCGGGCTCCGAGAACATGAGCTTCCTGAAGATGTGCGTCCCCGCCGACGGCGTCACGGGCATCAAGAAGTTCGTCCTCGAGTCGATCGTCGGTGCAGGCGGCAAGCCGTGCCCGCCGGGGATCGTCGGCGTCGGCATCGGAGGGTCGGCCGACTACGCGATGCACCTCGCGAAGGAGGCGATCGCGCGGCCCGTGGGGACGCGCAACTCCGACCCGCTCGTTGCGACGCTCGAGGACGAGCTCAAGGATCTCCTGAACGAGACCGGCGTCGGCCCGATGGGGCTGGGCGGCGACGTGACCGTCCTGTCGGTGCACGTCGAGCACGCCGACACGCACATGACGCTCAATCCCGTCGCCGTGAACTACCAGTGCTGGGCGGCCCGTCGTGCATCCGCGCACGTCGCCGCGGACGGCACCGTCGACTACGAGAGGGACGCGTGATGGCAACCCACGAGGTCACGTTCCCGGTCACCGATCCCGCCGAGATCCTGAAGCTCCGCGCCGGCGACGAGGTGATCGTCCAGGGCCACATCATCGGGATCCGCGACCGCACCCAGATCCGGATCTTCGACGAGGGCGTCGAGCCGCCGATGGAGCTCTCCGGCGCTTTCCTCCTGCACACGGCGCCGAACGTCCGGAAGCTCGGCCCCGGCAAGTACGAGAAGCTCTGCATCGGGACGACGACTTCCGCGCGCATGGTCCGCTTCACCGAGCCGCTCGGCTCGCAGTACGGCGTCCGTGCGATCTGCGGAAAGGGTGGCTTCCCGGACGAGGCGATCGAGCCGATGCAGCGCCTGGGGATGGTCTACTTCGCGATCGTCGGCGGCGCAGCGGCGCTCGAGACGACCCAGATCGAGGAGATCGAGGAGGTCGCCTGGGAGGAGCTCATGCCCGAGTGCCTCTGGAAGTTCCGGGTGAAGGACTTCGGCCCGCTGACCGTGGGAATCGACGCGCACGGCAACTCGCTCTACCGCGAGGTGCAGGACCGCGCCAAGGAGAAGCTGGAGGAGATCTATGCGCGACTCTGACGGGCACACCTTCCTGGACGTGCCCATCCGCGACGGCAAGCCGCGCTCGCGCGGGCTGACGCATGTCATGGACAAGGGCCTGAACCTCCGCGAGATCGAGGGGCTCTTCGACACGGCGGGCGAGTACGTCGACATCGTCAAGCTCGGCTGGGGTACCAGCTACGTCACGAACAACCTCGAGAAGAAGGTCGCCCTGTACCGCTCGTTCTCCACCCCGGTCGTCTGCGGCGGGACGCTCTTCGAGGCGGTGTACGGGCAGTCGAAGATGGACGAGTTCAAGCGCTGGCTCGAGCACTACCGCTTCTCGCACGTCGAGATCTCGGACGGCACGCTCGAGATCCCGCGCGAGCACAAGCTCGAGCTGATCGCCGACTTCGCGCGTGACTTCACGGTGCTCTCGGAGGTCGGCTCGAAGGACTCCGAGGTGAACATCGCGCCCTATCTGTGGGTGCAGTGGATCCGCGAAGAGCTCGACGCGGGGGCCTGGAAGGTCATCGCCGAAGGGCGCGAGGGCGGCACCGCGGGCATCTACCGCCCGACGGGCGAGCTGCGGACGGGCCTCGTCGACGAGATCGAGCATTCGCTCTCCTTCCACGACCTCATCTGGGAGGCGCCGACGAAGTCCTCGCAGGCCTGGTTCGTCCGGCACTTCGGGCCGGAGGTCAACCTCGGGAACATCCCCCCCGACGAGGTCATCGCGCTCGAGACGCTCCGTCTCGGGCTCAGAGCCGACACGCTGAAGGAGGTCTTGCTTGGCCATTCAAGCGTCGAGCCCGCCCCGGCTCCCTGACCTCGACTTCGAGGGGATGAGCGCGGAAGAGCTCATCTCCTGGACGCACCAGTTCTTCTGGCCTCGCGTGTGCCTCACCTGCTCCTGGCAGAAGCAGTCGTCCGTGCTCGTGCACATGGTCGCGGAGCTCGGGCTGCGCATGGACACGGTCGAGCTCGACACGCATCTCTTCTTCCGCGAGTCCTACGACACGCGCGACGCGCTCGTCGAGCGCTACCAGCTCAAGCTCATCCAGCCGGGCATCCCCACGGTTGCCGAGCAGCACCGCGCCGAGGGACCGAACCTGTGGGAGCGCGACCCCGACCGCTGCTGCCACATCCGCAAGGTCGAGCCGCTCGTGCAGGCGCTGCAGCCGTACGACGCCTGGATCTCGGGCATTCGCCGTGACCAGTCGCCGAGCCGTGCGGAGACGCCCAAGATCGAGTGGTCCGAGCGGTATCAGGTCTTCAAGATCCACCCCCTCGCCGACTGGGACGAGAAGCGGGTGTGGGCGTACATCAACGTGAACGAGATCCCCTTCAACCCGCTGCACGACGCGGGGTACCGTTCGATCGGCTGCATTCCGTGCACCCGTCCGACGACCCCGGACGAGGAGGAGCGCGCCGGTCGCTGGGCCGGTTCGGACAAGCTCGAGTGCGGCATTCACGAGAACACGCAACTGGAAAGGACGGCATGAGTCAGCACATCTACGCGCACGAGCACCCCGAGTCCGAGACCGACCGAGGCGGGGGCTTCACCCTCTGGTTCACGGGGCTCTCGGGCTCCGGCAAGACGACGATCGCCCACCACGTCGGTCCGGAGATGGATCGCCGGGGTCTCGTCGTCGAGTACCTCGACGGCGACACGGTGCGCACGCACCTTTCGAAGGGCCTCGGCTTCTCGAAGGAGGACCGGGACGCCCACGTCGAGCGCCTGGGCTGGGTGGCCTCGCGCATCACGCGCCACGGCGGCGCGGTCATCGTGGCTGCGATCTCTCCCTATGCCGGGGCGCGCGGCAATGCTCGCGCGCTGGTCGAGGAGCACGGTCCGTTCATCGAGATCCATGTCCGGACGTCGCTCGACGAATGTGCTCGCCGTGACGTCAACGGCCTCTACGCCAAGGCGTTCGCCGGCGAGATCAAGGGTTTCACGGGTGTGGATGACCCCTATGAGGCACCGGAGAACGCGGAGATCGTCGTCGACACGGAGGGCCTCACGCCCGAGCAGTCGGCGGCATTCGTGATCGCCAAGCTCGAGGAGCTGGGGCTCGTTCCCACGAAGGTCGCGGCATGACGGTCGCCGCGACGGAACGGCTCATCGCGCCGCACGGCGGGACGCTCGTCGACCGGACGGGCGAGGCGCCGGACGATCTCGCCTCGCTCGAGGTCGTCCTCCTGACGTCGCGGGAGCTGTCCGACCTCGACATGCTCGCCTCGGGGGCGCTCTCGCCGCTCGAGGGCTTCCTGGGCAAGGCGGACTACGAGCGTGTCGTCGACGAGATGCACCTGGCGAACGGGCTTCCCTGGGCGCTGCCGGTCTGCCTCGCCGTCGACTCGGCGCCCGTTGGCGACCGCGTTGCGCTCGCGGACGAGGCCGGCAAGCCCATGGCGGTGCTCGAGGTCGAGGAGACGTTCGAGTACGACAAGGAGCGCGAGGCCGAGCAGTGCTTCCGCACGACCGACGACGCACATCCCGGCGTCGCGCGGCTGTACGCGCAGAAGCCGCTCTACCTCGCCGGGCGCGTCACGGTATTCGAGCGGGCGCAGCCGGAGTTCCCGGAGCTCGCCCGCGATCCGGCGGAGACGCGGCGGATCTTCGCCGAGCGCGGGTGGAGGCGCGTCGTCGGGTTCCAGACCCGGAACCCGATCCATCGCGCGCACGAGTACCTGACGAAGGTCGCGCTCGAGACCGTCGACGGCCTTCTCGTCCACCCGCTCGTCGGCGACACGAAGTCGGACGACGTGCCGGTCGACGTGCGCGTCGAGTGCTACCGGACGCTCCTCGACGGCTACTACCCCCCCGAGCGCGTGCTCCTCTCGGCCTTCCCGGCGGCGATGCGCTACGCAGGTCCACGCGAGGCGATCTGGCACGCGATCTGCCGCAAGAACTACGGCTGCTCGCACTTCATCGTCGGCCGCGACCACGCTGGGGTCGGCGACTACTACGGCACGTACGAGGCACAGCTGATCTTCGACGAGTTCGCGCCGCACGAGCTCGACATCGAGCCGATGTTCTTCGAGCACACCTTCTGGTGCAACGTGTGCGGCTCGATGGCGAGCACGAAGTCGTGCCCGCACGGGCCGGAGGACCGCGTGTTCCTCTCGGGAACGAAGGTTCGTGAGATGCTCGGCAACGGTGAAGTGCCCCCCGTCGAGTTCACCAGGCCCGAGGTCGCGCAGGTCCTCATCCACGCATACGAGCAGTAGGAGGAGACACCGCCCGTGACGTGGCAGCTCACGCTCGCGGGGCTCCTGACAGGACTCCTCGTCGGGATGACGGGGATGGGCGGCGGCTCGCTGATGACGCCCATCCTCGTCTTCATCTTCGGCATCCCGCCGTCGACGGCGATCGGCACCGACATCGCGCACGGTGCGGTGTTCAAGACGGTCGGTGCCGCGCAGCACCGGCGGATGGGAAACGTGCGAGCGCGGTTGGCGGGCTGGATGCTCGTCGGCTCCGTGCCCGCCTCGCTCATAGGCGTCTGGCTGAACGTCCAGATCACCGACCGCTACGGCGACGAGGCGAAGTCGGCGATGGGGCAGGTGCTTGGCGCCGCGCTCCTCTTCGGAGCCATCGGGCTGATCGCGAAGAGCCTCGTGCAGGCGAGCGGGCCCACCGGAGATCCGGACTGGGAGCTCACGAACCGCGACCGGGTTGCCGCGATCCTCATCGGACTCCTGGGTGGGTTCATCGTTGGCCTGACCTCGGTCGGGAGCGGGGTGTTCTTCGGGCTGACGCTGCTCGTCGTCTTCCCGCTCCGCGCCCACAAGGTCGTGGGGACGGACATCTTCCACGCGGCGATCCTCCTGTACGTCGCGGGCGCAGCCCACTGGGCCGCCGGGAACATCGATTTCTCCATCCTCGGCTGGCTCCTGGTCGGGTCGATCCCCGGCGTGCTCATCGGCGGACGCCTGACGGTCTCGATACCCGAGCAGCGCCTGCGGCTGCTCCTCGCGGGGATCCTCGGTCTCGCCGGGATCAAGCTGCTCGACGTGCCGTTCGCCGGCACGATCGTGGTCGTCGCTCTGTCCGCGGGCGCCGTCGTGCTCCTCGTCTGGCTGGCGCGTCACAGCTGGATCCGCTTCGTGCGCGGGCGTGCCGGCGGACTCCCCTCCACCGTCGACTAGCTAGCATCGCGCGGCTATGCGCACGGTCTGGGTCAGCTTCGACACCATCGGACGCGACTGCCTCGAGGCTGCGGCCGAGAGCGGCGCAGACATCGTCGGCGTCGCCACGCTGCCAGGGCCGATCGATCCGAACCGCTCGGGTCAGTGCTCGTTCGAAGAGGTGACGGGGCGGCTCGGCGCAGCCTTGCACGAGACGGCCGACATCAACGCCGAGGAGACGCTCGCGTGGGTCCGAGCCCTCGATCCGGAGCTGATCTTCGTCGTCGGCTGGTCGCAGCTCGTCCGCGATCCGTTCGTCGCGCTCGCTCGGGAAGGCGTCTTCGGCATGCACCCGACGCTCCTGCCGCGGCACCGCGGGCGCGCGCCGATCCCATGGGCGATTCTCACCGGACTCGCCCGCACCGGCGTGACTCTCTTCGAGATCGTCGACGCGACGGCCGACTCCGGGGCGATCGTCGGGCAGGTCGTCGTCGACGTCGCGCCGGACGAGACGGCGACGACACTCTTCGTGCGCCTCGCCGAGGCACACGTGCAGCTCACGCGCGAGCTCGTGCCGCAGCTCGTCGCGCGCACGGCCCCCCGAATCCCGCAGGATGCGAGCCGCGCGAGCTCCTGGCCGAAGCGCACCCCGTCCGACGGCATCATCGACTGGGAGACGCGGGCGCCGTATCTCTACGACTGGGTGCGCGCGCAGACGCGGCCCTACCCCGGCGCGTTCACGTTCCTCGGGAGCGAGAAGGTCATCGTCTGGGGCGCGCGGCCCGTGGAGCTCGACGCATCCGCGCTCCCCGGCACGATCGTCGAGCTCAGGTCCACGGGCCCGGTGGTTGCGTGCGGTGAAGGTGGCCTCGTGCTCGAGGAGGTTCAACCAGCCAGCGCGGAGCTCGTCGTCGGAGCGCGCCTGGGATGACGCCGCGTCCTCGTCTTCGCCGCGCACCCCGACGACGAGGTGCTCGGAATGGGTGGGACGATCGCTGCGCACATCGGCCGCGGCGACGAGGTCCGGGTCGTGGTCGTCACCGACGGCTCGTCGACGCAGTATCCCGGCGACTCCGAGACCCGGCTACGGAAGGAGGAGGAGGCGCTGCGCGCCGCAGCGGAGCTCGGCGTCGCGGATTACGTGCACCTCGATCTCCCGGACATGCGTCTTGACACGCTTCCCCATGTCGAGGTGAATCAGGTCGTCGAGGAGCACCTGCGTGAGGTCGGCGCAGAGCGCGTCTACACGCCGCATCCGGACGTCAACCTCGACCACCGGTCGCTCTTCGACTCGGTGGCCGTGGCGACGCGACCGGTTCCGGGCCAGACGGTCAGGCGACTGCTGACGTACGCACCGACCTCGAGCACCGAGTGGACACCTGCTCCGCTCAACTGGTTCGTCCCGAACTGGTTCGTCGACATCGGCGAGATGATCGAGCGCAAGGTCGCCGCCTTCGCCCACTACGAGACCGAGCGGCGCGAGTACCCGCATCCGCGCAGCGAGCGCGCCATCCGCGCGGCGGCGGAGTTCTACGGAGCGAGCTGCGGCTGCGAGCACGCGGAGCCGTTCGTTCTCGTGCGCGGAATCGAGAGCTGACGCAGGGATTTCGATCGCGCGACGACTCCTGAAGGCGGCCGCTCTGCGGCTGCTGCGTCCGTGGTGCCTCGGCCACGAGATAGGTTGCGCGCCGTGGCGCGGTGGCCCCAGCTCCTCATCGTCCTCGCCCTGCTCGGCGCCACCGCGGCCGCGTTCGCCGTTACGGAGCGCCTGAAGCTCGAACGGAGTCCCGTCACGGGGACCCGGGTCGATCACGTGTTCTCGCCCGTGTGCGAGTGTGCGCGAGACGTCGCCGTCGTCTCCTTCGTCCTCCGTCGGCGGGAGACCGTGACCGTGGACATCCTCGACAAGAACGGTCGTTCCGTCCGCACCCTCGTCCGCAAGCGGCGTGAGCCGACGGGGCGCGTCTCGTACACGTGGGACGGCCTCGACGAGGCGGGCCGAGTCGTGCCCGAGGGCGTGTACAGGCCACGCGTGCAGCTCGAGCGGAACGGTCGCACGATCATCCTGCCCAATCCGATCCGCGTGGACACGACCGCTCCGGTCATCACGCTCGTCGGCGTCTTTCCGCGCGTGTTCTCGCCCGATGGCGACGGCCACAGCGACCGCGTAACGGCGACGTATCGCGTCGACGAGCTCGCTCGTGCCGTGATGCTCGTCGACGGTCGTCAGCGCGTGCAGAGCAAGTTCCGGCGCCTCGACGGCAAGCTCGTCTGGTTCGGACGCGTCAACGGCAGGACCGTACGCCCCGGTACGTACGAGCTCCGCCTGCGGGCCGTCGATCGCGCGGGCAACCGCTCGATGCGGACGCGGGCGGTGCCCGTACGTGTCCGCTTCGTCGAGCTCTCCCGCGAGCGCGTCGAGGTGGTCGCCGGGAAGAGGTTCTCGGTTCGCGTCCTCACGGACGCGATGTCGTATCGCTGGCTGTTCGCGGGAGAGCGCGGAGTGGGTACGCGGCAGGTGCTCGTGCTCCGGGCGCCCGAGACCGCCGGCTCGTACACGCTGTACGTGACCGTCGGCGGCCGCGCGGCGCGCGCCGCGGTGGACGTCGTCGCGGCCCCGACTCCGTGAGCCCGCCGCTCATCGTCCTCGGCGTCAGCCGGTCCGGCACGACGCTCCTCCGCGTCGTCCTCGATCGCTCTCCGGGGATTGCGATCCCGGACGAGTCGTTCTTCGTTCCGCTGCTCGCGCGCCGCCACGGCCGGACGCTCGACGTCGAGCGGTTCCTCGACGACGTCGCGCGGATCCCGACGGTTCGCGACTGGGGCCTGAGCTCGGGCGACGTCGCCCCGCGTCTCGAAGTGGGCATGTCCACGGGCGACGCGATCGCTGCGATCTTCGAGGCCTATGCCGATCGCGCCGGCAAGCCGCGGTGGGGTGACAAGACGCCGATGTACATGCGCCACCTTCCGCTGCTCGAACGACTGTTCCCCGACGCGCGGTACGTCCATTTGCTCCGCGACGGGCGCGACGCGGCGCTCTCCTTCCTCGAGATGCCGCAGGGCACGTTTACGAGAACCTGGGCGCATCCGCGAACGGCCGGCCGGTTCGCGTGCCTCTGGCGCAAGGAGGTGAGTGCTGCCCGGGCGCTCGGTCGGCGCGTGGGGACGGGTCGCTATCACGAGGTGCGCTACGAGGCGCTCGTGTCCCGGCCGGAGCACGTCGTGCGCGAGATCTGCGCGTTCGCGGAGATCCCCTTCGACCCGGCGATGCTCGACTACGCGGGCTCCGTGGACGTTTCCGCCAAGCCCCACCAGCAACGTCTTCTGCGCCCACCCACGACCGGCGTCAGGAGCTGGCGCGAGGACATGTCTTCCACCGACACCGCGGCGTTCGAGCGAGTTGCCGGCGATCTCCTCGAGGAGCTCGGCTACGAGGTCGTCTCGTCGGACCGCGGGGGGATGAGCGCCGCCCTCGCCAAAGGTGCGTACGGCGCTCGCCTCGCAGTCTGGAACGCCTCGGCGTCTGCGATCCAGCGCTCGCCGCTCTGGCGGCGGCGCCATCCGCGGCTAGCGCTGTGACAGGGGGACGTTGCGCCCGCTCACGGCGATGAGGCGGCCGTTGAGTGAGAGGTAGTACGTCTTCTCGGTCGCGATGGCCGGCGAATACTTCCCGAGCGGGAGGCGCCAGGCGATGTTGCCGTCCGTGACGCGGAGCGCATAGGTGCGTCCTTCGAGGACCGAGAAGAACACGTACGGCCCGATGACCACAGGCGGCCCGAGGATTCGCCCCCCGACCGACTTGCTCCACAGCTCCTCGCCGGTCGTGGCCCGGAAGGCGCGGAGCCTTCCGTCGAAACCTCCGGCGAAGACGCGTCCGTCCGCGACTGCCGGGGTCGTGTAGCCGAGCCCGCCCACGCTGGCCGTCCAGACGACGTGGCCGTCAGAGGCGTCCACCGCCACGACCTTGCCGGAGCGGGCCACCGAGTACAGTCGTGCTCCGTCGCTCGACGCGCTCGCGTAGAAGCTCTCGTAGCGGAAGGGATCGCGCTTCAAGTACGTCGTCCAGCGCTCGGCGCCCGTCCGGCGATTGAGGCAGACGAACGCCCCGGAGTAGTTGGTGACGCACACCGACTCGCCGACGATCGTGGGGCTCGCGTTGATGCGCCCGCCCGTCTGGTACGCCCACACGACGCGACCGGTGCTCGATCGCACCGCGAAGACCCGGCCGTCATGCGAGCCGAAGTACGCGAGCCCGTCGACGACCACGGGCGACGACTCGACCTTCCCCGCCGTGCGAACCTGCCAGAGCTGGCGCCCCGAGTCCCTGGAGAGCGCGGTCACCGTCCCGTCCTGCGAGGCGACGAGGAGCCGAGGCCCGTCGATCGCCGGGCTCGAGGGAAGCGTGCCGCCGACCCGGTGGGTCCAGCGGATCTTCCCGGTCTCCGACGCGACGGCGAACGTCGTCCCCGTGAAGCCGTTGACGTAGACCTCGCCGTCGCAGTACACGGGCGGGAACTCGATGTAGCTGTGGAGCCCGCGCATCCAGGTGAACTTCCTCGCCGGAAGGCCGAGAATCGCCTGCGGGCGGGCGAGCGAGCGCTCCGGATCGGCGCCGAACTCGTTCCAGCAGCGGCGGTCGCCGACCGGCTCGGGAGGCGGCTGGGGAGCCGGCTCCGTCGTCGTCTCGGTCGAGACGGTGACTCCCTCCAGGTCCGTGTCGAGCGAGCCCGAGGGCCGGTTCTGGGTGGTCAACGCGACCGCGATCGCCAACCCGAACAGGGCGAGCACGATGACGGTGACCGCAACGAGGATCCAGGCGAAGGCTTTCGGCATGGAGCGTGGGCCGAGCGCGACGGCCGCAGGTCAGTGTGCCAGCAGCTCCGGAGCGGACGGAGGGACGTCGGTCGCCGGCGCCGCCGCGGGAATCGTCTCGGGCATGCTCGCGAGCACCGCGGCCGCCAGGCCGATGACCCCCCACGTGAGCGGGTCCTCGAAGAATCCTGCGTAGAGCAGCGAGTGCACGAACAGCACGAGGAGCACGGCCGCAAGACCGACGCCGAATTCGCGGTTCCGGCGGGCGACGAGGTGGAGAGCCCACGCCGTGGCGGCGAGAAGCCAGGCGTAGAGGGCGAAGCCCACCACGCCGAGCTCCGCGGCGATCGTCAGCGGCGTCGTGTGCGACGCGTTCCGGCTCGGCGATCCCTTCCGCGCGATATCCGAGCTCGCGCGCGGCTGGCCGCCGACGCCGACGCCCGCGATCGGGCGCTCCTTGAAAGCGTCGACGGTCACCTCGACGAGGCGTGAGCGTCCGCTCGTGACGTCCCTTGCCGACCTGCCGCCGATCGCGGCGCCTGCGACACCCGCTGCCGCGAGCGTCGCCACGAGGGCACAGGCGAGGAGGACGATGCGCGTCCGGCGGTCGACGCCGACCAGTGCGACCGCGAACGTCACCACGAAGAGGGCGACGAAGCTCGACTGCGAGTAGGAGTAGAAGAGCCCGAGGAACAGGAACGCGACCAATACGGTCGTCACGACCGAGTCGATCGTCCGTCCACGGCGCACGAGGAGGGCGACGAGGAGGACTGCGATCGGTACTACGAGATACCGGCCGTACAGGCTCGGGTCCTTGAAGAGCGACGTCACGCGGAAGAAGGACGTGTACGCGTTCGCGACCTCGACGTCGCGTCCGAAGAAGAGGGTGCGCGTGTGCGCCTGCCAGATCCCGATGGCCGCGAAGAGCGTCCCGAGCGCGACGAGGGTGACGAGCAGTGCCCGCGGCAGCCAGTCGGCGATCGGGCTCCGTGCGACCGTCGCGAGCCCGGCGACGAACGGGAAGACGAAGAACGCGAGGGTGATCCCTCCGGAGCGCTCGTCCCAGGTCCACAGGAACGACGTCGACGCGAAGGTGACGAACGCGGCGAGCGGCAGCGCGAGGAGGAACGGCGGCGGAGGCGGGCGCTCGCCGCGCAGGATGCGGTACGCGAGCGCGAGCACCGACGCGGCGATCAGGAGGTAGAGCGGCACGAGCAGGAACGCCTCCTCGGCTCCGACCTGCACGGGGACGCGGAACGGAGCGACGGCGAGCAGAGCGACGGGGACGACCGCCGGATACCGGGCGAGCGGAACGGCGAGCACGACGGCCGCGACTGCGCCGATCGCGACGAGCGCCACGCCCCGCGGGTCGCCGAAGACGAGCCTCAGCTCCGCGTCGCCGACGAGCGCCCAGCCGATCCCCCCAGTCGCGACCCCGAGCAGTCCGAGGCCGATGAGCGGAAAGATCCCGCCGCGCGTGACGAGGACGCCCACCGCGCCGAGGGCTCCCAGGAGCGCTGCGATCTCCGCGAGCTGAGCGTGCTCCATGACGCCGGGACGTTACGCCACGAGTGATTGAATGGCGCGGTGATCGAAGCCTGGAAGAGCGCGCTCGTGCTCGCCCCGCACACGGACGACGGCGAGCTCGGCTGCGGCGGCACGATGGCCCGGCTCGTGGAGGGAGGCTGCGAGGTGCGCTACGTCGCCTTCTCGATCGCCACGCGCTCGCTGCCGCCGGGCTTCGAGCCCGACACGCTCGCGCGTGAGGTCCGCGAGGCGACTGGCGAGCTCGGGATCCTGCCGGACCGGCTGACGGTGCACGACTTCGACGTTCGCACGTTCCCCGAGCGGCGCCAGGACATCCTCGAGCTCCTGGTCCAGCTATGGGAGGACTTGAAGCCGGACGTCGTGTTCCAGCCGTCGCACCACGACGTCCACCAGGACCACCAGACGATCGCGCAGGAGGGCCTTCGCGCGTTCAAGCGCACGACCATCCTCGGCTACGAGGTCCCCTGGAACAACTTCGACTTCTCGTACGGTGCGTATGTCTCGCTCGAGAAGCGTCACCTCGAGCGAAAGGTCGCCGCACTCGGACGCTACGCGTCGCAACAACATCGCCGGTACGCGGATCCCGAGTACATCTGGAACCTCGCGCGGGTCCACGGCGTGAACGTGAATCGCGAGTACGCGGAGTGCTTCCAGGTCTACCGGCTCGTCGGCTGAGGGTGTCCGGGGCTCGGCGCGGCGTGCTCGAGCTGCGTTCGTGATGCCCGAGGGTCGCGACCGCACCGCCCTCATCCATCCACTCGACGACGTCCTCCCGGGCGAGGCGCGCGTCCTCGAGGCTGCAGAGCAGGCGCTCGCCGGCGAGCGCCGCGGGATCCGGAAGTACTGGCCGTTCCTCGGGCCCGCCTTCATCGCCGCCGTCGCCTACGTCGACCCGGGGAACTTCGCGACCAACATGGCCGCCGGCGCGAAATTCGGCTACCTCCTGCTGTGGGTCGTCCTCGTCGCGAACCTGATGGCGATGCTCATCCAGTCGATGAGCGCGAAGCTCGGGATCGCGACGCGGAAGAACCTGCCGGAGGTGTGTCGCGAGCGCTTCTCGAGGCGGACGAGCTTCGCGCTGTGGATTCAGGCCGAGGTCGTCGCGATGGCCACGGATCTCGCGGAGTTCATGGGCGCCGCGATTGGGCTCCAGCTCCTGTTCGGCATCGCGCTCTTCCCCGCGGCTCTCCTGACCGGGGTCGCAGCGTTCGCGATCCTCGCGCTGCAGGCGAAGGGATTCCGACGGCTCGAGGCCGTCATCGCGGGGCTCATCCTCGTCATCGTCGCGTCATTCGCGGTGCAGGTGGTGTTGTCGAACCCCGACCGCTCGGCGATCCTGCACGGGCTGTTCGTCCCCGGATTCGACGGAACGGAGAGCGTGCTCCTCGCCGCGGGAATCCTCGGCGCCACCGTGATGCCACACGTGATCTACCTGCACTCGGCGCTGACCCAGCACCGCCTCGTGGGCGCGAACGACGACGCGCGGCGGCGCATCTTCCACTTCGAGCGCGTGGACGTGATGATCGCGATGGGCATCGCCGGGATCATCAACATGAGCATGCTCGTGACCGCCGCTGCGGTCTTCCACGACAAGGGCCTCGTCGACGTCGGCGACGACCTCGGCGCCGTCTACGACCAGCTCGGCGTCGATCCCGGGCAGGCGGCGGCGACGCTCTTCGGCGTCGCTCTGCTCGCGTCGGGGCTCTCCTCGTCCAGCGTCGGGACACTCGCGGGCCAGGTGGTCATGCAGGGATTCGTCAACCGCCGGATCCCCCTGTTCCTGCGGCGGTTCGTGACGATGGTGCCCGCCCTCGTGATCATCGCGATCGGAGTCGACCCGTCACGGGCGCTCGTACTGAGTCAGGTCGTCCTCTCCTTCGGGATCCCGTTCGCGCTCGTCCCGCTCGTCCTCTTCTGCCGCGATCGCTCGCTCATGGGCGAGCTCGTGAACCGCCGTTCGACGACGATCGCGGCGTGGATCGTGGCGGCGGCGATCATCTCGCTCAACATCTTCCTCCTGCAGCAGACGCTGCTGTGAACGGCTCGTGCGTCAGCGGGCGAGCCTGAGCCTCGCCCCGATCGCCCTCCGCTCCGAGGGCATGTAGAAGCCAAGCGGAAGCAGTGCAATCGGATACACGAGCGCGAGAAGGGCGGCCACCGGAAGGTTCGCCCCCGCGAGCTTGCCGACGGCGACGACGAGCACTCCCGTCCCGATTGCCGTCACGACCCGGCGCCACTGGTAGGGCACCCGATAGATCCGCTGCGACCACCAGGACATGCCGACGAACATCGTCGTGTAGGCGGCGATCGTCGCGATCGCGGCGCCCATCATCCCGTACGGCGGTATGAGAAGCAGATTCAGCGAGATGTTCACGATCGCCGCGGCACCGGTCACTACCCAGTTGAACTGCGTCCTCCGTGACCGCCCGACGCCGATCGCGACGACGATGTAACCCCCGAACGCGACGGCGGAGAACGCGAGCGGCCCGACGACGCGCGACGCCGACTCGTAGTCGGGTTTCGACGTGATCCAACGGACGATCCACGGAGAGAGGAGCGCGAGCGCCGTGGCCATCCACGTCGCCAGAAGCACGAGGTACGTGAGCACGAACCCGTACGTCCGACGCGCCTCGCGGTCGTCTTCGATCGAGTACGCGAATGCCGGCCAGGCCAATCGGAAGGCCGTCAGCATCAGCACCATCGCCGACGCGATGCGCACTCCGACCGAGTAGAGACCGACCTCGTGCGTGTCGCCGAGCTTCACGAGGAAGATGCGGTCGGAGAAGTTCGTCACCCACAGGAAGAGCGCGCTCGGCACGAGCGGGAGGCCGAACCTGTTCATGTCGCGGAGCAGCTTCCTGTCGAACTCGAGACCGAGCTGCTCGCGGCGGTAGAACACGAGCACGGAGTAGACCGCGAGTGTCCCCGTGAAGTTGCCGACGATCACGCCGATCGGGCCCTTGTCGAGCGCGACGACGAGAATCAGCGTTGCTCCGACCGTGACGAGGATGTTCGCGACGCTCGCCGACACGAAGGCGACCGAGCGCTCCTCGACGCGGAAGAGGTTCGTGAGCTGCGTCCAGTTCATCCCCGCCCAGAGACCGACGAAGGACGCGGCGACGAGCTTCGCGTCCTTCGTGGTCCCGAAGAGGAACTGCGAGATCTCGCTCGCGAACGCGACGCCGACGACGAGGCCGAGCGTCGCCATGCCCATGATGAACCAGAAGGACGTGCGGAGGACGCGACGCCGGGCGGCAGGCTCGTTCGAGTCGAAATAGAAGCGGAAGAAGGCGCTCCCGATCCCGGCGCTGAGAGCGATGCCGACGACAGTGGTGAGGGCGATCAACGTCTCCACCACGCCGTAGTCGGACGGTGTGAGGTAGCGCGTGTAGAGCGGAAGCAGGAAGACCGCGAGGACGCGTGAGACGAGCCCGCCGAGCCCGTAGATGACGGAGTGCTTCCCGAGCCGCTTCAGCTGTGGGCCGAGCGCCATGTCAGATTCGAGCGTAGAGAGCGAGCAGGCGGTCGGCGACCCGCTCGAGATCGTGGACCTGCTCCACGTAGGTGCGCGACTCGGCCCCGATCCGTCGCCGCTCCGATGCGGACGCGACAAGTGGCTCGAGCTGCGAGCGGAGATCCTCCTTCGTCGCGCGGACGATCGGAACCTTCGTGCCGAGCTCGCGCTCCGTGCGCTCGACGGCTTCGTCGTGGAGGAACGTGACCACCGGCTTCCCGAGCGCCATACACTCGATCGCGAAGAGCCCGTACCAGCCGGCGTTCAGCTGGTCGACGACGATGTCGGCATCGCGGTAGCGCTCGAATGCCTCGTCGTGATGGAGCCCCTCGACGAGGACGAGGTCGGCGTCGAGCCCCTCGCACGCCGCGAGAACGTGCTCCGTCCCCTTTCGGCGTCGCGACGATGGCGCGTGCAGGATCACCGGGCGGGAGCGGTCGGACGGTGGCGCCGGCTCGATCGAGGAGACGTCGATCCCCGGCGGGATCATCTCCGCCTCGGGCACCCAGCGGACGGCGTCGTAGGAGCCCACCACCTCGGCGCCCGCCTTCCTCCCGAACGCGAGCTCCGCCGGGGACTTGCCTCGGATGTCCGAGCCGAGGTAGTGCATGACCGACTTCCTGCGCAGCGCGCGCAGGATCGGGAACTGCACGGATTGCGGAACGAGCGTCAGGCCGAAGTAGAAGTGGAAGACGTCCGTCCGCGGAAGGAGGCGCGCGAGCGCGAGCCACTGCGTGAGCTGGCGTCGCGCGAAGCCGCCGCGGCGCTCGAGCGACCAGTCCGCCTCGGAGTGGAGCTGGTAGCGGTTGAAGACGACCAGCTGTGCGTCGATCCCCCGCCGCCGGAGCGCCTGGACGTTCGCCCACGGCACGCCCGCCGTATTCACCGGGCAGTGGACGACGCGAAGCGGCCGCGTCACTCGAGGACGATGCCGTCGTCGGCGAGCTGGTCGAGGCGGCGCGTCTTCTCCGCGTTCAGCATCGCGCGCATCGTGAGGCCCATCGTGGCGCCCTCGTAGACCCAGATCTCTGGGTGTACGAGGATCTGCAGCCACGGGAAACCTCCACCGCGGAGCTCCTCGTGCGGGCAGCCGGAGCGCCAGTGCTGGTTCGAGTCGGACCGGTACGCCGGCGGGTCGAAGAAGGGCTCGGCGTACACGTTGGTCGCGCCCGGTATCGATCGGGACATGTAGTCCGCCTGCGGGTTGTGCCAGGAGACGACCGGGTCGAAGCGGCTGTCCAGCTCGACGTTCGGGTGCACGGCGTGGAGGCCGACGACGTGGCCGAGCTCGCGCAGGCGCGCGATGGCGTCGACTCCCTCGCTCGAGGCGAGGTTGTAGAAGACGGACTCGGTCATGAGGAGGTACGTGGTCAGGACACCGTGCTCGGCCTCGAGCTCGGCCATCTGCAGCGCCGCGTCGAGCGAGAGGTCGACGTCGTGGCGGAGGTAGATGTCGCCACGCTCGGGCCCGTCCCCGAACCTCGCGAAGCGGTAGCCGCCGACCTTCCCGGCCTCGAGGATCTCCGCATAGTGGCCGAGGTCGAAGGAGCAGCTCACGGGCAGCTTCGCCTGGCCCGTGAGCGTGGAGGGGTGTGGGGAACCGGGAGGTTCCCCACGCTCTCAGGAAGAGGGCACACGGGGAAACGGTTCCCCGTGAACGCGAGCAGGAGGCGAGCGTTGCTCATGCCGCGGCCACCACCTCGACGTGGAGGCGCGTGGACGCGTGCTCCGCCCGCCGGAGCGCCTCCTCCGGCGTGTCGGCGATGGCGATGACGTAGCCACGCCGGTCGCCGTCGCGGCGCACGGGACGGATCGTCTCGCCGACCTGGAGGTACGTGTCGGCCTGGACCACGCCCTCGGAGGCGAGGACGACATCGAGCTCGCCGATGCGCGTCACACGGCCCGTCGGGAGCGGGCCGGGCTCGGCGGTGAAGAAGCGGATCGCGAGCGGCTGCGCGAACCGAGGCAGCGCGACGTCGTCGGGCACGTACTCGCCGAGTGCCTGTAGCAACGCGACCTCCACCAGGTCGACGCCGACCGCGTGGCGGACGAGATCTGCCATCTGGCCCCCGGGGATGCGCGCCGCGACCTCGACGACGGAGACGCCGCCGTCAAGGGACGCGATGAGCTGCGGGAACGCGATGGCGTCCCGCAGGCCGAGCGCGCGGACGGACTCCACCGCCACCTGGCTCGCGAGCCGGAGCTGGTCGTGCGGGATCGACGGCGGGTACACGTGGATCCAGCCGACTCCGAAGCCGATGCCGGGTGGGCGCAGGCGGTCGGAGAGCGTGATGAGCGCGGGCTCGCCGACGCGCGCGATCACGATCCCGTTCATCTCGACGCCGTCGACGAACCCCTCGAGGAGCGCCTCGCTCGTCGGGGACTCGGCGAGCGCCTCGTCGAGGTGGCGCTCGAGTTCGTCGCGGCTGTCGATCCGAAAGACGGCGCGCTGGCCTCCCGAGTCGACGGGCTTGAGCACCGCCGGGAAGCCGACAGCCGTGACCGCGGCGTCGATGTCCGCCCTCGAACGGAGGCTCGCATATAGAGGCTGCGGCAGTCCTGCCGCGCCGAGCGTGTCGCGCATCGCACGCTTGTGCGTCAGCAGATGGGCCGTGTCCGTGCCGATGCCGGGGAGGCCGAGTTCCTCGGCGACCGCGGCCACGACGGGCACGGCCCGGTCGGCCGAGACCGTGAGCACGCCGTCCACGCCGATTCGCCGCGCGACCTCCACGACTCCGTCGACGTCCGTGAAGTCGACGACCTCGCCGACGTCGGCCACGCCGAGACCCGGCGCGTCGGCGTTACGGTCGACGGCTGCGACGCGGAGCCCGCGCGCCCGCGCCTGCTCGATCGCAAGACGCTGATGGCGTCCTGCGCCGACGAAGAGGACGGTCGTCATGGCCGCCGATGCTAACGACGTGCGCGCTCAGCTCGTGACGCCGCCGCGAGGCACGAGCCACGGCGAGATGCGTTGCCAGCGTGTGATCTCGCAGCCGTTCGTCCGCGAGAGGGCCGCCCGGACGAGCCGCCCCTTCACCGTGCCGACGACCCGCGCCTGCTGCGGACCGCCGTAGATCTCGGTGCACAGGGCGTGCAGCGGGACCGGTGCGAAGAGCTTCACGCCGCCTGCGAGCAGGCGCGTACATGCCCGTCCGGGTCTCGGCAGCGAGCCACCCGTCGGGTTGCAGTGCAGCGTCCAGGACACGCGGGCGAGCGGGTTGGCGGAGTCCTGCCAGTACGTGATCCGCAGGGACGTGCCCGACGAGGGCGAGGCCGAGGCGGACGCCGCCATGATCGCTGCTACGGCGAGCGCCACGACCGATGCGCGCATACGCCCAGGGTACTGTCAGCGCTCGTGGCGAGGGCAAGGCGGAAGCGAATCGGTCTGTTCGTCGCGTGCGCGCTTGCGCTCGCGATCCTGCTCCCGCTCGGTGCGCGCGCGGCGGCGGACCGCTGGCACGACGACACGCTGTGGGCGAATTCGCTGCACTCGCTCGGGGGTCTCCAGGTGCCGTTCGACTTCGCGATCTTCCTCCAGGCTGCCGACGACGTTCGTGCGGGCGACAACCCGTACGTCGCCCCTGATTCGGTGACGGAGCAGGCGCAGGCCCCGTACGCGTACCCGCCGCTCCTCGCCATCGTCCTGATCCCGGCCACGGTGCTGCCGGACGAGGTCGGCGGGTCGTCTCCCGTCGGCGTGCTCGTCTCCTTGTTCCTGATCGCCTGCGTCGTCGGGACGCTGGCGCTGCTCGACGTCCGCGACTGGCGCTGCTACCCGATCGCGCTCCTGTACCCGCCCACGCTCGAGAACGTGGAGTACGGCGCGATCGGCCCGGTGCTCGCCCTGCTCGTCGCCCTCGCCTGGCGCTACCGCGACCGGGTCGGGCGTGTCGCCGCCGCCCTCGGAGCGGCCGTCGCGCTGAAGGTCTTCCTGTGGCCGCTCGTCGTCTGGCTGGCCGCGACGCGACGGTGGAAGGCGGCGGTCGCGGCGGCTGCGCGTGGCGGCCGGTCTCGCACTCGCCTCGTGGGCCGCGATCGGCTTCGACGGCATCGCCGACTACCCAGAGCTCCTGCGTCGCCTCTCGGACGTGGAAGCGGAGAACTCGTACTCGGCGTACGCGATCCTCGTGGCAGTCGGTCTGTCCTCGACGCTCGCGCACCTCGTCGTCGCCGTCGTGGCCGCAGGGCTGCTCGTTCTCGGCTGGCGAGCCGCACGAACCGGTAGCGACGGGGACCGGCGTTCGTTCACGTACGCCCTCGCCGCGGGCTTCGTCCTCACGCCGATCCTATGGCTGCACTACCTCGTGCTGCTCGTCGTGCCGATCGCTCTTGCGCGGCCGCGTCTCTCGGGGCTGTGGCTCGTCCCGCTTGCGATGACGATCTTCGAGCTCCTCGATCTCTATCGCGGCTGGCCGCGCGGCGACGGTTGGGCGCTGCTGAGCGTCGCGGCTGTCGTGACGATCGTGTTCGCGGGAGCGATTCGCCGCCCCGGACGTAGACTCGCCGCGTGGCTCTGACCGGCAAGCGCATCGTCGTGACCGGCGGCGCCGGCTTCATCGGCACGACGCTCGCGCGCCGGCTCGTCGACGAGAACGAGATCGTCGCAGTCGACAACCTGCACCGCGACACGCTGGGCGGTACGCCGCTCGCAGAGCATCCGAACTTCACCTTCGTCCAGGGCGACGTCCTCGATGCAGCCTCCCTGGCCGATGCCGTGAAGGGCGCGACGCACCTCGTCCATGCGGCCGCGATCGCGGGCGTGGACACGGTGCTCGCCAGCCCCGTGCGGACGATGCGTGTGAACCTCATCGGCACGTACAACGCGCTCGAAGCCGCCCTGGCGACGAAGGACACGGTCGAGCGGATCATCGAGTTCTCGACCAGCGAGGTCTTCGGTAGCTACGCGTACAAGGTCGACGAGGAGCACGTGACGACGCAGGGCTCGGTTGGCGAGGCGCGCTGGACGTACGCGGTGTCGAAGCTCGCAGGGGAGCACATGGCCCACGCGTACCACGACGAGCTCGGCCTGCCCACCGTCTCGGTGCGTCCGTTCAACGTCTACGGGCCGGGGCAGGTCGGTGGCGGGGCGATCCGCGCCTTCATCGAGACGGCCCTCGCCGGGCAACCGCTCGTCATCCACGGCGACGGCTCGCAGATCCGCGCGTGGTGCTACGTCGACGACATGATCGAGGCGCTCATGCTCGTGCTCGAGCACCCGAACGCGATCGGCGAGAGCTTCAACATCGGCAACGCGCGCTCGGCGGTGACGATCTACGACCTCGCGCTCCGGATCAAGCGCATGACCCGCCTCGAGCACGATCTCGTCTTCCAGGCCCTCCACTACACGGACGTCGAGCTGCGCGTCCCGAACGTGGACAAGGCGCGTGACCTCCTCGGCTTCGAGGCGACTGTCGAGCTCGACGAGGGGCTCGAGCGGACGATCGCCTGGTACCGGGAGAACCTGCCCGGATGACGGACCCGATCCGGCTCGCGAGGCCGGACGTCGGGGAGGCCGAGCTCGCCGCCCTCGCTGAAGTCGTGCGCACCGGCCAGCTCACGATGGGGCCCAAGGTCTCGGAGTTCGAGGACGCGATCGCGCACGCCGTCGGCACCGCGCACGCTGCCGCGGTCTCGTCCGGGACGGCGGCGCTTCACCTCGCGCTGCTCGCGCTCGAGATCGGTCCCGGCGACGAGGTCATCGTCCCCGCCTACACCTTCCCGGCGACCGCCAACGTCGTCGAGCTCTGCGGCGCAAGCGCTGTCCTGGTGGACGTCGATCCGGACACGTTCAACGTCGACGTCGCCGCGGTCGCCGCATCGGTCGGGCCGAGCACGCGGGCGGTGATGGCGGTACACCTCTTCGGCCGGCCAGTCGACTGGGAGGCGTTGCAGACGGCCGTGCCGCAGGACGTCGTACTCGTCGAGGACGCGGCGGGAGCGCTGGGCGCGCGCTATCGCGGAACGCCCTGCGGCGCGCTCGGCGTGGCGGGCTGTCTCTCCTTCCACCCGCGCAAGATCGTGACGACGGGCGAAGGGGGCGCGGTCACGACGGACGAGGCGTCGCTCGACGCCGCCGTGCGCAAGCTCCGTCACCACGGCTGGGCGACGCTCGGCGACATGCCCGTGCCCGGATTCAACTACCGGCTGCCGGACCTCCTCTGCGCGATCGGCATCCCGCAGCTCGCGCGTCTCGAGGAGCTCCTCGCGGCGCGCGAGCGCGTCGCCGGCTGGTACGCGGACAGGCTCGAGCACCACGTCCTCACGCCGTCGGCCGCGGAGGGCGATCGCCACGGCTGGCAGGCGTACGTCGTGCAGCTCGACCGCCGCGACGAGGCGCTCCGCGCGCTCCGGGACAGCGGCATCGAGGCCCAGATCGGGACCTGGGCGCTGCATCGGCTCGAGCCGTATCGCGCGCAGGGCGAGTTTCCCGGCGCCGACCGCGCGTTCGAGCGCGCGCTCGCGCTCCCGTTCGCGGCGACGACCACCGAGGAAGAGGTGGAGCGGGTCGCGTCGGTCTTGACGTCTTTGTGAGTGAGTGCTAACTTCCTTTGCCATGAGTCAGACCACGACCCGACAGACCGCCGAGGAGCGCCGCGAGGCGGTTCTCGAGGCCGCGCGCTACGAGTTCGCCCAGCACGGCCTCCACGGTGCCTCGACCGACGCCATCGCGCGCCGGGCGGGGATCTCCCAGCCATATCTCTTCCGGCTGTTCGGGTCGAAGAAGGCGCTCTTCATCGCGGTGAACGAGCAGTGCTTCCAGCGCACGCTCGACCTCTTCCGCGAGGCCGCGTCGGGAACGTCCGGGCGGGACGCTCTCCACGCCATCGGCGCCGCCTATGGACGGCTCATCGAGAGCGACCGCACGATGCTCCAGGGTCAGCTGCAGGCGTACGCCGCGTCCGTCGTCGATAAGGACGTGCGGGAGTCGACGGCGCGTGGCTACGGCCGGCTCGTGGACTACGTCGAGACGGTCTCGGGAGCCGACAAGCAGACGGTCGCGAGCTTCTTCGCGAAAGGCATGCTCATGAACGTGCTCGCCGCGATGCAGTACTCGCTCGCGGACGAGCCCAAAGGCTCGTGGGCCGCCCGCCTGGTCGAAGGATTCACGGAGGAAAGCCGATGAGGGCGCTCTCTCTTTTTCTCCGGCAGCTGAGTAATCAGTCACTAGATAGATACGAGATCGGAACCGGGAGGTCACGATGAAAGCCGGTACTCGCACAGCGTGGACGTTCGTCATCACGTCGATCGCGCTGTTCATGGTGGTGCTCGACAACCTGGTGGTGTCCACCGCGCTGCCCGTCATCCGCGTCGACCTCGGCGCGTCGATCGAGCAACTCGAGTGGATCGTCAACGCCTACACCTTCACCTTCGCGGTCTTCCTCCTGATGGGCGCCGCGCTCGGCGACCGCTTCGGGCGGAAGCGGATGTTCATCATCGGGCTCACGATCTTCACGGGCGCCTCCGCGATGGCCGCGCTCGCCCCGTCGACCGAGTGGTTGATCGCCGCGCGTGCGTTGCAGGGTCTCGGCGGCGCGATCGTGACGCCGCTCACGCTGACCCTCCTCAGCGCGGCGGTGTCCCCGCACCGACGCGGGGTCGCGCTCGGCGCCTGGTCGGGCATCGCCGGCTTCGCCGTGGCAATGGGGCCGCTCGTCGGCGGCGCGGTCGTCGAGGGCATCTCCTGGCACTGGGTCTTCTGGCTGAACGTGCCGGTCGGCCTCGTCCTGCTCCCGCTCGCCACGCAGCTGCGCGAGTCCCGCGGCCCCGACAAGGCGCTCGACGTGCCGGGCGTGGTGCTCGGTGGGCTGGGCCTGCTCGGGATCGTCTGGGGCCTCGTGAACGGCAACTCGCACGGTTGGACGAGCCCGCAGATCGTCACCGCGCTCGTGGCCGGTGCGATCGTCCTCGCGGCGTTCGTCGCGTGGGAGCTGCGCGCGGCCGAGCCGATGCTCCCGATGCGGTTCTTCCGCGACCGGGCGTTCTCGGCCGCCAACGGAGCCTCGCTCTTCATGTACTTCGGGATGTTCGGCTCGATCTTCCTCTTGACGCAGTTCTTCCAAACCGCACAGGGCTACTCGCCGCTCGAGTCCGGAGTTCGCGTCCTCCCCTGGACGGCCATGCCGCTGATCGTCGCCCCGATCGCAGGAGCTCTGACCGACCGCATCGGCGGCGGACGGATCATGGCGACGGGTCTTGCGCTGCAGGCGATCGGGCTCGCGTGGATCGCGGCCGTCACAGAGCCCACCGTGGGCTACGTCTCGCTTGTCGGTCCGTTCGTCCTCTCAGGCATCGGCATGGGGATGTTCTTCGCGCCGGTCGCGTACGTCGTCCTATCCGCGGTCAGGCCGCAGGAGGAGGGCAAGGCCAGCGGAGCCAACAACGCGATCCGTGAGGTCGGAGGCGTGTTCGGCGTCGCCGTCCTCGCGTCGCTCTTCGCCCACTACGGTGGCTATGCGACCAGCCAGACCTTCCACGACGGGCTCGTTCCCGCTCTCTGGGTCGGTGCCGCCGTCGTCGGGGTCGGTGCCGTACTCGCCGCCCTCATCCCGCCGAAGCGGCACGTCGCAGACGAGGCGCACGGCGAGTTCGCGCCGCAGGCCGAGGCGGCCTAGAGCTACGCGCAGGGGTCGGGCCCGACCGGCCTGGCCCCTGCCGATCACCCTGGTACCGTCGCCGCGTGAATCGCGCGGCACACCGGGCCCATGACGCGTAGGACCCGGCGCGTCGGGACGATCGTCCTGACGCTCGTCGCCCTCGGGTACCTGGTGTGGCAGGTCGATCTCGGGACGACGCTCGACATCCTCGCGAGTGCGAGCCTCGCGTGGTTCGCGCTGTCGGTGGCGATCATGGTCTTCACCGTGCCTGTGCTCGCGCTGCGCTGGGGCTGGCTGCTCGACGCGCACGACATCTCCGAGAGGCTGCCGTGGCTGACTCGCGCGTACTTCGTCGCGTACACGGCCGGGCAGGTGCTCCCCACGTCGCTCGGCGGCGATGCGGTGCGCGTCGTCGAGACGACGAGGCGTCATCCGGGACGAGCGACGGTCGTGACCGGCACGGTCCTGCTCGAGCGCGGCCTCGGCGGCGCGGCCACGGTCGCCCTCGGCGGGGTCGGCTTCCTGCTCTCCATCGGCGAGTACGACGTGAGCGCGTACCTCTGGCTCGAGGGCGTCTTCGTCCTCGGGACGCTCGTCCTCGGTTTTCTCTTCTTCGCGCGCTCGGCGCGGCCGCTGCTGCGAAGGACGCAGCCGCTGCTCGAGCGCTTCCGGCTGGAGAGGCCGGTGCGGCACTTCTACATGAGCGTGCACCACTACCGGGGCCGTCCGGGGCTGCTCGGGAAGGTGCTCACGCTGACGCTCGCGGTGCAGGCGGTCCGGATCCTCTCGATCTGGGCGGGCGCCAAGGCCGTGGGCATCGACCTCGACCCGCGTATCTACTACGTGTTCGGCCCCCTGCTCTTCCTCGTCATGCTCGTCCCCTTCACGCTCAACGGACTGGCGGTTCGCGAGGCGTTCTTCGTCAGCTTCCTCGGGAGCGTCGGAGTCGGCGCGAACGAGGCCTTCGCGGCTGGGTTCCTGTTCTTCCTCGTCACGCTGCTGATGGCATTTCCGGGTGCCATGATCATGCTCCGCGAGGGTCTGCGCCGCGGCCCGCGGCCCGAGGTCGAGCATGGCTGAGGCGAGCCGAGTGGCCGCGATCGTCGTCACCTACGACGCGCTTCCGTGGATCGAGCAATGCCTCGAGTCGCTGGCGGGCGTGGAGACGGTCGTGGTCGACAACGGGTCGAGCGACGGCACGGTCGCGTTCGTTCGCGAGCGGTACCCGGACGTCAGGCTCGTCGAGTCCGAGAACCGCGGGCTCGGCGCGGGCTGGAACGTCGGCCTCCGCGAGACGACGAGCACGTACGCGCTCGTGCTCAACGCGGACGCGTGGCTCGTCGAGGGGGCGCTCGAACACCTCGTGGCCTTCGCGGAGACGCGGCCGCGTGCGGCCGTCATCGGCCCCCGCCTGCTGAACCCGGACGGCACGCTCCAGCGGTCCGTGCGCGGCTTTCCGACCGTGTGGCGGCTCGCGACCGAGTACTTCTTCCTGCGCAAGCTCGCGCCGGGCTCCTCGGCCCTGAATGCCTTCTACGCGGGCGGCTTCGATCACGACGAGGTTCGCGAGGTCGAGGTGGTGATGGGCGCCTGCATGCTGCTACGCCGTGACGCAATCGAGCAGGTCGGCTACTGCGACGAGGACTACTTCCTCTTCAGCGAGGAGACGGACTGGTGCTACCGCTTCCACGAGGCCGGCTGGCAGGTCGTCTTCTTCCCCGGCGCCGAGTGCATACACGTGCGCGGCGCGTCGCACAGCGGGAGGCTGTACCGCGAGAACCTACGTGGCCACCTCCTCTTCCTGACGAAGCACCGCGGGCCGAAGGTGGCCGAGCGGGCGAGGCGCGTGCTGCTCGCTTCGCTCCGGCTGCGCGGGCTCGTCTTCAGGGGTGACCGCGGCCGCACCTTTCGTGACGGGGCGGCGTGGCTCGCGTCAGGCGACGCGGCCACCCTCGTCGAGCGCTGACGGTGGTCGTCCTCTACGTGAAGCTGGCCGTCGCGACGGCGCTCGTGCTGGCTCCCGGCTGGCTTCTCGCCCGAACGCTCGGGATCCGGAGCGCGTCCGCGACCCTCGCGTGGTCGCTGGCCGTGGTCTTCGCCGCGCTCGCCGTCACGTTCGCGCTGAGCTCGACGCTGACCCTGACCCTCCTGCTCCTCGCGATCGTGGTCGCCGTGGCCGCTGCGCTGGGCGTGCAGCGTGGATGGCCGCACCCGGAGACGCTTCCGGGCCGTTCGCGGTCGCTCTTCTGGGGTGCGATCGTCGGGCTCCTGCTGTGGGTCGCTGCCCCGACGGTGCAGGGCGACGGCCTCTTCCATCTCGCGCGGATACGGAAGCTGCTCGATCTGCACGACCTTTCACTCGACCGCGTGTCCGAGTTCGCGAACGGGAGCCTCCACCCCGGGTATGCATTCCCGCTCTGGCACGGCTTCGTCGCCTTGATTGCCAAGCTGGCGGGAGAGGACCCGGAGCGCGTCGTCGTGCACCTGCCGTCGATCCTGGCGCCGCTCGCGGTCGTGATCGCCTTCGAGGCCGGCTGGGCGCTCTTCCGCCGCACCTGGGCCGCGGGCGTCACCGCCGCTGCGCAGGTCGCGATGATCTGCTTCGCCCCCGGGATGGGCGGCGCCTACGTGTTCCTCTCGCTGCCCGCCACCGCGTCGCGTCAGCTCCTCGTCCCGGCTGCCCTGGCGCTGGCGCTCGAGACGATCCGCTCGCCCTCGGCCGCGCTCGTCGCCTCGACCGCAGCGGCCGGCCTGGCGCTCGCGGCCGTCCATCCCACGTACGCGATCTTCCTCTGGATCCCGTTCGTGGGGTTCCTCGTCGTCCGTGCCCTCTGGGAGCGTGCGGATCTGCGCGCGGGAGTCCTCGCGCTCGGGTCGCTGGTCGTCCCGGCGGCGCTGTTCATGCTCTGGCTGCGGCCGATCGTGAACGACACGCGCTCGGTGTCGCCCGACGCCGCGGAGCTGCGACGCGCGTTCGAGCAGTACCGCGGCCAGCTCGTCGTCCACTCGGATACGTCCTACAACCTCGCGCCCGAGGTGTTCACGCGGGCCGGCGCGGTGGCGATCGCGGCCCTTCTGCTCGTCCCGCTCGCGGGCTTCGCGGCGCGGCGGCGCTGGGCTGCCTACGTCGTCGGCGGGTCGCTCGCCGTGTTCGCGGTCATGTTGCTGCCGTTCCTCTTCACCTCTCTCGCAGACCTCGTCTCGATCTCGCAGGCACGAAGAGCGGCGGGCTTCCTTCCCTTCGCGTTCGCGTTCGCAGGCGGCATGGGCGTGCTCGCGCGGCTCGTCGGGCCGATCTTGCTACCACTCATGCTCGGGGCCGGGATGTTCCTGCAGATCGTCTACCCGGGCGATTTCGACTACGTGCTCAAGAACCCGGCGCCTGCGTGGATCGCGTGGTTCGCGGTCATCGGTGCCGTGGCTGCCCTCGTGCTCGGCTTCGTGCGGCGTCGTCCGGCGCTCGAGACCGGCGCCGCGCTCGCCTCGGCAGCGTTCCTCACGCCGGTCATCGGCGGCGGCCTGCTCGACTGGCGCCCCCCACCGCCGCCCGCGATCGCGACCCTCTCCGGCGGGCTCGTCGACGCGCTTCGCGACGAGGTTCGCCCGGGGGAGGTCGTGTTCTCCGATCCCGAGACGAGCTTCCGCCTCGCGGCCTTCGCACCCGTGTACATCGCGTCGGCTCCGCCCGGGCACGTCGCCGACACCGAGAAGAACCGGCCGTACGAGCGTGCGCGCGACGCGCGTCGGTTTCTGCGAACGGGCGACCTCGGGATCCCCGAGGAGTACGGCGCGGAGTACGTCGTCGTCGACCGCCTCCGCACGAAGCTCGAGCTCGACCTACCGGTGGTCTATCGGGACGAGCGCTTCACCCTGTACCGGGTTCCCGCCAGCTAGGACGCTCCCCACCCGCCACCCCCGGGCGTCTCGACGCGAAGGACGTCGCCGGGCTCGAGGTCGAGATCGGCGATCGCGGGGAGCTCCTCGCCGTTCAGGAACGTGCGACCGGCCAGGCCGTCGGCACCGCCCCGAGCTCCGCGAGGAGCGATCGCACGTCGTTGCGTGAGCAGGGAGAGGCGGCAGCGCTCGAGGATCCTGAGCTCGCGGACGACGCCGTCGCCGCCGTGGTGACGTCCCGTGCCACCCGACCCCGGACGGAGCTCGTACCGCTCCACCCGGAGCGGGTACGAGAGCTCGAGCGCCTCGGCCGGCGTGTTGAGCGTGTTCGACATCGCCACGTGCACTCCCGACGGTCCGTCGGCCTGCGGGCACGCACCCTGGCCGCCGCCGATCGTCTCGTAGTACGTGAACCGGTCGTTTCCGAAGACGACGTTGTTCATCGTCCCCTGACCCTGCGCCGGGACGGGGATCGCCCGCGAGAACGCGTCGAAGACGACGTCGGTGATCCGGCTCGACGTCTCCGTGTTCCCCGCTGCGACGGCTGCGGGAGAGCGGGCGTTGACGAGGCAGCCCTCGGGCGCGCGAACCGTCACCGGGACGAACGCGCCGCCCGAGGCCGGAAGGTCGGGCGCCGTCAGGCAGCGGACGACGTAGAAGCACGCCGAACGGGTCACGGCGAGCGGACAGTTGAGGTTGCCGTCGTACTGCGCGGCGGTGCCCTCGAAGTCGATGTCGATCGAGTCTCCGGCGATCGTCACGGCCGCACGAATGTCGAGTAGCCCGGTCGTCGTCTCGAGGAGATCCGAGCCTTCGAAGCGGCCGTCGGGGAGCTCGCGAATCGCAGCCCGTACGACTCGCTCCGAGTAGGCGAGCAGCTCGTCCATCGCGTCCGCGACGCGTTGGCGTCCGCGCCTGGCGCAGAGCTCCGAGACCCGGTTCTCGGCGAGCGCGTGTGCGGCCAGCTGTGCGCGGAGGTCGCCGCGCCGCTCGTCCGGATTGCGCATCCGGGCGACGAGCGACTCGAGCGTCGGCGGGTCGAGGCGCGTCGGCGGAATGACGACTCCCTCCTCGTCGAGCGTGCGTGAGCGCGGGGGCAGGCTTCCCGGCTCCGAGCCGCCGACGTCTGCGTGATGAGCGCGGGTGACCGCGAACCCGAGCTCGGTTCGCGTGACGATCGTGAGGTCGGGGAGGTGCGTGCCGCCTGCGTACGGGTCGTTGAGGATCCACGGCTCGCCCGGAGCGGGGTCGTGAGTCATCACGGCCGCCACTGCCTCCGGCATCGCGCCGAGGTGGACCGGGATGTGCTCGGCCTGCGTGATCATCCGGCCGCGCTCGTCGAAAAGCGCCGTCGAGCAGTCCCGCCGCTCCTTGATGTTCGCCGAGAACGCCGAGCGGATGAGCGCTGCGCCCATCTCTTCGGCGATCGCGCGGAGAGACGCCCCGATCACCTGCAGCTCGATTGCGATCACTCGTGCCTCCTCAGGACGAGCGTGCCGTGCCGGTCCGTCTTGCCGGTCCAGCCGTCCGGGACCCAAGCTGTCGCACCGTCGAGCTCGAGCACCTGCGGGCCGCGTGTCATGAGCTGCGGGCCCTCCACGAGGACCCGCGGGGCCGCCTTCACCTCGGACGTCCTCACCGCGACGAGCTCGATCGGGCGCTCGCGATCGGCGTACCCGTACCGCGCCTCGTGCGCCTGGTGGAATCGTGCCGCGAGGCCAGGCCCGAGCGGGACCCCGAGCTCGAAGGACTGGCCGACGTACCGCAGGTCTGCCTCGCCCGATTCGGGGAGCTCGCCGGCGTCCGCGAGCGTCGTGACATAGGTGCGGACGGTGTCGCGGCGCTCGTCGGCTGCGACCAGCCCGAGCGCGGAGAGGACACCGGCCGCCGCAGGAACGAGCACCGTCGTCATCCCGAGCTCCTCCGCCAGGGCGCACCCGTGCAGCGGGCCTGCGCCGCCGAACGCGACGAGAGCGAAGTCGCGTGGGTCGAGGCCCTGCTCGACCGACACGACCCGGAGTGCTCGGACCATCTCGGCGTTCACGATGTCGATCACGCCCGCGGGGTCGATTCCCGCCAGGGCGCGCTCGGCAGCGTCGAGGTCGAGCTCGATGGCGCCTGGAAGGGTCGCCGGCAGCCGGCCGAGGAGGAGATTCGCGTCGGTCACCGTCGGACGAGCTCCACCTCGTCCATAGCAGGCAGGTCCCGGCTCGGCCCCGGCGCTCTCAGGCCCGACGCGTAGCGCCCCGCCCTCGTCGAGCCGGACGATCGACCCGCCTCCTGCTCCGACGGTGTGGACAGCCAGCGTCGGCAGTCGTACCGGCAGGCCGTCGACGAGACGCTCGTGCTCGCGCCGGGCTACCCCGTCCACGATCGCGCAGACGTCCGTAGACGTGCCGCCCATGTCGAACGAGAGGGCGTTGCCGAAGCCCGCGAGCTCGGCGATCCGAGCCGCGCCCACGACGCCGGCGGCAGGGCCGGAGAGGAGCGCGAAGGCGGCGTGCGCAGCTGCCTCGTCGAGGGTCGCCAATCCGCCCGACGACCGCATGACCAGCGGGGCAGGAAGGTCCGCGTCCGTGCAGGCATCCGCGAGCGCGCCGAGGTAGCGACCGAGAACGGGGCCGAGGTACGCGTCGACCGCGGTCGTGGACGCACGCTCGTACTCCCGGAACTCGGGGGCGATCTCGTGCGAGGCGACGACGTGCGCGTGGGGATGGCGCCGGCGCAGCTCCGCCGCCACGGCTCGCTCCGGCCCGCTGTCGCGAAAGGAGAAGAGGAGCGAGACGGCGATCGCGTCCGCCTCGATCTCGGGCAGCGTCTCGAGGTCGAGCGGCACGAGCTCGCCGCCGGGACCTGTGCGCCCGCGAACGCCGAAGCAGCGCTCGAGCGGGACAAGGGGCGGAGCGTGCTCGGCGCACGGGCGGTAGAGGTGCGCGCGGGTCTGACGGCGCAGGTGCAGGAGGTGCTCGAAGCCCTCGTTCGTCACGAGCGCCGTCCGGGCTCCGCTGCGCTCGAGAAGAGCGTTGGTCGCAATCGTCGTCCCGTGCGTGAAGCGGCCCACCTCTCCGGCGCCCACGGCCGCCGCGGCGGCGACCACCGACTCCTGCTGGCGAGCCGCGGTCGGCACCTTCGCAACGCGGACCTCTCCGTCCGAGACGAGCACGGCGTCCGTGAACGTGCCGCCGACGTCGACTCCGAGCGCGCGCATCGCGCCATTCTCGATCACACGGCGAAGTAGCATCTCTCGGGCGTGCACCGCCTGGTCTGCCTCGGTCTCAGTCACCGCACCGCTCCCGTCGAGCTACGCGAGCGCATCGGCTCGCTCGGCCCGGGCGCCGAGCGCTGCCCTGCCGTGCTCGAGCACGTGGTGCTGCAGACCTGTTACCGCATCGAGCTCTACGCGCACCTCACGTCCGGTGTCGACGACGCCCGCGACGAGCTCGTGGACGCGCTCTCGACGGTTCACGATGTTCCGCGCGACCTGCTCGTTCAGCACCTCTACGTCCATCCGGGCGAGGACGCGGCCCGCCACCTCTGCCGCGTCGCGACCGGTCTCGACTCGCTCGTGCTCGGGGAGGCCGAGATCCTGGGGCAGGTCGGAGACGCGTTCGAGGCTGCTCGCTCGGCGGACGCCGCTGGTCCCGCGCTCACGCTGCTCTTCCGTACGGCGATCACCGCCGGTCGCCGCGCGCGCTCGGAGACTGCGATCGGCGCGAACCCGGCGACTGCGAGCTCCATGGCCCTCGCGCTCGCGGAGGGAGTCGCCGGCGATTTGCGGGAGAAGCAGCTCCTCGTCATCGGAGCGGGCCGGGTCGCGCTGCAGACGCTGAAGGCGGCCGAGGGACGCGGTATCTCGCGGGTCGAGGTCGCGAACAGGACGAGGGAGCGCGCCGAGGAGGTCGCTCTGCGGTTCGACGCGCGAGCCGTCGGCCTCGACGATCTCGAGGCCGCACTCGCCGCCGCCGACGTTGCGGTCGCCGCGACGTCGTCGGAGACTCCGATCGTCGCGCGGGGGCTCGTCGCGTCGGCCATGCGGGGCCGCGAGGAGCGCCCGCTCGTCGTGGTCGACCTAGCCGTGCCGGCGGACGTCGAGCGCGGAGCCGCCGAGGTCGACGGCGTCCGGCTCTTCGACGTCGACGACCTGCGAGCCGGGCTCGACGAGGCGATGTCGTCGCGGCTTCGCGAGGTGCCGAAGGTCGAGGCGATCGTCGAGGAGGAGGCGGAATCGTTCAGCCGCAGGTACCGCGAGCTCGAGGTCGAGCCGCTCCTGACGGAGTTGCGCCGGCGGGCGGAGTCCATCCGCGAGCGCGAGGTCGAACATGCGCTCCGCGACCTCGGCGACGTCGACCCCGCAGTGGCCGAGCGCGTCGAGCATCTCTCGCGCACGCTCGTCAAGAAGCTCCTGCACGACCCGACGGTGCGCGCTCGCGAACGTGCGGGCGCAGGCGAAGCCGACGAGATCGCGGATGCCGTACGCGACCTCTTCGGGATCTCCGCTCCGGCAGACCCGTGAGCGCTCCGCCGCTTCCTGCGGCGGTGACACTCGGTACACGGGCGTCCGCGCTGGCGCGAGCTCAGACCGAGCTCGTGGCCATGCTCCTCGCTGCCGCGCGTCCCGACGTCGCGCTGTCGACACGCGTGCTCTCGACCGCCGGCGACCGGTCGCAGGAGTCGGGCGTGCCGCTGCCCGAGATCGGCGGCAAGGGGCTGTTCACGGCCGAGCTCGAACGCGCGCTCCTCGAGGGAGAGATCGACGTCGCGGTCCACTCGTTGAAGGACCTGCCGACGGAGGACGCAGCCGGCGTCGTGGTCGGCGCCGTGACCTCGAGGGAGGACGTTCGCGACTGCCTCGTCGCGCGGACGGCGACCTCGCTGGCCGGCCTCGCCGAGGGTGCGATCGTCGGGACGAGCAGCCTCCGGCGCTCGGCCCAGCTCGCGGCGCTGCGCCCCGATCTCGAGATCCGCTCGATCCGTGGGAACGTCGACACGCGCATCCGCAAGGTGGAGGCGGGCGAGTACGACGCGGCCGTGCTCGCTGCCGCAGGAGTGCGCCGCCTCGGGCTCGAGAGCGTCGTCTCGGAATGGCTCTCGCCCGAGACGATGCTTCCGGCGCCCGGCCAGGGCGCTCTCGCCGTCCAGTGCAGACTCGACGACATGGCGATCCGCTCGCTCCTCGCTGAGCTGGACGACGGCGCCGCGCGGGCCGAGACGGCCGCCGAGCGCGCGTTCCTCGCGGCTCTCGGAGGCGGGTGCGCGGCGCCGGTGGCGGCCCACGCGGTCGCGACGACGACCACTCGTGTGCGTCTCCAGGGGCTCGTCGCCTCGGTCGATGGTCGTGAAGTGGTTCGCGTTCGAGGAGAGGGTGACCCCGTCGAGGTGGGTGCCAGGCTTGCGCAGGAGGCACTCTCGCTCGGCGCGGACCGCATACTGGGCGACATTCCGTGATCAACCAACCCCTGTACGGCCGCCGCATCGTCATCACTCGCCCCGAGGCGGGGCGCCTGGCAGGCGAGCTCGAGCGCCTCGGCGCCGAGGTGACGATCGTCCCGCTCATCGAGATCCGGCCGGCCGAGGGCCGGGCGCTCGAGGACGCGATCGACACGATGTCGAGCTACGACTGGGTCGTTCTCACGAGCGTCAACGGCGTCGCCGCCGTCGCGCAGGGTCTGTCCGGTCTCACTGGAGAAACCCGGGTCGCCGCCGTCGGGCCGGTCACCGCCGAGGCGATCCGCGAGAGCGGACTCGAGCCGGCGTTCGTCGCGGCACGGGCGTCCGACGACATCGCCGGGGGGCTCGGAGAGATCGACGGGATGAAGGTCCTGCTGCCCCAGGCCGACATCGCCGAGCCGCACCTCGCCGACGAGCTTCGGGGCAGGGGCGCGGCGGTCGACGCGGTGGTCGCGTACCGAACCGTCCTGGTCGAGCCGCCGATGTGGGGGATCCTGCCGCTCCGGATCGCCGACGCCGTCGTGCTCGCAAGCGGCTCCGCGTGTCGGAGCCTCGCCGCTGCCGGTGGAGCCGGCGGCGGCGCGATGCTCGTGTGCATCGGGCCAAAGACGGCCAAGGTCGCGCGCGAGGTGGGCCTCAAGGTCGGTCTCGTCGCCGACGAGACCACTTCCGACGGCATCATTCGGGCGCTCGTGGACGAATTCGGGGACAAGGCATGACGTCGTTCCACTCGGACCCGCTCGAGGCGCTCCGCCTCGGCGCGGGCCCCAAACGGCCGCGGCGGCTGCGCCGCACGGCCGCGTTGCGCGATCTCGTGCGCGAGACGACGCTCGAGCCCGACGACCTCGTGTACCCGCTCTTCGTCGTGTCCGGTGAGGGCGCTCGCAGGCCGGTGCGGTCGATGCCAGGCGTCGACCAGCTCTCGGTCGACCTGCTCGCGGCCGAGGCACAGGAGCTACAGGCCCTTGGAGTGAAGGCGGTCGTCCTCTTCGGGATCCCGAGCGCGAAGGATCCGCACGGCCTCGAGAGCTACGCCGACGACGGCGTCGTGCAGAGGGCGATCGCCGCGCTCAAGGAGACGAGCCCGGAGCTCGTCGTCATGACGGACGTGTGCCTCTGCGAGTACACGGATCACGGGCACTGCGGACTCCTCGACGACGCGGGCTACGTGCTGAACGACGAGACGCTCGAGGTGCTTCGCCGGATCGCCGTCTCGCACGGCGAGGCTGGAGCCGATGTCGTCGCGCCGAGCGGCATGATCGACGGCATGGTCGGCGCGATTCGCGCAGCGCTGGACGAGGAAGGCCTGCAGCGAATCGCGATCCTGTCCTATGCCGTGAAGTACGCATCTGCGTTCTACGGCCCGTTCCGCGAGGCGGCCGAGGGTGCTCCCGCGTTCGGCGATCGCCGTTCGCACCAGATGGATCCGGGCAACGCGCGCGAGGCGCTGCGCGAGACCGCGCTCGACGTGGAGGAGGGCGCCGACGCGCTGATGGTCAAGCCGGCGCTGGGCTACCTCGACGTCGTGCGCAGCGTGCGCGAGCGCTTCCCCGAGCTTCCGCTCGCCGCGTACAACGTCAGCGGCGAGTACGCGATGCTGAAGGCGGCGGCGGCGAACGGCTGGCTCGACGAGCGTGCGGCGGTGCTCGAGGTGCTCACCGGGATCCGTCGTGCGGGCGCCGATCTCGTCGTGACCTACCACGCGAAGGAAGCGGCGGCGTGGCTCCAGAGCGGGCGGTGAAGGCCAGGGTCGACGATCGGCCCGAGGAAGAGCTCGCAGGCGTCGACGTCGCAGAGCACGGCCGCTCCGCCGACGGCGAGCCGACGTCTCTCGACCGCCGCCTCTACATGCAGCTGCACGCGTACGGCGGGGCCGGCGAGACCGCGGATCTGATCGCCGCGCTCGAGGATGCAGCCGTCGTCGGGACGCTGTACGAGGACGTCAACGACCCGACCGGAGTCGCCTTGCTCACCCTGAGCGAGTCGCCCGACGCCTTCGTAGGCGAATACCGCTCGACCCTCCGCTCGGCGCCGTTCTCGGAGCTCGAGCCGAAGCCGGACCTCACGATGCTCGGCCGCACCTACGCAATCGGGTACGAGGAGGACCTCGAGGAGACGCTCGTCGCTCGCCCTCGCCGTCGCGTCCTCGATCCGGCGCTGCCGTGGGCGATCTGGTACCCGCTCCGGCGGGCGGGCTCGTTCGAGCAGCTCTCGCGGCGTGAGCAGGACACGATCCTGATGGAGCACGGAGGCATCGGCATGGCGTTCGGTCGTGCCGGGCTCGGCTACGACATCCGCCTCGCGTGTCACGGCCTCGACCGCGACGACAACGACTTCGTCGTCGGGCTCCTCGGGCCCGAGCTGCATCCGCTCTCGATCATCGTCCAGCGCATGCGGAAGACGAAGCAGACGTCGCTCCATCTCGAGCGACTCGGGCCGTTCTTCGTGGGCAGGAAAGCCTGGTCGAGCCGGATTCCGGCCGCGGGCTCGTGACCGCGCTGTTCCGGCGGAGCTAGCGGAGGATGACGGTACGGCTGGTCGCGAGCGGCGTCCAGCCGTCCTTGTCGACGAGAACGACTCGGACCCGCGCCGGACGCTGCTTGACGCGCACTGCCGCCGACGAGACGTAGTCGAGCTTCCCGCTGGCCGCGGGCCACCAGCCGAAGCGCTCGCGCAGGCGCAATTCGACGAGGAAGCGGGCATACGGGATGCTGGGTGTCACCGTCACGTCAACCCCTGTCCTCGTGCGCCGGAGCCCGACCTTCCACACGCTCACCAGCAGACGGCGCGTCTCGCTGACGTCCGGCCCGGAGGCCGCCCGATAGTCGCCGGATGCCTTGGCCTCGAGCTGCGCCGTCCACGTTCCGTCCGGAGCAGGCACGGCGGTCGCGACCGTCGACCACGTGGATCCGTCCAGCCGCTGGACGTCGACCGGTCGGCCGGGATCGGCCGTGCGTCCGCTGAACTCGACAGCCCTTCCGACGGGCACCGCGCTCGGGGGAAGCTGGTCGAGCGTGACCCGCCGCACGTCGATCTCGCCGGTGATGCCGGGGTGAATCGTGCAGTGGTACGCGTACACGCCGACCCCGTCGAACCGGTGCGAGAAGTGCGCGCCACCAACGACCTCGCCCGAGTCGAAGAACCCGGTGTCGGAGGTAACCGTGTGGGTTCGCTGGCTGACGTTCGTCCACGACACCGTCTCCCCGGGTAGGACGTCGAGCTGCGACGGCCTGTAGGCCGAGAACTCGATGTTGACCTCGGGGTCGAACGTCGCCGTGCCGACGCTCGTCGGTACGAGGAGCAGCACCAGAGCCGCCGCGAACCCGACTGCGAGGCCGAGCTTCAGCGCGACACCCGATAGATGCCGATCATCCCGCGCATCATGTGATCTTCCACGTGGCAATGGTAGAGCCACGTTCCGGGCGCATCCTCGCGCCAGCGTATGCGGTACGACTCGGCAGGCCCGACGGTCTGTGTGTCCCGCGGCACCTTTCCAGGGGTCAGCCAGCGGTGACCATGGACGTGGAACGTGTGGAAGTCGGAGCCGAGCGCCATCACGTCCCACTGGACGAGGTCTCCCACCTTCGCCCGGAAGACGGGCGTGTTGCCGACGAACGCGCGACCGTCGATGGTCATGAACTGGCCCATCGGCGCGAGCACGACCTCGAACTCGCGGTCCGGGGCCTGCTCGTTTCGGCCGAGGATCGAGAGCATCCCGTACATGCCGCCTCCGATGGACTCCATCATCGACGGCGAGTGGTCGTGATATGGCCAGACTCCCGCCGAGTCCTCGCCGGCATCCAGCTCGTACGTGTATGTCTGTCCCGGCTTCACGTTCCCGTCGCGACCGGAGAAGCCGGGGACGAAGGCGCCGTCGGACGATGGCTTGTAGTGCACGCCGTGGAAGTGCATCGAGTGCGGCGCGTTGCGGAGGGTGTCCATGTTCTTGAAGTGGATGCGAAGGTGATCGCCGACACGGGCGTGAATCAACGGCCCGGGTATCAGCTGTCCATCGGCGCTCTCCCGTGCCGCGTTGGGAAGGGGCTTCCGCCAGTTCGGGCTGAACCGGCGGAACACGACCGTCGGAACGACGGAGTCCTCTCTCGAGATCGGCATGTCCGTGATCGCATCGCGCCCGTTCGGCACGATGTTCCAGACCACGGGGACGGCGGCGATCCAGTAGTCGATCGTAGGGCCTCGCGCCGACTCGGCGGTGGCACCGCCCGTGAGCGACACCGCGCCGACCGCGAGAGCGCCGGCGACAACCGACGCCCTCGCGGTACGACGAACAGCCCTACCGAGGCTCAGCTGACGTCGATCTCCGCCTGCATCCACGGATGGATGAGGCACATCATCCAGAGCTTCGTTCCGGCCGGGGCGCTCACGGGGAGGTCGATCGACTCGCCCTTCTTGCCCTTCCCGGTCACGCCGGAATCGCCGGGCTTGTCCACGCTCGGCGGCGTCTGCTGACCGACTCCGTCCTCGAGGAACGGGAACTTCGGCGGAGCGTCGCTGTTCGGATCGGCTCCGTGCGCCTTCGCGAGTGCGAGGCAGATCCGGCAATTGACGACTTGCCTACCCGTCCTCGGCGCGTCCTTCTTCTTGACGATCGTGAACGTATGTGGTCCTTCGTCGGCAGCCAGATTCACGACGTGAATCGTCCCCCCGGACTGCACCTTGTAGACGTCCTTGTCCCAGCGCAGGTTGTCCTGGATGTACCGGTTCACGACGATCGTCGGCACCTTGTTGACGGCTCTGACCGTCGTGACGGTCGACTGCCGTGCAGTGCCTGCCATGGCACCGCCCACGGTCGCGATCGCCGCGACAACCACGGCTGAAGCAAGAACCAGCCTCCGAGCTTTCATGCGATCCTCTCCGGCCGCCGCAGACGGCCTCTTTCGGTTCCGTGACGAGGCCGAGACGTCTCGGCCGCGCGCCACCCTACGTGTGTCGCAATGTCAGAGCAAGCACCTGTGGACGTTCCTCAGTGTCATGACTAACCTCCGGCCGGTGAGTCGTGGCGTCCCTGCATCGGAACGTGGAAGAGGAAGCGTGGCGTGGCAGAGCGCGGCGCCGTGACGGCGTCCACGGCCGTCGCGATCGAGGCCGAGCCGACATCACTCTTCCTCCGCGCGTGTCGCGGGCTGCCCGTCGACCGTACGCCCGTCTGGCTTCTCCGCCAGGCCGGGCGCTACCAGCCCGAGTACCGGGCGATCCGGGAGAAGCACTCGCTGCTCGAGATGATCCGCACGCCCGAGCTCGCCGCACAGGTGACGCTGCTGCCGGTCGACTCGTTCGGCGTCGACGCCGCGATCGTCTTCTCGGACATCCTCCCGCCGCTCGTCGGGATGGGCCTCGATCTCGACTTCGTGAAGGGCGACGGCCCGCGGATCGCCAACCCGATCGTGTCGCGGCGTGACGTCGACCTCCTGGGCGCGCCGCCGGCGGAGGAGACGATGAGCGGCACGCTCGACGCGATCCGCATGGTTCGGAGCGAGCTCGAGTCGCGGGACGTCCCCGTCATCGGCTTCGCGGGAGCGCCGTTCACGCTCGCGAGCTACGCGATCGAGGGTTCGACGTCGAAGGACTTCGCGAGGACGAAGGCGTTCATGCTCTCGGAGCCGGCAGCCTGGAGGCGCCTCCTCGGCAAGCTCGTGACGGTTCAGGCCGACTACCTGCTCGCGCAGGCTCGTGCCGGAGCACAGGCGCTGCAGGTGTTCGACTCCTGGGCGGGGCGCGCGCTCGGTCGCGCGGACTACCTCCGCTACGTCGCCCCGCACAACCGCGAGCTGTACGCGAAGGTGGCCACGGCCGGCGTGCCCGTGATCAACTTCTCGCTCGGCGTGGGGGCGTACTTGTCGGACGCCGTCGGCTGCGGCGGCGACGTCGTCGGGCTCGACTGGACGCTGCCGCTCGACGAGGCGTGGGAGCGGATCGGCTTCGACCGGCCGGTGCAAGGGAATCTCGACCCCGTGTCGCTCCTGGCTCCCTGGCGGGAGCTCGGCCCCCGCATCGACGACGTGCTCGAGCGCGCCGGCGGACGCCCGGGCCACGTCTTCAACGTCGGGCACGGCCTGACCCCGCAGACGCCGGTCGACAACGTGCGCCGGCTCGTCGAGCACGTGCGGGAGCGCACGTCGCGGTGAGCAACGGGCCGATCGGCGTTCTCGTGATGGCCTACGGGGGGCCTGCCTCGCTCGAGGAGATCCCCGGCTACCTCGCCGACATCCGCCACGGCCGGCCGACGCCGCGCGCCGTGCTCGAGGAGATCACCGAGAACTACCGCGCGATCGGCGGCAGCTCTCCGTTGCTCGCCGTCTCGAAGAGGCAGGTCGAGGCGCTCGCAGCGGAGCTGGGAGCGGATTTCCGCTGCTACCTCGGCATGCGCCACTGGGCTCCGTGGATCGAGGACGTCGTCGGCGAGATGGCGGAGGACGGCGTTACGCGACGCGGTGAGCCTCGTGCTCGCTCCTCAGTTCAGCGCGCTGTCCGTTGCGCGGTACCAGCAGAAGGTCGCGGACGGGCTGGAGCTCTACCGCGGGCGGATCCACTTCGAGCACGTTCCGAGCTACCACGACGCTCCCGGCCTCGTCGCGGCGTTCGCGTCGCGCGTCGAGGAGGGGGTATCGCGGTGGCCTGAGGACGAGCGGGGGCGGGTCCACGTCGTCTTCAGCGCGCACAGCCTCCCGCTGCGGCTGCTCGAGGGGGGTGATCCGTACGGTCACCAGTGCCTCGAGACCGCCCGCCTCGTGGCGCTGCGTGCCGGTGTGCCGGACGATCGCTGGTCGTGGGCATACCAGTCGGCGGGCCGGACGCCGGAGCCGTGGGCAGGCCCTGACATCTCCGAGCACCTTGCGGAGCGCGCCGCCGCAGGGGTGCGCGACGTCGTGTCGGTGCCGGTCGGGTTCGTCTCCGACCACGTCGAGATCCTCTTCGACATCGACCGTCGCGCCGCGGCCGTCGCCGCCGAGCTCGGGATGCGGCTCGAGCGTCCTCCGGCACTGAACGACGATCCCCTCTTCATCGCCACGCTCGCGGAGCTCGTCCGGGCGCGCGCGACGCCTTGGCTGGACGGAGCGAAGGCGGCGTGAAGGTCGTCGTCGTGGGGGGCGGGATCGCGGGGCTCGCGGCGGCGCGCCGGGTCGAACTGCTCGTTCCCGACGTGGACGTCGTCCTGGTCGAGCGCGACTACGTGCTCGGAGGGAAGGTTCGCACCGAGCGCGTCGGCGGCTTCGTCATCGAGGCGGCGCCCGACAGCTTCCTGTCCCGCAAGGAGCGCGGCGTCGGGCTGTGCGAGGAGCTGGGTCTCGGCGGCGAGCTGATCGGTCGCCGGCCGGAGCACCACCGCACGTACGTCCGTCGTGGGCGGGAGCTTCTGCCGTTGCCGGAGGGGCTGACCGGGATGATTCCCACGAACCTCGACGCTCTCGAGCACAGCACGCTCCTGTCGGAGGCGGGCAAGGCGCGCTTCTCGGCGGAGCCGGAGGTCCCCGTCGCCCCGGGGGAGGGGGACGAGTCGGTGGCGGCGTTCGTCTCGCGCCGCTTCGGTCGCGAGGCGTACGACATGCTCGTGGAGCCGCTGATGACGGGCATCTACGGCGGCGACGGCGAGCAGCTCTCGCTGCGGGCGACGTTTCCGCAGCTCCGCGCTCTCGAGCTCGAGCACGGAAGCCTGCTTCGCGCGCTGGCCACACCGTCGGCGCCTGCTTCGATGCCTCCGTTCGTGTCGCTCGAGGGCGGCATGGACGTGCTCGTGACGGCGCTCGTCGCCGCGCTCGAGCACACGACAGTGGTGCATGGGTCCGCGGTCGCCGTCCGAAGGACGACGGCCGGCTTCGAGGTCGACCTCGCCGACGGCGACCGGGCTCGCGCCGACGGCGTCGTCGTCGCGACGCCCGGGTTCGTGACGGCCGAGCTCCTCGAGGAGCTCGATGCCGAGCTCGCGGAGGCTCACGCGGCGATCCCGTACGCGTCGTCGGCGGTTGTGACGCTCGCGTTCTCGACGGACGACGTGATGCCTCTCGACGGCTACGGGTACGTGATCCCGCGCGCCGCGGGCGGGGACGTGCTCGCCTGCAGCTGGAGCTCGCAGAAGTGGGAGTGGCGCGCGCCGGAGGGAAGTGCTCTCGTACGCGTCTACGCAGGCCGCTTCGGAGGCCGTGACGTCACGCTCGACACCGACGAGGCGCTCGTCTCGCTCGCGCGCGACGAGCTCGCGCTGCTCGATGTGACGGCCGAGCCGACGCTCGTTCGGGTCCAGCGCTGGCCGCTCGGGATGCCGCAGTACGTCCTCGGCCACCCGGCCGGCTCGAGCGGATCGAGGCACGCATTCGCGAGCACCCGGGGCTCGCTCTCGCGGGAGCGGCGTACCGCGGCGTGGGCGTTCCCGACTGCATCGCCTCCGGCGAGGCGGCCGCCGAGTCGGTCGTGCAGGCACTCGCCGGAGCACGCGTGTGAGCAGGGAAACGTCCGAGCGCCTCTTCGCCGAGGCGACGACCCTCCTGGCCGGTGGGGTGAGCTCACCGGTGCGCGCGTTCCGCGCGGTCGGCGGCAGCCCGCCGTTCATCGAGCGCGGGGAGGGCGCGTACCTCGTCGACGTCGACGGGAACCGGTACGTGGACTACGTCCTCTCCTGGGGGCCGCTGATCCTCGGGCACGCCCATCCGCGCGTCGTCGCCGCACTCGGGGAGGCGCTTCGGAAGGGGACGAGCTTCGGCGCGCCGAGCCCGCTCGAGCTCGAGCTCGCGAGGCTCGTGCAGGCAGCGATGCCGAGCATCGAGCTCGTGCGCTTCGTCAGCTCGGGGACCGAGGCGACGATGAGCGCCCTGCGGGTCGCGCGGGCGTTCACGGAGCGCGCGAAGATCGTGAAGTTCGTCGGCTGCTACCACGGCCACGCGGATCTCCTGCTCGTGCAGGCGGGTTCCGGCGTCGCCACGCTCGGCCTGCCCGACTCGCCCGGGGTGACGCCGGGTGCCGTCGCCGACACGCTGACGGCGCCGTACAACGATCTCGCCGCGGTCGAGGAGCTCTTCGCCCGGCACGACGACATTGCGGCCGTGATCGTCGAGCCGGTCGCCGGGAACATGGGGCTCGTCCTCCCGCAGCCGGGCTTCCTCGAGGGCCTCCGCGAGCTGACGTCGGCGCACGGGGCGCTTCTCGTCTTCGACGAGGTGATGACCGGCTTCCGCGTCCATCCCGGCGGCGCGCAGGCGCTCTACGGCATCGCGCCCGACCTGACGACGCTCGGGAAGGTGATCGGCGGCGGCCTCCCGGTCGGCGCCTATGGAGGGCGGCGCGAGCTCATGGAGCTCGTGGCCCCGGCGGGGCCCGTCTACCAGGCGGGAACGCTGTCCGGGAACCCACTGGCCATGACGGCGGGCATCGAGACGCTACGCGCCCTCGCCGAGCCGGGCGTGTGGGACGAGCTCGAGCGCGTTGCGGCCCGCCTCGAAGCAGGACTCCGCTCGCTCGACGGCGTGCAGGTCGCGAGGGCGGGCTCGATGTTCGGCCTCTTCTTCGCAGAGGTGCCCGTGACGAGCTGGGGCACGGCGAGGACCGCGGACATGAACCGCTTCGCCTCTTTCCACCGGGGGATGCTCGACCGCGGCGTCTATCTGGCTCCGTCGCAGTTCGAGGCCGGGTTCGTGTCGACGGCGCACGGGGATACCGAGATCGACGTGACGATCGCGGCAGCCAGGGAGGCCGGCGCAGCCAGCTGAGCCACCGGTCTACGCTTCGCGGCCGTGAAGGTGCTGCTCGTGACGATGTACTTCCCGCCCGCGGGCGGCGGCGGCGTGCAGCGCCCGCTCAAGTTCGCGCAGTACCTGCCGGCGCTCGGCGTCGAGACGCACGTCCTCGCACCGGACGATCCGAAGTGGGTGCATCGCGATCCCGACCTGCGCGTGCCGACCCAGGCCTGGGTGCATCGGGCGCATTACCTCGGCCCCCGCGCACGGAAGCCTGCCGAGGAGCTGCAGGCTGCCGATGGGCTCGGCCGCGTGCTGGTGCAGGCGCAGGTCACGGCGCGACGCCTGCTGCTGCCGGACGCGAGCGTGACCTGGAACCTCACAGCCATTCCGGCCGCACTCCGTATCGCTCGCAGCGAGGGCATCGACGCGGTGATCACGACGTCGCCACCGACGTCGGTCCACTTCGTCGGTGCGGCCGTGCAGCGGGCGACCGGAGCACGGTGGATCGCCGATCTGCGCGACCCGATCGTCGCGAACCAGCATCGCCGCGACGACACGACCGCGGCACGCGCGCGCCAGGCAGTGAACGAGCAGGTTGCGAGTCTCGTCGCCGGCCGGGCCGATGCGGTGACCTGTGTCTCCGAGGCGATCGCGGACGAGGTGCGCGGGCTCGAAGCCCGCGGGACCGTGCGCGTCGTCGCAAACGGCTGCGACTTCGACGACTTCGCCGGTCTCGAGTACAAGCCGGGGAACCGCTTCCGCATCACGCACACGGGCAGCTTCTTCGGGCGCCGCGACCCGCGTCCGTTCCTCCAGGCGTTCCACGACGCCGATCTGGACGGGGTCGCACGGTTCGTCGGGGACTTCCGCTCGTCGGATCGCGAGTGGGCGGAGTCGCTCGACTTCGGTGACCGGCTCGAGCTCGTGGACTACCTCCCTCGCGCCGACTCGCTGCGGCTCCAGCGCGAGTCGGAGGCGTTGCTGCTGCTCGTGCCGGACGCAGGCGGGCGAGGCCGGGGAGTCCTGTCCGGGAAGGTGTTCGAGTACATCGCTGCGGGACGCCCGATCCTCGCCGTCGTCCCGCCCGACGGGGCGGCCGCCGAGCTCGTCCGCGAGACCGGGTCCGGGGTCGTCGCGGCGCCGGACGACATCGAGGCGATCAGGCAGGCGCTCGTCGACCTATACGCCCGGTTCACGAACGGTGGCCTGCCTTCCGTCGAGCTCTCCGAAGACGCCGAAGAGCGGCTGTCGAGGCGCGCGCGCGTCGAGGAAAT